>NZ_CP023202.1:1265000-1897500 GCF_000220705.2 Streptomyces xinghaiensis S187 | reverse complement strand
GCGTCCGCCAGGCCGCTGCCCGCCACCCGGCGTACGGCGGCCGGGCCCTCCTCGCCGGTCAGCAGCAGGACGTCGTAGCCGTGGGTGCGGGCGGTGGTGGCGACCGCGAGGGCGATCTCCATCATCACGGGGACGTACATGTCGGTCCGCAGCGGCATCATCAGGGCGATGATGTTCGAACGGCTGCTCGCCAGCGCGCGGGCGCCCGCGTTGGGGTGGTAGCCGAGCTCCTCGATGCTGCGTTCGACCCGGTCGCGGGTGGTGGCGGAGATCGAGCGCTTGCCGCTGAGGACATAACTCACCGTGCTGGCGGAGACCCCGGCGTGCCGGGCGACCTCGGCGAGTGTGACCATGCAGTCCCCCAGCGGCGCGACGGTGACGGGCGGCCGGCCCCGGGCGGGTGAAGCGCTTCGACTGTGCGGTCGGCCCCGCCCCCCGGCCGATGCCGTGGAACGACAGTAGACCGGTGCCCGGAAGCTGTCCAGAGGAGTGTCGAAGCGCTTCAACGGAGTGCGGCCCGGTGTGCGCTCCCTCCAGTCCTGCTCCCTTCCTGCCCCTTGCCCTCCGCCCTTTGCCCTCTGCCGTTCCCGGCCCGCTGACGCCCTCACCCGCCCGTCCTCCCCGGTGCCGCCCGCCGCCGTCCGGCCCATCGGCGTGGTCCGCGCCCGGTACGCGCCGCCCCCGGCCGGGTACACCGTCATCAGCCCCACCGCCCGGCCGGAGCCCCGCCGTCCCCGCCCCGGCCGGCGCCGGCCCGTACCCCCTACTCGCGGCGAGGTGAGCCCCCATGTCCGCACCGTCCGCCCGTCCCTCCGTCTCCGAACGCGAAGCGCGCGAGGTGGCCGAGGCCGCCCGCGAACAGGAGTGGCGCAGTCCGAGCTTCGCCAAGGAGCTCTTCCTCGGCCGGTTCCGGCCGGACCTGGTCCACCCGGGCCCCGCCCCCGACGCCGGAGACGAACGGCGCGGGGAGGCGTTCCTCGCCCGGCTCCGCGCGTTCCTCACCACCCGGGTCGACGGCGCCCTGATCGAACGAGAGGCGCGCATCCCCGACGACGTCATCCGCGGTCTGAAGGAGCTCGGCGCGCTCGGCATGAAGATCGACACCCGGTACGGCGGCCTCGGGCTCACACACGTGTACTACCACCGGGCCCTCGCTCTCACCGGCTCCGTCAGCCCCGCGATCGCGGCCCTGCTCTCCGCGCACCAGTCGATCGGCGTGCCCCAGCCGCTGAAGATCTTCGGCACCCCGGAGCAGAAGGACGCCTTCCTGCCGCGCTGCGCCCGCACCGACCTCTCCGCCTTCCTCCTCACCGAACCCGACGTCGGCTCCGACCCGGCCCGCCTGGCGACCGCCGCCGTGCCCGACGGCGACGGCTACCTCCTCGACGGGGTGAAGCTCTGGACCACCAACGGCGTCATCGCGGATCTGCTCGTCGTCATGGCCCGCGTGCCGGCCGGGGACGGCCACCGGGGCGGCATCACCGCCTTCGTCGTGGAGGCCGCCTCCGAGGGCATCACCGTCGAACAACGCAACGCCTTCATGGGGCTCCGCGGCCTGGAGAACGGCGTCACCCGCTTCCACCGGGTCCGCGTCCCCGCGGCCCACCGCATCGGTGCGGAGGGCTCCGGCCTGCGCATCGCCCTCACCACCCTCAACACCGGCCGGCTCTCCCTCCCCGCCATCTGCGCCGGTGCCGGGAAATGGAGCCTGAAGATCGCCCGCGAGTGGTCGGCCGTCCGCGAGCAGTGGGGACGCCCGGTCGGGCGGCACGAGGCCGTCGGAGCCAAGATCTCCTTCATCGCCGCCACCACCTTCGCCCTGGAGGCGATGGTCGAACTCGCCGGGCGGATGGCCGACGAGGGCCGCACGGACATCCGGATCGAGGCCGCGCTCGCCAAGCTCTACGGCAGCGAGATGGCCTGGCGCATCGCCGACGAACTCGTGCAGATCCGCGGCGGCCGCGGTTACGAGACCGCCGCCTCCCTCGCCGCCCGCGGCGAACGCGCCGTCCCCGCCGAGCAGATGCTGCGCGATCTGCGCATCAACCGGATCTTCGAGGGCTCGACGGAGATCATGCATCTGCTGATCGCCCGCGAGGCCGTGGACGCGCATCTGTCGGTGGCCGGCGACCTCATCGACCCGGACGTCCCCCTGTCCGGCAAGGCCCGCGCCGGTGCCCGGGCCGGCGGCTTCTACGCCCGGTGGCTGCCCGGACTGCTCACCGGCCCGGGCCAACGGCCCGGCTCCTACCAGGAGTTCCACCCGGCGGGGCACCCGGATCTCGCCCGCCACCTGCGCTGGGCCGAACGCTCCTCCCGCCGGCTCGCCCGCGCCACCTTCTACGCCATGTCCCGGTGGCAGGGACGGCTGGAGAGCCGGCAGTGCTTCCTCGGCCGGATCGTGGACATCGGCGCGGAGCTGTTCGCCGTGAGCGCGGCCTGCGCCCGGGCGGAGCAGCTGCGCCGCGAGGACGGCCACGGCCGGGAGGCGTACCAGCTGGCCGACGCCTTCTGCCGGCAGGCACGCGTCCGCACCGAGGAACTCTTCCGCCGGCTGTGGACCAACACCGACGACCCGGACCGCGAGGTCACCGCGGGCGTCCTGGGCGGGGTGTACACCTGGCTGGAGGAGGGCGTCCTCGATCCCAGCGGCGACGGGCCCTGGATCGCCGGCGCGGATCCGGGCCCCTCGCGCCGGGAGAACGTCCACCGCACCATCCGCTGAACACCCGTTCCCCCGCCGGGGCGTCAGCCCACGCCGGCGCCCCGGCCCGCCGGCGCACCGTCCGGCGGGGCCAGCGACATCAGCAGATCGACCAGGGCGAGCATCAGGTCCCGTCCCACCTCCGGCCGCCGCGCGTCGCCCAGCAGCAGCGGGACCGCCGGGTCCAGGTCGAGGGCGTGCCGGACCTCCTCCTCCGTCCGGTCGCAGTGCCCGTGGAAGCAGTTGACGCCCACCACGAACGGGACGCCCCGGTTCTCGAAGAAGTCGATCGAGGCGAAGCTCACCTCCAGCCGCCGGGTGTCGACCAGGACGATCGCCCCCAGCGCGCCGTTGACGAGGTCGTTCCACATGAACCAGAAGCGCTCCTGGCCCGGCGTGCCGAACAGATAGACCACCAGTTCGGCACTGATGGTGATCCGGCCGAAGTCCAGCGCCACCGTGGTGGTGCTCTTGTCCGCCAGCCCTTCGATGACGTCGACCCCGGCGCTGGCCTGCGTCAGATACTCCTCGGTCCGCACCGGGGCCACCTCGCTGACCGCTCCGACCAGTGTCGTCTTGCCCACCCCGAAGCCGCCGGCGACGAGGAACTTGACGGCCGCCGGAGCCGGCCGGTCACGCCCCGGTCCGGCTCCGTGGTCAGAGTTGTTCGAGCCCATCCCTCACCGCCTGCAGAAGAGTCGTGTTCAGTCCGGCTTGCGCGGCCGGCACCGGCGGCCGTGCCGTCACCCTGTCCTGCGCGATCAGATCCCCGATGAGGATCTTGGTCACGGAGACCGGCAGATCGAGCGCCGCCGCGATCTCCGCCACCGCGGCCGGCACCCGGCACCGCTCCAGAATGGCGCGGTGCTCGGGCTCCAGCCCGCGGGCGGGGGGCTGGTCCGGGTACCTGGTGACGACCATGGTGATCAGCGTGAGGTCGTCCCGCTCCGGAACCGTGCGGCCGCGGGTGATCGTGTACGGCCGGACCAGGGCCCCGTCGGTGTCGTCCGGTTCCAGCCCGTCCGTCCAGTGGCTCAACCAGACCTACCTCCGTCGGCGGAGGAGGAGTCGCCGCGCGGCTCGGTGCCGAGTTTCCTGCCGACCTGCTGGACCAGGGTGTACATCGCGACCGACATGACCTCGGCGTCGACCTCCTGGGAGGCCACCACCGCGAGATGGGTGCCCTTGCCCGCGGAGATGATGAAGAGCCACAGGTCCGCCAGCTCCACGATGATCTGGCGCACCGCCCCGCCGTTGAAGAGCTCGTCGATGCCCCGGGCCAGGCTCTGCTGGCCGGTGGCCACGGCGGCCAGCCGTTCGGCGTCCGTCCGTTCGATGGTCCCGGACTGGCTGACGACCATGCCGTCGTCGGACAGGATGACGGCGTGCAGGGTCCCCGCCACCTGTTCCACCAGACCGTCGAGCAGCCAGTCGAGATCCCGGTCGGTTGCCGTGGTGCGCTGTGTCATTCTCGGTCTTCCCTTGCTGTTCCGCCGGGTTGGGGCGTGCTGACGTCGGCCGGGGGGATGTCCTGCTCGGAGGCCGGCCCGCGGGTGATGCGGGACTGGCGCTGGAACGCGCCCACCGTCGCGCCGGAGCGCTCGGGTGCCGGATGCGCGTGGGGGGACGCGTCCTCGTCGGTGCCGGGCCGCCGCGGCGGATTCCGGAGTTCGGGGGTGAGGCTGGCCTGGCGGACCCGGCGGGGCAGCGGCCTCGTGCCGCCGCCGGCGCCGTTCAGGCCGGCGCCGTCCGCGCCGGTCCGGTCGTCCGGCGCGCGGCTCCCGCCGTCCTGTGTGCCGGTACGGCCGCCGGCGACGGCCGCCGCGGCCTGTCCGCGGGAGCGGCGCGGCAGGTCCGCCGACGGCGCGGCCGGCGCGGCGGGCGCGGCGGCGGGCTCCCCGCGCTCCGCGGTCCCGCGGGCCGCGGGCAGGGGCTTCCCGGCCGCGGCCGCGGGGGCCCCGCCGCCGTCCGCGTCCGCGTCCGCGTCGGAGCGCGGGGCCGCGTCCGCGTCCGCGCCGGTGTCCGGCTCCGGGGCGTCGGCGACCAGTTCGGCCGGGATCATGACGATCACCCGGGTGCCGCCGAACACGGACGGCCGGAACTCCAGCGTCAGCGCGAGCCCGGCCGCCAGCCGCGCCACCACGTACAGGCCCAGCCGGGCATCGTCGGCCCGGGACATCATGTCCATCCGCGGCGGTTCGGCCATCATCGCGTTGAGCCGGTCGTACTCCTCCGGCTCCATGCCCAGCCCGCGGTCCTCGATCTCCACCACCAGGCCCCGGCCGACCAGGCCGGCCCGCGCCTCCACGGGGTTGGGCGGCTTGGAGAAGGCGGTGGCGTTCTCCATCAGCTCGGCCACGATGTGCGCCACCGGACCGACCGCGCGCTCGGACAGCCACGGCCTGCCCTGCACCTCGATCTGGATGCGGCGGTAGTCCTGCACCTCGCCCAGCGCGGACCGCAGCACGTCCAGCACCGGAACGGGCCGGCGCCAGCGCCGCTGCGGCTGGCCGCCGCCGAGGATGACGAGGTTCTCCTCGTAGCGGCGCAGCCGGGCCGCCAGGTGATCGAGGTCGAACAGTCCTTCCAGTACCTCCGGGTCCTCGTGGCGGCGCTCCATCTCGTCGAGCTTCTTCAGCTGGAGGCCGATGAGCAGCTGGGTGCGGCGGGCGATGCGCTGGAGCAGCCGTTCGAAGCCGCGGTGCTGCTCGGTCTCCCGCACGGCGGTCTCGACGGCGCTGCGGCGGGCGAGGTTCAGCGCCTGGCCGAGCCGGCCCAGCTCGTCGTCGCCGTGCGGGACCTCCCGCACCTCCGCGTCGACGTCGATGTCCTCGCCGCGCTGGAGCCGCTCCACGACGGCCGGCAGCTCCGTCTCCAGCCGGGCCGCCTCGTCGCGCAGCGCGAGGATCCGCTGCCGCAGGGAGCCGGTGAGCCACAGGGTGAGCGCGATGACGACGACGACCGCGCCCAGCCCGATGGCGCTGGCGGCCACCATGCGCACCATCAGGTCCCACACCGAATCCGCGTTGGCCCGGTTGAAGTCGGCGGCCAGTCTGCCGGTCAGCTCCTGGAGCCGGGGCTGCAGCTCCTCCATGGCCTCCCGCCACCGGCCTGCCTCGCGGGGCAGGTCCTCGGGCTCGGTGAGGGGAACCTGCAGCAGGGTCTGCTCCACCACGGTCTTGGTGTGCCAGGCGTCCATGAGGGTCGTGTCGTGGTGGAACGCGGCCTCGGTCTCGGGCAGCCGCGACGCGATGCGGTCCTCGAAGAGGTACTGCTGGGCGCCGATCCACTCGACGAGGTCGGAGCGCTCCGTCTTGTCGAGGTGGCCCGCGGCCCAGCCGCGGGTGAGCACCGCGTCCTCGCGGGCGAGCGTCTCGTTGGCCCACATGAGGTCGGTCAGCGGCTGAGCCCTGACGCTGACCGCGCCGTTGTCGGTGTTGCCCAGGGCGTCGGTGAACTTCAGAGCGCTGTCGATCATCAGGGTGAAGGACCCGAAGACCACGGGCTGGGTGCTGATCCGGTCGTCCACGTCCTCCCGGACCTCCGGGAGGACCCGGAGCTCCTCCCGGGCCCGGGCCAGGGCGTCGCGGAGCTCCCCGTGCAGGCCGGCGGTGCCGCTGCCGGTTCCCGAGCGGAAGGCCCGCACCGCCTTGTCGGTCCGCTCGCGCTGCTGCCTCAGGGCGGTGGGGGAGGTCTCGGGATCGGCCAGGATCTCGGCGGTCAGCCGCCGTTCCTCCCGGAGCGCGGCGGCCAGGTCCCCGGTCAGGGTGATGCCGCGTTCGGCCAGAGCGGCGTGACGGGCCTGCAGCCGCCAGTCCAGGGCGAGTTGCGCGGTGCTGACCCCCCAGAGGGCGGCCAGCGCCAGGCTGGGTATGAGGGCCAGCACGAGGAGAACCATGCGCAGGGACCCCGGACGGCGTACGCGGTCCGCCCCCCGCCCCGGTCCCTCAGGCGTACGCGTGCGCAGTGCCATGTCACCCCAGCCAGAAATCACAACAGGTATCGCCGCAGGTGGGGGGCGGCGCGTGGTGGAGCCGATGCTAGTTGTGACCGCAAGGGGAAGGAATACGGCTGCACGAACCGTGTGCAGAAAGATCCGTTCCGTGGCCCCGGTCACGGCCGCACCGCGAAACCGCAGGCCGGAGAACGGAGTTGCGGACCCGTCCCGGAGGCGGCCCCGGATCCGGACCCGGCCGCTCCGGGGCGTACGGGGGACCGCCGGGGGGCACCGGTGGCAGGGCGCCGCCGTCCCGCACGCCCGCGCGTTCGGCGGGTGCGCCGTCCGGCGCCCGGAGCCGGTGCGGTGACAATGGGGGGATGACGGACTCCCTCGCCCACCCGCACCTGACCTTCCCGGCGGCCACCGCCGCCACCGGAGGCCCGCGGGACATCGTGATCCTCGGTTCCACCGGCTCGATCGGCACGCAGGCCATCGACGTGGTGCAGCGCAACCCCGGACGTTTCCGGGTGACCGGCCTGTCGGCCGCCGGCGGCCGGGCCGGGCTCCTCGCGGAGCAGGCCCGTCTGCTGGACGTCGGCACCGTGGCCGTCGCCCGGAAGGACGCCGTGCCGGCCGTGCGCGAGGCGCTGTCCGCCGCGTACGGCTCCGCGAAGCAGCCGGAGATCCTGGCCGGGCCCGACGCGGCGGCCGAGCTGGCGGCGAGCGACTGCCACACGGTGCTCAACGGCATCACGGGGTCCATCGGCCTGGCCCCGACCCTCGCGGCCCTGGAGGCCGGCCGGGTGCTGGCGCTGGCCAACAAGGAGTCCCTGATCGTGGGCGGCCCGCTGGTCAGGGCGGTGGCCAAGCCCGGCCAGATCGTGCCGGTGGACTCCGAGCACTCCGCGCTCTTCCAGGCCCTGGCGGCCGGCAGCCGCTCCGAGGTGCGCAAGCTGGTCGTCACCGCCTCCGGCGGTCCGTTCCGCGGCCGGACGAAGCCGGAGCTGGCCGAGGTCACCCCCAAGCAGGCGCTGGCCCACCCCACCTGGAACATGGGCCCGGTGGTCACGATCAATTCCGCCACCCTCGTCAACAAGGGCCTGGAAGTCATCGAGGCGCATCTTCTCTACGACATTCCGTTCGAACGGATTGAGGTCGTCGTCCACCCGCAGTCGTATGTGCACTCGATGGTGGAATTCACAGACGGCTCAACGCTGCTCCAGGCCAGCCCCCCGGACATGCGGATGCCGATCGCCCTGGGGCTGGGCTGGCCGGAACGGGTCCCCGACGCCGCTCCCGGCTGCGACTGGACCAAGGCGTCGAGCTGGGAGTTCTTCCCGCTGGACAACGACGCCTTCCCCTCCGTGGGGCTGGCGCGGCACGTCGGCGGCCTCGGCGGCACGGCCCCGGCCGTGTTCAACGCCGCCAACGAGGAGTGCGTGGACGCGTTCCTCGACGGCCGCCTCCCCTTCAATGGCATCGTGGAGACCGTCGCCGAGGTGGTGGCCGAACACGGCACCCCCGGCCGGGGAACCTCCCTCACCTTGGCCGACGTCCTGGAAGCGGAGACGTGGGCGCGCGCCCGCGCCCGTGAGATGGCGGCGACGTCAGCATCGGAGGCCCGCGCATGACGACCCTGATGACGGTTCTCGGCATAGTCGTCTTCGTGATCGGGCTGCTGTTCTCGATCGCGTGGCACGAGCTGGGGCACCTGTCGACCGCCAAGCTGTTCGGTGTGCGTGTGCCGCAGTACATGGTCGGCTTCGGCCCGACCCTCTTCTCCCGGAAGAAGGGGGAGACGGAGTACGGGGTCAAGGCCATTCCCTTCGGCGGCTACATCCGCATGATCGGCATGTTCCCGCCCGGCGAGGACGGCAGGGTCACCACCCGCTCCACCTCGCCCTTCCGCACCATGATCGAGGACGCCCGGGAGGCCGCCTTCGAGGAGCTGCAGCCCGGGGACGAGAAGCGGCTCTTCTACACGCGCGCGCCGTGGAAGCGCGTGATCGTGATGTTCGCCGGCCCCTTCATGAACCTCGTGCTGGCCGTGGTGGTCTTCATGGGCGTGCTGATGGGCTTCGGCATCAACACCCAGACCACCACCGTCTCCACCGTCTCCGACTGCGTGATCTCGCAGAACGAGAACCGCGACACCTGCCGCAAGGGCGACCCGGCCTCGCCCGCCAAGGCGGCCGGGCTCCAGCCGGCCGACAGGATCGTCGCCTTCGACGGCGAGCGGATCGAGGAGTGGTCCGTCCTCCAGGAGCGCATCCGGGAGACCACCGGACCGGCCACCATCACCGTCGAGCGCGCCGGCGAGCTGAAGACCCTTGAGGCCGACCTGGTGGAGAACCGCCTGGTCAAGTACGACGACGACGGCCGCGTCATCCAGGACGAGTACGTCACCGCGGGCTTCCTCGGCTTCAGCCCCGCCACCGGCGTCGTCCAGCAGACCTTCGGCCAGTCGGTCGAGCGCATGGGCGACATGCTCACCAATGGCGTGGAGGCCCTGATCGCCCTGCCCTCGAAGATCCCCGCGCTCTGGGACGCCACCTTCGGCGACGCCGAGCGCGAGCCGGACTCCCCGATGGGCGTCGTCGGCGCCGCCCGCGTCGGCGGCGAGGTGTTCAACCTGGACATCCCGCCGCAGCAGCAGGTCGCGACCATGCTCTTCCTCGTGGCGGGCTTCAACCTGTCGCTCTTCCTCTTCAACATGCTGCCGCTGCTGCCGCTCGACGGGGGCCACATCGCGGGAGCGCTGTGGGAGTCGGTGCGGCGGCACACGGCCCGGCTCTTCCGGCGCCCGGACCCGGGCCCCTTCGACGTGGCCAAGCTGATGCCGGTCGCCTATGTGGTCGCCGGGATCTTCATCTGCTTCACCCTGCTGGTCCTCATGGCCGACCTGGTCAACCCCGTCCGGATCTCCTGAGGGGCCGCCCCGCGCGGGACCGCGGACGGCCGGGGGCACCCCCTCCCGGCCGTCCCCCGTCCGCGCGCCGCGCGGGAGGCCGCGGCGGCCGCATCCCCGCGCGTGCCGTAATCTCGGACCCGGAGCCCGCCTGTCTCCCGGGCCAGAAGCCATACGTTGGGGTTGCACGCAGATGACTGCGATTTCGCTGGGAATGCCGTCCGTTCCGATCAAACTGGCCGACCGCCGGGTGAGCCGGCAGATCCACGTCGGCTCGGTGCCGGTCGGCGGTGACGCGCCGGTGTCGGTGCAGTCGATGACGACGACCGTGACGGCGGACATCGGCGCCACCCTGCAGCAGATCGCCGAGCTGACGGCGTCCGGCTGCCAGATCGTCCGGGTCGCCTGCCCCTCGCAGGACGACGCCGAGGCGCTGCCCGTCATCGCCAGGAAGTCGCAGATCCCGGTGATCGCCGACATCCACTTCCAGCCCAAGTACGTCTTCGCGGCGATCGACGCGGGCTGCGCGGCGGTCCGGGTGAACCCGGGCAACATCCGCCAGTTCGACGACAAGGTCAAGGAGATCGCCAAGGCGGCCTCCGACGCGGGCACGCCGATCCGCATCGGCGTGAACGCCGGCTCGCTGGACAAGCGGCTGCTGGCCAAGTACGGCAAGGCCACCCCGGAGGCGCTGGTCGAGTCGGCGCTCTGGGAGTGCTCCCTCTTCGAGGAGCACGGCTTCCGCGACATCAAGATCTCGGTCAAGCACAACGACCCGGTCGTCATGATCAACGCCTACCGCCAGCTCGCGGCCCGGTGCGACTACCCGCTGCACCTGGGAGTCACCGAGGCCGGCCCCGCCTTCCAGGGCACCATCAAGTCCGCGGTCGCCTTCGGCGCGCTGCTGAGCGAGGGCATCGGCGACACCATCCGGGTCTCGCTCTCCGCGCCGCCGGTCGAGGAGATCAAGGTCGGCAACCAGATCCTGGAGTCCCTCGGACTGCGGCAGCGCGGGCTGGAGATCGTCTCCTGCCCCTCCTGCGGCCGGGCCCAGGTGGACGTCTACAAGCTGGCGGAGGAGGTCACCGCCGGTCTGGAGGGCATGGAGGTCCCGCTCCGCGTCGCCGTGATGGGCTGCGTGGTGAACGGCCCGGGCGAGGCCCGGGAGGCGGACCTCGGCGTGGCGTCCGGCAACGGCAAGGGCCAGATCTTCGTCAAGGGCGAGGTCATCAAGACGGTGCCCGAGTCGAAGATCGTGGAGACCCTGATCGACGAGGCCATGAAGATCGCCGAGCAGATGGAGAAGGACGGCATCGCCTCCGGCGAGCCCGTCGTCACCGCCGCCGGCTGACCCTCCCGCGGAACACCCGCGGCACCCGCAACACGCGCAGCACCCGGAACGGCCGCAGCACCCGTACACCGGACATCCGCCCGTGCCCCCGCCGGACCCCCGGCGGGGGCACCGGCCGTCGCGGATTCCGGTTTTCCCGGGCGGCCGGAGTTTGGAAGCCGGTGCCGCGGCCCAGACGGAGGACAGGACCCGGGAAGGTCCTCCCCCGGACCGGACCGGTGCGGCCGCACCGGTCCGGTCCCGGCACCCGCGGCCGCCGTCCGCCCGTTCACCGGGCACACCGGGTGGCCCGGGAACGGGGGAGGTACAGTGCGGCTGGGGGCCAGGGCCCGTCCCGAGGACGGGACAGACGGACCCCGGGGCGTGACGCCCACCCCGGCGCACCAGGGGTCGCCCCGGAACGACGCAGCAGCAGACGGTGAGGCCCCGACACGTGTTGACCCAGACGACCACCAGGGTCCTCGGCCCCGGTGATCTCGACGCCACCCTCGCGGTGCTCGACCGCGACCCGGTCACCAACGCCTTCGTCGCCGCCCGGGTCCAGGCCGCCGGCCTCGACCCCTGGCGGCTCGGCGGCGAGATGTGGGGCTGGTACGCCGACGGCCGCCTGGAATCCCTCGCCTACGCCGGCGCCAACCTCGTCCCCGTGGAGGCCGGCCCCGAGGCCGTCCGCGCCTTCGCCGAACGCGCCCGCCGCGCCGGCCGCCGCTGCTCCTCGATCGTCGGCCCGGCCGAGACCACCGCCCTGCTCTGGTCGCTGCTGGAGCCGAGCTGGGGCCCCGCCCGGGAGGTCCGCCCCTGCCAGCCCCTGATGGTCGCCTCCGCGGTGCCCCCGGACATCGCCCCCGACCCGTACGTCCGGCGCGTCCGGAAGGACGAGATGGACATCGTCATGCCCGCCTGCGTGGCGATGTTCACCGAGGAGGTCGGCGTCTCCCCGCTCGCCGGCGACGGCGGGCTGCTCTACCAGGCCCGGGTCGCCGAACTGGTCTCCGCCGGCCGTTCCTTCGCCCGCATCGAGGACGGCCGGGTGGTCTTCAAGGCCGAGATCGGCGCGGCCACCGACCGGGCCTGCCAGATCCAGGGCGTCTGGGTGGCCCCGGAGTTCCGCGGCCGCCGGCTCTCCGAGACCGGTATGGCCGCCGTGCTGCGCTACGCCCTCGCCGACGTCGCGCCGCTCGCCAGCCTCTACGTCAACGACTTCAACACCGCGGCCCGCGCGGCCTACCGGCGCGTCGGCTTCCGCGAGACCGGCGCGTTCATGAGCGTGCTCTTTTGAGTAGTCTCGCCGCCATGGATGACGTCGTGGTCGGCCCGCTCGACCTGATCGCGCGGGTGGACGACGCGCTGGCCGTGCAAGCCCTCGCCTTCGGGCTCACCGACGAGGAGGTCGGCGTACGGCGGCACATCGTCCAGCGCCACATGACCAGCCGCGGCGCCCGCGCGCTGGGCGCCACCGCCCCGGACGGCCGCCTCGTCGGCTTCGCCTACGGGATGCCCAACGACCGCGGCCACTGGTGGTCCACGGTCGTCGAACCGTATCTGCGCCGCGAGGGCCGGGATGCCTGGCTCGACGACGCCTTCGTCGTCACCGAACTGCACGTCCTCCCCGACCACCAGAAACGCGGCATCGGCCGCCGGCTGATCACCGTCCTCACCGACGCCGCCACCGAGCCGCGGAGCCTCCTCTCGGCGATCGACACCGACAGCCCCGCCCGCGGCCTCTACCGGTCGCTGGGCTACCGGGACCTCGCCCGCCCCGTCTACTTCCCGAGCGCCCCCAGCCCGTACGCGGTGATGGGCGCCCCGCTGCCGCTGCACCGTTAGCGGCTGGCGGCCGGCGGCGGCGGGCGCCCGCCGTCCTCGGCGGGCCCCGCTTTTCGGTAGCCTCCAGGGCAATCACTTATTCCACGCAGGAGAGAACCTCATGGTCCAGCGCATGTCCCGGATGATGCTCAAGACGCTGCGCGACGACCCGGCCGATGCCGAGACCCTCAGCCACAAGCTGCTGGTCCGCGCCGGGTACGTCCGCCGTGCGTCCGCCGGAATCTGGACCTGGCTGCCGCTGGGCAAGAAGGTCCTGGAGAACGTCTCGCGGGTCGTCCGCGAGGAGATGGACGCCATCGGCGCCCAGGAGGTGCTGCTCCCCGCCCTGCTGCCCAAGGAGCCGTACGAGACCAGCGGCCGCTGGGAGGAGTACGGGGACCTGCTGTTCCGGCTGAAGGACCGCAAGGGCGCCGAGTACCTCCTCGGCCCCACCCACGAGGAGATCTTCACCCTCACCGTCAAGGACCAGTGCACGTCCTACAAGGACCTGCCGGTCGTGCTCTACCAGATCCAGACCAAGTACCGGGACGAGGCGCGCCCCCGCTCCGGCGTGCTGCGCGGCCGCGAGTTCCTGATGAAGGACTCGTACTCCTTCGACACCGACGACGAGGGCCTGGCCGAGGCGTACCGGCTGCACCGCGAGGCATACACCCGGATCTTCGAGCGCATCGGCCTGGACTACCGCATCGTCTCCGCCGTCTCCGGCGCCATGGGCGGCTCGGCCTCGGAGGAGTTCCTCGCCCCGGCCGCCGCCGGCGAGGACACCTTCGTCGACTGCCCGGCCTGCGACTACGCGGCCAACACCGAGGCCGTCACCACCGTGGTGCCCCCGGTGGAGCCCGCGGACCACCCGGCCGTCGAGGAACTGGACACCCCCGACACCCCCACCATCGAGACCCTCGCCGAGTTCCTGGGCGTGCCCGCCTCGGCCACCCTCAAGAACCTGCTCGTCAAGGTGGACGGCAAGATCACGGCCGTCGGTGTCCCCGGCGACCGCGAGGTGGACCTCGGCAAGCTCGGCGAGCACCTGGCCCCGGCCGTCGTGGAGCTGGTGACGGCCGAGGACTTCACCGGCCGCCCCGACCTGGTCCGCGGCTACGTCGGCCCGCAGTCCATGGCCGGCAGCGCCTTCCGCTACATCGCGGACCCCCGCGTGGCCGCGAACACCAGCTGGATCACCGGCGCCAACAAGGAGGGCACCCACGCCCGCAACGTCGTCTGCGGCCGCGACTTCGAGGTGGACGAGTACCTCGACGTGGTCGTCGTCGAGCCCGGCGACCCCTGCCCGAAGTGCGGCACCGGCCTGCAGATCGACCGCGCCATCGAGATCGGCCACATCTTCCAGCTCGGCCGCAAGTACGCCGACGCCTTCCAGCTCGACGTCCTCGGCCGCGAGGGCAAGCCGGTCCGGGTCACCATGGGCTCCTACGGCATCGGCGTCTCCCGCGCCGTGGCCGCTCTCGCCGAGCAGACCGCCGACGACAAGGGCCTGTGCTGGCCCGCCGAGATCGCCCCGGCCGACGTCCACATCGTCGCCGCCGGCAAGGCCAAGCAGACCGAACTGGCCCTGGAGGTCGCCGAGAAGCTGCACTCCGCCGGGGTGCGGGTGCTCGTGGACGACCGGGCGGGCGTCTCCCCGGGCGTGAAGTTCACCGACGCCGAGCTGATCGGTGTGCCGGTCATCCTGGTCGCGGGCCGCCGGGCCGGCGAGGGCGTGGTCGAGCTCAAGGACCGCCGCACCGGCGAGCGCGAGGAACTGACGGTCGACGAGGCCCTGGCCCGCCTCAGCGGCTGACCGCCCCCCGGCGGCAGCGCACTCGCCGCGGCGCACACCGCCGCGCCCCGGAACCGCCGCTCCGGGGCGCGGCCCGGTCAGAGCCAGCCGGCGAACTCCAGGAGGAGAGCGCCCCGCCGGTGGCCGCGGGCCAGAGCCGGCAGGCCGTCCGCCACCGCGCGGAAGACCGTCCAGCCGCGCAGCCGGTCCCGGTCGACCTCCAGGGAGTCCGCCAGCCTGCCCACCCTCCGGCGGGCGGCGGCCGCCCCGCCCGGAGCGGCCACCAGGTCCTCCAGCCGGTCCAGGACGGGCAGAGCCAGATCGTAGGCGCGCTCGCCCACCAGCGGATCGGGGCCGACCGCCAGCCACCGGGCGCGTTCGCCCGCCAGGACCTTGCCCTCCCGGAACCGGCCGTGCAGCAGCAGCCGCTCCGGCTCGGTGGCCGTCAGCTCCGCGCGGGCCGCCAGCGCCTGTCCGGCGAGCGGCCGGACGTCGGCCGCCGAGGGCTCGTCCGCCGCCGCGCGCAGCAGCTCCGCCGTCCGCGCGGTGCGGTCCGTCACCGAGGGATACGGGTACCCGCCGCCGGGCTCCGTCCACAGCCGCCGTACCGTGCCCGCCGCTTCCAGCAGGGCCTTGGCCTCGGGGAGCGAGCTGAGCGACACCTCGCCGTGCAGCCGCTCCAGGAGCAGGGCACCGGCCGCGTCGTCCGCCTCCAGCAGCCGTACGGCGCCGAAGCCGTCCCAGTGCGCCAGCGCCGCTCGCTGCGCCGCGGCGTCCGTGCCGGGGGCCACCAGCTTCAGGGCGGCCCGGCCGCCGTCGGCGCGCCGCACCAGCACCAGCAGGCTGCTGCGGCCGCCGGGCTCCTGCACCCGCTCGGGGGTCAGCTCCCAGCGCCGCAGGGCGTCCCGGGCCAGCCCCGGCAGGTCCTCCAGCCACGTCCGGCCGGCGCCCTCGGCGCCCGTCTCCTCCAGTGCCCGTGCCAGACGCGGCGGCGGCCCGAGCGGAGCGCCCTCCTCGGGCCGTGCTGCGGAAGCCATGCCCGGTCCGTCCCCTTCCGTCGCCGTCACCATCGCCGCCGTCTCACCGCGTCACGCGCCGCCGGCCGCACGGGCGCGGCGTTCAGAGCTCGCTCGCGTCACCGCTCGCCGGTCCGTCGCCCGTCGCGCCGCCCGTGGGTCCGGCCGGCGCCGAGCGCTCGGCGAGACCAGGGAAGGCTACGCTGCCGCCCCGCCACCGCACCGCCCGGACCGCCGCCTCCCGCAGCGCGCCCGCCGCCTCCCGGCGCAGCCCGCCCTCGGAGGCCCGGACGAGATCGGCGTAGACGGCCGCCACCCGGTCCTCCAGCTCGGCGGCCAGCCGCACCGCCGCTGCCGCGTCCGGCACCGGGAAGGGCAGCGCGTAGGCGGCGGCGGACGCCTCCGGCTCACCGCCCAGGTCGCGGACCGTGCGGTGCAGCGCGTCGCGGCGCGCGCGGTGGGCGTCGTGCCCCTCGCGTGCCTCCTCGCGCCGCTCCTCGCCGATCCGGCCGCCGACGACCCCGTAGCCGTAGACGGCGGCGTGCTCCGCGCGCAGGGCGTGCTGCGCGGCGCCGAGGACGCCCTCGGGCGGGGCATCGCCGTCGCGGGGTGCGGTCCGTGCCGTGGTCATGCGGCTCTGCCTTCCGGGAGGGGGCCCGGCAGCTCGCGGACCGGGGGACGGACGGGCGGGACGTCTGCCGCGGGCCGCCCGGGACCGCGGCCCCGCGCGGGGCCCGGCCACGGCGCGGCCGCGTGGCGCACCCCCGTCATCAGGCGGCCTCGGTCAGCAGGTAGGCGTGGGCCGCGCCGGACGCGGCGACCGAGGCGAGCAGCCGGGCCAGCTCCGGCTCCGCGCGGGAGAGGGCCGCCGTCCGGGCGTCGGCGGTACGGCGCTCCGCCCCGGACAAGGCCTTGAGGGCCTCGGCGGGCTTCCCCGGAACCTCCGGCGCCCGGGGGGCGTCCGGGTCCGGCGGGGCGTCCGGGGACCGGGCCGGGGACGGCGCGGCCGGCGGTACGCCGGGGCCCTCCGGGCCGGGGCCGCCGGACCGGGGCGGTGCCGAGGGGGCGGCGGAGCGGTCCCCGGCCTCGAAGGCCGTGGCGTGCAGCGCGGTCTCCGCCCGCAGCGGGGCGAGGACGTCCGCCAGCTCCGGGTGGGCGGCGGCGGTGGCGTCGTACCGCAGCAGCAGGTCCCGGGACTCCCGCGCGGACCGTTCGCGCAGCCGCCGGTCCGCCGCGTCCGGCTTGCCGCCCTCCGCTGCCGTGCCGCCCCCGGAGCACGCGGACAGCAGGAGGGCACCGGGCCCGGCGGCGAGGGCCCCGGCGAACAGACTCCTTCTGCGGGGCCCGGACAGGGCTCGCGACGGCGTGGTGGGCGGCACGGTCACATCCTGGGGTCGTGCGGGGAGCCGCGGTCGAGCTGGGGAGGGGCCGGGCGGAACGGGCGGGCGCACGCGTCCTTGATCGGCCGCCTTGAGCGTACCCGCGTTCGGCTTCCGAATTGCCGACCGGTCGGGCGCGGCCCCACCGCGGCCCTCCGGGAGGCGGACACGACACCCTCCGCGACCGGATACTCTGTGGTCTGACACGCGATCTCCAGACAACAGCACACGCGGCCGAGGAGTCACCCGGATGAGCACCACCCAGAGCGAGAGGCTGCGCGGACTGCTCGAACCGCTGGTCGCCGCGCGAGACCTGGATCTGGAAGAGATCGAGGTGACCCCCGTCGGCCGGATGCGGGTCCTCCGGATCGTCGTGGACTCCGACACCGGTGTGCTGCTGGACACCTGCGCGGAACTGAGCCGCGCGGTCTCCGAGAAGCTCGACGAGACCGACGCCATGGGACAGGCGGCCTACCGCCTCGAGGTCACCTCTCCCGGTGCCGACCGCCCGCTGACCGAGCCGCGCCACTACCGCCGTGCCACGGGCCGGCTGATCAAGGCCAGGCTCACCGACGGGAGCGAGCTCACCGCCCGGATCCTCTCCGCCGACGAGGACGGACTCGATCTGGAAGTGCCCGGGGTGAAGGGGCGCAAGCCCACCACCCGGCGGCTCGCCTTCGGTGAGATCGACAGGGCACGCGTGGAGATCGAGTTCAATCGCAAGGCCGACGGGCGCGTCACCGCGGCCGGTGCGGACGAGAACCAGGAGGAGGCGTAGCCGTGGACATCGACATGAGTGCCCTGCGGGGTCTGGTGCGGGAGAAGGAGATCTCCTTCGACCTGCTGGTCGAGGCGATCGAGTCGGCTCTCCTCATCGCCTACCACCGCACCGAGGGAAGCCGCCGCCGCGCACGCGTCGAACTCGACCGCGAGAACGGGCATGTGACGGTCTGGGCGAAGGAGGACCCGGAGGACGTCGACGAGGGCGCCGAGCCCCAGGAGTTCGACGACACCCCCTCGGGCTTCGGCCGGATCGCGGCGACCACCGCCAAGCAGGTCATCCTGCAGCGGCTCCGGGACGCCGAGGAGGAGATCACCTTCGGCGAGTACGCCGGCCGTGAGGGCGACGTCGTCGCGGGCGTCGTGCAGCAGGGCAAGGACCCGAAGAACGTCCTGGTCGACATCGGCCGGCTGGAGGCGATCCTGCCGGTGCAGGAGCAGGTCCCGGGGGAGGACTACTCCCACGGCGCCCGGCTCCGCAGCTATGTCGTCCGGGTGGCCAAGGGGGTGCGCGGCCCCTCCGTGACGCTCTCGCGGACCCACCCCAACCTGGTGAAGAAGCTCTTCGCCATGGAGGTGCCGGAGATCGCGGACGGCTCGGTGGAGATCGCCGCCATCGCCCGCGAGGCCGGCCACCGCACCAAGATCGCCGTCCGGTCCACCCGCTCCGGGCTGAACGCCAAGGGCGCCTGCATCGGCCCCATGGGCGGCCGCGTCCGCGCCGTGATGGCGGAGCTGCAGGGCGAGAAGATCGACATCGTGGACTGGTCGGACGACCCGGCCGAGCTGGTGGCGCACGCGCTGTCGCCGGCCCGGGTCAGCAAGGTCGAGGTCGTGGACATGGCGGCGCGGTCCGCCCGCGTCACCGTCCCGGACTACCAGCTCTCCCTGGCCATCGGCAAGGAGGGCCAGAACGCCCGCCTGGCCGCGCGGCTCACGGGCTGGCGGATCGACATCCGCCCCGACACCGAGCGGCAGGACGGCCGGGAGAACTGAGCGGGGCGCGCGAACGTACGGGGCCGCGCGCCCGGGCTGCCGGCCGTCCCGGCGCGTGGCCACCGCCACGGACCGCGGTGCGCGGCCGGGGGAACAGCGGACTACTGCGCCGTCCTTACCCTGGAAGGGGTGACGCCGACGCGGGGAGGTAGACTTGAGGACGTCTGGCCGGACGCATGCCCAGGCGTGCCCCGAGCGCACTTGCGTGGGCTGCCGTCGGCGTGCGGCCAAAGGCGATCTGCTGCGTATCGCGGTGGTCGGGGGCGAGTGCGTGCCCGATCCACGCGGTACGCTGCCCGGTCGGGGTGCGTATCTGCATCCCACCCAGGCCTGTCTCGACCCGGCGGTCCGCCGCCGGGCCTTTCCCCGGGCCTTCCGGGGCCCGGGACCGCTCGGCACCGACGCGGTGCGGGCGTTCCTCGAACGGCGGGCCGACGCACAGGCGCGACCGTAAGAGACAGGCACAACCGTAAGAGAACGGCACGGGAAACCGTGCGGTCAGGTACCTCGCGAGTCGGAAGTAGGTCGAGATTGCGATGAGCACTCGATGAGTACGCGATGAGTACGCCCATGAAGTAGCGACGGTCCGGCGGAACCCGGACCAGAAGGAGCGAAGTGGCAAAGGTCCGGGTATACGAACTCGCCAAGGAGTTCGGAGTCGAGAGCAAGGTCGTCATGGCCAAGCTCCAAGAACTTGGCGAATTCGTCCGTTCGGCGTCCTCCACGATCGAGGCGCCCGTTGTACGCAAACTGACCGACGCTTTCCAGCAGGGCAACGGCTCCGGCCGTGCCGCGGGCAAGCCCGCGGCGCCCCGCAAGGCGGCGCCCTCCAAGCCGTCCGCGCCCACCCCGCGCGCGGCCCGTCCGGCTGCCCCGCAGCCGGGTCCGAAGGCGGCTCCCGCCCCGGGTCCGCGGCCTCCGGCCGCCCCCGGCCCGAAGCCGTCCGCGGCGCCCGCCCCGGGCCCGCGTCCCGCGCCGGCCCCCAAGGCCCCGGCGCCGAAGCCCGCTCCGGCGGCCCCCGCGGCTCCGGAGTTCACCGCGCCCCCCTCGGCGCCCGCACCCAAGCCCGCGTCCGCTCCCGGCCCGCGTCCGGCCCGTCCGGCCGCTCCCGGCCAGGGCCGCGACCAGGGTCAGGGCGGCCGTGACCAGGCGCCGCGTCCCGGCGCCCGTCCCGGTGGCGGCCAGGCCGGCCGTCCCGGCGGCCGCAGCGGCCCGCGTCCGGGCAACAACCCCTTCACCTCCGGCGGCAGCACGGGCATGGCCCGTCCGGCCCCGCGTCCCGGTGGCGCCCCGCGTCCCGGCGGCCAGGCTCCCGGCGGCGCCCCGCGTCCGCAGGGTGCCGGCGGCGGTCCCCGTCCGCAGGCTCCGGGCGGTGCCCGTCCCTCGCCGGGCGGCATGCCCCGTCCGCAGGGCGGCCAGGCCGGTGCGGGCGGTCCCCGTCCCGGCGGCGGCGCGCGCCCGAATCCCGGCATGATGCCGCAGCGTCCGGCCGCGGGCCCCCGCCCGGGTCCGGGCGGACGCGGTCCGGGCGGTCCCGGTGGCGGCGGCCGTCCCGGCGGTGCCGGTCGTCCCGGCGGCGGTGGCGGCGGCTTCGCCGGCCGTCCCGGCGGTGGCGGCGGCGGTCGTCCCGGTGGCGGTGGCGGCGGTTTCGCCGGCCGTCCCGGTGGTCCCGGCGGCTTCGGCGGCCGTCCCGGCTTCGGTGGCCGTCCGGGTGGTCCCGGCGGCCGTGGCGGAACGCAGGGCGCCTTCGGCCGTCCCGGCGGTCCGGCGCGGCGCGGCCGCAAGTCGAAGCGGCAGAGGCGCCAGGAGTACGAGGCCATGCAGGCCCCGTCGGTCGGCGGCGTGATGCTGCCGCGCGGCAACGGACAGACCGTCCGCCTGTCGCGTGGTGCCTCCCTCACCGACTTCGCGGAGAAGATCAACGCCAACCCGGCGTCGCTCGTCGCCGTGATGCTCAACCTCGGCGAGATGGTCACCGCCACGCAGTCGGTCTCGGACGAGACGCTGCAACTGCTCGGTGACGAGATGAACTACACCGTCGAGATCGTCAGCCCGGAGGAGGAGGACCGCGAGCTTCTCGAGTCCTTCGACATCGAGTTCGGCGAGAACGAGGGCGGCGAGGAGATGCTCGTCGCGCGTCCGCCGGTGGTGACCGTCATGGGTCACGTCGACCACGGCAAGACCCGCCTGCTCGACGCGATCCGCAAGACGAACGTCATCGCGGGCGAGGCCGGCGGCATCACCCAGCACATCGGTGCCTACCAGGCCTCCACCGAGGTCAACGGTGAAGAGCGCAAGATCACCTTCATCGACACCCCGGGTCACGAGGCGTTCACCGCCATGCGTGCCCGTGGTGCCAAGTCCACCGACATCGCGATCCTCGTGGTCGCGGCGAACGACGGCGTGATGCCGCAGACGGTCGAGGCGCTGAACCACGCCAAGGCCGCCGAGGTGCCGATCGTGGTCGCGGTCAACAAGATCGACGTCGAGGGCGCGGACCCGGCGAAGGTGCGCGGTCAGCTGACCGAGTACGGCCTCGTGGCCGAGGAGTACGGCGGCGACACCATGTTCGTCGACATCTCCGCCAAGCAGGGCCTGCACATCGAGGACCTGCTGGAGGCCGTCGTCCTCACCGCGGACGCCGCGCTCGACCTGCGCGCCAACGCGGAGCAGTCGGCGCAGGGCATCGCGATCGAGGCGCACCTCGACCGCGGCCGCGGCGCCGTGGCCACCGTGCTCGTCCAGCGCGGCACCCTGCGGGTCGGCGACACGATGGTGGTCGGCGACGCGTACGGCCGCGTCCGGGCGATGCACGACGACACGGGCAAGACGATCGAGGAAGCGGGTCCGTCGACCCCCGTCCTGGTCCTGGGTCTCACCAACGTCCCGGGCGCCGGCGACAACTTCCTCGTCGTCGACGAGGACCGCACGGCCCGCCAGATCGCCGAGAAGCGCGCGGCGCGCGAGCGCAACGCGGCCTTCGCCAAGCGCACCCGCCGGGTGTCGCTGGAGGACCTCGACAAGGTGCTCAAGGCCGGCGAGGTGCAGCAGCTCAACCTCATCATCAAGGGCGACGCGTCCGGTTCGGTGGAGGCTCTCGAGTCCTCGCTGCTCCAGCTCGACGTCGGCGAAGAGGTCGACCTGCGCATCCTGCACCGCGGTGTGGGTGCGGTCACCGAGACCGACATCGACCTGGCGACCGGCTCCGACGCCATCGTCATCGGCTTCAACGTGCGCGCCGAGGGGCGTGCCACGCAGATGGCCGAGCGCGAGGGCGTGGACGTCCGGTACTACTCGGTGATCTACCAGGTCATCGAGGAGATCGAGGCGGCCCTGAAGGGCATGCTGAAGCCCGAGTACGAAGAGGTCGAGCTCGGTACGGCGGAGATCCGCGAGGTCTTCCGCTCCTCCAAGCTCGGCAACATCGCGGGTGTGCTGGTCCGCTCCGGCGAGGTGCGCCGCAACACCAAGGCGCGTCTCATCCGGGACGGCAAGGTCATCGCGGAGAACCTCACCATCGCGGGCCTCCGGCGCTTCAAGGACGATGTCACCGAGATCCGTGAGGGCTTCGAGGGCGGTATCAACCTCGGCAGCTACAACGACATCAAGGTCGACGACGTCATCGCGACGTACGAGATGCGGGAGAAGCCGCGCGGCTGATCCCCACGGCGGAACCGGGGCCGGTCGGCGGAGGAAATCTCCGTCGATCGGCCCCGGCCGTTGCGTGTACGGTTCTTCTGTCCCCCGCCGCCCCGCCGGCGGCCGGGGCGGTGACCACACCCGAGGCCCCGCAGGTGGCATGACCTGTACTCCATGTATGTAGGGACGCTGTCCTTCGATCTGCTCCTGGGCGACGTGCGGTCGCTCAAGGAGAAACGCTCCGTCGTCCGCCCGATCGTCGCCGAGCTGCAGCGCAAGTACGCCGTCAGCGTCGCGGAGACCGGCGACCAGGATCTGCACCGCCGGGCCAGGATCGGTTTGGCGGCCGTCTCCGGGGACACGGGGCACCTCACGGACGTACTGGACCGGTGCGAGCGCCTCGTCGCCGCCCGGCCGGAGGTGGAGCTGCTGTCGGTACGGCGGCGGTTCCACGGCGAGGACGACGACTGAGCGCGTCGTGACGCGCCACGGGGGCGGCGACGCAGCCGCCGAAGCAAGATGCCGGAAGACAAGAAGGAGACGGACCGATGGCCGACAACGCGCGGGCCCGCAAGCTGGCCGATCGCATCCAGGTCGTGGTCGCGGAGACCCTGGACCGCCGCATCAAGGATCCGCGACTGGGGTTCGTCACGATCACGGACGCCCGGGTCACCGGCGACCTGCGGGAGGCCACGGTCTTCTACACGGTCTACGGCGACGACGAGGAGCGCGCGGCCTCCGCCGCGGCGCTGGAGAGCGCCAAGGGCGTGCTCCGCTCCGAGGTGGGCCGGCAGACCGGTGTGCGCCACACGCCGAGCCTGACCTTCGTGCCGGACGCCCTGCCGGACAACGCCCGCACCATCGACGACCTGCTCGCCCGGGCCCGCGCCCAGGACGAGCAGGTGCGGGAGACCGCCACGGGCGCCGACTACGCGGGCGGGCCCGACCCGTACCGCAAGCCGGACGAGGGATTCGAGGACGACGACCTCGGCGAGGAGGAGCCCGGCGGCGCGGCCGGGCGCGAGAACGGCGGCGAGGGCGCTCCGCGGGCATGACGGACAAGGACACCGGGGGGCGTGGAGCGCGGCGCGCCCCCCGTATCGCGGCAGCGGACGGCCTGGTCGTCGTGGACAAGCCGGCCGGGCACACCTCGCACGACGTCGTGGCCCGGCTGCGCGGCATGGCCCGCACCCGCCGGGTGGGGCACGCCGGAACGCTCGACCCGATGGCCACCGGCGTACTGCTCACCGGCATCGGCCGGGCCACCCGGCTGCTCGGCCATCTCGCGCTGACCGACAAGGAGTACACCGCCACCGTCCGGCTCGGCCAGACGACCGTGACGGACGACGCGGAGGGCGAGGTCACCGCCTCGGCGGGCACCACCGGCCTGCCGCCCGGCGCCACGGAGGCGGCGGGGGAGGGCCGGGCGGCCGTCGAAGCCGCCGTCGCCCGCCTGACCGGCGACATCCTGCAGGTGCCGTCCAAGGTCAGCGCGATCAAGGTGGACGGCAAGCGCTCCTACAAGCGGGCGCGGGAGGGCGAGGAGTTCGAACTGGCGGCCCGGCCCGTCAGCGTGCCGGTCTTCACCGTGCGGACCGTCCGGGCGGCCGTCGCGGACGACGGCACGACCGTGCTGGACGCGGACGTCACCGTGGTCTGCTCCTCCGGCACCTACGTACGCGCCCTCGCCCGCGACCTCGGCGCGGCCCTGGGCACCGGCGGCCATCTCACGGCTCTGCGGCGCACCCGTGTCGGCCCGTACGGGCTGGACGCCGCGCACACCCTGGAGGAGCTGCAGACGGCGGTGGACGCGGCCGGAGAAGCGGTCAACGGCCTGCCGGTGATGCCGCTCGCCGAGGCCGCGGCGGCGGCCTTCCCGCGCTGGGACGTGGACGAGAAGCAGGCCCGGCTGCTGTCGAACGGCGTCCGCCTGGACGCCCCAGGCCTCGCCGAGGGCCGCCCGACGGCCGTCTTCGGCCCGGACGGGCGTTTCCTGGCCCTGGTGGAGGGCGCGCGGGGCAAGGCGAAGAGCCTGGCTGTCTTCGCCTGACGCGGACGGCCTGGCCGGGCGCTGACGCTCGCGGGGACGCGGCGCGGACGGCAGCGGCCGAGGGAAGGTGACGGTGGAGAGGTGCCGCCGCGGACGGTGCCCCGGACGGTGGCGCGGTTCGGGGCGCCGGCGGTGGCGCGCGGCGCCGTCCCCGCCGCCCCGGCTCGCGGGTCGGCGGGCCGGGGACGGCCCACCGTGGAGCGGGCGGCGCGATGGCTGCGCGCCCGCCCGATCCACGGTCCCCCTCCCGGCTGATCTCTGTCCACGGCACCCGGCCCGCTCACCCGCGCGGGGAAGCACTTGGAGTGAACCGGGGGAGTGCGAGGGGGGCGCGTTCACCGGGCGGGCGGCCCGGGCGCCCGGAACCGGCCCGCCCCCGCTCCCGGTGCCGATGGCGGGCACGGTCACCCGGCATGGCAGTCTTGGACCCGCGGACACCGACAGGTACCGCGGGCGCCGTTCACAGGACGGCACACACCACGGGTTCACACATTCGGGCGAGGAGCGGTCACAGTGCAGCGCTGGCGTGGTCTGGAGGAGATCCCCGAGGACTGGGGGCGCAGCGTCGTCACCATCGGCTCCTACGACGGCGTGCACCGGGGGCACCAGCTGATCATCGGGCGGGCGGTGGAGCGCGCCCGCGAGCTGGGCGTCCCGGCGGTCGTCGTCACCTTCGACCCGCACCCCAGCGAGGTCGTCCGGCCGGGCAGCCACCCGCCGCTGCTGGCACCGCACCACCGGCGCGCCGAACTGATGGCCGGGCTGGGCGTGGACGCCGTCCTGGTGCTCTCCTTCACCAAGGAGTTCTCCCAGCTCTCGCCCGCCGACTTCGTGGTGAAGGTCCTCGTGGACCGGCTGCACGCGAAGGCGGTCGTGGAGGGGCCCAACTTCCGCTTCGGCCACCGCGCCGCCGGTGACGTGGCCCTCCTCACCGAGCTCGGCGGGGACTACGACTTCGGGGTCGAGGTCGTCGATCTGTACGTCAGCGGCGAGGCGGGCGGCGGCGAGCCGTTCTCCTCCACCCTCACCCGGCGGCTGATCGCCGAGGGCGACGTGGCCGGTGCCGCCGAGATCCTCGGCCGCCCGCACCGGGTGGAGGGCGTGGTCGTCCGGGGCGCGCAGCGCGGCCGCGAACTGGGCTATCCCACCGCGAACGTGGAGACGCTGCCGCACACCGCCGTCCCGGCCGACGGTGTCTACACGGGCTGGCTGGAGGCGGACGGGGAGTCGATGCCCGCGGCGATCTCGGTCGGCACCAATCCGCAGTTCGACGGCACCGAGCGGACCGTGGAGGCCTACGCCATCGACCGGGTCGGGCTGGATCTGTACGGCCTGCACGTGGCGGTGGAGTTCCTCGCCCGGCTCCGGGGCCAGCGGCGGTTCGAGACGATCGGGGCGCTGAAGGAGGGCATCGCGGAGGACGTCGAACGCTCCCGGGGCCTGATCGCCGGGGAGCGGGACGGCGCGGACGACGGTGCGGGGGGCCCCGTCACCGGCCGTTCCTGAGGAGCCCGCCGGTCTCCGGGCGCGGCAGGCCCCGGCGCGGAGGTACCCGTGACGCCCGGGGGCCGTCCGGTGCCGGCGCGCGGAGCGGCCGGACAGCCCGGAGAGGACCCGCGAAGCGCGGATCCGGATCCCGGCGCTCCGGGCCGGGCGCGTTCATCGCCGGTACGGAGAACGGATGAAGGCCCCGGACACCCGGGGCCTTCATCCGTTACCGCGAACCTCCTATCCCGCCGGGGCTGTTCACCGGCCCGCGGCCCGGTGAGCCCCGGCCCCGGCGGCACCGCGCCGGTTCACTGCTGGGGCGGCTGGCCCGGCTGGCCCGGCGGCACGGGGTACTGGGGCGGCCAGCCGTAACCGCCCTGCGGCTGCTGCGGCCAGGCCGGCGGCTGCGGCGGGGCCTGGCCGGGCTGCTGTCCCGGCTGCGGCGGAGAGGGCTGCGCCCCCGGCTGCCCCGGCGGAGGAGGCGGCGGTGCCCCGCCCGGCTGGGCGTACGGCTGCCCGGGCTGCTGCCCGTACGGGGCCTGCTGGTACTGGCCGGGGAGCGGCGGGGCCGTCTGCGGCGGCGGGCCGCCGTTGGGTGTCCACAGGCCCTGCTCCTGCTGGGCGCGGACGAAGTCCTCGGCGACGAGCGCGGAGAGGTTGAAGTACGCCTCGCGGGTCTTCGGCCGCATCATGTCGAGGTCCACTTCGGCGCCGGCGGCCAGGTGTTCGTCGAAGGGGACCACCACGACGCCCCGGCAGCGGGTCCGGAAGTGCGCCACGATGTCGTCCACCTTGATCATCTTGCCGGTCTCCCGCACGCCCGAGATGACGGTGAGGCTGCGCTGCACCAGCTCGGCGTAGCCGTGCGCGGAGAGCCAGTCCAGGGTGGTGCTGGCGCTGCTCGCCCCGTCGACGGAGGGGGTGGAGATGATGATGAGCTGGTCGGCGAGGTCGAGCACCCCGCGCATGGCGCTGTAGAGCAGGCCGGTGCCCGAGTCGGTGAGGATGATCGGGTACTGCTTGCCCAGGACGTCCAGGGCGCTGCGGTAGTCCTCGTCGTTGAAGGTCGTCGAGACGGCGGGGTCCACGTCGTTGGCGATGATCTCCAGGCCGGAGGGAGCCTGCGAGGTGAACCGGCGGATGTCCATGTAGCTGTGGAGGTGCGGGATCGCCTGCACCAGGTCCCGGATGGTGGCGCCGGTCTCCCGGCGGACGCGGCGGCCGAGGGTGCCCGCGTCCGGGTTGGCGTCGATGGCCAGGATCTTGTCCTGGCGCTCGGTGGCGAGCGTCGCGCCGAGGGCGGTGGTGGTCGTGGTCTTGCCGACGCCGCCCTTGAGGCTGATCACCGCGATGCGGTAGCAGGAGAGGACCGGCGTCCGGATCAGGTCCAGCTTCCGCTGCCGCTCCGCCTCCTCCTTCTTGCCGCCGAGACGGAACCGCGAACCGGCGCCCGGGGCCTTGCTCTTGGGCTTCGGCTTGTTGTTGCGCAGCAGCCGGTCGGAGGAGAGCTCCACGGCGGCCGTGTAGCCGAGCGGTGCGCCGTGGGCGGCCTGCCGGCGGTCCTCGGGGCTGACGGTCGGCCAGCCGCCGGTGCGGGGGTCCACCGGGGCCTGCGGGGGCGGCGCGGCGTAGCCCTGCTGCTGCGGCTGGGCGGCGGGCGGGGCCGCGTCCGCCTGGGGGTACGGCTGCGGGCCCTGCGGCTGCGGTGCGGTGCCGGGCGCGGGGGCGCCGGGCTGCGGGTAGCCGTAGCCGGGCTGGGCGCCCTGGGCGGCCGCCGGGTCGTACTGCTGCGGCGGCTGCGGGTGTTGGGGCTGGTGGGCCGGCGGTTGCGGCCCGGCCGCCTCCCCCGCGCCGGGCGCGGCCGGGGCTCCGGACTGCGGGTAGCCGTAACCGGCCTGGGGGTGCTGGGGTGCCGCGGGCCCGTGCGGGGGCCACGGGGCCGCGGGCTGCGGCGGTACGGGGGCCGGCCCGGCCGGGGGCTGCTGCGGGTAGCCGTAACCGGGAGCGGGCGGCGGGCCGGGGGGTGTGTCGGCGGCCTGGAAGGACGGGGGCAGCGGTGGCAGCCCGCCCTGCGGCGTACCCGGTCCCGCAGGCGGGCCGGGTGCCTGCGGGGGGACGAGCGGAGCGCCCGGGGCGGGCTGCGCCGGCCGGTCGGCGGGCGGGGCCCCGGCGGGAGCGGTGCCGGAGGACTCACCGTCCGGGGCGGCTCCGGTGTTGTCCGGGCCCGGGCCGTCCGGGTGCGTGTCGCCGCCGGAGGCTCCGTCCTCGGCCGGGCGCGGCCCGCCGGGCGCGTCAGTGGCGGGGGTGCCTTCGTCCGCGCGGCCGGCCGCGTCGCCGCCCTCCGCGTCCTCTCCGCCGCCGGTCGCGCCGTCCGCCGGCTGTCCGGCGGAGCGGCCGGCGATCTCCTGGCGCAGCGCGGCCGCCGAGAAGCGCATGGTGGCGCCGCCGGGCGGCGGACGCTCGTCACCGCCCTCGCCGGTCTCGTCCGCGGCACCGGGGGAGGGCGCGTCCGGCGCCGCGGCGGCCGGGCCCTCGCCCTCCGGGCCGTGCGCGGGGGACGCGGGCTCCGGCGCCGGGGCCGGGGGTGCCGGAGGCATCGGGGGCATGGCCGGTGCCGCGGCGGGCGGCGGATACGGGGCCTGCTGCGGTACGGAGGCGTGCGGAGGCGCCGCCGGCGGCGGGGCCGGGTCGGCCGGTGCCGGGTCGGTCGGTGCCGGGCCCGGCGGGGGGACGGCGGGCCCGTCCGCGGGTTCGAATCCGCCGTGCGCCGGCAGCCCCGGCACGCCGGCGGCCGGGGTTCCCGCCGGAGGCGGGGGCGGGGGCGCGGCGGTGCCCGGTGGCGGCCCGGCGGCCTCCGGCGCGCCGTCCCCGGCCGCGGGGGCACCGGGGGTGTTCTGCGTGTACCAGGCCGGCGGGGTGTAGTCGATGGTGAACTCGCCCGTCTGTTCGTGCTCGTGCTCCGCGTCGGACGGGTCCTCGCCGGGTGTGGTTCCGCCCGCGCGGATCTCGTCCCGATCGCTGCTCACAATGCCTCCTGGTGTGGTGTTGCACCCTCATGGGCCGTACCGCGGCGGCCTTTCAGCGGCCTCCGCACCGGCGCGCCCCGTGATGACGCGGCGGCCGCGCCCGCAGATTGTGCCGCCGACTCCCGGCCAAGCCTAATCACCGGGACCCTGTGTCCGGCAGGCCCGTCCGGCGCGGACCGGCGGCCCGTGTCTCCGTGATGCCCGGTGGACGGGCCGTGCGTCACCCGCCGTGCCCCGCGGCGGTCCGCCCAACTCCCGGGCACCACCCGGCCGGAGCCGTACCGGGGACCCGGCCCGTACCCCCGGCCCGCCGGGCGTCCCGGCTCCCCGGCCACCCGGGACCCCGCCGCGCGGGGACGGCCCCGCTCGCTACACCAAAGGGTGACTCCCTCGCCCGGACCCCACGGTGCCGAGACCCGCCGTCCCGCCCTCCGCCACGCCGCTCCCGGCGGCCTCCCGGGCGGGCCCGCCGGAACTCGCCCGACCCGCACGACGCGTGCGGAGTACCCAACGGCATAGTAGAGGGCCGAGGGGACGGAGCACGGTCCAACGAGCCGCGCACACGGGGGAGATGCGGGTCTATGGGGTCGCGGTGCGACGAGCGCGGAGCCGGGGCCCGGCGGGTGCCGGTCCCGGCCCACGCCGGCCCGGAACCCTGGGAACTGGCCGTCACGGAGCAGACGGTGGCCGTGGCCGCCCAGGGCGTCACGACCGTCTACCGCATCGCCGACCGGAAGGCCGTCCAGCAGCTCGACCGGTCTGCGCATCCCTGACGGGCTCCGAGGAGTTCCTGATCGTCGCCTACGCATAGCCGCCGCCCGCCGGGACGGTGAAGCCCGGCACGGCATACGCTCATCCCGCCCCGCCCCACCGGGCGGGCGCCGCCGGCCCGCCGGACCGTCCGCCCGCTCGCCGGGCGGGCGGCCCGGGCCCGTCCACCGACCCGTATCCACCGACGCACCGCACCACCAACGAGGGAACCCACCATGTCGCAGCCGCCTCCGCCGCCGAACCAGCCGCCCAACCAACCCCCGAACCAGCCGCCCAGCCAGCCCCCGGGCCCCCCGCCGAACCAGCCGCCGCCCATGCCCCCGGCACCGCAGGGCGCGCCCGCCGGGCCGTGGAACCCACCGCAGCCCGGGCAGCAGCCCGGCCTTCCCTACGGGCAGCCCAACCCGTACGCGCAGCAGCCGGTGTACGGCGCGTACCCGCCGCCCACCATGCCCCCGCCCCCGCCCGGCGGTCCGGACAAGAAGCGCACGGCCATCATCATCGGCAGCGTCCTGGCGGTCCTGCTCGCCGTCGGCGGAACGGTCTTCGCCGTCTCCGGCGGTGACGACGACGGCGCCAAGCCCTCCGCCGGCGCCGGCGAGAAGGGCGGTGGCGAGGACGGCGACAGCGCCGAGATCGACGGCGGCGGCGGTGACGGCGACGACGAAGCGGGCGCCCGCCCGGGCGACGACGGCCTCACCGGCTCCGGCGGCAAGGGCGAGGGCAAGGTGCTGTGGCAGAAGCCGGCGCCCGACGTGCCCAAGTCCGGTGTGGACACCCCCGGGTTCTGGCTGGCCGACGGCTCCGCCGTGAAGGCCGCGCTGGAGTCCGTCACCGCCTATGACGCCGGGAAGGGCAAGGAGAAGTGGTCCGTCGAACTCGGCGGCCCCGTCTGCGCGTCCTCCGTCAACGCCACGTCCGACGGCAGAGTCGCCGTCGCCTACGAGGGCGAGAAGAAGGACAAGTGCAGCCACCTGGCGCTGATCGACCTGAAGAAGGGCAAGAAGGTCTGGGACAAGGCCCTGCCCCAGGGCGGCGGATTCGGCGGCTTCATCGGCACCACGGTGGCGGTCGGCGGCGACACCGTCGGCTCCTCCTGGTTCGGCGGATCGGCCCTGTTCCGGCTGGAGGACGGCAAGGAACTGACGGACACGGCACGGGTCAGCGGGTGCACCCCCAACGGCTTCGCGGGCGGCGGGACGTTCCTGCTGCGGTCGTACTCCTGCACCGAGGGCGGCCGGCTCCAGAAGCTCTCCTCCGGCGGCAAGGCCGAGTGGACGTACCAGGCCCCCAAGGGCTTCAACGTCAGCAACATCTTCTCCGCCGACCCCGTCGTCGTCTCCCTCTCCGACAAGGACAACAAGTCCGGCGGCATCCTGGCGATCGGCGGCGACGGCAAGGTCCGCTCGCAGATCGATCTCGGCAAGGAGACCTACCGCCCGGCCTGCGGCCTGCGGATCATGTCGCAGAAGCTGGACGGCTGCCAGGGCGTCGCGGCGAGCGACGACACGTTCTACCTGCCGACCGAGGACAAGAAGCAGAGCGGTGACGGCTTCGGCCGCTACAACGAGATCCACGCCTTCGACCTGGACACCGGCAAGCGGAAGTGGAAGTCCGCCGCGGGGGACGACCTGACGATGATGCCGCTGCGCACCGACGGCGGAAACCTCATCGCCTACCAGCGGCCCACCTATGAGAAGAGCGGCCGGATCGTCAGCATCGGCGCCAAGGGCGGCAAGCCGACGACGCTGATGCAGAACCCGGCGGCCGCGCGCGACGCGGAGAACGGCTTCTACTCCCCGTTCCTGGTGTACGAGGACGGCCGCTTCTACCTCGCCTCGGACCGGGTGACGGGCACCTCCAGCGGCTCCCCGGAGAAGCTGCTCCTGGTCATCGGGAAGGGCTGACAGCGCCGGAGGGCCTCCCCGGACCGGACGCGCGGGAACGCGCCGGGACCGGGGAGGCCGCCGGACCGCGACGGCGCCTCGCGCGCCCCGTGGCGGCCCGTACCCCTCATTCCATCCGGCGGGCCATGCCCAGCAGGCCCGTCTCGGCGTCCGTGCCGGTGGTCATCACCCAGTGGCGCTCACTCCCCGAACACCACAGCGTCACACCGTCCGCGAGGGTCGGCAGGGCGTCGCTCTCGGCCCTCGACAACCCCAGGATCCGGCCGATCTGCCCGGCCTCCTGCGGAGACACCCGCTGCACGCCCACCAGGGTGGCGCCGCGCAGCAACCGGGGCCCCACCGGGCTCAGATAGGGGAGCAGCGTCAGGACCGACTGCCAGGGGGACGAGACCACCCGGCCCCGCGGGGGCTTCATTCCGCAGTCCCGCACCACCAGAACCGGACTCCCCACCGTGGCACCCATGGGCGGCACATGGCCGACCTCGTGCAGGGTGATGCACTCCAGGCCGGCACCCGCCGCATGGACGAGGCGGGTCCACTCCTGCGGACGGCCGGTCTCCACGGCCACACGCGCGCCGGTGCCCGCCGCCCGCAGGGCCAGCACCTGAGCCGTCCAGAGACCGCCGATCAGCAGGACGTCGTAGGGCACCGACCGGTGGAATCCCACCAGTTGCGGGTGGCCCTCGGCGTCGTCCCCGATCACCACACCGTCGTCCCCCACCGGCAGGGAGAGCAGGTCCAGATCGCCCGTGTCCATGGTGTGACCGCCCCCGCGGGGGCCGCGGAGGCCTCGCGGCATCCGCGCCGCCGGTTCCGTACGGGCCATCAGCGGGCACCTCCCAGCGGCAGGGTGGCGAGCACACCGGGAAGCTGTTCCCGGTCCAGCCGCACCAGTCCGATGCCCGCCCCCCGCGCGGCCTGCTCGACGGCACGCCGCACGCCCACCAGTTCGGTGTCGGAGCCCCCGGTGACCCTGATGTGGCCGGAGACGTCCACCGACCCCCGGTGCGGGCCCGGCCGCAAGGAGATGCTGAACGTGGTGGCGTACGCCGGTGCGGCGGTGACCAGCGACACCAGCCGGTGCAGCGGCATCGCGGCGGGGCCCAGCTCGGGCCAGCGCCCCACGGCGTAGGTGGTGTGCCAGCGGTCGTCACACCGCCAGACGCGTGATGTCTCGACGGTGCGCCGCTGCGGCGCGCTGTCCGGGAGCCCGGCGCGCGCCGACAGCCGCGGGCTGGCACACGCCGCGGTCGCCACCGCGGAGTTGAGCTCCTCCTGGTTCAGGACGACGGCCTGGAATCCGGCCCCGGTGATCCGGCTCGCCACATGGTCCGCCGCCCGCGCGAGGCAGCGCTGCGCCCCCGCCGGCCCGCCGCCGCGCGCCTCGACGGCCTCCCGGCAGAGCTCCGGGTCCAGCTTCACCGCGACCCAGGTCATCCTGAGCGCGGGCGCGCCCGTCCGCGCCTGCAGCGGGGCGTACGAGAGCCGCGCGACCGCCTGCTGCGGCAGATGCGGGGCGGGCGCCGACCGCACCTGCTGCACCAGCTGCACCGACTCCAGCACGATGTCGTCCATCCGGAGGGCACGCCCGAGCAGCGACAGCGGCAGCGCGCGGGCGCCGGCGGCGGGCCGCAGCGAGGACCCGCCCGCCTCGACCCGCACCACCGCGGCCAGGAAGGTGCCGTCACCGAGCATCCCGACGGTACGGCGGTTCCGGTCGATGTGCGGGAACGGGCGGAAACCGGGGACGTTCTCCGCGACGGGAGCCAGCGACGGGTCGGTCTCCGGCGCGGGCGGCCCGGCCGTACGCCCGCGTCCGCGCAGGGCCAGAACCGTCGCGATCCAGTCCGGCATCGCGTGGCCGCGGCGGCGGATCACGGCCGGCAGAAGCAGCAGGCAGGCGACGGCCACGGCGGGTACCGGCCAGACGCCGCCGAGCGCGAAACCGGCCGCCGCCACGGCGAGCGCCGCCTCCACCAGCACCAGCTGGCGCAGCGGGAAGGAACCGGTGCGGCCGGTGCGCGACAGGGGGCGGAGGCTCGTCGTCCGGGGCCGTGGCGCGGTGACCGCCCCGGAGCCGTCCGGCTGCCGGGAGCCGGACGGCTCCGGACCGGTGGCCGGACCGGTTCGCGCGCGCGTCGCCGTCCCCATCGCCGTGTTGCCCCCTCGTGTTCAATTCACCCACGCCCCGGAGGCGTTGAACGGCCGTCACCCTACCTGAGCAACGGGCCCCGGGCACCGGCAGGCATAGTAGGGGCCGGCACGGCGGCAGGGCTCCCCCACCGGTGGCGGACCTGCCCGTCCAGCGGGGAGAGGCAACGGACATATGACATCACGGCGGGACGAACTCAACGCCTACACGTTCGCGAGGCGGAGACTGGTCGCGCAGTTCCTCCAGCCGAACGCGACCGGCTCGGAGGAGGGGGCACCGCGCCCGCTGCGCGCGGTGGTACCGGGGGCCGTCGTCGGCGTGGTCGTTCTCGCGGTGTTCGGCGCCTGGGGCATGTTCAAACCGGTCGCCCCCAAGGGCTGGGACGTGCCCGAGGAACACGTGATCATCGCCAGCAAGTCCACCACCCGCTATGTGGTGCTGCGGACGGGCAGGAAGAAGCCGCAGCTCCACCCGGTGCTCAACATGGCGTCGGCCAAGCTGCTGCTCGCCCCCGACAAGGACAAGGTCATCACCGTCGACGAGGCGACGCTCGACAGCGGGAGGATCCCGCACGGAGCCACCCTCGGCATCCCCTACGCCCCCGACCGGCTCCCGGAACCCGAGGAGGCCGGCAAGGCCATGCGCTGGGTCGTCTGCGAGCGCCCCGGGCAGGGCGGCCGCGCCATCCAGAAGGCGGCCTTCGTCCTCGCCGAGCGCGAAATGGCGAAGACCGAGGGGACGAACCGGCTGCGCGGCGGTGAACTGCTCTACGTGGAGGGCCCCGACAAGACCCGCTACGTCGTCGACCCCGCCGGCACCGCCTACCCCCTGGCGGAGGACAAGGTGCTGCTCCGCCTGCTCGTCGGGCACGACCACAAGCCCCAGCGCGTCTCCGAGACCTGGCTGAAGACCCTTCACCGCGGTGACACCGTCGACTTCCCGACCGTGCCGGGCCCGGTGGGCGAGCCCGCCGGCGTTCCGGGCGAACTGGAGCCGGAGGCCGACAAGGTCGGCATGGTTCTCACCGCCACCGACGGCACACGCAAGCAGCGTTACGTCGTCCTGCAGGGCAGGGTCGCCCCGGTGTCCGACTTCACGGCCAAACTCCTGCTCAGCAGCCCGCAGCTGGTCGGGCTCAGCCCGGACGGGCGGGCGAAGCCCGTCAGCGCCGCCGCCTTCGAGCCCTCGGAGCCCTTCGGACGGGACAACCGGTGGCCCGAGTACGCGCCGCGTGCCGTCAACGAGGCCGGCACCGCGGAGGGCAGCCGCAACACCGTGTGCAACGTCCTCCGCGAGGTGGACGCCGACGACGGCTCCACCACGCTCAGCACCTGGGCCGGGACCGGCTTCCCCGCCCCGCTGCCGACCGGCTCCAGCAGCGCCTACGTCACCCCCGGATCCGGCCAGCTCTTCCGCCAGTTCAAGGGGTCCGAGACCGGCACCGGCTTCCTCTTCCTCGTCACCGACACCGGGCTCCGCTACGCCATGCAGTCCAACGGCGACAGCGCCGCGGAGGACTCCGGCATCGGGTCCTCCGGCTCGGAGCGGGAGAAGCAGCAACGGATGCAGGAAGCGCAGCAGGCGCAGAACCGGCTCGGCTACAAGGACGTCGATCCGCTGCCCGTCCCGGCGGCCTGGTCCACGTTCCTGCCGACCGGTCCGCGGCTGTCCACCGGCGCCGCGCGCCAGCCGCAGGGTTCGTGAGGGCCGGCGGACCCATGACCCTCATCCACCGTCTGTCCCCCGCCCACCGCCGCCCGCTCACCGCCGCGGCCGCGGCCGCGCTCACACTCACCGGCCTGTCGGCGGCCCCCGCTGCGGCCGACACACCGGGCCAGTGCACCTTCCCCGGAAAGCCGTACGAGGGCCGTCCCTGGGCGCTCCAGCGGGTCCTGCTCGACGAGCTGTGGAAGCAGTCGACGGGTGAAGGGGTCCGGGTCGCCGTGATCGACACCGGCGTCGACGCCCGCCACCCCCAGCTCCGGGACGCCGTGGACGCCGGAAGCGGCAGGAACCTGCTGCCGAAGGACCTCGAGGACGAGAACGGCAACAAGCTCGAACGAGGCAAGGAGAACGGCACCACCGACACGGTCGGCCACGGCACCAAGGTCGCCGGGATCATCGCCGCCCGCCCCGCGAAGGGCACCGGCTTCGTCGGCCTGGCGCCGGACGCGACGATCATCCCCATCCAGCAGAACGACGCCGAGGGCCACGGCACCGCCGCCACCCTGGCCGCGGCCATCGCCCACGCGGTGGCGGAGAAGGCCGACGTGATCAACATCTCCCAGGACACGGCCAATGCCGTGGAGCCGGACCCGGCGCTCAAGCAGGCCATCGACGCGGCGCTGGCCCGGGACATCGTGGTCGTGGCGTCGGCGGGCAACGACGGCCTCGGCGGCAACGACAAGAAGACGTACCCCGCCTCCTACCCGGGTGTCCTGGCCGTCGCCTCGTCCGACCGCAACAACGAACGCGCCCCGTTCTCCCAGTCGGGCGACTTCGTCGGCATCGCGGCCCCCGGCGTCGACATGGTCTCCACCGTCCCCGGCGGCGGCCACTGCGCCGACAACGGCACCAGCTTCTCCGCCCCCTACGTCGCCGCGATCGCAGCGCTCGTCAAGGGCAAGCACCCGGACTGGGAACAGGAGGAGATCACCGCCCAGCTCCAGCAGACGGCCGAGCGCTCCGTCGCCGGCCGCGACCGGCTGGTGGGCTGGGGCGTCGTCGACCCGGTACGCGCCCTCACCGAGGACGACGCACCCGTCCGGGAGCCACGCGCCCGCGAGGGCCTGACCAAGGCCGAGGCACCCACCCCGGCCGAACTGCACCTGGGGGAGACCCCGGAGGAGCGCAACGTGCGGCTGGCGACCTATGTCCTCGTGGGCGGCGGCGTGCTGGTCGCGTCGATCAGCGGCGGCGCGGTGGCCCTGCGCGACTGGCGCCGGCGGACGGGAGGACGGGCCGCGGCGGGGGCGGAGGACTGACGGAGCCGTGCGGCGACCCGCGACCGTGACGTACCGTCAACCCGTGCACACGGGATGGGTCTAGGGTTGCTCCCGCACGAACACCGGAGAAGTACCGGCGGGACCGAAAGAGACTTGGGACTGTCACACCCAGTGGCTACGGTTGGCTGACCGCAGTCGGCTGAAGGCCGGACACCACGGCCCGTCGTGACGGCTGTTGCAGTGAAAACGGGGAGGATGAGCACTCGTGCTCGGAGCGGTGAACGGCGGGGGCAGCGGTGGCGACTGACCTCGAACTGGGCGTGGACGCCCTCAAGAAGTTCCGGTCCCGGGTCGACGGCCTGCTGACGGAGCTGGAGAGCGGGGACGGCGGCACCTCCAAGGTGGCGCTGGAGCGAGTCACCCGCGCCTCGTTCAGCGGCACGAGCCTGCCGTTCGCCGAGGCGGACGGCTTCTACCTGCAGTACAACCGCGTCCACAAGGCGCTGGTCGAGCTCTCCAGGTCCCTCGGCGACCAGATCGAGATGCTGAGCATCGCCGTCCACGCCGCGGACGTCGGCTTCGACAACGTGGAGCAGGACCTGCGACGCCGGTTCCACGACATCAGGGTGCGACTGGAGGCGGCGGCGAAGGCGGAAGCGGAGCGGGACGAGGCGGCACCTCCGGAGCAGCCCCGTCAGGACGTCACGCGCGGTACCACGGAACTGGGGTGATCGCTGATGAGCGATGAGGACCAGAAGCCCGAGCTGACTCCCGAGGAGCAGCAGAAGGCTGACGCGGCAGAGATCAGGACCGAGTTCGGCGCCGCCGACATGATGGAGCGGATGCCGGACTTCTTCCGGGGAGCCTTCGGCCTCGGGCCCGGCAAGAGTGTCTTCGGCCGGACGGACTTCGAAGGCGCGCGGCTTAATCCGATGCTCGACCTTCTGGAAAGTGCGAACCCCTCCGACTTGGAGGACGCCGGAAGATCTCTCTTGAACGCCACGAAAGCGCTCAACGATGCGGCGGACGATCTCAGCAAGTTCGTCGCGAAGACCGAGTGGAAGGGCGAAGCGGCCACCGAGTTCCAGCGGTACGGACAGGAACTGGTCAAGTACGCCTGGGAACTGGGTACGTTTGCCAACGCGGTCGGCACCCAGATGAAGGTGGCGAGCACGGGCCTTTCCTCCGTGCGCAGCGCCCGGCCGCCGCGCGACGGCCGGATCGTGCAGAAGAAGCCCGAGGACTTCGCCGCCCCGGAACGCACCGAGGACAATCCGGAGTACCAGAAGGCTCTCCAGGTCGAGAAGGACCGCCAGGAGGCCATCAACCAGATGAACCGCCTGGCGTCCTTCTACGCGGTCTCGGAGGAGAGACTGGCCTCCCAGGAGCCCCCGAAGCCCCCGGGGGCGCTGAATGCGCCGGTGCCGGTGCCGGCGTCCGCACCGTACGCATTTGGTACAGGCCAGGCTTCCACGGGGGCGGGAGCTTCGGACGCCTCCCAGCCGCGAGCGGTTCACCAGGAGATGGAAGCCACTGGGGCGGCGGGTGCGTCTCGCGCAGGGACCGGTTTCGACGGGCGGCCTCCGGTCCCGAGCCCTTCGATGGAGATCGACAGTGTCCAGACCCCTCCGGCGCCCACCGCACCCGGAGGTCCCGCGCCGACGGCTCCCGCCCCCGGCACGGCCGGTGACCACCAAGGGCCCTCCATGGGGCCGAACTTCGGCAATCCCGGACGCCACCCCGGCCCGCCCCGCACGGTGGGTACACCGGGGTCTCCCCGATCCGGAAGCCCTGGGGTACCTCGTACGACCGGGCGGCCCGGACCAGCCGGAGGGCCGGCCTCCACGCCGCCCGGACGTGTGACCGGAATGCCTGGGCGGCCCGGTATGCCCGGCGCTCCCACCACGGGCCAGGCCACGGGACACCCCGGTCCCATGGGACGTCCGGGGCCGATGGGGACTCCGGCGAATGCCACCGGACGTACACCCGCGACCAGCCCCCGGGGCCAAACTCCGGTGGGTGGGCGGCCGGGTACGCCCGGGCCGACACCATCCGGACGTCCCGGACCCGGTGCGACGCGGGACCGGACACCTCTGGCCGCGCACCCGGGGACGGCAGGCCGGTTCACGGCAGGAAGCCCCGGCTCCCCGGCCGGTCCTCGCGTCGGCCGGGGAGCCGGCATTGTCGGAGGCACGCCTCAGCCCGGTCCTGCCGGCCCCGCCGGAGCGCGCGTCCCCCGGGGAACTGTCGTCGGCGGAGTGCCCGACACCACGCGGCGTCCTTCCAGTGCGCGGCACCACCAGCAAGGCGTGGTCGGTGTCGGCCCGCCGAGAGGGACCTCCCCGGCCGCCGGTCGCGGCGCTCCCTCGTCGAGCAATGTCGTCGGCGGCGGCACGGGGACGGGCGGCACCGGATCCCGGGCGGGCTCACAGGGCACAGCTGCCGGTGAGCGTTCCGGTCAGCGGCCCGCCGGGCAGAGCCCGTCCGGGAACGAGGACCGGCAGCGCCCCGAGCCGGAACGCCCATATCACCTGACCGAGGACGAGCGGATGGGCCGGCGGCGTGGTGCCGTGCCACCGGTGATCGAATAAACACTGGAAGGTTCGGAAGTCAGGATGACGGCAGTGATGACGCAGGTGCGGTGGCCCGGGCCCCGACATCTCCTCCGGCGGATTCTCTCCACCGTGACCGCGGTGGGACTCCTCGGGACGGCCCTCATCGGCGCTGCACCTGCCGCTGCAGCCGCCGATGTGCAGTCGAAGCAGTGGTATCTGAAGGCCATGCACGCCGAGGAGATCTGGAAGACGGCCACTGGGAAAGGCATCAAGGTCGCTGTCATCGACACGGGAGTCAATCCCTCCACGGCGTCGCTCAAGGGGCAGGTGGAGAAGGGCCGCGATCTGACGGGCACGGAGGGGGAGGCCACCGATGACTACGAGGGCCATGGCACCACCATGGCCGAGTTGATCGCCGGCAAAGGGCGAGGAGGGCTGCGCGGTCTTGCGCCGGACGCCAAGATCATCCCCTTCCGCGTCGTGGAAAGCGAATTGGAGAAGAGAAAGGGGGCCAGCAAGGTCAATACCTGGAGCATCAGGGATGCCATCAGGGCGGCGGCTGAGAGCGATGCGGACATCATCAACGTGTCGTTTGGCGTTGACATCCCCATTTCCGATGACGAAGAAGCGGTCGAGTACGCGCTGAAGAAAGGGAAACTTTTCTTCGCCGCGGCCGGTAACAACGCCAAGGAGGGGAACAAAGCCAACTACCCCGCCAGTTACCCGGCCGCGGTCAGCGTCGCCGCCATGGGCCCGGGCGGTGAAGTGGCCGATTACTCCCAGCACGGGGAGTTTGTGGATCTCGCCGCTCCGGGGGACTCCATTCCCTCCTGGTGCGACAGCACCTTCACGCGTTACTGCGACGGCGACGGCGGAACCAGCGCCGCCAGCGCTCTCGCCTCCGCGTCCGCCGCTCTGATCTGGTCCGCGCATCCGGACTGGACGGCCAACCAGGTCCTCCGCGTCATGCTGGAGTCCGCAGGACGCGGAGAAGGGTGGAAGAAGGGCACCGTCAGCAACTATCTCGGTCATGGCATCGTCCGCCCCGGCGCCCATATCAACCGCGGTATCGGCAAGCCCGGTGATCCGGATATCAACCCCCTGACGAACAAGAAGACCGGCCCCGGCGCTGCGGAGGAGCAGAAGCAGTCGCAACAGCCCAAGGACTCCGCATCACCGTCACCGAAGGCCCCGGAGGGCAAGCCCGGAGCCGAGGCAGCCGTGGCGGGCTCAGAGGAGAAGGCCGGCGGCGGGAGCCTCGGCATCATCCTCGGCGGAGTGGCCGCAGCGGCCGCGCTGGCCGGCGGCGCCCTCTTCGTACTCCGCCGACGGCGCGGCGCGTGACTCCGGGCCGTTCCGGCACCCGAAACAACTGATCCCCCGCGCGCTGCCCGGAAGAGGCGGCCGCGTCCCACAGGGAACCCAACAGAGGAAGAAGGACATATGACGGTCCAGAAGGTCGGCGATCAGGATCTCAAGCTCTTCCAGGATGAGATCACCACGCAGTTCGAGAGCATCAAGGGCGAGGTGAAGAAGCTCCAGGGGACCATCGACGGACTCGAGGGCCGCTGGAAGGGCGTCGGTGCGGGCGCCTTCGACCTGAAGCAGAACGAGATCAACCAGGCCATGGTCCGCATCTCGCGCCTGCTGCTCAACTTCCAGGAAGCGATCCAGGTGACCCGTACCACCGCGGGCAACACCGAGGACGAGGTCCAGGCGGCCCTGCGCGGGGTCGACGTGACCGCCGGTTTCTCCGGCGACGCCGCGGCGGAGAAGCAGGCCGTCTCCAACATCGCCAAGTACTGACGAGGGACGCGATCTCGCGCGTTCCGTCCCTCTCCCGACTTCCAAGCCACCAGGAGCAGTCACATGGCCAACAACAACGGCGACATCATGCTCGTCACCTACTCCTCGCTCGACGAAGCAGCCAACAGCATCGACGTGAGCGCGCGGCGGCTGGACGAGTCGCTCGAAGCCCTCCAGAAGAAGATCCGGGCCGTCTCGAACACCTTCGAGGGCGAGGCCAAGACCGCGGCCGACGGAGCCCACGCGAAGTGGGACAAGGAGACGCGGATCATCCAGCAGGCCCTGAAGAGCATCGCGAAGGCGGTCCGCGAGGCGGGCCCGACCTACCAGGCCGGCGACAAGAAGGCCGCAAGCCACTTCTGAGCACCGGCCCGGCGGCAGAGCAGCCACACAGCACAAGAACGGCGGGATGGACGCGCACGGGAGGCGCCCACCCCGCCGTTCTTGCGTTCCGCCGCCCACTGTCTGCCCGGCAAGGACAGGAAACCCGAACCGCCTGGTCAGCTCGGCAGCTCGGACGGAAGGTCGCAGCCCGCCTTCTCGTGGGAGAACTGGGCCGCCCCGACGGCGAGATCGGTCAGTCCCCGGCGCACCCGGGAGCCGCTCTCCCCGTCTGCTCCCTTCCCGTCGACGACGACACTGAGGCTGTACGAGCCTCCCGGAACGTTCCCGGGCCCGGCACACGGCACCAGCACGGCCGCCCTGTCCGCCGAGACCACCCCCTTCGAACCGGCAGCGAAGGTCTCCTCCTCTTCCGGGCTGCTGCCGTCAAGGGCCTCGGACGCCCAATCCTCCGGCGTACCTCCCGGGGAGCCGACCGGCACCAACTCCGTCCTGGCGCTGAGCAGAATCTTGCCGTTGCCGGAGACGAAACAGTCGGCGGTGTAATTGGAATCCCCCTGGGCAACGCTTCCGCCGCTCACGGTGTCGTCGAACGAGTACTCGGGCGAGTCGGGGAGGACCCGTTCCAGTGCAGGTGCGGCCTTCTCGGGATCGCCCAGCGACTCACAGACGCTCTCCGCGCCAATGTCGCCGCGCTCCTCGAACGGCGGGACTCCGAGGACGTATGCCGCTGTACCCCCCAAGGCGACGGCCAGCAGTGCTGCCAAGGGGATCGCCAGCTTCGTGGACTTGGCGCTCATGTGTCTGTCAGTCCTCTGTATCCAGTTGCCTGGGGACGCCTTCACCGTCGAAAGCGTCCTTGACATTGCTCTTGGCGTTGTTGAATCCCTGCTCCGCAGCCGTGGCCGCGGCGGAGACGACATGGGGCGACGGGTTGTCCGCGGCCTCCCCGGCCTTCTGCGCCGCCGATTCGATAAGGGTGTACGTGGAGTCCCTGGTGGCGCTCAGATCCTCGCCGTTGCGGTAGATGACCTCGTCAGAGCTGTCCTTCATCAGGCCTTCGGTGAGCGCAGAGAGAATCTCATTGGTGGCTGTGCCCGCCACACCTCCGGCCACGATGCCGCCGGGACCGGTGACGGGGGCCGTCGCGATGCCCACGCCGATTCCGACACCGCTGCCGACCCATGTGCTCGTGGTCTTGAGAGCCTCGTTGAAGTCGTTGTCCTCGGCGCCACCCTCCAGCTCATTGGCGTACGCACGACCGGCGCCGATGGTGCCCTGGATTTCGCCGCCGACCCGCGCGACGTCCTCGATGGTCTTCTTGAGGTTCTCGCCCTCGCTGTAGTTGGGGTCGGCGAGATACGCCTCAGGATTACGGAAGTGGTACTCCATCAGCGATGTCGTGTAGCTGTGCTGCCCGGCACTGATGGAGGCGTAACCGTCGGGGTTCTGGCTTACCGTGTAGAGGACACGGGTGATCTCGTTCTCACCGAGCTTCGCTGCCTCGCCTGCCACCGGAAATAGCTTTTCCTCGCCTTCGGAACCGGGGTGCAGGCCCCGTTGGATGTCCGGCATGTACTCGGCGGAGATCTGGCCGAGGCTGTCCGACATGTAGGCGTGATCGGTGATGCGCTTCGGATTCTCCGAGACCGAGGCAAAGACGCTCTCCACGAGCCTCGCCTGGTCCGCGTTGTGCGCCGGAGTGTCGATCGTCGGCATCTCCCCGGCCGGATGGCCCGTGGTGGCGGCCTCCAGGGCCAGCGCGAGGTTGTTGCGCCCCGTGATGCTCTCCTCGCCCTTGATGTCCCGCTCCGGGGGCCAATCCCGCTCCTCGAAGAGGTACTGGAAGTTGGTGAGGCCGACCTTGCCGTTCTTGCCGTTGCCGTCCGTGTCGCGCTCGAAGTCGTGGTCCTCGTCCTTCGTCACGAACGTGCCGTTGAAGAAGTCCGTGGCCGCGTCGGGGCTGTTGGACAGGGCCTTCATGAAGCCGGTCATGGGGTCCGAGCCCGAGTCGGTTCCGGTGCGGTTGAGGTATGGGTCCATCCCCATGTGGGCCCATCCGGTCGGCATGTGGCGGCCGTTGCCGCTCATCTTCTTCTCGGTGTTGATGAGCTCGGTTCCGTATTCCGTCAGGAACCGGTCCTCGTAGTTCCCCCAGCGCATGAGGTTGCTCATGACCTGGAAGCCCACCGTGTAGCCGCCCTTGCCCACCTGCTGGTCGCCGAGATTGATCATCTCGCGCTTCCACGTCGCCATTTCGGCGGTGTCGGCCTGGGTTGCCGTGGCGAGCGTGAGGCCGAGGTGCTTCTGGAGGTCGTCGAATTGGTCGAGCCGTTCCTGGCCGATCTCCCGGCCCCGGTACGGATCGTTGATCCCGGCCCAGAACTCCAGGGTCCCCTTGGCGCCGAGTGTCGAGGCGAAGTGTTCGGCGAAGATCTCGTCGCCCGAGTGCTTCGTCAGCCCGGCGACGAGCGCGTCGAATTCCGCGACGCTCCGGTCTTCTGGGTTCTTCTTGGCCAGCGCGGCCAACTGCTCGGCGTTCTTGACGGCTGCGGCCGCCGCGTCGCGGTCCTTGTACTGTGCCCCGGAGAATCCGTAGTCGGTGAGGTCGACCAGGGCCTTGAGGGAGGCGGCCGCGGTGGTGTCGATCTCGGTGGCCTTGTCGAGGATGCCCTGGAGTACGTCACGCAGGGCGTCGACGGCCTTTTGGCCGCCCACCGCCTTGTTGTCGGGGTCCTGCACGGTGAAGCCGCCGCCTTGCGGCCGGACCAGGAGGTGGTTCCCCTTGCCCCGAGCGATGGCCTCCAGCAGTTCCGTCTTCTGGGTTTTCAGTTCGTTGCGGGTGTCGCGGAGGATGTTCCGGATCGACTGCGCCTGTGTGTGGGCGTCGTCGAACTCCCCGGCGGTCTTCCCGATGAACTCGCGCGAGACGGTGGCGTTGTAGCCGGCCCAGTTGGCCTTGTTGGCCTTGCCGCGCAGTCCCTTCCGGGCGTCCTCCTCCAGGATCTTGAGATGGTTGACCAGCGTGTCCCACTCGGTGACCGTGGTGTCGAGCTTCGCGAAGTTGGCCGAGTGAAGGGCTTCGAAGTCCATTGGCTGCTCCCCCTAGTCCTTCTTGTCCTTCTCGTCCTTCGGGCCGTACACCTCGTTCGGTTGGCCCGGGGGCGCGTACGACTCGTCGAAGCCCTGGTCGAGGGTGTGGATGCTGCTCACGTGCCGCTGGATCCGGGTGTCGTCCTCGCCGTGCACCTTGTTGGAGAACTCCATGTGGTTCGAGATGAGGGCACAGGCGTCCAGGAGGGAGCCGAGCTGCTTGTCCCAGCGGGTCGAGACGTGCCGGAGTGCGGCGCCGAGGGCGAAGCCCTGCTGGTCGAGGTCGGACCCCGCGGAGCTGGTGTCCTGGGGACGGGCCTTCTTCAGCAGGTCCTGGTAGAGCTTGAACGCCTCGTCGCCGATCTCCGCGAGGTCCTTCTGGTGGACCTGGAGGTCCCCCGGAGCCGTGCCCGTGTTCGGCCGGTCCTCATCCGGCAACCGGTTCAACTGCATTTGCGTCGACTGCCGTTCGGCCGCCGAGGCCTTCAACTGCTCCCACTCGTCCCACGCCATCCGCGGGTGCTCCTTCCCCCGTGTGCCTTACTGACGGACCGCCAGACCAGCGCGGCCGAGAACTGGTTCAACCTAGGGATGGCCTACGACTCCTCGCAAGGACTGTCCACAACGTCGGTCTTCACGCGATAGGTGAGGTTGTCGATGGCGTCATCCATTTCGGACTGACCCGGATCCGGCGTCGCCCTGACCGTCAGGCATATGCCGTCGATCTCGTAGCGCTCCACGTCCTCGCCGTCCCCCTCGGCGTCGGTCGCGGAGACGAGATGCGCGACCGGGTCGTCGCCGGGGCCCTTGAGCCGTGGGTCGATGAAGAAGCCCCAGGACCCCTCGCCCACCGGCATCTTGTGCTGTCCGCCGTCCTTGCCGGTCTCCAGGTTCAGCGCCGCGTTCTCGACGCGTTCGAGGATTTCCACGTGGTCCGGGCCGGTCTTGAAGACCCCCGCCAGGCGCAGCAGTTCCACGCACTGCCACACCAGGACCAGCCCCAGAACTCCCAGCAGCACCCGGCGCCACATGAACGACGCCGCCGACGGCTCGTGGGCCTCGGGGTGCTCGAAGTGCCGGGCCCGGAAGCGCCACCACAGCTTCCGCGGGTCGACGAAGAGGGCGAAGGCGAGGAACGCCACCGCGAAGGCACCGGTGAAGACGGCGGCGCCGATCATCAGTACACCTCCGTCGGCAGCAGACCCGTCTGCACCAGGGGATTGCCGCGCTGGCGCGAGACGAAGAAGCCCCGGCCCGGCGGCATCGGGCGCATCCGGACGCCGCCGAGCACGTCTCCCTCCTGCGGGTCACCGGAGAGCAGCACGCCCTGCGCGCCGAGTTCCGTCATCCGCTGCATGAAGGACTCGTAGGCGGCCCGGCTCGCGCCGGCCGAGCTGCGGGCGATGATGAAGCGCACCCCCACGTCCCGCGCGAAGGGCAGCATTTCCGTGAGCTGTGCCAGGGGGTTGCCGCTGGATGTGGAGACCAGGTCGTAGTCGTCGACGATCACGTACACCGAGGGGCCGCTCCACCAACTGCGGTCGCGGAGCTGCCGGGCGGTGACGTCGGCCGGCGGGGTGCGGCGCTTCATCAGGTCCGCCAGCGCCTCCACGTGGTGGTCCATGTTGTTGGACATCGGCACGTAGTCGGCCAGGTGCGTGGCCGGGGTGACGTCCAGCAGCGCGCGGCGGTTGTCGACGACGAGGAGCTTGCAGGAGTCGCCGTCGTAGCGCTCGGTGAGCTGCTTGACGAGCAGCCGCAGCAGGTTGGACTTGCCGGACTCGCTCTCGCCGAAGACCAGGAAGAACGGGTCGCGTTCGAAGTCGACGAAGACCGGTTCCAGGTTGTTCTCGTCGATGGCGAAGGCGACCCCGCGCTGCGGGTGCGCCGAGCCCGCCGGAAGGTTCTCCGCCGGCAGCTCGCGGGGGAGCAGCCTGACCTCGGGGGCTCCCGGGGCGGTCCAGTGGCGGCCGACCTCCTGGGTCATCGCGGCCGTGGCCTCGGAGAGGTCGCTGTCGGAGTTGATGGAGTCGATCCGCGGCACCGCGGCCATGAAGTGCAGCTTCTCGGGGGTGAGACCGCGGCCCGGGACGCCGGTCGGCACGTTGGCGGCCGCCTTGCGGTCCAGCTCGGAGTCCATCGTGTCACCCAGCCGCAGCTCCAGCCGGTTCATCAGATGGTCCTTGAGGTGGGCGCGGACCTCCATCGAGCGCGAGGCGGTGAGGACGAGGTGGACGCCGTAGCCGAGTCCGCGGGCCGCGATGTCGAGGACGGCGTGCTCCAGGCCCTCGTAGTCGCTGCGGAAGTTGCCCCAGCCGTCGATGACCAGGAACACGTCGCCCCACGGCTGGTCCTCCGGGGAGATGTCGCCGCGGGCCCGCAGCCGGCGGTAGGTGGCGATGGAGTCGATGCCCGCGCCGCGGAAGTACTCCTCGCGCCGCGTCAGGATGCCGTACACCTCGGCCACCGTCCGCCGCACCCGCTCGGGGTCCAGACGCGAGGCGACTCCGCCCACATGGGGCAGGCCGGCGATCGAGGACAGGCCGCCGCCGCCGAAGTCGAGTCCGTAGAACTGCACCTCCTGCGGCGTGTGGGTCAGCGCGAAGCCGGCGATGAGCGTGCGCAGCAGCGTCGACTTGCCCGACTGCGGGCCGCCGATGATCTGCATGTGGCCGGCGGCGCCGGAGAAGTCCCGGTAGAGCGTGTCCCGGCGCTGCTCGTACGGCTTGTCGACCACACCGACGGGGACGACGAGCCGGCCGCCCTCGTACCCGGGCCGGGTCAGCCCGCGGCCCGGCACGCCCGCGAGCCCGGGCAGGAGCTCGTCCAGCGGCGGCGGGTTGTCCAGCGGCGGCAGCCACACCTGGTGGGCCTCCGCGCCGCGCCCCTCCAGCCGGCGGACGATGACGTCGAGCACGGTGTCGGCCAGCGCGTCGTCCTCCGGGCGCCGCTGGTCGGGCACCCGGGGACGGGCGGCGGGTTCGGCGTACCGGACGGGCACCGGGGCGGCGGTGAACGCGACCGGCCTGCGGTCCACGGGGAGGGGTCCTCCGGGCGCGGCGGCCCGGTGCGAGGGGGCACGGTGCACACCGGAGACATAGGCCGCCTTGAACCGCACCATCTCGTCCGTCCCGAACTTGAGGTAGCCGGAACCGGGGACGTTCGGCAGCTGGTAGGCGTCCGGGACGCCGAGCGCGGCGCGCGATTCGGCCGCGGAGAAGGTGCGCAGGCCGATCCGGTACGAGAGGTAGGTCTCCAGACCGCGCAGCCGGCCCTCCTCCAGCCGCTGCGAGGCGAGCAGCAGATGGACGCCGAGGGAGCGGCCGATCCGGCCGATCTGCACGAACATCTCGATGAAGTCCGGCATGGCGCTGAGGAGTTCGCTGAACTCGTCGATGACGAGCACCAGCGAGGGGATGGGCTGCAGCGCGGCCCCGGCGGCGCGCGCCTTCTCGTAGTCGTGGATGTTGGCGTAGTTGCCGGCGTCGCGCAGCATCTCCTGCCGCCGGTTGAGCTCGCCGCGGATGGAGTCGCCCATCCGGTCGACGAGCGTCAGGTCGTCCGCGAGGTTGGTGATCACCGCGGCGACGTGCGGCATGCGGGACATCCCGGCGAAGGTGGCGCCGCCCTTGAAGTCCGCGAGGACGAAGTTGAGGGTCTCCGAGGAGTGCGTGACGGCCAGGCCCAGGACCAGGGTGCGCAGCAGCTCCGACTTGCCGGAGCCGGTGGCGCCGACGCACAGGCCGTGCGGGCCCATGCCCTCCTGCGCCGCCTCCTTGAGGTCCAGCATCACGGGTGTGCCGTCCTCGCCGACGCCGATCGGCACCCGGAGCCGCTCGGACTGCGACCGCGGCCGCCAGGTCCGGGCGACGTCGACGGAGGCGGCGTCACCCAGGTTCAGCAGATCGGTGAACTCCAGGTTGGCGAGCAGGGGTTCCGCGTCGTCCCCGCCCGTGGCGACGCGGAGCGGGGCGAGCTGGCGGGCGAGGGCCTCCGCCGCCTCCGGGCTCATCGCGTCGGGCTCCCCGTCGTACACCTGGCCGTGCCCGGACTCCAGCCGGAGGGAGTCCGGGTGCACCACGACGGACAGGCCGCCGCGCGGGCCGCCGGTCTCCCCGGGCGCGACCTCGATCAGCGTCACGCCCTGCAGGCCCTCGGCCGCGGCGAAGGGCGACACCGGCGGCACCGACCGGCCGTCGAGGACGACGACGATGTGGGGGCGGTCCAGCAGGGGGTGCGCGGCGCCCTGGAAGCGGGGCCTGCCCTCCAGCCGCGGGGCCAGCAGGTCGTGCAGTTCGTGCGCGTCGGTGGTGATGAGCCGCCGGCTCCCCGCGCCGTCCCCGGGCCCGGGGGCCTGGACGTGCGGGAGCCACTTCGTCCACTCCCAGTGCCGCGCCTCCTCGGGGCCGGCGGCGACGGCGATCACGAGGTCCTCGGGCGAGTGGAGCGAGGCGAGGGAGGCCACCATCGCGCGCGTCGCGGACCGTGCGGACTCCGGCTCGCCGCTGACGGTCAGCTGGTAGAAGGCGCGCAGGGAGACGGCGATCGGGAGACCGTCGAGCGTGGAGTGCGTCGCCAGGAACCGCCGCATCGCGTCCGCGGTGAGCGGCTCCAGGTCGTCCACGGGTGCCGTCTCCGGGCGGACGAGAGGGGTGGCGAGCTGCTGGCTGCCCAGGCCGACGCGCACCTGCCCGAAGTCCTCGTCGCCGATCCGGCGTTCCCACACCCGGCTGCCCTCGGCGACCAGCGCCCACAACTGCTCCGGCGAGGGGTGCAGGTAGAACTGCCCGGCACGCTGGAGCCGCGCGGTCCGGAGCACCGCGCGCCGGGTCTGCGTCAGGTACTTGAGGTAGTCGCGCCGCAGGTCCGCCAGCTGCCCCTGGGTGCCGCGCCGGTAGCGGACCAGCATCGCGATCGCCATGGCGACCGTCGACGCGATCATCACCATGCCCATGATCCGCATGATCGGATTGGGCGTCATGAAGAAGAACACCACCGATCCGCCCATGCCCAGCATGGGCAGCAACTGCATGAGGGCGCCCTCCTGCTGGCCTCTCGGCAGCTCGGGGGGCGGCTGCAGCCGCAGTTCCTCGTCGGACACCTCGGGGGGCAGGGCCCGTGGCGGGCGCTTGACGACGATCTGGCTCACTGCTCACCAATTCCCTTGCCGGACAGACACATCGCGTTCGGCACCCCCGCGGTGACGGGACCCTCCGCGCGGAGCGATCCTACTGGCGCACAGAGTGACGGACGGGCGGTAGGGTGGCGCGGCGTCCCGCTACCCGGCCACGAACTGCCCGCGACGGCCCGGCCGTTCGGGACGCGCCCGCCACGGCCCGCGCTCCGCGGCCGCGGCCCGCAGCCACCAGCAAGGACGAGGGGAAGCAGCAGGTGAGTATGACGGCCCCAGCCGCGGCCACCGGAGCCGGGCAACCGCCCTCCGCGACTCCGCCCGGCGGCGGAACCGGCTTCTGCCGGGTCACGGTCGTCGCGCCGGACGGCCGCGTCGACGTCGCGCTGCCGGACGACATCCCCGTCGCCGACCTCTGCCCCGAGGTCCTCCGCCTCTCCGGACAGGGCCCCGAGGCGGGGGCCCCGGTGGGATACCACCTGGTGCGCCGCAACGGGACCGTGCTGGACGGCGCGCGGTCCCTCGCCGCGCAGCGCATTCTCGACGGCGAACTGCTCGCCCTGCGCCCCTTCGCCGAATCCCTGCCCCCGGCGGTCTTCGACGACGTGTCGGACGCCGTCGCCTCCGCCGTCGCCCGGGACCGCACGCTGTGGACGGACGACCTGATGCGGGGCGCCGGCCTCTTCGGCGGTTCGGTGCTGCTGGTGCTGCTCGCCTTCGTGCTGTGGGCGGCCGCCCCGCGCCACGACACCCACGGCCTCCCCGGCATTCTCGCGGCCGTCGCCGGCGTCCTGCTCCTCGCCTTCGCGGGCGTCCGCGCACGGGTGTACGACGACCGGGGCTCGGCGGTGGCGCTGGGCCTCGGCGCCCTGGCGAACGCCGCGGTGGCCGGTGCGGGCCTGCTGCCCCCGGCCGCGGGCCAGGGCGTCGGCAAGCTGCAGTTCCTTCTCGCCTGTGCCGCCGTTCTCGTCCTCGCGGTGATCCTGACGGCGGCCGCCCCCAGCGGCGACAGCCCGTTCGTCGCCTTCCTCCTCGCCTCCGCCACCGGACTGCTGGTGACCTTCACCGCGATCGCGGCCGGCATGACGGCGAGCGAGACCGCGGCCGTCTGCGCCCCGCTCGCCGTGGGCGCGCTCGCCTTCCTGCCCGGGCTCTCCACGCGCTTCGCCCGGCTCCCCATCGGCTTCGAGCCGCCGCGCACCACCAGGGGCGACTACGGCGCGGACCCGGACCCCCAGGGTCCGGTGGACGCCGAGCGCGTCGCCGCCCGGGCGCGGCGCGGCCACGAGCTGCTGGTCGGCCTGGTCGGCGGCTGCGCGCTGGTGGCCGTCGGCTCGGCCGCCGTGCTCGGCTTCTCGGGCCAGGTCTGGGGCCAGCTGCTCGCGCTGGCGACGGGCGTCGCCCTGCTGATGCGCGCCCACCTCTTCCGCTACACCTCGCAGGTCGGCTGCGCCCTCGCCGCCGGCCTCGGCGCGCTGGTGCTGCTCGGGCTCGGGCTCGCGCTCAATCCGCCCGCGGCGCTGGTCCGGGATGCCCTGCGGGGCGACGGCGCGGCGCTGGACCTTCGCACGGTCTGGCTCGCCGCCGCGATCGCCGCGGTCGCCGCGGTGGTCGTCGCCCTGGGGCTGATCGTGCCCCGGAAGGGCGTGACCCCGTTCTGGGGCCGGTTCCTGGAGATCGCCGAGGCCTTCGTCCTGCTGACCCTGATCCCGCTCTGTCTCGCGGTCTTCGACGTCTACCACTCCCTCCGGGCGCTGACCTCCTGAGCGGTGCTGGTACGCTGTGTGACGGCCGTTTGTGTACGCACCCCCGGAGCCCCGCGGGCTCTGGGCGCAGCGCTCATCGGACCCCCGCCTCCGAGTCACGGAAGCCCCCCTGAGACCAAGACCAGGGGCACTCGTGGGCGCATCGAACACCACAGAGGAGTACCGCGTGTCGCTCGACGCCGCTACGAAGAAGCAGATCATGGCCGAGTTCGCGACCAAGGAGGGTGACACCGGTTCCCCCGAGGTCCAGGTCGCGATGCTCACCCGCCGCATCTCGGACCTCACCGAGCACCTCAAGACCCACAAGCACGACCACCACTCCCGCCGTGGTCTGCTGCTCCTGGTCGGCCAGCGCCGCCGGCTGCTGCAGTACCTGGCGAAGAAGGACATCCAGCGCTTCCGCGCGCTCGTGGAGCGCCTGGGCATCCGCCGCGGCGCGGCGGGCGCGAAGTAAGACGCCGTGAAGGGAGCGGCTCCCACGCCGGGGGCCGCTCCCTTCGCCGTATGCGCCGTCCGTGCGCCTGTGCGCCGCGCAGCGCCGGACACCGGCCGGACCGCTCCGTCGTGTGACGGAAGCGGAAGCTTTGTAGTCTGGTCGGAACAAGAGAACAACGTATGAGGGGGAGCGCCACCCCACCGCAGCACCGCGCCACAGGCGCCGGTCCTCGGTAGTGGCCGTCGGAGGCAGCCGTCTCCGGAGGCTTCGATCGAAGACCGGCCCGGCCCGCGGGGCGAGCGGCAGGGACGCTCCGCCGCCATCGTCCCCCGCCACACGGGCAGGGGGACGCAGACGAGGAGATTTTCCTGGTGGAGAACGAGACCCACTACGCCGAGGCCGTCATCGACAACGGTTCCTTCGGCACCCGCACCATCCGTTTCGAGACGGGCCGCCTGGCCCGTCAGGCCGCCGGCTCCGCCGTGGCCTACCTGGACGACGACACCATGGTGCTGTCGGCCACCACCGCCTCCAAGAACCCCAAGGAACAGCTCGACTTCTTCCCGCTGACGGTCGACGTCGAGGAGCGGATGTACGCCGCCGGGCGCATCCCCGGCTCGTTCTTCCGCCGGGAGGGCCGCCCCTCCGAGGACGCCATCCTCACCTGCCGCCTGATCGACCGGCCGCTGCGCCCCTCCTTCAAGAAGGGCCTGCGCAACGAGATCCAGATCGTCGAGACGATCATGGCGCTCAACCCCGACCACCTCTACGACGTGGTCGCGATCAACGCCGCCTCCTGCTCCACCCAGCTCGCGGGCCTGCCCTTCTCCGGCCCGATCGGCGGCACCCGCGTCGCCCTGATCAACGGCCAGTGGGTGGCCTTCCCCACCCACACCGAGCTCGAGGACGCCGTCTTCGACATGGTCGTCGCGGGCCGTGTCCTGGAGGACGGCGACGTCGCGATCATGATGGTCGAGGCCGAGGCCACCACCAAGACCGTCGAGCTGGTCAAGGGCGGCGCCGAGGCGCCCACCGAGGAGGTCGTCGCCGCCGGTCTGGAGGCCGCGAAGCCCTTCATCAAGGCGCTCTGCAAGGCGCAGGCCGACCTCGCCGCGAAGGCCGCCAAGCCGGTCGGCGAGTTCCCGCTCTACCTGGAGTTCCAGGACGACGTCCTGGAGGCGCTGACCCACGCGGTCCGCGACGAGCTCGCCCAGGCGCTCACCATCCCCGGCAAGCAGGCCCGCGAGGCCGAGCTGGACCGGGTCAAGGCGCTGGCCGCCGAGAAGCTGCTGCCGCAGTTCGAGGGGCGCGAGAAGGAGATCTCGGGCGCCTACCGCGCGCTGACCAAGTCCCTGGTGCGCGAGCGCGTCATCAAGGACAAGGTCCGCATCGACGGCCGCGGTGTCACGGACATCCGCACCCTCGCCGCCGAGGTCGAGGCGATCCCGCGGGTGCACGGCTCGGCGCTGTTCGAGCGCGGTGAGACCCAGATCCTGGGCGTCACCACCCTCAACATGCTCCGCATGGAGCAGATGCTGGACACGCTCGCGCCCGAGACGCGCAAGCGCTACATGCACAACTACAACTTCCCGCCGTTCTCCGTCGGCGAGACGGGCCGCGTCGGTTCGCCGAAGCGCCGCGAGATCGGCCACGGCGCGCTCGCGGAGCGGGCGATCCTCCCGGTCCTCCCGACCCGCGAGGAGTTCCCGTACGCCATCCGGCAGGTCTCCGAGGCGCTGGGCTCCAACGGCTCGACGTCCATGGGCTCGGTCTGCGCCTCCACCATGTCGCTGATGAACGCCGGTGTGCCGCTCAAGGCGCCCGTCGCGGGCATCGCGATGGGCCTGATCTCCCAGGAGATCGACGGCGAGACGCACTACGTCACCCTCACCGACATCCTCGGTGCGGAGGACGCCTACGGCGACATGGACTTCAAGGTCGCCGGCACCCGGCAGTTCATCACCGCCCTCCAGCTCGACACCAAGCTGGACGGCATCCCGGCCTCCGTGCTGGCCGCGGCCCTCAAGCAGGCCCGCGACGCCCGTCTGCACATCCTGGACGTGATGAACGAGGCCATCGACGTCCCGGACGAGATGTCCCCGAACGCCCCGCGGATCATCACCGTCAAGATCCCGGTGGACAAGATCGGTGAGGTCATCGGCCCCAAGGGCAAGATGATCAACCAGATCCAGGAGGACACCGGCGCCGACATCACCATCGAGGACGACGGCACCATCTACATCGGTGCGGCCGTCGGCTCCGCCGCCGAGGCCGCCCGCGCGGTCATCAACGGCATCGCCAACCCGACGATGCCGGAGGTCGGCGAGCGCTACCTGGGCACGGTCGTCAAGACCACCACCTTCGGTGCCTTCGTCTCGCTGATGCCGGGCAAGGACGGCCTGCTGCACATCTCGCAGATCCGCAAGCTCGCCGGCGGCAAGCGCGTGGAGAACGTCGAGGACGTGCTCAAGGTCGGCGCGAAGGTCCAGGTCGAGATCGCCGAGATCGACCAGCGCGGCAAGCTCTCGCTGATCCCCGTCATGGACGAGGAGGGCGGCGACGCCGCCCAGCCCGAGGCCCAGCCGCAGACGAAGGACGAAGCCGCCAAGTGACCTCCCTGCCCCCTGCGGGCGGATCACACCGCCCGACGGCCCGCACCTCCTCGGAGGGGCGGGCCGTCGGCCGTACCGAAACGCTCCTCCCGGGCGACAACGGCACCGGCACGGTCCGCCGCACCATCCTCCCCGGCGGCCTGCGGGTCGTCACCGAAACCCTCCCGACGGTCCGCTCGGTCACCTTCGGCATCTGGGCGCGCGTCGGCTCCCGCGACGAGACCCCGGCCCTGGGCGGCGCCACGCACTACCTGGAGCACCTGCTCTTCAAGGGCACCGGGCGGCGCAGCGCGCTGGACATCTCCGCCGCGCTGGACGCCGTGGGCGGCGAGATGAACGCCTTCACGACCAAGGAGTACACGTGCTACTACGCACGGGTGCTCGACCGTGACGTCCCACTGGCCGTCGACGTCCTCTGCGACATGCTCACGGGTTCGGTCATCGACACGGCCGAGGTCGAGGCCGAGCGCGGGGTGATCCTCGAAGAGATCGCCATGACGGAGGACGACCCCGACGACTGCGTCCACGACCTCTTCACCCGCACCATGCTCGGCGACAGCCCGCTCGGCCGCCCGGTCCTGGGCACCGTCGAGACGGTCGAGGGGCTCACCCGCGACCGCGTCGCCCGCTTCTACAAGAAGCACTACGACCCGACGCACCTGGTCGTCACCGCCGCGGGCAACGTCGACCACGACCGCATCACCGGACTGGTCCACGCCGCCTTCGAACAGGCCGGCGCGCTGTCCCGTACGGACGCGGAGCCGGTCGGCCCGCGCTCCGGCAGCCGCGCCGTCCGCGCGGCCGGACGGGTCGATCTGCTCAGCCGGAGTACCGAGCAGGCGCACGTGGTGCTGGGCATGCCCGGTCTGCCCCGCACCGACGAACGCCGCTGGGCGCTCGGCGTCCTCAACACCGCGCTCGGCGGCGGTATGAGCTCCCGGCTCTTCCAGGAGATCCGGGAGAAGCGCGGGCTGGCCTACTCCGTCTACTCCTTCACCACGGGCTTCGCCGACTGCGGGCTCTTCGGCGTCTACGCCGGCTGCCGTCCCGGCCAGGTCCACGACGTCCTCAAGCTCTGCCGCGACGAGCTGGAACAGGCCGCCCTGCACGGGCTGACCGACGAGGAGATCCGGCGGGCCACGGGACAGCTGGCCGGCTCCACGGTCCTCGGCCTGGAGGACACCGGCGCGCTGATGCACCGCATCGGCAAGGGCGAGCTCGTCTGGGGCGACCAGTTGTCGGTCGACGACATGCTCGCCCGGATCGCGGCCGTCACCCCGGACGAGGTCCGCGAGGTGGCGCGTGATCTGCTGGGACAGCGGCCCTCGCTGTCGGTCATCGGGCCGCTCAAGGACCGGCAGGCCGACCGTCTCCACGAGGTGGTGGCCTGACGGCCCGCCCGGCCGCGGCGGCACACTGGAGGCCGGCGCGTCAGCTCACCGGCCGCCGCCGGCCCACGGCGGACCGGCCGGCCGGTCCACGGAAGAAGTGAGGAACAACCCGCCATGAGCAGCAAGCTCCGAGTGGCAGTCCTGGGCGCCCAGGGGCGCATCGGGTCCGAGGCCGTCCGCGCGGTGGAGTCCGCCGAGGACATGGAGCTCGTCGCCGCGCTCGACCGCGACGACGAGCCGGCCGCGCTGACCGCGGCGAAGGCCGAGGTCACGGTCGATCTCACGCACCCCGACGCGGTCATGGGCAATCTGGACTTCCTGATCCGCAACGGCATCCACGCCGTGGTCGGCACCACCGGCTGGACCGACGAACGTCTGGAGACCGTGCGCGGACTGCTCGCCGGGTCCCCCGGAACCGGTGTGCTCATCGCGCCCAACTTCTCCATCGGCGCCGTGCTCACGATGGAGTTCGCGCGGAAGGCGGCCCGCTGGTTCGAGTCCTCCGAGGTCGTCGAACTGCACCACCCGAACAAGGCGGACGCCCCCTCCGGTACGGCCACCCGCACCGCCCAGCTCATCGCCGGAGCCCGGCGCGAGGCCGGCCGCGGCCCTCAGCCCGACGCCACCACCACGGCGCTCGACGGGGCGCGCGGCGCCGATGTGGACGGCGTACCGGTGCACTCGGTGCGGCTGCGCGGGCTGCTCGCGCACCAGGAGGTGCTGTTCGGCGACACCGGCGAGACGCTCACCATCCGGCACGACTCCCTGCACCACAGCTGCTTCATGCCGGGCATCCTGCTCGGCGTACGGCGCGTGGGCTCCACGCCCGGCCTCACCTTCGGCCTGGAACACTTCATGGACCTGGACTGACGGCCGTGCGCGACAAGATCACCTACAGCGTTCTCGCGGCGGTCCTCTGCGTCTACTTCGTGCTGGCCGGCGGCCGGGGCCTGGCACTGATCGGGCAGGGCACGGTGGTGACCGTCACCTTCGGCGTCTCCGTGCTGGTGATACCGCTGATCGGCGTGTGGTTCCTGTGGCAGACGACGCGTTTCGCCCGCGACGCGGACCGGCTCGCCGCCGAGCTGGAGGCGGAGGGCGGCCTGCCCGTCGACGAACTGGTCCGGACCCCGAGCGGCCGGATCGACCGCGACTCGGCTGACGCCGTCTTCGCCCGCCGCAAGGCCGAGGCGGAGGCGGCGCCGGGGGACTGGCGGGTCTGGTTCCGGCTCGCCGTCGCCTACCGCGACGCGCGGGACACGCCCCGCGCCCGCAAGGCCATGCAGCGGGCCATCGCCCTGCACGACGGCCGTCCGGTCCGCGCCTGAACCCGCGCCGTGCTCGCGGCCCGTGGGCCCGCCGCCGCGCGGTGGCGGGCCCCGCGTATCCGGGCACCGGCCCTTCGGGGAGCGTACCGGCGCGCGGTGGAGCCGGGGTGCCGGTGGGGGCGGCGCCGCTCTCAGCGGCCGTAGTGCGCGGCCCAGCCCTCCACCGCGTCCGCCGCCCGGTCGAAGGCCCCGGGGCGGCCCAGGAAGTCCGCGTTGTGGTCGGTGAGCAGCGGCCGCAGCGGCTCCCCGCCGTCGGGCGACGCGACCAGCGCCTGGCCCTGCACGGTGCGCGGCAGCCCGAGCCACTTCACCGGCTGCTGGACGGTCCGGACCCGGGACAGCCGCTGCCAGGGGACGGTGCGGGTGGTGAGCAGGGAGACCTGCCGCAGTCCCTGCGCGCTGACCCACGCGCCCATGCGCAGCACCCGCAGCGCCAGCGCGATCACGACGGCGGCCGAGACCACGGCCGTGATCGTCGCGGACAGCGCGCCCGCCAGGGCGACGATCACCGCCGCGACGAGCATGTACGAGGCGAGCAGCAGCAGAAGCGCGGCCGCCCCGACCCGCCAGGGGCCTGGGCGGTACGGGCGGCGCCAGCGGTTCTCGTCGTGGTGCGGCAGGGCGATGTCGTCCGCGGCCTCGTCGAATGCGCGGTCGGCCGTCAGGAAGGTCAGGGGCACGACTGGTCCTCACTCGTATGCACGCTCGAACAGGCTGTGCCCGGTGAGATTATCGACCCGCACCCGGTCCCGACCACCTCAGGGCGCCGCCCCCGGGCGGCGGCCGTTCCCGGCGGCCCCGCGGACGCCCCCGCACCGGCCCGTAAGCTGGGCGCCGCCCAGAGACACCAGGGAAGGACCCGACCGTGACCGACGCCTCAGCCGAGAGCGCCAAGCCGAGCTTCCGCAGCGATGTGACCGTCGAGCTCGTGAAGCACAGCGCGTCCGACACCGACGTGCTGTGGGCCGCCCGCGTCTCGACCGCCGGCGAGCAGTCCCTCGACGAGCTCCGGAAGGACCCGGAGCGCTCCAAGGGGCTGATCAACTACCTGATGCGCGACCGTCACGGCAGCCCCTTCGAGCACAACTCGATGACCTTCTTCATCAGCGCGCCGATCTTCGTCTTCCGCGAGTTCCACCGGCACCGGGCGGGTTGGTCGTACAACGAGGAGTCCGGCCGCTACCGCGAGCTCCAGCCGGTGTTCTACGTCCCGGGCGGAGACCGCAGGCTGGTCCAGGAGGGCCGGCCCGGCCAGTACCGGTTCGTGGAGGGCTCGGCGGAACAGCGCGCCCTGACCGGCCGGGTCATGGAGGAGAGCTACCGCCAGGCCTACGAGGCCTACCAGGAGATGCTGGCCGCGGGCGTCGCCCGCGAGGTCGCCCGGGCGGTGCTCCCCGTCGGCCTCTTCTCCTCCATGTACGCCACGTGCAACGCGCGCTCGCTGATGCACTTCCTGGGGCTGCGCACCCGGCACGAGCAGGCGGCGGTCCCGTCCTTCCCGCAGCGCGAGATCGAGATGGTGGGGGAGCGGATGGAGGCGGAGTGGGCTCGGCTCATGCCACTCACCCACGCCGCCTTCAACGCCAACGGGCGTGTTGCGCCCTAGGTCCGGGATGTCCGGATACGCCGTGCGAGGCGCCCGTATTGCGGCGTTTTACGAGGTTCCTCTAGGGTGAGAAACCGGACCCGGCACTGCCTGAACCCCCGAGCAGGCAGTGCCGGGTTCCACTTCCCGGCTCCCCGAGGGAGCGCCTCGCGGTGCGCTACGAGTAGCGTGGGACCCATGGCTCCGACCTCCACTCCTCAGACCCCGTTCGGGCGGGTCCTGACCGCCATGGTCACTCCGTTCACCGCGGACGGCATCCTCGACCTCGACGGCGCCCAGCGCCTCGCCGCCCACCTGGTGGACGCCGGCAACGACGGCATCGTCGTCAACGGCACCACCGGTGAGTCCCCGACCACCGGCGACGGCGAGAAAGCCGATATCGTCCGCGCCGTGGTCGAGGCCGTCGGCGACCGGGCCCATGTCGTCGCCGGAGCCAGCACCAACGACACCCGGCACAGCGTCGAGCTGGCCCGCGCCGCCGAGGCGGCCGGGGCGCACGGCCTGCTGGCCGTCACCCCGTACTACAGCAAGCCGCCGCAGGAGGGCCTCTTCCGGCACTTCTCGGCCATCGCCGACGCGACCGGCCTGCCCGTCATGCTCTACGACATCCCCGGCCGCAGCGGCGTCCCGATCAACACCGAGACGATCGTCCGGCTCGCCGAGCACCCGCGCATCGTCGCCAACAAGGACGCCAAGGGCGACCTCGGCCGCGCCAGCTGGGCCCTCGCCCGCAGCGGCCTCGCCTGGTACTCCGGCGACGACATGCTCAACCTGCCGCTGCTCTCGGTCGGCGCCGTGGGCTTCGTCTCCGTCGTCGGCCACATCGTCACCCCCGAGCTGCGCGCCCTGCTCGAAGCGCACCTCTCCGGCGACGTCCAGAAGGCGACCGAGATCCACCAGAAGCTGCTGCCCGTCTTCACCGGCATGTTCCGCACCCAGGGCGTCATCACGACCAAGGCCGTTCTCGGCCGGCTGGGACTCCCCGGCGGTCCGCTCCGGCTGCCGCTCGTGGAGCTCTCCGAGGAGGAGACCGAGCAGCTCAGGCGCGATCTGGCGGCCGGCGGGGTACAGCTCTGAACAACGGCACGACCGCACCACCGCACAACTCCACAACGACATCTAACGCACGTGCACGCATGTCACGCGCGCCACGCCCTCTCCGCCATGCCCCGCCGCCCGTTGCACGCGGCGGGGCATGGCGGGGGAGACGGTCGCGCGTGGTGAGGAGAGTCTTTTGAGTCATCCGCATCCCGAGCTCGGCCCGCCGCCGGAACTCCCCCAGGGCGGCCTCCGCGTCACCCCGCTCGGCGGTCTCGGCGAGATCGGCCGCAACATGACCGTCTTCGAGTACGGCGGACGCCTGCTGATCGTCGACTGCGGGGTGCTCTTCCCCGAGGAGGAGCAGCCCGGAGTTGACCTGATCCTGCCGGACTTCACGTCCATCCGGGACCGTCTCGACGACATCGACGGCATCGTGCTCACGCACGGCCACGAGGACCACATCGGCGGTGTCCCCTATCTGCTCCGCGAGAAGCAGGACATCCCCGTGATCGGCTCCAAGCTGACCCTCGCACTGATCGAGGCGAAGCTCCAGGAGCACCGCATCCGCCCCTACACCCTTGAGGTGAGCGAGGGCCACCGCGAGCGCATCGGCCCCTTCGACTGCGAATTCGTCGCGGTGAACCACTCGATCCCCGACGCCCTCGCCGTCGCCATCCGCACCCCGGCCGGGATGGTCGTCCACACCGGCGACTTCAAGATGGACCAGCTCCCGCTGGACCGCCGCCTCACCGATCTGCCCGCGTTCGCACGGCTCGGCGAGGAGGGTATCGACCTGCTGCTCGCGGACTCGACGAACTCGGAGGTCCCCGGCTTCGTACCGCCGGAGCGCGACATCTCCGGGGTGCTCCGGCAGGTCTTCGCCGGCGCGCGGAAGCGGATCATCGTGGCGAGCTTCGCCAGCCACGTCCACCGCATCCAGCAGATCCTCGACGCCGCCCACGAGTACGGCCGCAGGGTGGCCTTCGTCGGCCGCTCCATGGTCCGCAACATGGGCATCGCCCGGGATCTCGGCTATCTGCGGGTGCCGCCCGGCCTGGTCGTGGACGTCAAGACGCTCGACGACCTCCCGGAGCACGAGGTCGTCCTCGTCTGCACCGGGTCCCAGGGCGAGCCGATGGCGGCCCTCTCCCGGATGGCCAACCGGGACCACCAGATCCGCATCGTCCAGGGCGACACGGTGATCCTGGCCTCCTCGCTCATCCCGGGCAACGAGAACGCGGTCTACCGGGTGATCAACGGCCTGACCCGCTGGGGCGCGAACGTCGTCCACAAGGGCAACGCCAAGGTCCATGTCTCCGGCCACGCCTCGGCGGGAGAGCTGCTGTACTTCTACAACATCTGCAAACCCCGCAACCTGATGCCGGTGCACGGCGAGTGGCGCCATCTGCGGGCCAACGCGGAACTGGGCGCGCTCACAGGCGTGCCGCAGAACCGCATCGTCATCGCCGAGGACGGCGTCGTGGTGGATCTGGTCGACGGCATCGCCAAGATCGCCGGCAAGGTCCAGGCCGGATACGTCTACGTCGACGGCCTCTCGGTCGGCGATGTGAAGGAGCCGGCCCTCAAGGACCGCCGCATCCTGGGCGAGGAAGGCATCATCTCGGTCTTCGTGGTCGTCGACAGCACCACCGGCAAGATCGTCGGCGGGCCGCATCTGCAGGCCCGCGGCTCGGGCATCGAGGACTCGGCGCTCTCCGCGGTCGTCCCGAAGATCGAGGAGGCGCTGGCGCGCTCGGCCTCGGACGGCATCTCCGAGGCACACCAGCTCCAGCAGCTGATCCGCCGCGCGGTGGGCAAGTGGGTTTCCGACAACTACCGCCGGCGCCCGATGATCCTGCCCGTCGTCGTGGACGTCTGACGGCCCGTCGACGCCCGGACGGCCGCGCACGGAGCCGATTTGCCTCCGGACGCGGCCGTCCAGTACTTTGGCATCTCCCCCGAACGAGGACACCGGGACGCTCCGCGTCCGGATGGAACTCGAACCGGGTGGAAATCCGGCCCGGAGAAGTCTGATAACGTCGGGTCAGCCGAAAGGTAAGGCCATTCCAACGGCCACTGGATACGGAATTCGGATCGGGAAATCGGTTCGGAAAGTGTCTGGTAGGGTTGGGAAAACCGAAGGGAAGCGCCCGGAGGGCCCGGTAAGGCGGGGCCGAAGGAAGCGTCCGTTCCTTGAGAACTCAACAGCGTGCCAAAAGTCAACGCCAGATATGTTGATACCCCGTCCGGGCGGCAGATTCAGGTTTGCTGCCGGGATGAGGTTCCTTTGAAACAAGTCCTCCCGTGCCATCGAGTGTGGTGGCGGTCGGGAGGCGATTTTACAGCGAGGACGCTGTGCGCGGTCCGGATTATTCCTCCGGGCTGCGCCGCTCTTGCGTGAAGCATTCACGGAGAGTTTGATCCTGGCTCAGGACGAACGCTGGCGGCGTGCTTAACACATGCAAGTCGAACGATGAACCTCTTCGGAGGGGATTAGTGGCGAACGGGTGAGTAACACGTGGGCAATCTGCCCTGCACTCTGGGACAAGCCCTGGAAACGGGGTCTAATACCGGATACGACCATCTCGGGCATCCGATGGTGGTGGAAAGCTCCGGCGGTGCAGGATGAGCCCGCGGCCTATCAGCTTGTTGGTGGGGTGATGGCCTACCAAGGCGACGACGGGTAGCCGGCCTGAGAGGGCGACCGGCCACACTGGGACTGAGACACGGCCCAGACTCCTACGGGAGGCAGCAGTGGGGAATATTGCACAATGGGCGGAAGCCTGATGCAGCGACGCCGCGTGAGGGATGACGGCCTTCGGGTTGTAAACCTCTTTCAGCAGGGAAGAAGCGCAAGTGACGGTACCTGCAGAAGAAGCACCGGCTAACTACGTGCCAGCAGCCGCGGTAATACGTAGGGTGCGAGCGTTGTCCGGAATTATTGGGCGTAAAGAGCTCGTAGGCGGCTTGTCGCGTCGGATGTGAAAGCCCGGGGCTTAACCCCGGGTCTGCATTCGATACGGGCAGGCTAGAGTTCGGTAGGGGAGATCGGAATTCCTGGTGTAGCGGTGAAATGCGCAGATATCAGGAGGAACACCGGTGGCGAAGGCGGATCTCTGGGCCGATACTGACGCTGAGGAGCGAAAGCGTGGGGAGCGAACAGGATTAGATACCCTGGTAGTCCACGCCGTAAACGTTGGGAACTAGGTGTGGGCGACATTCCACGTCGTCCGTGCCGCAGCTAACGCATTAAGTTCCCCGCCTGGGGAGTACGGCCGCAAGGCTAAAACTCAAAGGAATTGACGGGGGCCCGCACAAGCGGCGGAGCATGTGGCTTAATTCGACGCAACGCGAAGAACCTTACCAAGGCTTGACATACACCGGAAAGCCGTAGAGATACGGCCCCCTTGTGGTCGGTGTACAGGTGGTGCATGGCTGTCGTCAGCTCGTGTCGTGAGATGTTGGGTTAAGTCCCGCAACGAGCGCAACCCTTGTTCTGTGTTGCCAGCATGCCTTTCGGGGTGATGGGGACTCACAGGAGACTGCCGGGGTCAACTCGGAGGAAGGTGGGGACGACGTCAAGTCATCATGCCCCTTATGTCTTGGGCTGCACACGTGCTACAATGGCCGGTACAATGAGCTGCGATACCGCGAGGTGGAGCGAATCTCAAAAAGCCGGTCTCAGTTCGGATTGGGGTCTGCAACTCGACCCCATGAAGTCGGAGTCGCTAGTAATCGCAGATCAGCATTGCTGCGGTGAATACGTTCCCGGGCCTTGTACACACCGCCCGTCACGTCACGAAAGTCGGTAACACCCGAAGCCGGTGGCCCAACCCGTAAGGGAGGGAATCGTCGAAGGTGGGACTGGCGATTGGGACGAAGTCGTAACAAGGTAGCCGTACCGGAAGGTGCGGCTGGATCACCTCCTTTCTAAGGAGCACTTCTCACCCGGTTCTGCGGTCAGAGGCCAGAACACCGGCGAATGTCCGGTGCTGGTTGCTCATGGGTGGAACGTTGACTATTCGGCACGGCGGTTCGGACCAGTACTGCTCTGCTTCGGCGGTGTGGAACGTGATCGGGTCGGCCGGGCGCGCTGTTGGGTGTCTGAGGGCACGGGCTGTTTGCTTGTGTCTTCGGTTGCCGGTCCCGGTGAACGCACGGTTGGTGTGGGTGGCGGGTGGCTGGTCGTTGTTTGAGAACTGCACAGTGGACGCGAGCATCTGTGGCCAAGTTTTTAAGGGCGCACGGTGGATGCCTTGGTACCAGGAACCGATGAAGGACGTGGGAGGCCGCGATAGGCCCCGGGGAGCTGTCAACCGAGCTTTGATCCGGGGGTGTCCGAATGGGGAAACCCGGCAGTCGTCATGGGCTGTCACCCATACCTGAACACATAGGGTATGTGGAGGGAACGCGGGGAAGTGAAACATCTCAGTACCCGCAGGAAGAGAAAACAACCGTGATTCCGGGAGTAGTGGCGAGCGAAACCGGATGAGGCCAAACCGTAGGCGTGTGATACCCGGCAGGGGTTGCGCTTACGGGGTTGTGGGATCGTACTTCGATGGTCTGCCGGCCATCGGGCGAGTCAGAAATTGTTGGTGTAGGCGAAGGGCATGCGAAAGGCCCGGCGTAGAGGGTAAGACCCCCGTAGCCGAAATGTCAGCAACTTGCTTGTGCGACACCCAAGTAGCACGGGGCCCGAGAAATCCCGTGTGAATCTGGCGGGACCACCCGCTAAGCCTAAATATTCCCTGGTGACCGATAGCGGATAGTACCGTGAGGGAATGGTGAAAAGTACCGCGGGAGCGGAGTGAAATAGTACCTGAAACCGTGTGCCTACAAGCCGTGGGAGCGTCGCGTGTTTTCGGAGCGTCGTGACTGCGTGCCTTTTGAAGAATGAGCCTGCGAGTTTGCGGTGTGTTGCGAGGTTAACCCGTGTGGGGAAGCCGTAGCGAAAGCGAGTCCGAATAGGGCGTTTAGTAGCGCGCTCAAGACCCGAAGCGGAGTGATCTAGCCATGGGCAGGTTGAAGCGCGGGTAAGACCGTGTGGAGGACCGAACCCACCAGGGTTGAAAACCTGGGGGATGACCTGTGGTTAGGGGTGAAAGGCCAATCAAACTCCGTGATAGCTGGTTCTCCCCGAAATGCATTTAGGTGCAGCGTCGTGTGTTTCTTGCCGGAGGTAGAGCACTGGATAGGCGATGGGCCCTACCGGGTTACTGACCTTAGCCAAACTCCGAATGCCGGTAAGTGAGAGCGCGGCAGTGAGACTGTGGGGGATAAGCTCCATGGTCGAGAGGGAAACAGCCCAGAGCATCGACTAAGGCCCCTAAGCGTACGCTAAGTGGGAAAGGATGTGGAGTCGCAGAGACAACCAGGAGGTTGGCTTAGAAGCAGCCATCCTTGAAAGAGTGCGTAATAGCTCACTGGTCAAGTGATTCCGCGCCGACAATGTAGCGGGGCTCAAGCGTACCGCCGAAGTCGTGTCATTCCAGCATGAGGTCCAACGACCGTTGGGATGGGTAGGGGAGCGTCGTGTGCCGGGTGAAGCCGCGCCGGAAGGCAGTGGTGGACGGTTCACGAGTGAGAATGCAGGCATGAGTAGCGATACACACGTGGGAAACGTGTGCGCCGATTGACTAAGGGTTCCTGGGTCAAGCTGATCTGCCCAGGGTAAGTCGGGACCTAAGGCGAGGCCGACAGGCGTAGTCGATGGACAACCGGTTGATATTCCGGTACCCGCTTTGAAGCGCCAGCGCTGAACCTTCTGATGCTAAGTCCGTGAAGCCGCCGGCTGAGTCTTCGGACGAGGTCGGAGTGGTGGAGCCGACGACCCGAGGGGGTAGTAGGTGAGTGATGGGGTGACGCAGGAAGGTAGTCCAGCCCGGGCGGTGGTTGTCCCGGGGTAAGGGTGTAGCCCGGAGGGTAGGTAAATCCGTCCTCCGCGTAAGGGTGAGACCTGATGCCGAGCCGATTGTGGTGAAGTGGATGATCCTATGCTGTCGAGAAAAGCCTCTAGCGAGTTTCATGGCGGCCCGTACCCTAAACCGACTCAGGTGGTCAGGTAGAGAATACCGAGGCGTTCGGGTGAACTATGGTTAAGGAACTCGGCAAAATGCCCCCGTAACTTCGGGAGAAGGGGGGCCATTGCTGGTGATCACCCTTGCGGTGTGAGCTGGTGGTGGCCGCAGAGACCAGCGAGAAGCGACTGTTTACTAAAAACACAGGTCCGTGCGAAGCCGTAAGGCGATGTATACGGACTGACGCCTGCCCGGTGCTGGAACGTTAAGGGGACCGGTTAGTGCGCTTTCGGGTGTGCGAAGCTGAGAACTTAAGCGCCAGTAAACGGCGGTGGTAACTATAACCATCCTAAGGTAGCGAAATTCCTTGTCGGGTAAGTTCCGACCTGCACGAATGGCGTAACGACTTCTCGACTGTCTCAACCATAGGCCCGGTGAAATTGCACTACGAGTAAAGATGCTCGTTTCGCGCAGCAGGACGGAAAGACCCCGGGACCTTTACTACAGCTTGATATTGGTGTTCGGTTCGGCTTGTGTAGGATAGGTGGGAGACTGTGAAGCCCGGACGCTAGTTCGGGTGGAGTCGTCGTTGAAATACCACTCTGGTCGTGCTGGATGTCTAACCTGGGTCCGTGATCCGGATCAGGGACAGTGTCTGGTGGGTAGTTTAACTGGGGCGGTTGCCTCCTAAAGGGTAACGGAGGCGCCCAAAGGTTCCCTCAGCCTGGTTGGTAATCAGGTGTTGAGTGTAAGTGCACAAGGGAGCTTGACTGTGAGACCGACGGGTCGAGCAGGGACGAAAGTCGGGACTAGTGATCCGGCGGTGGCTTGTGGAAGCGCCGTCGCTCAACGGATAAAAGGTACCCCGGGGATAACAGGCTGATCTTCCCCAAGAGTCCATATCGACGGGATGGTTTGGCACCTCGATGTCGGCTCGTCGCATCCTGGGGCTGGAGTCGGTCCCAAGGGTTGGGCTGTTCGCCCATTAAAGCGGTACGCGAGCTGGGTTTAGAACGTCGTGAGACAGTTCGGTCCCTATCCGCTGTGCGCGTAGGAGTCTTGAGAAGGGCTGTCCCTAGTACGAGAGGACCGGGACGGACGAACCTCTGGTGTGCCAGTTGTCCTGCCAAGGGCATGGCTGGTTGGCTACGTTCGGGAGGGATAACCGCTGAAAGCATCTAAGCGGGAAGCCTGCTTCGAGATGAGGACTCCCACCTCCTTTGAGGGGTTAAGGCTCCCAGTAGACGACTGGGTTGATAGGCCAGATATGGAAGCGCCGTGAGGTGTGGAGTTGACTGGTACTAATAGGCCGAGGGCTTGTCCTCAGGTGCTCGCGTCCACTGTGTTGGTTCTGAAACAACGAACTGTGTTGCCGTCCGGTTCGTATGGTTTCATAGTGTTTCGGTGGTTATAGCGTGAGGGAAACGCCCGGTTACATTCCGAACCCGGAAGCTAAGCCTTTCAGCGCCGATGGTACTGCAGGGGGGACCCTGTGGGAGAGTAGGACGCCGCCGAACAATTCTTGATAACGAGAAAGCCCTGTGGGGGACTCCGGTTCCCCACAGGGCTTTCTCGCGTTGTTCTGCGGGCCACTCGGAGTTCATGTTGGCCCCGGATCATCTGGAGTTATGGGACGTGCAGCGGAGAGACTTGAGCGGGCTCTGACGGATTCGGGTGTGGGCGCCGGCGACGAGGTCGTCATGCCGTCGTTCGCGGCCCAGGAGGTGGCGCACGCCGTCCGGGCCACCGGCGCCACACCAGTGTTCGCCGATATCGACGCCGACTCCTTCTGCCTGTCGGCGGACGCCGCGGCCGGTGTGGTGACCCCGCGCACCGCCGCGATCGTGCCGGTCCATCAGTTCGGACACCGCGCGGATCTGGCCGGCCTCGGCGAAGCGGCACGCCGCCATGGGCTGTTGCTCCTCGACCACGAGGAGGACGAGAGCCCCGCGGCGGAGATCCTGCACCGCCAGGCGCATGCCGCCTATCTCAACGCCCGGCTCAGAGGGGTCCGTACCCCGCGCGTCGCCGCGGGCGCCGGACACACCTACCAGCAGTACGTGGTGCGCGTGCCGGGAAACGGCCGGCCTGACCGGGACGCGTTCGCGATGGTGCTGCGGAGCAAGGGCATAGCCTGCCGGGTGCCGGTGCAGACGCCCGTCCACCGGACGCCCGGCTTCCGGCGGGACCTCCGGCTGCCGGAGACGGAGCGCGCCGCGGACGAGTGCCTGGCGCTGCCCTCCGGGTCATCGCTCTCCCGCCGGGAGCTGCAGCGGGTGGTGTCCGCGTGCAACGCCCTCGGAGGGCTGCTGCGTCCCGTCCCCCGGCTGGGGAGTGGTCGGGAGCGCTCCAGGGCTCGGGTATGATCTATCCCGTTGCCGCGCCCCAATAGCTCAGTCGGCAGAGCGTCTCCATGGTAAGGAGAAGGTCTACGGTTCGATTCCGTATTGGGGCTCAGAACGGAAAGCCCCCGCCGGACGGCGGGGGCTTTCGGCATGTCCGGGCTCAGGCGGGCTCGGTGGGCGGCTCCGGTACCCGCATGGCCAGGATCGCCATGTCGTCCGAGGCGGGTTCGGCGGCGAAGCGCTCCACGGCGCGGAGCACGCGGGCGGCGACGGCCCCGGCCGTCAGCCCCGTACAGGTCCGCAGAACGTCTGCCAGGCCCTCGTCGCCGAGCATCCGGGTGCCCTCGCGGCGCTCGGTGACCCCGTCGGTGACGCACAGCAGGACGTCGCCGGGGGCCAGGGTGACCTCCTCCTCGTAGAGTTCGAGATCCTCCATGACGCCGAGCAGCGGCTGGGGCTCCGCGGCGGGCTCCACGCTGCCGTCCTGGCGCAGGCGCAGCGGCTGGGGATGCCCCGCGCAGACGACCTTGAGCAGGGCGCCGCCGTCCGGCTGCGGCCACAACTCGCCGTAGAGCAGGGTGAGGAAGCGGCTGCGGGCACCCTCGTCCAGGATGGCGTCGTTGAGGCGCTCCAGGACGGCGGGGCCGCCGAAGCCCTCGCGGGCGAGGAGCCGCAGGGCGTGCCGGGCGAGGCCGGTGACGGCGGCGGCTTCGGGGCCGGTGCCGCAGACGTCGCCGATGGCGAAGCCGTAGGCGCCGTCCCGGATCGGGAAGAGGTCGTAGAAGTCGCCGCCGACCTCGTTGCCCTCGCCCGCCGCGCGGTAGATCACCTCGACCTCGACGCCGGGCACGTCGGGCAGCTCGGGCGGCAGGAGGCTGCGCTGGAGCGACTGGCTGATGGCGGTGCGCTCCGAGTAGAGGCGGGCGTTGTCCAGGGCCAGAGCGGCCCGGCGGGACAGGTCCTCGGCGAGTTCCAGGATTTCCTGGCGGAAGTGCTCGTCGGAGGGCTTGCCGAGGGTGAGCATTCCGATGACGCGGTTACGGGCCACCAGCGGCAGGACGACCGTTTCGCCGCCGACGGCGGACGCTGTGGCGAGGGACGGCCCGGGGCCGTGAGCCGCTCCGGAGTCGTCGCCCAGGCCCAGGTTCCGCAGCGAGCTGCGCAGGGCCGCCGAGTGGGCCGCGTCGCTGGGGGCGGTCCAGACGCGGGCGCCGGGGGTTGGTACCGGGTCGGGTGGCGGGACCTTGCCGAGCAGTGTCTTGAGGCCGTCGATCCGGTCCTCGTCCTCGTGCAGCACATAGGAGAGTGCGGGCTCGGTGGACTGGTCGGCGACGGTGTAGACGGCGCACCAGGTGGCGAGGGTCGGGACCGTCATCTGGGCCATCAGCGCCAGGGTCTGGTCCCGGTCGAGGGTGCCCGCGAGCAGGTCGGAGGCTTCGACGAGGAAGGACAGGGAGCCGCGGCGGAGCCGCTCCAGCTCGGTGAGGCGGGCGCGTTCCACGGCCAGGGCGATGCGGTCGGCGGCGAACTGGAGGCGCAGCGCCTCCTCGTTGCTGTAGCGGCCGGGGGCCTCGGCGGCCACGCCCAGGGAGCCGGTGAGCCGCCCCTCGACCTTGAGGGGGACGGTGACGACGGAGCGCATGCCGGTGCCGGCGAGGAGCGGGACGGCGCCGGGGACGACGGTGAGGTCTTCGTGGACGGCGGGCATCCGGGCGGACCCGTAGCGTCCGGTTCCCGCCTCGACGGGGACACGGGCGAAGCGCTGGCGGGCCGAGGGGAGGCCGGTGGAGGCGCGGACCTCCAGCTCGGTCTCGTCGTCCGTGGCGAGCAGCAGGTAGGCGGCGTCGCCGTCGAGCATGTCGCGGGCGCGTTCCACGGTGCGCTGCAGGAGGCCGTCGAGGTCGTCGGGGGCGGGGGAGCCGATGAAGACCTCGAAGGGGTCCGCGGCCGAGCCCTGGCGGTCCCCGGAGGGGGTGGTGCCGTCCGGGGAGGCGGGGGCACGGAGCGTCGTCTGCAGCACGGCGCGTTCGTGGTCCCGTACGAGGAGGCAGACGGTGGAGGGGGCGCCGTCGGCGTCCCGGACCCGCAGATGGGAGGCGTAGACGGGGACGACCCGGCCGTCCGCGGCGCGGATGCCGTAGGAGCCCTCCCAGCGGGAGAGCTGGAGGGCCTCGGCGATGCCGGTACCGGTGCCGGGCGTGTGCGGCCAGGCCGCGAAGTCGGTGAGGGGTCTGCCGAGGACCTTCTCGGTCTCGTGGCCGAAGAGGAACTCGGCGTCCTCGTTCCAGGAGCTGACCGCGGAGGCGCGGTCGATCTGGACGACGGCGACCCGGACCCGGGCGTCGGCGACGGGGAGGGCGTCGGTGGGCAGGGCGGGGCCGGCCGACCGGGTGCCCGCGGGGCGCTGGGGGAGGGAGAGCTCGAACCAGACCTGTTTGTGGGTCGGGCTGTACTCCACGCCCCAGCTGGCGGCGATCGCTCCGCAGAGCATGAGCCCGCGGCCGCCCTCGCGGTCGGGGCTGGCGGCCTGGGCCGCGTTGTGCTGCAGGGGTACGTCGCGCTCGGGGTAGCGGTCGGCGACCTCGACGCGGACCCCGTCGTCGGTGCGCAGGCAGAGGACGTCGGCGGCGGTGCCGGCGTGGACGACGGCGTTGGTGACGAGTTCGCTGGTGAGGACGACCGCGTCGTCGACGATGTCGGAGTAGCCCCAGCCCTGCAGGGTGTCGCGGACGAAGGCGCGGGCGCTGGCGACCGAGCGCCCGACCGGCTCGAAGGTGGCCGTAGCCCGCGCGGTGATCACTGGTCTCCTCGGGAAGGTCTCGGTGCCGGGGGAGCGCATCCCGGGCAGGGCGGGGGCTTGGGGGAGCTCGGGGCCGCCGGGGCCGTCGGGCAGGCGGCCGGTGCCGCGGTCCGTCTCGTCCTGCCGGACCAGGCTCTCGCCCCGCTCCTTCATCCCACTCCCTCTGGCCGGGCGGCTCGCAGCCGTGTCGCGCCGGCCTCTTGAGTCACATGCTTCACCACCGGTGCTTTGGCCGGAGGTGGACAGCCGCATGCAAGGTTACTTACCTTCGCCGTCCGCGAGGATGCCGGTCGCGGGTGATTCCCCCCGGAGAGTGCCGTCGGACGGTGTGCGATGCTGCCGAACTGTTATGGCCTGGCCGGAACGGGGTGAAACACTGGGCGCATTCAAGAGTCCGGGGAGAACGGTCAACCCTGCAGGAGGACACGGTGGAGTCGGGCGCAGCGGCGCGAAGCACCAAGACGCGCGCGAAGAGCGGGCGCTCTCGTGGCGGCGGGACGACCGAGGTGGACACGGCGGCGCTCAACCGGCTGCTCACCGCGTTGTCTGCGATGCGGGACGGCAATTTCCGGAAGCGGCTGACCGTCTCCGGCGACGGCACGATGGCGGAGATCGCGGCCGTCTTCAACGAGGTGGCGGACCGCAATCAGCAGCTGACCGGGGAGATCTCCCGGGTCCGCCGGGTCGTCGGCCGGGAGGGCAAGCTCACCGAGCGGCTGGAGACGGGCCCCTGCGAGGGCTCGTGGGCGGCGGCGATCGACGCGACGAACGCGCTGGTGGACGACCTCGTGCGCCCCGTCTCGGAGGTCGGCCGGGTGCTGTCGGCGGTGTCCGAGGGCGATCTCGAGCAGCGCATGGACCTGCGGTCGCAGAACCCGGACGGAGCGGCGCACCCGCTGCGCGGTGAGTTCCTGAAGGTCGGGCGCACGGTCAACGGGCTCGTCGACCAGCTCTCGGCGTTCACCGACGAGGTCACGCGGGTGGCCAGCGAGGTGGGGACCGAGGGCAAGCTGGGCGGCCAGGCCAAGGTCCGGGGGATGTCGGGTTCGTGGAAGGACCTGACGGATTCCGTGAACACGATGGCGTACCGGCTCACGGCGCAGGTGCGGGACATCGCGCTGGTCACGACGGCGGTGGCCAAGGGGGATCTGTCCCGCAAGGTCACGGTGCACGTGGCCGGCGAGATGCTGGAGCTCAAGAACACCGTCAACACGATGGTCGACCAGCTCTCCTCGTTCTCCTCCGAGGTGACGCGCGTGGCACGGGAGGTCGGTACCGAGGGCGAGCTGGGCGGCCAGGCCCAGGTGCCCGGGGTGGCGGGCGTCTGGAAGGACCTGACGGACTCCGTCAACCTCATGGCGGGCAATCTGACGGCGCAGGTGCGCGGGATCGCCCAGGTGACGACGGCGGTGGCGAACGGCGACCTGTCGCAGAAGGTGACGGTGAGCGCCCGCGGCGAGGTGGCGCAGCTCGCCGAGACGATCAACACCATGACCGAGACCCTGCGGACGTTCGCGGGCGAGGTGACGCGCGTGGCGCGGGAGGTCGGCGCCGAGGGTGAGCTGGGCGGTCAGGCGCAGGTGCCGGGTGCGGCGGGCACGTGGAAGGACCTGACCGATTCGGTGAACACGGCGTTCCGGAACCTGACCGGTCAGGTGCGGGACATCGCGCAGGTGACGACGGCGGTGGCCAACGGTGATCTGTCGCAGAAGGTCACGGTGGACGTCTCGGGGGAGATGCTGGAGCTGAAGAACACCGTCAACACGATGGTGGACCAGCTCTCGTCCTTCGGCGCCGAGGTGACGCGGGTGGCCCGGGAGATCGGTGTCGAGGGTGAGCTGGGCGGTCAGGCGCAGGTGCCGGGTGCGGCGGGCACGTGGAAGGACCTGACCGATTCGGTGAACACGGCGTTCCGGAACCTGACCGGTCAGGTGCGGAACATCGCCCAGGTGACGACGGCGGTGGCCAACGGTGATCTGTCGCAGAAGGTCACGGTCGACGTCTCCGGCGAGATGCTCAAGCTGAAGAACACCGTCAACACGATGGTCGACCAGCTCTCGTCCTTCGCCGACCAGGTCACGCGGATGGCCCGGGACGTGGGCACGGAGGGCCGGCTGGGCGGCCAGGCCCGGGTGGACGGGGTGTCCGGCACCTGGAAGGACCTGACGGACTCCGTCAACTTCATGGCGGGCAACCTGACCTCACAGGTCCGCCAGATCGCGCAGGTGACGACGGCCGTCGCCCGGGGCGACCTCTCGCAGAAGATCGAGGTCGACGCCCGCGGCGAGATCCTCGAACTGAAGAACACGATCAACACGATGGTGGACCAGTTGTCCGCGTTCGCCGACCAGGTGACGCGGGTGGCGCGCGAGGTCGGCACGGAGGGCCGGCTCGGGGGCCAGGCACAGGTGCCCGGCGTGGCCGGTGTCTGGCGGGACCTGACCGATTCCGTCAACGGCATGGCCGGCAATCTCACCGCTCAGGTCCGCAATATCGCGCAGGTCGCCACGGCGGTCGCCCGCGGTGATCTCTCGCAGAAGATCGACGTGGACGCCCGCGGGGAGATCCTGGAGCTGAAGAACACCCTCAACACGATGGTGGACCAGCTCTCCTCCTTCGCGGAGCAGGTGACGCGGGTGGCCCGCGAGGTCGGCACCGAGGGCATCCTCGGCGGCCAGGCGGAGGTGCAGGGCGTCTCCGGCACCTGGAAGGACCTCACGCAGTCCGTCAACTTCATGGCCAACAACCTGACGACCCAGGTGCGGAACATCGCGCAGGTGACGACGGCGGTGGCCAACGGCGATCTGTCGCAGAAGGTGACGGTCGACGCGAAGGGCGAGATCCTCGCGCTGGTCACGACCGTCAACACCATGGTGGACACCCTGTCCTCGTTCGCGGAGCAGGTGACACGGGTCGCGCGCGAGGTGGGCACCGAGGGGCAGCTGGGCGGCCAGGCCCGGGTCCGCGACGTGTCGGGCATCTGGAAGGACCTGACGGACAACGTCAACCTGATGGCGAACAACCTCACCATCCAGGTGCGGAACATCGCCCAGGTGTCGTCCGCGGTCGCCAACGGCGATCTCACCAAGAAGGTGACCGTCGAGGCGCGCGGCGAGGTCGCGCAGCTCGCCGACACCGTCAACACGATGGTGACCACCCTCTCGTCCTTCGCCGACGAGGTGACGCGCGTGGCGCGCGAGGTGGGCACGGAGGGCATCCTCGGCGGCCAGGCCCGGGTGCCCGGCGTATCCGGCACCTGGAAGGACCTCACCGAGTCGGTGAACTCGATGGCGTCCAACCTGACCGGTCAGGTGCGCAACATCGCGATGGTGACCACCGCGGTCGCCAAGGGTGATCTGACCAAGAAGATCGACGTGGACGCGCGCGGCGAGATCCTGGAGCTCAAGACGACCATCAACACGATGGTGGACCAGCTCTCCTCGTTCGCGGACCAGGTCACCCGGGTGGCGCGCGAGGTGGGCACCGAGGGGCAGCTGGGCGGCCAGGCCCGGGTCCGCGACGTGGACGGCACCTGGCGCGACCTCACCGAGTCGGTGAACGAGATGGCCGGGAACCTCACCCGGCAGGTGCGGGCCATCGCCGCGGTCGCCGCGGCCGTGACCCGGGGCGACCTCAACCTCAAGATCGACGTGGACGCCGCGGGCGAGATCCTGGAACTCCAGGACAACATCAACACGATGATCGCGACCCTGCGCGAGACCACGCTCGCCAACAAGGAGCAGGACTGGCTCAAGGGCAACCTCGCCCGGATCTCCGGTCTGATGCAGGGCCGCCGTGACCTCGCCGACGTGGCCCGCCTGATCATGAGCGAGCTGACCCCGGTGGTCTCCGCGCAGCACGGGGCGTTCTTCCTCGCGGCACCGGCCGATTCGGAGAGCACCGAGGTCGCCGCCATAGACGACGCGGGCTCGTACGAGCTGCGCATGATCGGCTCGTACGGGTACTCGATGGGGGCGATGCCCACCACCTTCCGGCCCGGCGAGTCCCTCATCGGTACGGCGGCGGAGGAGAGGCGCGCGATCCTGGTGGAGAACGCGCCGCCCGGTTATCTCAAGATCTCCTCGGGGCTGGGGGAGGCTCCGCCCGCCCACGTGATCGTCCTGCCGGTGCTCTTCGAGGGCCAGGTCCTCGGTGTGATCGAGCTGGCCTCCTTCCAGCCCTTCACACAGATCCAGAAGGACTTCCTGAACCAGATCGCCGAGATGATCGCCACGAGCGTCAACACCATCAGCGTCAACACCAAGACCGAGGTGCTGCTCAAGCAGTCGCAGGAGCTGACGGAGCAGCTCCAGGACCGCTCCGAGGAGCTGGAGAACCGGCAGAAGGCCCTCCAGGCGTCCAACGCCGAACTGGAGGAGAAGGCCGAGCTGCTGGCGCGGCAGAACCGCGACATCGAGGTGAAGAACACCGAGATCGAGGAGGCGCGGCAGGTGCTGGAGGAGCGGGCCGAACAGCTCGCCGTCTCCATGCGCTACAAGTCGGAGTTCCTGGCCAACATGTCGCACGAGCTGCGGACCCCGCTGAACTCGCTGCTCATCCTGGCCAAGCTGCTCGCCGACAACGCCGACGGCAATCTCTCCCCGAAACAGGTCGAGTTCGCCGAGACGATCCACGGCGCCGGTTCCGATCTGCTCCAGCTGATCAACGACATCCTCGACCTGTCGAAGGTCGAGGCGGGCAAGATGGACATCAGCCCGTCCCGGATCGCCCTGGTCCAGCTCGTCGACTACGTCGAGGCGACCTTCCGCCCGCTCACCGCCGAGAAGGGCCTGGACTTCTCCGTACGGGTCTCCCCGGAGCTGCCCGGCACGCTGCACACCGACGAGCAGCGGCTGCTGCAGGTGCTGCGGAACCTGCTGTCGAACGCGGTGAAGTTCACCGACGGCGGCGCGGTGGAACTGGTCATCCGCCCCGCCGGGGACGATGTGCCGGACGCCATCCGCGAGCAGCTCCTGGAGCACGGCTCGCTGCAGGAGATGGATGCCCCGATGATCGCCTTCTCGGTCACCGACACCGGTATCGGCATCGCGGCCAGCAAGATGAGGGTGATCTTCGAGGCGTTCAAGCAGGCCGACGGCACCACCAGCCGCAAGTATGGCGGCACGGGCCTCGGCCTCTCCATCAGCCGGGAGATCGCCCGGCTGCTGGGCGGAGAGATCCACGCCGCCAGCGAACCGGGCCGCGGCTCGACCTTCACGCTCTACCTGCCGCTCAATCCCGGCGCCCTTCCGCCGCAGGGCTACCCGCAGCTCGCGCCCGTGCCCGCCGACCGCGGCCGGGGCCGGCGCGGTGCCGACGGGCTGCCCGACGGGACGGCCGGTGTGACGGACGTCGCGGAGATCGGCGAGGGCACGCCGGTCGAGCGCCCCGTGCCCCGCCGCGCCGCCGCCGGGCGGGCCCTGGGACGGCGCCGCGCCGCGGAGTCCCGGGCCGAACTCCCGCCGGCGCCACCGGCGGAGGAGGTCTCGGCGGAGCCGCAGCCGGCACCCCCGGAGTCATGGCTCGGGAACGGCCAGGACCTGGTGGCTCCCCGCCCGGGAGGCGGCGGTTTCCACGGGGAGAAGGTGCTGATCGTCGACGACGACATCCGCAACGTCTTCGCGCTGACGAGCGTGCTGGAACAGCACGGCCTCTCCGTGCTCTACGCCGAGAACGGGCGCGAGGGCATCGAGGTCCTGGAGCAGCACGACGACGTGGTGCTGGTGCTGATGGACATCATGATGCCCGAGATGGACGGGTACGCCACGACGGCCGCGATCCGCAGGATGCCCCAGTTCGCGGGGCTTCCCATCATCGCGCTCACCGCGAAGGCGATGAAGGGGGACCGGGAGAAGAGCATCGACGCCGGGGCCTCGGACTATGTGACCAAACCGGTCGACACCGATCACCTGCTGACCGTGATGGAACAGTGGATGCGCCCGCGTGCCGACTGACCGTCCCCGACGAGGTGTGGGAGCGCCGTATCCGGGGAACCTTCTGGTCTTCCGCGGCGTTTCCGCTGTGTGCACAGTGACATCGCGGTGACAGGGTGTGGCGACAGGCGGGGTGCGGTTACGATGACCGGCACAAGGACGGGCGGCGCAAGGGAGTCGTCCCCTGGGGCGGCCTCCGGTGCTTCCCCGCGCTCATCGAGCAGGGGAGGCCCCGCGCCGGGGCGAGGAGGACGGGCCATGGTGCAGAAGGCCAAGATCCTCCTGGTCGATGACCGGCCGGAGAATCTGCTGGCGCTGGAGGCCATTCTCTCCGCGCTCGATCAGACACTGGTACGGGCATCGTCAGGGGAGGAAGCGCTCAAGGCGCTGCTGACGGACGACTTCGCGGTCATCCTGCTGGACGTCCAGATGCCGGGCATGGACGGTTTCGAGACCGCGGCGCACATCAAGCGGCGGGAGCGGACCCGCGACATCCCCATCATTTTTCTGACGGCCATCAACCACGGCCCCCACCACACCTTCCGCGGCTACGCGGCGGGCGCGGTGGACTACATCTCCAAGCCCTTCGACCCGTGGGTCCTGCGGGCGAAGGTGTCGGTGTTCGTCGAGCTCTACATGAAGAACTGCCAACTCCGCGAGCAGGCAGCCTTGTTGAGGGCACAGCTGGAGGGGAGCCGTCCCGAGCCCGGCGTGTCCGGGGAACCGGCCGGGCTGCTCGCCGAACTCTCGGCGCGGCTGGCCGCGGTGGAGGAGCAGGCGGAGGCCCTGTCGAAGCAGCTCGACGACTCGGCGGACGCGGCCGCCGTGGCCACGGCGGCCCATCTGGAACGCAAACTCACCGGTCTGCGGCGGGCGCTGGACGCCCTGGAGCCGGGCACCGGCGGTACCGGAACGGTTCCACCGCAGGGCTGAGCCGGCTTGACGCCCCGTCACCGCCGGGCCGGGAGCGCGACACGAACGGGTCAACCGGTGGCCACACGTGTACCGTCCGCCCGGCACCGGTAACCTCGCCCCATGGCCTCACGTACGTCCGGCAAGGGTTCCCAGGGCACAGGGGGTACCTCTCAGGCACGCGGTGGCCGTGCCGCGGGCGCCGCCAGGAAGGCCCCCGCGAAGAAGGCACCGGCGAAGCGGGCCCCCGCCAAAAAGGCGGCGGCCAAGCCCGCGCCGTCCCCGACCGGAGGCGTCTACCGCCTGGTGCGGGCGCTGTGGCTCGGACTCGCCCACACGGTCGGTGCGCTGTTCCGCTCCCTCGGGCGCGGCGCCAGGAACCTCGACCCGGCACACCGCAAGGACGGGCTGGCGCTGCTGCTGCTGGGCCTCGCCCTCGTCGTGGCGGCCGGCACCTGGTCCAGTCTCGAAGGCCCGGTCGGCGACCTGGTCGAGCTGCTCGTCACCGGAGCGTTCGGGCGGCTGGACCTGCTGGCGCCGCTGCTGCTGGGCACCGTCGCCGTACGGCTCATCCGCCACCCGGAGAAGCCGGAGGCCAACGGCCGCATCGTGATCGGTCTCTCCGCCCTCGTCGTCGGTGTGCTGGGGCAGGTCCACATGGCGTGCGGCTCTCCCGGGCGCGGCGAGGGGGCCGAGGCCATCCAGGACGCCGGCGGGCTGATCGGCTGGGCCGCCTCCAAGCCGCTGGTCTTCACGGTCGGCGAGGTGCTCGCCGTACCGCTGCTGGTGCTGGTCACGGTCTTCGGGCTGCTGGTCGTCACGGCCACCCCCGTCAACGCCATCCCGCAGCGGCTGCGGCTGCTCGGCGTGCGGCTGGGCATCCTGGAGGCCGCCGCGGCCGGAGGCGTGGCCACGGCGCCCGACGACGTGGCGTACGAGCAGGAGTGGCGCAGGACGCTCGACCGCAAGCCGCGCCGCGGCTCCTCCCGGGCGGGCGCGGCGGCCGCCGATCCGGACAGTGCCGAGGAGGAGGCGCTCTCGCGGCGCCGGAGGTCCCGCCGTTCCCGCGGAGCGGAGCCCGCCGGACGGTCGTCGCAGGCCGTCGACGCGGCGGCCGCCGGGGCGGCCTCGGTGGACGGTGCCGTGCTGCACGGAGTGCAGCCCTCGCCGGTGGTCGCCGGGCTCAGTCACGGCGTCTCGGCCGACCGCACGGCCGAGGTGCCGGGAGCCCGGGAGGCGGAGGAGACCGCCGCGGTGTCCGCCGCCCCCGCGGCCGGGCGGGCACGGAAGGGGGCGGCCGCCGGGCAGGACGGGCCCGATGCCGTACCGGACCTGACGCGCAGGGCCCCCGAGGCCGCCGAACCGCTGCCCGCGCGCGCCGAGCAGCTCCAGCTCTCCGGTGACATCACCTACGCGCTGCCCTCCCTCGACCTGCTGGAGCGCGGCGGGCCGGGCAAGACGCGGAGCGCCGCGAACGACGCCGTGGTGGCCTCCCTGACGACCGTGTTCACGGAGTTCAAGGTGGACGCCGCCGTCACCGGCTTCACCCGCGGGCCGACGGTCACCCGTTACGAGGTCGAACTCGGCCCGGCGGTCAAGGTCGAGCGGATCACCGCGCTCGCCAAGAACATCGCCTACGCCGTGGCGAGCCCCGACGTCCGGATCATCAGCCCCATCCCCGGCAAGTCCGCGGTCGGCATCGAGATCCCCAACACGGACCGCGAGATGGTCAACATCGGCGACGTCCTGCGGCTCGCCGACGCCGCGGGCGACGAGCACCCCATGCTGGTGGCGCTGGGCAAGGACGTCGAGGGCGGCTATGTGATGGCCAACCTGACGAAGATGCCGCACATCCTGGTGGCCGGCGCCACCGGCTCCGGCAAGTCCTCCTGCATCAACTGCCTGATCACGTCGATCATGGTCCGGGCCACGCCGGAGGACGTGCGGATGGTGCTGGTCGACCCCAAGCGCGTGGAGCTGACCGCGTACGAGGGCATCCCGCACCTGATCACGCCGATCATCACCAACCCCAAGCGGGCCGCCGAGGCCCTCCAGTGGGTCGTCCGGGAGATGGACCTGCGCTACGACGATCTGGCGGCGTACGGCTACCGCCACATCGACGACTTCAACGCCGCGGTGCGCAGCGGCAAGGCGAAGGCTCCCGAGGACAGCGAGCGCGAGCTCCAGCCGTATCCGTACCTGCTGGTGATCGTGGACGAGCTGGCGGACCTGATGATGGTCGCGCCGCGCGACGTCGAGGACGCGATCGTGCGGATCACCCAGCTCGCGCGGGCCGCCGGAATCCACCTGGTACTGGCCACCCAGCGGCCCAGCGTGGACGTCGTCACCGGTCTGATCAAGGCCAACGTCCCGTCACGGCTGGCCTTCGCCACGTCCTCCCTGGCCGACAGCCGGGTCATCCTGGACCAGCCGGGAGCGGACAAGCTGATCGGCAAGGGCGACGGGCTGTTCCTGCCGATGGGTGCGGGCAAGCCGACCCGGATGCAGGGCGCCTTCGTCACCGAGGAGGAGATCCGGGCCGTCGTCGCGCACTGCAAGCAGCAGATGGCGCCGGTCTTCCGGGACGACGTCACGGTCGGCTCCTCGAAGAAGAAGGAGATCGACGAGGAGATCGGCGACGATCTCGACCTGCTGTGCCAGGCGGCGGAGCTGGTGGTCTCCACCCAGTTCGGCTCCACCTCGATGCTCCAGCGCAAGCTGCGGGTGGGCTTCGCGAAGGCGGGCCGGCTGATGGACCTCATGGAGTCCCGCGGTGTGGTGGGGCCCAGCGAGGGTTCCAAAGCACGGGATGTCCTGGTGAAGGCGGATGAATTGGACGGAGTGCTGGCCACGATTCGTGGGGAGAATCCTTCGTAAGGGTGGCGCGGGGCAACCGTTTCGGCTGGTGCGGCGTCACATGGGATGAGACGACAGGGGTATGTGTGGATCATCGGAGGGGCCCGCCCGTCCGATGGCGTACAAACCCGGCCCTCCCGGTTGCCCGGCCCTCTCGTACCCCCCGTAGACTGAACTTCCAGCAGGTGGCTACACGCTCGAAAGGCCTCCCCCGTGTCCTTGGGTAACTCCCCCGCAGACGACCGGCCTTCCGTCGGGCGCGCGCTCCAGCAGGCCCGCATCGACGCCGGACTGACCGTCGACCAGGTCAGTACGGTCACGCGCGTGCGCAACCCGATCATCCATGCGATCGAGCAGGACGACTTCTCCCGCTGCGGCGGCGACGTCTACGCGCGCGGCCACATCCGCGCGCTGGCCCGCGCCGTCGGGGTGGACGCCGCCGTCCTCGTCGAGCAGTACGACGCCGAGCACGGCGGGCGGCCGCAGCCGACCCCGGCCGCTCCGCTCTTCGAAGCGGAACGCATCCGCCCCGAGCCCGCCCGGCCCAACTGGACGGCCGCCATGGTCGCCGCCATCGTCGCCGTCGTCGGCTTCGTGGGATTCACCCTCTTCAGCGGTGACGACGAGAGCGGCGGTACGCCCGTCGCCGGCAACACCCCCGAGTCCTCGCCCGCGAAGCCCGGGGGCGGCAAGCCCGCCGACCCGAAACCGGAACCCACCGACAGCGCCATCGCCGCCGCGCCCGCGGACAAAGTGACCGTCAAGCTGACCGCCGCGGAGGGCTCCAGCTGGATCCTGGCGAAGAACCACAACGGCAAGGTGCTGCACCAGGGTGTGATCAAGGAAGGCGCCTCCAAGACCTTCACCGACAAGGAGCGGATCGACCTGATCCTCGGCAACGCCGGTGCCGTGCAGCTCTACGTCAACGGCAAGGAGGTCAAGGACGAGTTCGCGCCCGGTGAGGTCCAGCGCCTCACGTACACCAAGGGCGACCCGCAGGCCGGCTGAACCCCGGCAGCGGCGCGGCGGCCGGCGGTCCGCGGGGAGCGGCCGCCGGGGGCGGAGACCTGCGGCAGGGCTGTCCGCGGGACAAAGTAGGCTGAGCACATGCCCGAACGCCGTACCGTCGCACTTGTCACCCTAGGCTGCGCTCGCAACGAGGTGGACTCGGAGGAGCTCGCAGGCCGTCTGGCGGCGGACGGCTGGGAGCTCGTCGCGGAGGCCGCCGACGCGGATGTCGCCGTCGTCAACACCTGCGGCTTCGTTGAGGCCGCCAAGAAGGACTCCGTGGACGCCCTGCTGGAGGCCAACGACCTCAAGGCGGAGGCCTCCGGGGGCGGTGCCCGCACGCAGGCCGTCGTCGCCGTGGGCTGCATGGCCGAGCGGTACGGCAAGGAGCTCGCCGCGGCGCTGCCCGAGGCCGACGGCGTCCTCGGCTTCGACGACTACGCCGACATCTCCGACCGTCTGCAGACCATCCTCGCCGGCGGCGTCCACGCCTCGCACACCCCACGGGACCGCCGGAAGCTGCTGCCCATCAGCCCCGCCGAGCGGCAGAGCGCCGAGGTGGCGCTGCCCGGCCACGGAGCGGCCCCGGCCCCCGCGGCGGAGGACCTGCCCCCGGGGGTCGCGCCCGCCTCCGGGCCGCGCGCACCGCTCCGCCGACGCCTGGACGACAGCCCCGTCGCCTCCGTCAAGCTGGCCTCCGGCTGCGACCGGCGCTGCTCGTTCTGCGCCATCCCCGCCTTCCGCGGCTCCTTCATCTCCCGCCGTCCCGCGGATGTGCTGGGGGAGACCCGCTGGCTCGCCGGACAGGGGGTCAAGGAGGTCATGCTGGTCTCCGAGAACAACACCTCCTACGGCAAGGACCTGGGCGACATCCGGCTGCTGGAGACACTGCTGCCGGAGCTCGCGGAGGTCGACGGCATCGAGCGGATCCGGGTCAGCTATCTGCAGCCCGCCGAGATGCGTCCCGGCCTGATCGACGTCCTCACCTCCACCCCGAAGGTGGCCCCCTACTTCGACCTGTCCTTCCAGCACTCGGCGCCCGGCGTGCTGCGCGCGATGCGCCGCTTCGGGGACACCGACCGCTTCCTGGAACTGCTCGGCGCGATCCGCTCCCGGGCCCCGCAGGCCGGCGCGCGGTCCAACTTCATCGTCGGCTTCCCCGGCGAGACCGAGGCGGACCTCGCCGAGCTGGAGCGCTTCCTCACCGAGGCCCGGCTGGACGCCATCGGCGTCTTCGGGTACTCCGACGAGGAGGGGACCGAGGCGGTGACCTACCCGGGCAAGCTGGACGAGGACACCATCGGCGAACGCCTGGCCCACATCTCCCGGCTCGCGGAGGAGCTGACGGCGCAGCGCGCCGAGGAGCGGCTCGGCGAGACGGTGCACGTCCTCGTCGAGTCCGTGGACGGCGAGGAGGGGGCGGTCGGCCGCGCCGCGCACCAGGCGCCGGAGACCGACGGCCAGATCCTCCTCACGGACTCCCGCGGGCTCGCGCCCGGACGTATGGTCGAAGCGAAGGTGGTGGCGACCGAGGGCGTGGACCTCGTCGCCGAACCGTCCCCCGCTCTCGGCGGGGAGACGCCGTCCGGCGGGGCACGCTGTACCGAGGAGGCGGGCACATGACCGGAGTACCCGCCTCCGCGGCGGGCGGTCAGGGGCGGGCCCAGGCCCGGACCGGAGTGGCGGCGGGCGCGACGGCGGTGGCCGTGCGCCAGGCCGGGCTCTGGAACATCGCCAACGTCCTGACCATGGTGCGGCTGCTCCTCGTCCCCGGCTTCGTCCTCCTCCTGCTGCACAACGGCGGCTACGACCCGGTCTGGCGCTCCTTCGCCTGGGCGGCGTTCGCCGTCGCCATGATCACCGACCTCTTCGACGGCCAGCTGGCCCGGCGGTACAACCTCGTCACCGATTTCGGCAAGATCGCCGACCCGATAGCCGACAAGGCGATCATGGGTGCGGCGCTGATCTGCCTCTCCGCCCTCTCGGACCTCCCCTGGTGGGTGACCGGTCTGATCCTCTTCCGTGAGCTCGGCATCACGGTCCTGCGGTTCTGGGTGATCCGGCACGGCGTCATCCCGGCCAGCCGGGGCGGCAAGCTGAAGACCCTGGCGCAGGGCACCGCGGTGGGGATGTACGTCCTCGTGCTCACCGGGCCGCTGGCCACGCTCCGCTTCTGGATGATGGCGGTGGCCGTGCTGCTCACCGTCGTGACCGGGCTCGACTACGTGCGGCAGGCCGTCGTCCTGCGCCGCGCCGGGCTGGCGCGGGAGCGCGAGGACGCCGCCGCGCGGACGGCGGCCGGGGGCGCGGGCCGGTGAACGACACCGCCGCCGCCGACGTACTGGAATCGATGGCAGCGCGCGGGGAGACGCTGGCCGTGGCGGAGTCGCTCACGGGCGGCCTCGTGGCGGCCGAGCTGACCGGAGTACCGGGGGCCTCACGGGTCCTCAGGGGGGCGGTGACCGCTTATGCGACGGAGCTCAAGCACACCCTGCTGGGCGTGGACGGGGCTCTGCTGGCCGAGCGCGGCGCGGTGGACGCGGAGGTCGCCCGGCAGATGGCCGGGGGCGTACGGCGGCTGCTGGGCGCCGACTGGGGGATCGCGACCACCGGTGTCGCCGGGCCCGATCCGCAGGACGGGCAGCCGGTCGGCACGGTGTACGTGGCGGTGGCCGGCCCCGGCGGGAGCGTCCGGGCCCGGCTGCTGCGGGCGGCCGGGGACCGTGCGGGAATCCGCCGGGAGAGCGTCCGGGGGGTCCTCGGGATGTTGCGGGAAGAACTGGCCGGAAATGCGCGGGCACAGAATAGGGAACACCGCGGGGGGAATTGATGTTTGCAGCCCTGAGTGAACACGTCATCGCTCCCCGCACGGCTGCCGTCCGAGGCGGTACGGTGGGGCGAGAAGGATCCGGATCCGAGGTCCGAGGAGGGAGCCACCGATGATTCTGCTCCGTCGCCTGCTGGGTGACGTGCTGCGTCGGCAGCGCCAGCGCCAGGGCCGAACCCTGCGCGAGGTCTCCTCGTCGGCGCGGGTCTCCCTCGGCTATCTCTCAGAGGTCGAGCGGGGGCAGAAGGAGGCTTCCTCCGAACTGCTCTCCGCCATCTGCGATGCGCTGGACGTGCGAATGTCGCAGGTCATGCGTGAGGTGAGCGACGAACTGTCGCTCGCCGAGCTGGCGCAGTCGGCGGCGGACGAGACCGTGCCGGCGCCGATGCGGCCGATGCTCAATTCGGTTTCGGTGACGTCCGTGACGGGCGTCCCGGAGGAGCGCGTAACGATCAAGGCGCCGACGGAGGCCGTCGACGTCGTCGCTGCCTGACGACCCAGCCGGCCCCCTTTCCGCAAGCCCCGTACGGTCCGCCGTCCGGGGCTTGCGGCGTTCCCGGCGGTGCCCGTGACTCCACGCACCCCGGATGTGACTCGCGTCACTTGACAGCGGCGGGTTTCCCGCACATGCCTCCGGCCCGGGGGGTATGCGATGGTGGAGAAGGGTTGATCGGACGAAGCAGGAGGAATCACATGTCTGTCGTCAAGAGCCCGCTGGCCGACGAGGGCGACCGCCGCGTGGTCGCGGATGCTCTCCAGGGCGCCCTGGTGGATCTGGTCGATCTCTCGCTGGTGGCCAAGCAGGTGCACTGGAACGTGGTGGGCCCCCGGTTCCGCTCCGTACACCTCCAGCTCGACGAGGTCGTGGACACCGCTCGGGAGCACGCGGACATCATGGCCGAGCGGGCCGCCGCCCTGGGCATCTCCCCGGACGGCCGGGCCGAGACCGTGGCCAAGACCAGCGGTCTCGACACTGTCAAGGAGACCTGGATCAGGGACACCGACGCGGTCCAGACGCTCGTGGAGGCGCTCGGCTCCGTCATCACGCGGATGCGGGAGCGGGTCGAGGCCACGGACAAGCCGGACCCCGTCACCCAGGACATGATCATCGCGGTGACGGGCGAACTGGAGAAGCACCGCTGGATGTTCCAGGCCGAGGACGCGGAGGGCCTGGGAGCCTGACCGGCTTCCGGTTGCCCGCTCCGCCGTCGGACGGCGGAGCGGTGCCGTCCGTACCCGCCGGCCGGAGGAGGCGGTCACCGTGCTGCGAGAGCCCCGGATAGGCGCGCCGGGTGCGATACCCGGCGCCGCGCGTGCCCGGCCGGGCTCCTTGCCCGGCGTCCGGCCGGGCACGATAACCGGCGCGATACCCGGCGCGGTGCGCGCCCTCCCCGCCGCCGTGCGCTGGACGCTGGCCCTGGCGGTGGCCGGAGTGTGGTGGTGGGCGGTGCTGCGCCTGGCGCTCTCACCGGCCCGCGCCGGAGCCGTTGAGGCGGCGGTCGCGGCGGGCGGCTGGGGCCTGGGGCTGCTGCCGGTCCACTGCGCCGCGCCGGGAGCGGCGGAGGGCCGCCGCTCCCGGCGCGCGGGCGGGGGCCGGGGCGGGGAGGCGGGAACGCCGCTCGGGGGAGACGCGGGGGTGAGCAGGCACCGCGGACGCGGGACGGTTCACGGATACGGACCGGGCTGGCAGCGCGGACACCAGTAGGTGTCGCGTTCCCGTCCGGACTCGCCCTGTCCGGCGGTACGGACCGGGGTGCCGCAGCGCAGGCAGGGCTTGCCCTCTCGTCCGTACACCCACAGCTGCCGGTCCCGGCGCGGATCCGCCGTGGTGACACGGGAGGCACGGGCCTTGTTGAGGTCCAGGAGCTTCGCCGCGAGCGCGATCAGGCGGGCGGGCGACGGGACCTCCCCGACCGGCAGCCAGGGGGAGAGGCGGAGCATGAAGCACAGCTCCGACTTGTAGACATTGCCGAGACCGGCGAGATTGCGCTGGTCGAGCAGGGCCTCGCCGAGCGGCCGGGCCGGGTCGGCGAGCAGCCGCCGGCGGGCCTCCTCCGGATCCCAGCCGGGGCCGAGCGGGTCCGGGCCGAGATGGCCGACCACGGTGTCCTCGTCGCCGGTGCGGAGCAGGTCCAGGACCGGCAGCCGGTAGCCGACGGCCGTCCGGGCCGCCGTGCCGAGGATCGCGCGGATCTCGTGCTCCGGACCGCCGCGCGGCCGCTCCCCGGCGGCGAAGACCCGCCAGGCTCCGTCCATCCGCAGATGGGAGTGGAGCGTCAGGCCGCCCTCGAACCGGCTCAGCAGATGCTTCCCGCGCGGCACGACCTCCAGCACACGGCGGCCGGAGAGATCGGCGGTGGCGAGCTTCGGCACCCGGAGGTCGCAGCGGACGAGCCTGTCGCCGGCCAGGGCTTCGTGCAGGCGCCGGGCCGTCCGCCAGACGGTGTCTCCTTCGGGCATACCGCCATGATGCCCCGGGGCGGCGGGGCGCGGCGCACCCGTCCGGGAGACCCCGGCCGGGGAGCCGGGCCCGCGCTTTCCGCGGGGGCGGCGCTCTCAGCGGGGGCGGAGCCGCAGACCGCGCGGGGAGGCGTGGAAGCCCGCCGTCTCCAGGGCCCGGCCGACGGGGGAGCCGAGAGCCGGGACGCCGTTGGCCCGCTCCACGGTGACGGTGCCCAGCGCACCCCCTCGGGCCGCTTCCGCCAGGGCCTCCGCCGCCAGATGGAGCCGGGCGTCACTCTCCTCACCGCCGGCCACCTCGCCGGACCAGGCGAGCAGTGTCTTGCCGCCGCGCTCCACATAGAGCACCAGCCGCCCGTCGACCAGCACCACCAGGGCTCCGGCCTTCCGGCCCGGACGGTGGCCGGCGCCGTCGGGGGGTTCGGGCCAGGGCAGGGCGGCACCGTAGGCGTTGGCGGGGTCGGCGGCCGCCAGCAGCACGGCCCTGCCCCGGCTGCCCGGGGTGTCCCCGCGGTCCGCGGGGGCGCCCGGGAAGGCCGGGCGCTCCGCGGCGCTCCGCTCCCGTGCCGTGGCGATGGCACGGAGCCGGTCCACGGCGCCGTCCATGGCGAACTGCGCGGCCCCCAGCCCTTCGACCACATAGCCGCGCCGCGCCTTGCCGGTGTCCTCGAAGGCGGCCAGCACGCGGTAGGCCGCGGAGAAGCCGCCCTCGACACCCTCGGCGGCGACCGCGCCACGGGTGACCACGCCGTGCCGGTCCAGCAGTGTCTGCGCGAGGGCGTGGGCCCGGTGGGTGGGGTCGTGCTCCGGCTCCGGCAGCAGTGACCACCGGCCGGCGACGGTCGGCGGGCCGCCCGGCGAGGCCGGCCGGCCGGTGCGGCCGGGGAAGGCGCCGTACCGGCCGCGGGGGACCGGGCGCCGGGCGCGGTGGGCGGTGGCGCCCGCGGTGCGGCCGGAACCGAGCAGCGAGCGCAGCGGCGCGAGGGTGTCGTTGGTGAGCCGGCCGGACCAGGCGAGGTCCCAGACGGCGTCGGCCAGTTGGGCGTCCGTCGCGTCGGGGTGGCCGGCCGACCGGACCCGGTCGGCGAGCTGGCGGAAGAAGAGTCCGTACCCCCCGGACAGGGCCTGGAGGACGGCCTCGTGGAGCGGGCCCCCGTCGAACGGCAGCGGGGCGGGGAGGAGGAGCGGCGCCACGTCGGCGAGGTACAGCGACAGCCAGCCGTCCTTGCCGGGCAGGGCCCCGGCGCCCGCCCAGACGATCTCCCCGGCGGCCGTCAGTTCGTCGAGCATCCCCGGGGCGTAGCCGGCGACCCGGGAGGGCAGGACGAGCTTCTCCAGCGCGGAGGCGGGGACGGGCGCGCCCTGCAACTGCTCCACGGTGCGCACCAGTCCGTCGATACCGCGCAGCCCGCGGGTGCCCACCTGCTGCCACTGGGGCAGGAAGGAGCCGAGCGCGGCCGGCGGCACCGGCTCCAGCTCCCGGCGCAGCGCGGCCAGGGAACGGCGGCGCAGCCGCCGCAGCACCCCGCTGTCGCACCACTCCTGTCCGGCGCCGGCCGGGTGGAACTCGCCCTGGACGAGGCGGCCGTCGGCGGCAAGCCGCCGCAGGGCGCCCTCGGTGACGGCGGGGCCGAGACCGAAGCGCTCCGCGGCCGCGGCGGAGGTGAACGGACCGTGGGTGCGGGCGTAGCGGGCGAGGAGGTCGCCGAGCGGGTCCTTCACCGGTTCCGTGAAGGCCTCCGGCACGCCGACGGGCAGGGCCGTGCCCAGGGCGTCGCGGAGCCGTCCCGCGTCCTCCACCGCCGCCCAGTGCTCCGTCCCGGCGATCCGTACCCGGATGGCGCGCCGGGCGTCGGCCAGTTCCTCCGCCCAGCCGGGCTCGGCGCCGCGCTCGGCCAGTTCGGCGCCGGTGACCGGGCCGAGGAGGCGGAGCAGATCGGCGACGCTCTCCGGGTCCTTGGCGCGGCGGTCCTCCGTCAGCCACTGCAGCTCGCGCTCCAGGCTCTCCAGCACCTCGGCGTCGAGGAGTTCGCGCAGCTCGGCCCGGCCCAGCAGTTCGGCCAGCAGCCGGGAGTCGAGGGAGAGCGCGGCGGCCCGGCGCTCGGCGAGCGGGGAGTCGCCCTCGTAGAGGTACTGCGCGACATAGCCGAAGAGGAGGGAACGGGCGAAGGGGGAGGGCTCGGGGGTGGTGACCTCGACGAGCCGGACCCGGCGGGCCTCGATGTCGCCCATGAGTTCGGTGAGGCCCGGAACGTCGAAGACGTCCTGCAGGCACTCGCGGACGGCCTCCAGCACGATCGGGAAGGAACCGAACTCGGATGCCACCTGCAGCAGTTGGGAGGCTCGCTGGCGCTGCTGCCAGAGCGGGGTGCGCTTGCCCGGGTCGCGGCGCGGCAGCAGCAGGGCGCGGGCGGCGCACTCGCGGAAGCGGGCGGCGAACAGCGCCGAGCCGCCGACCTGGTCGGTGACGATCCGGTTGACGTCCTCCCGGTCGAAGACGACGTCGGCCGCCCCGGCCGGCGGCTGCTCCGGATCGGACCACCCCGGGAAGGGCGGTGCGCCGTCCGGGCCGTCGCTCCCGGGGCCGGGCTCCATGTCGAGCAGGCCGAGCCCCATCATCTCGGCGTCGGGCAGCCGGAGCACGATGCCGTCGTCGGCGTGCATCACCTGGGCGTCCATGCCGAAGCGCTCCGTCAGCCGGGCGCCGAGCGCCAGCGCCCACGGAGCGTGCACCTGGGCGCCGAAGGGGGAGTGCACGACGACGCGCCAGTCGCCCAGCTCGTCGCGGAAGCGCTCCACGACGATCGTGCGGTCGTCGGGGACGTGGCCGCAGGCCTTCCGCTGTTCCTCCAGATAGGCCAGCAGGTTCTCGGCCGCCAGCGTGTCCAGTCCGGCGGAGGCGAGCCGCGACCGGGCCTCCCCGGGGGCCAGGGCGCCGATCTCGCGGAGGAACGCGCCGAGCGCCCGGCCGAGTTCGAGCGGACGGCCGAGCTGGTCGCCCTTCCAGAACGGCAGCCGCCCGGGCACCCCCGGCGCGGGGGAGACGAGGACCCGGTCGCGGGTGATGTCCTCGATGCGCCAGGTGGTGGTGCCGAGGGTGAAGACGTCGCCCACCCGCGACTCGTACACCATCTCCTCGTCGAGTTCGCCCACCCGTCGCCCGGTCTTCGGGTCGCCGCCGGCGAGGAAGACCCCGAAGAGGCCGCGGTCCGGGATGGTGCCGCCGGAGGTCACGGCGAGCCGCTGCGCGCCCGGCCGGCCGCTGACCGTCCCGGCGACGCGGTCCCACACCAGCCGGGGCCGCAGCTCGGCGAAGGCGTCGGACGGATAGCGGCCCGCGAGCATGTCCAGGACGGAGGTGTAGGCCGACTCGGGGAGCGCGGCGAAGGGCGCGGCGCGCCGGACCACGGCCAGCAGTTCCTCGACATCCCAGGCGTCCATGGACGTCATGGCCACGATCTGCTGGGCCAGCACGTCCAGCGGGTTCGCCGGGACGCGCAGCGCCTCGATGGCGCCCGAGCGCATCCGTTCCGTCACCACGGCCGACTGGACCAGGTCGCCGCGGTACTTGGGGAAGACCACACCGGTGGAGACCGCGCCCACCTGGTGCCCGGCCCGGCCGACGCGCTGGAGTCCGGAGGCGACCGAGGGCGGGGACTCGACCTGGACGACCAGGTCCACCGCGCCCATGTCGATGCCCAGTTCGAGACTGGAGGTGGCGACGACGGCGGGCAGCCGGCCCGCCTTGAGATCCTCCTCCACCTGCGCCCGCTGCTCCTTGGAGACGGAGCCGTGGTGCGCGCGGGCCAGCACCGCAGGCGCGCCCCGGGCGGCGCCGGAGCCGCCCATCAGCTCGGCGGGGGAGTGGTCCTCGGGCACCGGCTCACCCGTGGCCCGTTCGTAGGCGATCTCGTTGAGCCGGTTGCAGAGCCGCTCCGCGAGCCGCCGGGAGTTGACGAACACGATCGTGGACCGGTGGGCCTGGACCAGATCGGCGATCCGCTCCTCGACATGCGGCCAGATCGACGGCCGCTCCGCCGCCCCGCCCTCCGCGGCGTCCCGGGCCGGGGCACCGCCCAGCTCGCCGAGATCCTCCACGGGAACGACCACCGAGAGGTCGAACTCCTTGTCGGCGGCCGGCTGGACGATCTCCACCCGGCGCTGTGGTGAGAGATAGCGCGCCACCTCCTCCACCGGGCGGACGGTGGCGGACAGGCCGATCCGGCGCGCGGGGCGGGGCAGCAGCTCGTCCAGCCGCTCCAGGGAGAGCGCGAGATGGGCGCCGCGCTTGGTGCCGGCGACGGCGTGCACCTCGTCGAGGATCACCGTCTCCACGCCGGACAGGGCCTCCCGCGCGGCGGAGGTCAGCATGAGGAAGAGCGACTCGGGGGTGGTGATGAGGATGTCCGGCGGGCGGTTGGCCAGCGAGCGGCGCTCGGCGGCCGGGGTGTCCCCGGAACGGATGCCGACCCGCACCTCCGGTTCCGGCAGCCCCAGCCGGACGGCCTCGTGCCGGATGCCGGTGAGCGGGCTGCGGAGATTGCGCTCCACGTCCACCGCGAGGGCCTTCAGGGGTGAGATGTACAGCACCCGGCAGCGCTTCTTCACCTCGGCGGGCGGGGGCGTGCTCGCCAGCCGGTCCAGGGCGGCCAGAAAGGCGGCGAGCGTCTTGCCCGAGCCGGTCGGGGCGACCACCAGGACGTCCGAGCCCGCGCCGATCGCCCGCCAGGCGCCCGCCTGCGCGGCGGTGGGCGCGGTGAAGGCCCCCGAGAACCAGGCGCGGGTGGCGGGGGAGAAGGCGTCGAGGGCCGGGGCGGCCGGGTCGTGCGGCATGTCCCCATCGTGCACCCCGGTACCGACAAACGCGGCGTCCGCGCTGGTGGGAGGCTCCCGCCCGGGGAACGGACACCCGGCCGGCGACAGGCACAATGGCCGGTATGCGGGAGAACGGGCACGCCCGGCACCGGCGGCATCCACGGCTGCGCGGTGCCGGTCCGACCGGGGGCCGCACCGGCCGGGGCGGCCGCCGCCGTCGGCTCCGCGGACCAGCCGCATCCGGGCCGGCACGTCACCCGGATCGCCGGGGTGCCCCCGGGCGCGTACCGCCGGGAACGGGCGCGCCCGCGCCCCCGGGTACCGCAAGAACGTCCAGGACGGGACCGGACGCCGCTCCGTAACGTGCGGGGCGTGGAAGAAACGAGACCAACGGTGGACATGACGGAGACCGCGGGAACCGCGGACGGGCACGGTACGCAACGGGCCGACGGGGACCGGACGGCCTCCGTGCCGCGCTCCGACAGGGCAGTCGTGCGGGACGCGCTCGGCGTGGGCGTCGCCGTGGGGCTGTCCGGCTTCGCCTTCGGGGTGACCTCCGCGGGAGCGGGGCTCACCCTGCTCCAGACCTGCGCCCTCAGCCTGCTCGTCTTCACCGGTGCGTCGCAGTTCGCCCTCGTCGGCGCGCTCGCGTCGGGCGGCAATCCGTACACGGCCGCGGCCGGGGCGTTCTTCCTCGGGGTGCGCAACGCCTTCTACGGGCTGCGGCTGTCGGAGCTGCTGCACGTCCCCCGCGCCCTGCGGCCGTTCGCCGCCCAGTGGGTCATCGACGAGACCGCCGCGGTCGCCCTCGCCCAGTCCGGGCGGCGCGCGGTGCGGATCGGCTTCGCCGTCACCGGGGCCACCCTCTACGTGCTGTGGAACCTGACCACCCTGCTCGGCGCGCTCGGCGCCGCGGCACTGGGCGATCCCCGGGCGTGGGGCCTGGACGCCGCGGGCCCGGCGGTCTTCCTGGCCCTGCTCGCGCCGATGCTGAGGACGGCGACCGAACGCGCGGTGGCCGGCCTGGCGGTGGTGCTGGTCCTCGTCGGTATGCCCCTGCTGCCCGCCGGGGTGCCGGTGCTCGTCGCGGCGCTGGCCGCGCCGGTCGTCCTGGCGCTGCGCGGCCGGGTCCCGGCCCGCGGGGGGAAGGGGCACGGCCGGTGAACGTCTGGATCGCCATCGGCCTGACCACGGCCGGCTGCTATCTCGTCAAACTGCTCGGGCTGTCGGTGCCCGCCGGCGCGCTGGAACGGCCGGCCGTCAAGCGGCTGGCCGCCCTGCTGCCCATCGCGCTGCTGGCCGCGCTCACCGCGCAGCAGACCTTCGGCGAGGGCGCCGCCCTGGTCCTCGACGCCAGGGCGGCGGGAGTCGCCGCCGCGGCGCTGGCGCTGCTGCTGCGGGCTCCGTTCCTGGTGGTCGTGGGGGCAGCCGTCCTGGTGACCGCGGCGGTGCGTACGCTGACCGGCTGACGGTCCGGCCGGGGCCGCGGCGCGGAGGCGGGAGGGATACTGGACCCATGCGGTTGACGGTCTTCTGGCAGCGGATGGCGGATCACTTCGGTGAGGCGTACGCCGACTCCTTCGCGCGCGATCATGTGATGTCCGAGCTCGGCGGGAGGACGGTGTACGAGGCGCTGGAGGCGGGCTGGAACGCCAAGGACGTGTGGCGGGCCGTCTGCGCCGCCATGGACGTCCCCGCCGAGCGGCGCTGACCCCCGGCCCCGGATCGGCTCCGGGCGGCACGGGCGTCCCCCGGATGGGTCAGACTGGCTCCGTGGCAGCGAACGACGAACAACCCGGTGGCGCCCCGGTACCCGGACCGCGCCCTGTCCCCGCCGACAGGCCCCCCGTACGCGGTGGCGAGCGGATGCCCGCCTGGCTGCCGCGCGCCGTCGCCCTGGTGTTCGCCGCCTATGCCGTCTTCCTGCTGGCGAGCTGGGCGTTCCAGCAGCTCACCGGGCTGCTGGTGAACATCCTGATCGCGTTCTTCCTGGGACTGGCGATCGAACCGGCCGTGGACCGCATGGCGGACCGCGGGATGCGCCGGGGCCTGGCGACCGCCCTGGTGTTCCTCGGGATCGTCGTGTCCGTGGCCGGGTTCGTCACCCTGCTCGGCTCGATGCTCGCCGGCCAGATCGTCACCATGGTCGAGAACATCCCGGCCTATCTCGACTCGGTGATCCGCTGGAGCAACAAGACCTTCGGCACCAGCGTCTCGCGGCTGGAGGTGCAGGACAGCCTGCTCAAGTCCGACTGGCTGCAGAAGTACGTGCAGAACAGCGCGGGCGGGGTGCTGGACGTGTCGGCGCAGGTGCTCGGCGGCCTGTTCATGACGCTCACCGTGGCGCTGTTCTCCTTCTACTTCGCCGCCGACGGCCCGCGGCTGCGCCGGGCCGTGTGCTCCATGCTGCCGCCGGCCAAGCAGGCCGAGGTGCTGCGGGCCTGGGACATCGCGGTCGCCAAGACCGGCGGCTACCTCTACTCGCGCGGCCTGATGGCCCTGGTCTCCGGCGGCGCGCACTACGTGCTGCTGGAGATCCTCGGGGTGCCGTACGCCCCGGCCCTGGCCATCTGGGTGGGGCTGGTCTCGCAGTTCATCCCGGCGATCGGCACCTATCTGGCGGGTGCGCTGCCGATCCTGCTGGCGTTCACCGTCAACCCCTGGTACGCGCTGTGGGTGCTCGTCTTCGTCGTGATCTACCAGCAGCTGGAGAACTACATCCTGCAGCCGCGGATCACGGCCCGGACCGTGGACATCCACCCGGCCGTCGCCTTCGGTTCGGTCATCGGCGGCGCCGCGCTGCTGGGAGCCGTCGGCGCGCTGATCGCCATCCCGGCGACCGCCACTCTGCAGGCGTTCCTGTCGGCGTATGTGAAGCGGTACGACGTCACCGACCATCCGCGGGTGCGCGGCCGGCGGCCGGTGCGGGAGCGGGGTGCCTCGGCTCTCTCCCGGATACGCCGGTCGCTGCGCGGCGGGCGGCCGGCGGAGGACCGGGACGGCTGAGGGGGAGGGGCGGCGCGGGCCCCGCCCGGGTGCGCGCCGCGCGGACGGTCGGTCGGCTTGACACTAAAATCGAACATCCATTCAGATGGATGGCCCGGCCGGGTTTTCCACAGCCCGGACGGCGACGGGGCGCGTTGTCAGTGCCAGGCGTTAGCGTCATGGACGTGAAGCGATCGACTCAAGCAAACCGGGTGGAACCCATGGCAGCAGGATCCGACCGCGAGAAGGCGCTGGACGCCGCACTCGCACAGATTGAACGGCAATTCGGCAAAGGCGCCGTCATGCGCCTCGGCGACCGGCCGAACGACCCCATCGAGGTCATCCCCACCGGGTCGACCGCTCTCGACGTGGCGCTGGGGGTCGGTGGTCTGCCGCGCGGCCGGGTCGTCGAGGTGTACGGCCCGGAGTCCTCCGGCAAGACGACCCTCACGCTGCACGCGGTGGCCAACGCCCAGAAGGCGGGCGGCACCGTCGCCTTCGTCGACGCGGAGCACGCGCTCGACCCGGAGTACGCCAAGGCCCTGGGCGTCGACACGGACAACCTCATCCTCTCCCAGCCGGACACCGGCGAGCAGGCGCTGGAGATCGTGGACATGCTGGTCCGCTCCGGCGCCCTCGACCTGATCGTCATCGACTCCGTGGCGGCCCTGGTGCCGCGCGCGGAGATCGAGGGCGAGATGGGGGACTCGCACGTCGGCCTCCAGGCCCGGCTGATGAGCCAGGCGCTCCGCAAGATCACCAGCGCGCTGAACCAGTCCAAGACCACCGCGATCTTCATCAACCAGCTCCGCGAGAAGATCGGTGTGATGTTCGGCTCACCGGAGACCACCACCGGTGGCCGGGCGCTGAAGTTCTACGCCTCGGTGCGGATCGACATCCGCCGGATCGAGACCCTGAAGGACGGCACCGACGCGGTCGGCAACCGCACCCGGTGCAAGGTCGTGAAGAACAAGGTCGCGCCGCCCTTCAAGCAGGCCGAGTTCGACATCCTCTACGGCGAGGGCATCAGCCGCGAGGGCGGGCTGATCGACATGGGCGTCGAGCACGGCTTCGTCCGCAAGTCCGGTGCCTGGTACACCTACGAGGGCGACCAGCTGGGGCAGGGCAAGGAGAACGCCCGGAAGTTCCTCAAGGACAACCCGGACCTGGGCAACGAGATCGAGAAGAAGATCAAGGAGAAGCTGGGGGTCGGGGTGCGCCCGGAGGCCCCGTCCGCGGAGCCCGGCGCGGACGCGGCGGGAGCCCCGGCCGAGCCGGTGAAGGCGGTGCCCGCCCCGGCTGCCAAGGCGACCAGGGCCTCCAAGGCCGCTGCCGCCAAGAGCTAGTCCATGACGCGGCGAACCGGTGGGCCGCAGGAGCGGCGGAAGGACAGCGGCGAGGACGACTGGGACGGCGGTGTCCCCTCTCCGTCGAGGGCCGGACAGGGGACACCGCGTCCGGGCGCGGGTACGGCCGCGTCCCGGACCGACGACCCCGGTGAGCGGGCACGGGCCATCTGCCTGCGCCTGCTCACCGGGACGCCGCGCACCCGCAAGCAGCTCGCCGACGCGTTGCGCAAACGGGACATCCCCGATGCGGTGGCGGAGGAGGTGCTCTCCCGCTTCGAGGAGGTCGGGCTGATCGACGACGCCTCCTTCGCCGGTGCCTGGGTCGAGTCCCGCCACCACGGCCGGGGCCTGGCCCGCCGCGCCCTCGCCCGGGAGCTGCGCACCCGCGGAGTGGAACCGGCGGTCGTCGACGAGGCCGTGGGCCGGCTCGACTCCGAACAGGAGGTGGAGACGGCCCGGGCGCTGGTGGAGCGCAGACTGCGGTCGACCCGGGGGCTGGACCGGGAGAAGCGGATCCGGCGCCTCGCCGGGATGCTGGCCCGCAAGGGGTACCCCGAAGGGCTCGCCCTGCGCGTGGTCCGGCGTGCGCTGGAGGAGGAGGGCGAGGATCCGGAGGCCCTGGAGTGGTACCTCTCCGAGAGCTGACCGCGGCACAACGGCCCGCCGTCCGCCGCCCGGACCCGCTGCCCATAGACCCTTGTCCCGTGAACCAGGGTCCATGATCGCGCGGATGGCCCGACGGGCGGAGATCCGCACCGGAGCGCCCGGTGCCCCGTGTCCCGTGCCCCGTGCCCCGTGCCCCAGGATCGATCAGTCGGCCCGGCGGCCTCAGCGGAGCCGGGGCCTCGCGGAGCCGGGCCTCAGCGCGGTGTGCCGCGCGCCGGGGAAGCGCCGTCCGCGGCCGTCGGCGCCACCGCCTCTGGGGCACCGGACCCGGCCGATCCGCCTCCCCCGGTGCCGCCCCGGGCCGCTGCCGCTCCGCCGTCCTCCCCCGTCCCGGGCTCTCCCGGCGCCGCACCGTCGCCCGCCCGGGCCGCTCCGTCTCCGCCGCCGCGCACGGTGTCCGCGCAGGCGTAGAGCTCCGCCGGGTCGACGCCCGGCATCGCGGCGACCAGATGGCCGTCCGGCCGGACCATCAGCACGGTGTGCGCCGCCGCTCCCGGATAGTCCTCCGTCACCAGCAGCTCGGCCGGCACCGGCAGCGCCGCCACCGCCGCGGCCAGCCGGGGCATGAGCCCCGCGCCCAGCCAGTGCCTGCGGTCCCATACCCCGGTCCCCGGAGCCACCAGCACCACCAGCAGATCACCGCCCAGCCGCTCCCGCAGCCGTGCGGCGGTGCCGTCCGGCGCGGTCACCGGCACATCCTCCACCGGCTCGCCCGGCAGGGTGCCGACGGCGGCCGATGCCTCCCCGGCCGGCGGGGTGAGGGGGGAGTGCGCATATCCGGGGGGCGCCCCCAGCGGGCCCCGCCCCAGATGGCCGTCCGTCAGCAGGCTCTCCTGCCCGCGCCCGGCCCCCGGCAGCAGTGACCGGCGCACGGTGGGCCAGGCGCCCGCGGCCCGGACCAGCGGAAGGGCCTGGTCCGCCGCGCGCAGCCGGGCACCGACGGCCAGGCGCCGCTCCGCCTGGTAGCTGTCGAGCAGCGCCTCGGGGGCGCCGTGATGCCGGGTCAGCGCCAGCTTCCAGGAGAGGTTCGACGCGTCGCGCAGCCCCTCGTCGAGTTCATGTGCGCCGAGGGTGCCGAGCAGATGCGCCGCGTCCCCGGCCAGGAAGGCCCGGCCCGAGCGCCAGCGGCGCGCCAGCCGGTGGTGGACGGTGTGCACACCGGTGTCCAGCAGCTCGTACGGGGGGATCTCGCCGCACCAGGTGGCGAGGGTGTCGCGGATCCGGGCGACGAGAGCCTCCGGCGTCACCAGGTCCCCCCGGGGCGGCAGCAGCCAGTCGATCCGCCAGACCCCGTCCGGCAGCGGGCGGGCGAGCGCCTCACCGCCGCGCGGGCCCCGGTACAGCACGGCCTCGCCGGGCCAGGGGAGTTCGGTGCGGAGCGCGGCCACCGCGTGCCGTTCGACGGCGGTCCGGCCGGGGAAGCGCACATCCAGCAGCTTGCGCACGGTGGACCGCGCCCCGTCGCAGCCCACCAGATGGCTGCCGCGCCACGAGGTGCCCGCGCCGGGCCGTGGGGCCGCCGGCTCCCGGGTGTACGCGGTGACGCCGTCCGCGTCCTGTTCCAGGGCGTGGAGACGGCAGCCGGTCTCGATCCGGGCCAGGCCGCTCGCCGCGAGGGCGGCCCGCAGCCCGTGGACGAGTTCGTGCTGCGGCAGATGGAGCGGGGCCTCGTCCCCGGTCTCCTCGCGGCGCGGCGTCTGCCGCCGCCGTATCGTCCGCCAGGCCGTCCAGCGGACGCCGGCGGCCGGGAACGAGGGGCCGAGGAGGCGGCCGGCGAAGGCGGCGCTGTCCGGGCTCAGCACGGTGGTCCGGGCGGGCCGCGGCTCGTACGCGCCGGAGCCCTCGTCCAGGACGAGGACGGGGACGTCGTGCCGGGTGAGCGCCAGGGCGAGCGCGAGACCGACGGGGCCCGCGCCGACGACGATCACCGGGTCCACGGGGCGGCTCCTTCGACCTGATGGGTCGGGAAAGAGGTGGTACAGGGAGCCCGGTGCGTGATCACAGAAGGAATGCAACCCACTGGGATTGCCCACGTCAAGCGAGAGGGACAGCGGCTGACCACCGCTGTCCCTCTCGTCGCTTCCGTCCCGCCTGGGCGGCTCAGTGCGTCTTGCCCACACCGCCGTCGCCGGGGCCGTCCCCGGGCCCGCCACCGGGTCCGCCCGCCGGGCCGTCCCCGGGCGCCGAGACCACGGCGACGTCACTGCCGATGTCCTCGGTCACCACGGCGCCGCTGCCCCTGCGGGAGCGCCGGGCCCGGCCCTCCAGCCAGCTCGCGAAAGTGGTGAGCAGGAAGTTCAGCAGGATGAAGAGGAGCGCGACCACGGTGAAGGCGGCGATGGTGTTCGCGCCGTAGTTGGCGGTGATGCTCCGGACGCGGCTCAGCAGTTCGGCGAAGCCGAGCAGCGCCCCGCCCAGCGCCGTGTCCTTCACGATCACGACCAGCTGGCTGACCAGGGCCGGCAGCATCGCGGTCACGGCCTGCGGCAGCAGCACGTAGGACATGGTCTGCCCCTTGCGCATGCCGATGGCCTTGGCCGCGTCCGTCTGCCCGTGCGGCAGGGAGAGGATGCCGGCGCGGACGACCTCGGCGATGACGGAGGCGTTGTAGAGGACCAGTCCGGTCACCACCGCGTAGAGCGGGCGGATCTCCGACTCCACATCGGTGAGCTGGGCGTACGCCTCGTTGGCGAACAGCATCAGCAGCAGCACCGGGATGGCGCGGAAGAACTCGACCACCGCGCCGACCGGCACGCTGATCCACCGGTGGTCGGACAGCCGTCCGATGCCGAGCAGGGCGCCGAACGGCAGGGCGATGACGATGGCCAGGGCCGCCGCCTTCAGCGTGTTCAGCAGACCGGGCAGCAGGAAGGTCGTCCAGACCCGGGAGTCCTCGACGAACGGGAGCCACTTCTCGCCGGCGAGCTGGTTCTTGTCCGCCATGGTGTCCAGCACCCACCAGGACACCAGCCCCAGGACGACGAGGAACAGCACGGTGTAGAGCCAGTTGCGCCGCCTGGCACGGGGCCCCGGCACGTCGTACAGAACGGAGAGGTCACTCATCGCTTCACCGCCACACGCTTGCTCACCCAGCCGAGCAGCAGGCCCGTCGGAAGGGTCAGGACAACGAACCCGAAGGCGAACACGGAGAAGACGAGGAAGATGACGTCGCTCTCGTTCTCGATCATCTCCTTCATCAGCAGCGCCGCTTCGGAGACGCCGATCGTGGCCGCCACCGTGGTGTTCTTGGTGAGGGCGATCAGGACGTTCGCCAGCGGGGCCACCACCGACCGGAAGGCCTGGGGCAGGACGATGAGCGTCAGCACCTGCGTGAAGCTGAGGCCGAGCGCCCGCGCCGCCTCGGCCTGGCCGACGGGCACCGTGTTGATGCCCGAGCGCAGCGCCTCGCAGACGAAGGTGGCGGTGTAGGCGACCAGACCGAGCACGGCCAGCCGGAAGCCGATCTGGTCGGAGTCCTCGCCGCCGAGGGTGACGCTCAGGGTCTGGTAGAGCCCGAGCGAGGCGGCGACGAGCACCACGGTGAGCGGAGTGTTCCGCATGATGTTGACGTACGCGGTGCCGAAGCCGCGCATCAGCGGAACGGGGCTCACGCGCATCCCGGCGAGGACGGTTCCCCAGATGAGGGAACCCACGGCCGAGTAGACGGCGAGCTGCACCGTCACCCAGAACGCCCCGAGCAGGTCGTACCGCTCTAGATCAAGAAAGTCGAACACGTGGATCCGCGCTCTCCCCTGGTGGTCGGATGGAGCGGCGCGCCGTCCCCGCGGACGGCGCGCCGGCGTGTCCTCAGCTGGTCTCGGTGATCTCCGGGGCGGGCTCGTTCTTGTAGCCGGCCGGGCCGAAGTTGTCCTTGACCGCCTTGTCCCAGGAGCCGTCCTCGACCATCTTCTCCAGGGCGTCGTTGATCTTCTTCTGGAGCTCGGTGTCGCCCTTCTTGAGGCCGATGCCGTAGTTCTCGTCGCTGAGGCTCAGCCCGGCGAGCTTGAACTTGCCCTTGTGCTCGTCCTGCGCGGCGTAGCCGGCGAGGATGGCGTCGTCCGTGGTCAGGGCGTCGACGACCTTGTTCTCCAGGCCGGTCAGGCACTGGGAGTAGCCGCCCTGCTCGTCGAGGTCGGCCTTGGGCGCCAGCTCGTTCTTGACGTTCTGCGCCGAGGTCGAGCCGGTGACCGAGCAGAGCTTCTTGGAGTTGAGGTCCTCGGCCTTCGTGATCGACGTCTCGTCGGCGCGGATCAGCAGGTCCTGGTGGGCGAGGAAGTAGGGGCCGGCGAAGCTGACCTTCTCCTTCCGCTCATCGGTGATCGAGTAGCTGGCGACGATGAAGTCGACGTCCCCGCGCGAGATCAGGTTCTCCCGCTCGGCGCTGGGAGCTTCCTTCCACTCGATGTCCTTCTCGTCGTAGCCGAGCTCCTTGGCGACGTACGTCGCGACATCGACGTCGAACCCGGTGAACTCGCCGTCCGGGGTCTTCAGGCCGAGGCCCGGCTGGTCGAACTTGATACCGACGGTGACCTTCTCGTCGCCGTCCCCGCTGTCACTGCCGCCACCACAGGCGGTGGCGGTCAGGGAGAGGACGATTGCGGCGGCGGCAGCGGCGCTGGCCTTGCGGAGTTTCATGAGCGAACTTCCTCACGGTGATCGGTAACGGGATGTTCTGCCGGGCCGGGCCCAGGGGGTGACGGGCCGGCTCAGTGGTGGAGGATCTTCGACAGGAAGTCCTTGGCGCGGTCGCTGCGCGGATTGCTGAAGAACTGGTCCGGCTGCGCCTCTTCGACGATGCGGCCGTCCGCCATGAAGACGACGCGGTTGGCGGCGGAGCGGGCGAACCCCATCTCGTGGGTGACGACGACCATGGTCATGCCGTCCCGGGCGAGCTGCTGCATGACCTCCAACACCTCGTTGATCATTTCCGGGTCGAGCGCGGAGGTCGGCTCGTCGAAGAGCATCACCTTCGGGTCCATCGCCAGGGCCCGCGCGATGGCGACGCGCTGCTGCTGGCCGCCGGACAGCTGGGCGGGGTACTTGTCCGCCTGATTGGCCACGCCCACCCGGTCGAGCAGCGCGCGGGCCTTGTCCAGGGCGGCCTTCTTGTCCGCCTTCCGGACCTTGATCTGGCCCAGCATGACGTTCTCCAGCACGGTCTTGTGCGAGAAGAGATTGAAGGACTGGAACACCATGCCGACGTCGGCCCGCAGCCGGGCCAGCTCCCGCCCTTCGGCGGGCAGGGGCTTGCCGTCGATCGTGATCGAGCCGGAGTCGATGGTCTCCAGCCGGTTGATCGTGCGGCACAGCGTCGACTTGCCGGACCCCGAGGGCCCGATCACGACGACCACCTCGCCGCGCGCGATGGTCAGGTCGATGTCCTGGAGCACGTGCAGCGCGCCGAAATGCTTGTTGACGTTGTCCAGCACGACCAGTTTGTCCGTAGTGGAAACGGCGTCCTTGGTCACCGGTACTTCGGTCATCGGCTTCTTGCTCCATCCTCCTCGGCTGCAGAGGACCCTAGTGAGCCGGGCCGACCAGCGTCATTACATCTGAGGGGAAATTGAGCATAACGAAACGGCTACGCACGACAGCAGAGAGTAGTCACCCGGCGACTCCCGCCGCACCATGTCCGGGGCCCGCTACCGGCTCCGTAACGATGTCCGCGAGAGAACCCGCCCCCTCCCGGTCATCGGGTACGAATCGGTCTGTATGCGCGAGGGCCGCGCACGCCGCCGAGCACCCGGACCGGAAGGGGGACCCATGAGACTGCTCCTCGTCGAGGACGACGACCACGTCGCGGCCGCCCTGTCCGCGGTGCTCGCCCGGCACGGGTTCACCGTGACGCACGCCCGCAGCGGTGCGGAGGCGCTCCAGGCGCTGCTCCCCGACGCCGGCGCCCCCTTCGGGGTGGTCCTGCTCGACCTCGGCCTGCCCGACCAGGACGGCTTCGAGGTCTGCGGCAGGATCCGCAAGCTCACCACCACCCCCGTGATCATGGTGACGGCGCGCGCCGATGTGCGCTCCCGGATACACGGGCTGAACCTCGGCGCCGACGACTACGTCGTCAAGCCGTACGACACCGGGGAACTGCTGGCCCGCATCCACGCGGTGTTCCGGCGCACCGTCCCGGGCGAGAAGGCGGAGGCGGACCCCGCGGCCGGCCCGGCGGCGGACGCGCTGCGGCTCGGGCCGGTACTCATCGAGCTGCCGACCCGGCGGGTCACGGTGGACGGCGTGACCGTCTCCCTGACCCGCAAGGAGTTCGACCTGCTGGCCCTGCTGGCGCAGCGCCCCGGCGTCGTCTTCCGCCGGGAGCAGATCATCAGCGAGGTCTGGCGCACCAGCTGGGAGGGCACCGGCCGCACGCTGGAGGTGCACATCGCCTCGCTCCGCTCCAAGCTGCGGATGCCCGCTCTGATCGAGACGGTGCGCGGCGTCGGCTACCGGCTCGTCGAGCCGGCGGCCTGAGGGCTCACAGGGCCGGGCCCGGGTGCGTACACGACTCCTTCCGCTCCTCATCGTCCTCATGGCGGGCGTGCTGCTGGCGCTCGGCTTCCCGCTGGCGGCGAGCCAGGCCGCCGCCGAGCAGCAGCGGGTGGTGGTGGACCGGATCGACGACACGGCCCGCTTCGCCGCGCTCGCCCAGTTCGTGGCGGCCCGCCCGGAGGCGGAGGACCCGGGGGAGGCCGGGGAAGAGGGTGCGCAGGCCGACGCGGGCGGCCGGCGGGCCGCGCTGGCCTCCCGGCTCGAGCGGTACCACGAGCTGTACGGGATCCGGGCCGGGGTCTTCTTCCGGAACCGCGAGGCGATGGCGGTGGCCCCGGCGGGCTGGCGGGTCGCCGCGGACGGCGAGGGCGGCCAGGCGTTCAGGGAGGCCCTCGCGGGGCGCCGCAGCCACAATCCGCCCCAGGTCTGGCCCTGGCAGCGGGACCGGCTCACCATCGCCTCCCCGGTGGTCCACGAGGGCGACGTGATCGCCGTCGTCGTCACCGATTCGCCGACCGGGCAGATGCGCTCCCGCATCCTCCGCGGCTGGCTGCTCATCGGCGCCGGGGAGTCCGCGGCGATGCTCCTCGCGATCGGCGCCGCCATCCGGCTCACCGGCTGGGTGCTGAGACCCGTCCGCGTACTCGACGCCGTCACCCACGACATCGCCACCGGCCGGATGCACTCCCGGGTGGCCGTCTCGGGCGGCCCGCCGGAACTGCGCCGGCTCGCACGGTCGTTCAACGAGATGGCCGACACCATGGAGGACGTGCTCGAACAGCAGCGCGCCTTCGTCGCCGACGCCTCGCACCAGCTGCGCAACCCGCTGGCCGCGCTGCTCCTGCGGATCGAGCTGCTGGCGCTCGAACTCCCGGACGGCAACGAGGAGATCGCGTCGGTCCGCGCGGAGGGCAAGCGGCTGGCCCGGGTCCTCGACGACCTGCTCGGGCTCGCCCTCGCCGAGCACGCCGACCCGGATCTGCAGCTCACGGACGTCGCGGACCTGGTGGCGGAACGCGTGGGCTCCTGGCGCCCGGTGGCCGACCGCGAGGAGGTCGGCCTGCGCTACGAGGGTCCCGCCGGAGCCACCGGCTGGGCCGACCCGGTGGCGCTCTCCAGCGCACTGGACGCCGTGGTGGACAACGCCCTGAAGTTCACCCCCGGCGGCGGGGACGTCACGGTCGGCGTGGAGGCCGTCGGGGACACCGTCCGCATCACCGTCGCCGACGGCGGCCCCGGACTCACGGAAGAGGAACTGGACCGGATCGGCGACCGCTTCTGGCGCAGCAACCGGCACCAGAACGTCTCCGGATCGGGGCTGGGCCTGTCGATCTCCCGGGCGCTGCTCGCCGCCGGAGGCGCCACCATCGGCTTCGCGCCCAACGAGCCGCGGGGTCTGCTGGTGACGATCACCCTGCCGCGGACCGCGCCCCCGGAGCGCCCGCAGCCGTCGGAGCGCCGGGCGTAGAAGGGCGCGGCGCACGGGTGCGTCCGGGGGTGCGCGGCGGTGCCGCCCTCAGGACTTCACCGAGCGGTAGTAGCGGCTCGCGCCCTCGTGGAGGTCCAGCGGGTCGGTGAAGACCGCCGTGCGGAGGTCCACCAGCTGCGCCGCGTGCACGTCCCGCCCGATCTCGTCCCGGCTGTCGATGACGGTGCGCGTGATGGCCTCGGTGAGGCCCGGGTCCGTACGGTCGGTGGTGACCAGCAGATTCGCCACCGCGATGGTCTTCACCGGCTGTCCGCGCTGCACCCGGGGGTAGGCGTCGGCCGGCATCAGCGCGGACCGGTACTGCCAGGTGTCCCGCCCCTGCCGGTGCAGTTCGTTCACGAGATCGCCGAGCTGCACCAGCCGGACGGGGAAGTCGTCCGCGAGATCCGCCACGGCCGTCGTCGGCAGGCCCCCGGACCAGAAGAAGGCGTCGATCCTCCCCTCGCGGAGCATGGCGGGCATCTTGTCGATCCCGACCCGCACCGCGGTGATGTCCTCGTCGGCGTCGAGCCCCGCCGCCCGCAGCAGACGGTGGGTGATCAGGCTGACGCCGGAGCCGGGCTGGCCGATCGCCACCCGCTTGCCGCGCAGCTCCCGCGCGCTGCCGATGTCCGAATCCCTGTCCACCACGAGCTGCATGTAGTCGTCGTAGAGCCGCGCGCAGGCCCGCAGCGACGCGGCGTCCCCCGGGTTCACGTCCTCGTACGCGGCCACGGCGTCGGCCGCGGCGATGGTGAAGTCGGCCTGGCCGGACACCAGCCGCTGGAGGTTCTGCACGGAGCCCTCGCTCGCGCGCAGCCGGACGTCCACCTCCGGGAGGTCCTCCGCCATCCGCTCCTTCAGCAGCTTCCCGTAGAGCGAGTAGACGCCCGTGGGGACACCGGTGCTGAACGTCATCGTGCCCCGCGGCGGCGGCCCGTCGCGCAGCGGCAGCAGCCACCACGCCAGCAGCGCCAGCGCCGCGCAGCCCGCGAGCGCGATCCGGGCGGCGCGGCGCCTGCCGATACGGGACAGCGCGGGAGCCATGCGGGCAATCCTGCCAGGCCGCCCCGCCGGCGGCCAGGGCCGTCCCGGAACGGGCCCGCGGGCTCCCGGAAGCCGGGGGCGGGGCGGTAGGCCGACCCCGTACCCTGGTGGACGAGATGAGCGCGAAGACCTACGAGGTGCGCACCTACGGGTGCCAGATGAATGTCCACGACTCCGAGCGGCTCTCCGGACTCCTGGAGGACGCCGGATACGTCCGCGCGCCCGAGGGCCGTGCCGAGGGCGAGGCCGACATCGTCGTCTTCAACACCTGCGCGGTGCGGGAGAACGCCGACAACCGGCTCTACGGGAACCTCGGCCGGCTGGCCCCGCTGAAGGCGAAACGGCCGGGCATGCAGATCGCCGTCGGCGGCTGTCTCGCCCAGAAGGACCGGGACACCATCGTCAGGAAGGCCCCCTGGGTCGACGTGGTCTTCGGCACCCACAACATCGGCCGTCTGCCGGTGCTGCTGGAGCGTGCCCGCGTGGCGGAGGAGGCGCAGGTCGAGATCGCGGAGTCGCTGGAGGCGTTCCCCTCCACCCTGCCCACCCGCCGCGAGTCCGCCTACGCGGCCTGGGTGTCCATCTCCGTCGGCTGCAACAACACCTGCACCTTCTGCATCGTCCCCGCGCTTCGCGGCAAGGAGAAGGACCGCCGGCCCGGCGACATCCTCGCCGAGGTGGAGGCGCTGGTGGCCGAGGGCGTCACCGAGATCACCCTGCTCGGCCAGAACGTCAACGCCTACGGCTCCGACATCGGCGACCGCGAGGCCTTCTCCAAACTGCTGCGCGCCTGCGGGTCCGTCGAGGGGCTGGAGCGGGTCCGCTTCACCTCGCCGCACCCCCGCGACTTCACCGACGACGTCATCGCCGCCATGGCCGAGACGCCCAACGTCATGCCGCAGCTCCACATGCCGCTGCAGTCCGGCTCCGACCGGGTGCTCAGGGCCATGCGCCGCTCGTACCGCCAGGAGCGCTTCCTCGGCATCATCGGGAAGGTCCGGGAGGCCATGCCCGACGCCGCCGTCTCGACGGACATCATCGTCGGCTTCCCCGGCGAGACGGAGGAGGACTTCGAGCAGACCCTGCACGTGGTCCGCGAGTCCCGCTTCGCGCAGGCGTTCACCTTCCAGTACTCCAAGCGCCCCGGCACCCCGGCCGCCGACATGCCGGACCAGATCCCCAAGGCCGTGGTCCAGGAGCGCTACGAACGGCTGGTCGCCCTCCAGGAGGAGATCAGCTGGGAGGAGAACAAGAAGCAGACCGGCCGCGTGCTGGAGGTGCTGGTCGCGGAGGGCGAGGGCCGCAAGGACGGGGCCACCCGGCGCCTCTCCGGACGCGCCCCGGACAACCGTCTGGTGCACTTCACACGCCCGGAGGAACCGGTCCGCCCCGGTGACATGGTCACCGTCGAGGTCAGCTACGCGGCCCCGCACCACCTGCTGGCCGAGGGGCCGCCGAAGGCGGTCCGGCGCACCCGCGCGGGCGACGCCTGGGAGCGGCGGAACGCCGCGCCCGCGGCCCCGTCCGGGGTGATGCTCGGCCTCCCCACGGTCGGCGCCCCGCCGCCCGAGCCCGCCCCGGCCGCCGGCTGCGCGCGCGACTGACGGCCGGGCGGGCGCCCGTCCGCTTGCTAGGGTTCCGGCCATGCTCGTCGCCGCCGCCGTGTGCCCGTGTCCGCCGCTGCTCGTTCCCGAGGTCGCGGCCGGTGCCGCCGCCGAACTCGACGCACTGCGGGCCGCCTGCTACGACGCCGTCGCCGTGCCGGCGGCCGCCCGCCCGGACCGCCTGGTGGTGATCGGCCCCGCCGAGCAGGCGGGCCGCGGGCCCCATCCGCAGGGCGCCCCGGGCTCCTTCCGCGAGGTCGGTGTCGACCGCGCGGTGCGGCTCGGCCCGGCGGACGGCCCGCCCGCCCCCGAGCGCGTCCTCCCGCTCTCGCTGGCGGTCGCCGGCTGGCTCCTGGAACGCACCCGCTGGGCCGCCGCCCCGGTGGAGGGGCTCGGTGTCGGCGAGCCCCTGTCCGCCGACCGGTGCGCCCAGGTCGGCCGGGAGATCGCCACCGGCGCCGAGCGCGTCGCGCTGCTGGTGATGGGCGACGGCAGCGCCTGCCGGTCCGTACGGGCCCCCGGCTATCTCGACGAGCGCGCCGCCGGATTCGACGCCGGGGTCGCCCGGGCGCTCGCGGAGGTGGACACGGAGGCGCTGATGGCGGTGGACGAGGAGCTCGCCCACGAGCTCAAGGCGGCGGGCCGGGCACCCTGGCAGGTGCTCGCCGGGGCGGCGGAGGGCGCCGACCTGGACGGGGAACTGCTGTACGACGACGCTCCGTACGGGGTCGGCTACCACGTCGCCACCTGGTCGTAGCGCTCCCCCTCCCGCCGCCGGCCGCCCCCCGGAGCCCACCGCCCGGCCCGCCGGGCGCCGGACGCGCCCGGCGGCCTTTGGGAGACTGGAACGGTGAAGAGCACAGAAGACGCCCCCCGAGTGATCGCTGTCGTCGGCCCCACCGCGGCCGGGAAATCGGATCTGGGCGTCGGTCTCGCCCTCCGGCTCGGCGGTGAGGTCGTGAACGCCGACTCGATGCAGCTGTACCGGGGCATGGACATCGGCACCGCCAAGCTCACCCCCGCCGAGCGCCGTGGCGTCCCCCACCACCTCCTCGACGTCTGGGACGTGACCGAGGCCGCGAGCGTCGCCGAGTACCAGCGGCTGGCCCGCGCCGAGATCGACCGGCTTCTCGCCGCGGGCCGCACCCCCGTCCTGGTGGGCGGTTCCGGCCTGTATGTGCGCGGCGCGCTCGACGCCCTGGAGTTCCCGGGGACCGATCCCGCCGTACGGGCCCGTCTGGAGGGCGAGTTGGCGGAGTCGGGCCCCGGTGCCCTGCACGCCCGGCTCGCCGCCGCCGACCCCGGGGCCGCCCGGGCGATCCTGCCGGGCAACGGACGGCGCATCGTCCGCGCCCTGGAGGTCATCGAGATCACCGGCCGCCCCTTCACGGCCAGCCTCCCCGGGCCCGAACCGGTCTACGACACCGTCCAGATCGGCGTGGACGTCGGACGGCCCGAGCTCGACGCCCGGATCGCCGCCCGCGTCGTCCGCATGTGGGAGGACGGTCTCGTCGCGGAGGTACGGGAGCTGGAGGCCGCCGGCCTGCGCGAGGGCCGCACCGCCTCCCGGGCGCTCGGCTACCAGCAGGTGCTCGCCCAGCTGGCGGGGGAGTGCACCGAGGAGCAGGCGCGGGACGACACGGTGCGCGCCACCAAGCGTTTCGCACGCCGCCAGGACTCCTGGTTCCGCCGGGACCCCCGGGTGCACTGGCTGAGCGGGGCGGCGGACCACCGCGGGGAACTCCTGGGGCAGGCGTTGACGTTGGTCGAACGAGCGGTCACAGCCTGATCACGTGATGGCATCGGGACGCTCCGCGCGTCCTCGGCGGCCCGGCCGGCGTGCCATCATCGAGCTCTGATCGCATGGTGACGTCGAGTTGGGAGGGCGCGTGGCGATGGAGGCCGGCCCTCGTGACAGATCGCATTCCGTCGACGGGCCCCCAGGGCTCGACGGCCCAGGGCTCGACGGCCTTCCGGCGTCGCTGGCCCCCGACGGGCCGGAGGACGACGCGGCCGTTCCGGAGGGCGGCGAGTCCTTCCGGGAGATCCGCCCGCAGCGGCGGCTGCGCATCTGGCAGCTCGCGCCGATCGTGGTGCTGGCGGCCGTCGGCTCCCTGATGTTCGCCTTCCCGCTGGCCTTCGCCTTCGGGGACGGCGGCGCGGTCGTCGCCATGCTCGGTCTGCTCATCAGCTGCTGCGCCGCGGGCTGGGGTGTGATGGCGGCCCGCCGGGCGGGGCTCACCTGGCCCGGTCTCCCGGCCCCCGGTTCCGGCGGCCGGCCGGACTGGCGGATCGCCGGCCTCTACGCCCTCTTCGTCGTCACGGTGGCCCTGCTCTGCCTGTGGCGGGTGGCCCGGCTCCGCTGACCGGCTCCCCGCCCAACCCTCCGGGGCCGCGGGGCCGCGGAGGAGGACCACCGGCGCGGGCGGCCCCCGGGGCCCGTAGGATCGGAGACGTGAGCACCGCACCCCTCGCCTTTCTCAAGGGCCACGGCACCGAGAACGACTTCGTGATCCTGCCCGACCCGGAGAACCGTCTCGACCTCCCCCCGGCGGCCGTCGCCCGGCTGTGCGACCGGCGGGCCGGCATCGGGGGCGACGGACTGCTGCACGTCGTGCGCTCCGCCGCACACCCCGAGGCCGCCGGTATGGCCGGTGAGGCCGCGTGGTTCATGGACTACCGCAACGGCGACGGCAGCGTCGCGGAGATGTGCGGCAACGGCGTCCGGGTGTTCGCCCGCTATCTGCAGCGCGCCGGGCTCGTGGCCGAGGGCGATCTCGCGCTGGCCACCCGCGCCGGCGTGCGCCGGGTGCACATCGCCAAGACCGCGGACGACGGCACCCCGGGCGACATCACGGTCGGCATGGGCCGCGCGCTGCTGCCCGCCGGCGAGGTGTCGGTGACGGTGGACGGGCGCCGCCGGCCCGCCCTCAACGTCAACATGGGCAATCCGCACGCCGTGGCGTTCGTCGAGGACCTGGCCCACGCCGGGCCGCTGCTCGACCCGCCGCGGGTGACGCCCGCCGACGCCTATCCCGAGGGCGCGAACGTGGAGTTCGCCGCCGACCGGGGGCCGCGCCATGTGGCGATGCGCGTCCACGAGCGCGGGTCCGGCGAGACCCGGTCCTGCGGCACCGGCGCCTGCGCCGTGATGGTCGCGGCGGCCCGCCGGGACGGCGCCGACCCGGCGGTCACCGGACGTCCCGCGACGTACACCGTGGACGTCCCCGGCGGACGGCTGGTGATCACCGAACACCCCGACGGCGCCGTCGAGATGACCGGCCCCGCCGAGATCGTGGCCGAGGGCACGCTCGACGCCCGCTGGCTCGCGGCCGTTCTCCCCTGATCTTCGCTCGATCGGGTGGCGTGAGCCACGGAGAGCGACAGCTGCCCCGCACTCCGTGATGGGGTCGTGGCATCAGTCGCCGGCCCGGGCGCCCGCCGGCCTCCGGGGCACGCGGGACCGCCCCGGCCGCCCGAGTCGCCGGAGGTGCCCATGTGCGCGGAGCCCATGAGACCCGTCCCTCCCGTCCGCAGACGCGGGCGCCCGCGCATCGACCTGCGCAGGCTCGGGCACGCGGCGCTCCGCGGCCCGGCCCCCCGGCACCCGCTGCCGGACGCCATCGAGCACGTGGCCAAGGTCCACCGCGCTCACCACCCCGGCGCCGACCTCGACCCGCTGCGCCGGGCGTACCTCCTGGCCGAGTCCTCGCACCGCGGGCAGACCCGCAAGAGCGGCGAGCCGTACATCACGCACCCGCTCGCCGTCACCCTGATCCTCGCCGAACTCGGCGCCGAGACCACCACGCTGACCGCCTCCCTGCTGCACGACACCGTCGAGGACACCGACGTCACCCTGGAGCAGGTGGGCGAGGAGTTCGGCGAGGAGGTGCGCTACCTCGTCGACGGCGTCACCAAGCTGGAGAAGGTCGACTACGGCGCCGCCGCCGAACCCGAGACCTTCCGCAAAATGCTGGTCGCCACCGGCAACGACGTCCGGGTGATGTCGGTGAAACTCGCCGATCGCCTGCACAACATGCGCACCCTCGGCGTCATGCGCCCCGAGAAGCAGGCCCGGATCGCCCGGGTCACCCGGGACGTCCTCATCCCGCTCGCCGAGCGCCTCGGCGTGCACGCCCTCAAGACCGAGCTGGAGGACCTGGTCTTCGCGGTCCTGCACCCCGAGGCGTACGAGCGCACCCGCCGCCTGGTCCGGGAGCGCACGGCCCGCCCCGGCCCGCTGGAGGCCACCGCCGAGCGGGTGCGCGCGGTGCTGCGGGAGGCGGGCATCGCCGCCGAGGTCCAGGTCCGCCCGCGGCACCTGGTCTCCGTCCACCGGGTGCGGCTGGGGCGCGGCGAGCTGACCGGGGCGGACTTCGGCCGGCTGCTCGTCCTGGTCGCCGAGGACGCCGACTGCTACGCCGTCCTCGGCGAACTGCACACCTGCTTCACCCCGGTGGTCTCCGAGTTCAAGGACTTCATCGCGGCGCCCAAGTTCAACCTCTACCAGTCGCTGCACACCGCCGTCGCCGCCCGGCAGGACGGCGAGGTCACCGAGGTCCTGGTGCGCACCCACCGGATGCACCGGGTGGCCGAGGCGGGCGTGGTGGCGCTGGGCAATCCGTACACCGCGGACGGCGGCCAGGAGGGCGCGGAGGCCCCGGACGGCGAGCGCGCCGACCCGACCCGGCCGGGCTGGCTCTCCCGGCTGCTCGCATGGCAGCGGGACACCCCGGACCCCGACACCTTCTGGGCCGAGCTCCGCGGGGAGCTCGCCGAGGACCGCGAGATCACGGTCTGCGAAGCGGACGGGGCCACGGTGGTCCTCCCCGCCGGCGCCAGCTGCGTGGACGCCGCCTACGCGCTGCACGGCGGCGGCGCCCACTCCTGCATCGGCGCCCGGGTGAACGGCCGGCTCGTGTCCCTGGCCAGCGTGCTGCGCGACGGCGACACCCTCCAGCTCCTCATGGCGTCGCAGGACGGAGCCGCGGGCCCGTCCCCCGAGTGGCTGGAGTGCGCCCGGACCCCCGCCGCGCGCATCGCCATCAGCGGCTGGCTGGCGGCGCACCCGGCGGCCGCCGTCCGGGAGACGGCCGGGAGGCGTCCCGCCGGGCCCGCGGCCCCCGAGGCGGCCGGCCCGCCGCACGGGCCGCGGGGCGGCGGGCCGGCGGGCGGCTGCCGGGTCACCCTGCTCGCCGAGGCGTTCGGCCGGCCCCGGCTCCTCGCCGAGCTCACCGAGGCCATCGCCCAGCAGGGCGCCGCCGTCGTCTCGGCCCGTGTCGAACCCCCGCACGAGCAGCGGGTCCGGCACACCTACACCCTGCGGATCGCCGGTCCGGCCGCGCTGCCCGCGCTGGTGCGGGCGATGCGGAAGGTGCCCGGGGTCTACGACGTCAGCCGGCTCGGCGGGCCGGCCGAGGGGGCGCCCCGCGCCGCGGGAGCGCGGTCCCGCGGCGCCGTCCCCGGGGTCCCCGCCGTCCCCGCCGAGGGCCCCGCCCGGCCGGCGCAGGAGCCCGCGGGCGGCCGGGGCGCGGGCCGGGAGAGCCCGGCACCGGCCCGTAAACCGGGGTGACGGGCCGCCCGGCCCGTGGGACGATCGTGGCACCGGCACGGCCGCGGGCCCGGGAATCCTCCGGGCGCCCCGGGCGTTGTTCCCGGCAGGAATCCCCTCGACGTAAGGATCCAATGACCCCCTCTTCCTCTCCTTCCCAGGACACCGAGCGCCTCGCGCGTACCTCCTCGGCCGGCCTCCGCGCCGACGCCCTGATGGAAGAGGACGTCGCCTGGGGTGACGAGTTCGACGAGCTGCGTGACGGCGAGCAGTACGACCGCAGCGACCGCGCGGCCCTGCGCCGGATCGCGGGCCTGTCCACCGAGCTGGAGGACGTCACCGAGGTCGAGTACCGGCAGCTGCGCCTGGAGCGCGTCGTGCTGGTCGGCGTCTGGACGTCCGGTACGGCGCAGGACGCCGAGAACAGCCTGGCCGAGCTGGCGGCCCTCGCCGAGACGGCGGGCGCGCTGGTGCTGGACGGTGTGATCCAGCGCCGTGACAAGCCCGACCCGGCCACGTACATCGGCTCCGGCAAGGCCGTGGAGCTCCGTGACATCGTGCTGGAGACCGGGGCGGACACCGTCGTCTGCGACGGTGAGCTCACGCCCGGCCAGCTCATCCATCTCGAGGACGTCGTCAAGGTCAAGGTGGTCGACCGGACCGCGCTGATCCTGGACATCTTCGCCCAGCACGCCAAGTCCCGTGAGGGCAAGGCGCAGGTCTCCCTGGCGCAGATGCAGTACATGCTGCCCAGGCTGCGCGGCTGGGGCCAGTCGCTCTCCCGGCAGATGGGTGGTGGCGGCTCCGGTTCCTCCGGCGGCGGCATGGCCACCCGTGGTCCCGGTGAGACCAAGATCGAGACGGACCGGCGGCGGATCCGCGAGAAGATGGCGAAGATGCGCCGGGAGATCGCGGAGATGAAGACCGGCCGCGACGTCAAGCGGCAGGAGCGCAAGCGCAACAAGGTGCCCTCGGTCGCCATCGCCGGGTACACCAACGCCGGCAAGTCCTCACTCCTCAACCGCCTCACCGGGGCGGGAGTCCTGGTGGAGAACGCCCTGTTCGCCACGCTCGACCCGACCGTGCGCCGGGCCGAGACGCCCAGCGGACGGGCCTACACCCTGGCCGACACCGTCGGATTCGTCCGGCATCTGCCGCACCACCTGGTCGAGGCGTTCCGCTCCACCATGGAGGAGGTCGGCGACGCCGATCTCATCCTGCACGTGGTGGACGGCGCGCACCCGGTCCCGGAGGAGCAGCTCGCTGCCGTCCGGGAGGTGATCCGCGAGGTGGGCGCGCAGGACGTGCCCGAGATCGTGGTCGTCAACAAGGCGGACGCGGCCGACCCGCTCGTCCTCCAGCGGCTGCTGCGCACGGAGAAGGGCGCGATCGCCGTGTCGGCCCGCACCGGACGGGGCATCGACGAACTGCGCACGCTGCTCGACGAGAAGCTGCCCCGGCCCCGGGTCGGCATCGAGGCCCTGGTGCCGTACACGCAGGGCGGTCTGATCTCCCGGGCGCACGCCGACGGCGAGGTCATCTCCGAGGAGCACACCGGGGAGGGCACGCTGCTCAAGGCGCGGGTCCACGAGGAGCTGGCCGCCGAGCTGGCCCCGTACGCCCTCGCCGGACAGCGCTGAATCCCCGGAATCCGGCCGCCCGGCGGACGGACGGACAGCGGTACGGCGGAAGGCCCGCCCCCAGCCGGGGGCGGGCCTTCCGCCGCACACCGTTCGTTCCTGCGCCGCCCGCTACGAGGCGAACTTCCGGCTGACCGAGTCGAAGACCGCCTTGGCCCCCGCACCGAGCTGCGGACCGGCGAGCCAGCCGCCCGTCACCGGGCCGATGGAGGTGTTCGACACCAGCGCCGTCTCGTTGTTCACCGAGGCGAACCAGCCGCCGCCCGAGGAGCCGCCCGTCATGGTGCAGCCGATGCGGTACATGGTGGGCTGGTCCTGGAAGAGCGAGAGGCGGCCCGGCGCGTCCACGCAGGAGAACATCCGTACGCCGTCGAACGGCGGAGCGGCCGGGTAGCCCCAGGCGCCCATCGAGCGGATGTCCTGCACCGACGGGGTTTCGAACGCGACCGGCAGCGCCGCGCCGACGGTCTCCTCCAGCGACTTGCCGCTGCCCTCCTCGGGCTTCACATGCAGCACCGCGTAGTCGTACGGGGCGCCGGCGCCGCCCTCCTGGGCGCCCCGGGAGATCCACTCCTGGGAGGTCGAGGCCCAGTCCGACCACCAGATGCCGTACGGGGCGACCTGCTCGCGGGGGGTGTTGGCGATCTGCTCCGCCGGCACCTCGTTGTCGTTGTACGAGGGCACGAAGACGATGTTGCGGTACCAGCCGCCCTTCTGCCCGGCGTGCACGCAGTGCCCGGCCGTCCACACCATGTTCGACCTGCCGGGGTTCGCCGGGTCCTTCACCACGGTGCCCGAGCAGACCATCGAGCCCTCGGGGCCGTCGAAGAACACCTTGCCGACCGGGGCCGCGTTCCGGTGGTACGGGGTGTCCACCCGCTGGGCCTGCACGGGATCGGGTGTCGGATCGGTGACGCCCTGCTCCTCGGCCACGTCGGTGGGAACGGTCTTCTCCGGGACGTCGGCGTCCTTCATCCGGTCCGGCTTCCACAGGTCGTCGATGACCGGGTTGATGAACTCGTTGGCCTCGCGCAGCCAGTCGTCCTTCTTCCAGTTCTTCCAGTCGCCGTTCCGCCACTTGTCGAGGTCGAGACCGAGCTCCTTGAGCCGGGAGTTCAGGTCGTCGGGAAGGGCGAGGTCGTTCTCGCCGCCGCCCTGCCCGGCGGTGGCGGCGGCCGGGTCGCCCGCGTTGTCGTCCGTGGGTCCGCACGCTGTCGCGGTGACCGCGAGCACGGCGGCCAGCGCGGCCGCGGCGAGCGCCGGCCTGCGTATCGATGCCATGGGTGGAACTCCCCGTTGAAATCCGGAAGATGGAAGGATCATGGACGCCGACAAGGCTGTCGGACTCCCACTATGCCGTGCCGCTGAGGACGCACCCGGCCGGGGCTCCGGTTCCTGCACGGGCACCGCCAAGGATCTTCGCAGCGACCGTGATCTCCACCCTTCGCCCTCGTTGTATACGGGGGGACGCCGGGCGGCGTTCACGGGGCACCGATCACCGCGCGCCGCCGCAGCGGCCCCGCGGCCGGTATGGGCCGCCGCCGCGCGGAGGCGTCTCCCGACCGCCGCCGGCTCCCGGCCGGCGGACGCGGCCGGCTCCCCCTGCCCGTCACCCGGTGGCCGCCCGGCGGGTCCTGGAGACCCGGGCGGCCCGCTCCGGGACGGCCGGCCACCGCGATCCCTGCGACCGCGACCCTGCGACCGCGACCCTGCGACTGCGACCCTGCGACTGCGACGACGAAGGAGACAGGCGCCACCGCCCCGGACGGTGCACCGCCGGGCCGGCCGCGCCGGACCGGACATGAACGTACGCATCAGCGGGCCCGAGGCGCCCGCCGCAAGCCCCGCGCCCGCTGCCGTGACTCCCGCGCCCGCCGCTTCCGATCCCGGCCCCCCGGACGGCGGCGCTCCGGACGGCGCCGCCCGGGCCCGGATGACGTCGGCATCCGGCACCCCGGATGCCGGTGCCCACCTCCGTTCCCGCCCGGACGCCGCGCCCGCCGTCCTCCCGGCCCAGGGCGCCGCCGGCCCCCGGCTCTCCCCTCACCGGCCCTCCTGCCACCGCCGCGATCCGCTGGACCATCCCGATCCCGGCACCGCCGCCGACACGGCCGCCGCCGAGAACCTGCTGCGCTGCTGGGTCCGGGAGACGGGCACGCCGGCCCCGGCCGGGGACACCCTCCGCATCCCGCTCACGGCCTGCGGCACCGCCCTCCGGGTGCCGGTCCACCACTGGTCCGCCTGCGGCTGGCACCGGTTCGGCACCCCCGTCCTGGTCGGCGCGCCGGAGGACTCCCCGCCCGTGGACGCGGTGACGCTCGCCGCGCTGCTGGTCCGTGAGGCGCGGTACGGCGCCCGGGGCCGGTCCCTCCCGGGTGACGGGGCCGATCTCGTGGGGCGCGTCGCCGACTCCGTACGCCGTACCGCCGTGTTCCTCACCGCCCGGCGGGCGGACCCGGAGACCCCGCCCGGCACCGCGCGCTTTCTCGACGGGGAGCAGTCCCTGCTGCTCGGCCACCCGCTCCATCCCACACCCAAGAGCCGTGAAGGGCTCTCCGGCGCCGAGGCGGGCGCATACTCGCCCGAGCTGCGCGGCGCCTTCCCGCTGCACTGGCTGGCCGCCGACCCGTCGGTGCTGGCCGCCGACTCGGCCTGGACCGAACGCGGCCGGACCGTCCCGGCCGAACGGCTCGCCGAACGCCTGGCCGGCCCCGACGCCGTGCTCCCGGAGGGCACCGTGCCGCTGCCGCTGCACCCCCGGCAGGCGCACGCAGTGCGGCATCTCCCAGCCGTCGCCGAACTGTTCGACCGCGGCCTGCTGCACGACCTCGGCGCGCACGGCCCGGTCTGGCACCCGACCTCCTCCCTGCGGACCGTGTACCGGCCGGACGCCCCCGCGATGCTCAAGCTCTCCCTCGGCCTGCGGATCACCGGCTCCCGCCGGGAGAACCTCCCCGAGGAGCTGCGGCGCGGCGTCGAGGTGCACCGGCTGCTCCGCACCGGTCTGGGGGAGCGGTGGCGGAGCGCGCATCCGTCGTTCGACATCGTCCGCGACCCCGCCTGGCTGGCCGTGCGCGGTCCCGACGGCGAGCCGGTACCGGGCCTCGACGCGGTGATCCGGCACAACCCCTTCCGCCCCGGAGACGACGCCGTCTGCGTCGCCGGGCTCGTCTCCCCGCGCCCCTGGCCGGGCCGCGGCGGCCGGGGCGTCCCGGCCGTGCGCTCCCGCCTCGCCCAGGTGCTCGGCGGTCTCGCCGCCCGTACGGGCCGCCCGCCGGCGGCCGTCGCCACCGAGTGGTTCCTGCGCTACCTGGAGGCCGTCGTCCGCCCCGTCTTGTGGCTGGACGCCACGGCGGGGGTCGCGCTGGAGGCCCACCAGCAGAACACCCTCGTCCTGCTGGGCCCGGAGGGCTGGCCCGCGGGCGGCCGGTACCGCGGCAACCAGGGCTCCTGCTTCCGGGAGTCGCGCCGCGCGGAGCTCGAACGGCGGCTGCCCGGCATCGGCACCGCGAGCGACACCTTCGTCCCCGACGAGGTCGCCGACGAGCGCTTCGCCTACCACCTCGGCATCAACAACGTCCTCGGCCTCATCGGGGCGTTCGGCTCCCAGCGGCTCGCCGACGAGCGCGTCCTGCTGGCGGCCTTCCGCCGTTTCCTCACCGACGCGGCGCGCGGCGGCACCGGCCACGGCGGCGCGGTCTCCCCGCTGCCCCGCCTGCTGCTGGAATCCGCCACCCTGCGGTGCAAGGCCGACCTCCTCACCCGGCTGCACGGTCCGGACGAGCCGGCCGGCCCCGCCGACACCCGGCCCGTGTACGTCACCGTCCCCAACCCGCTTGCCGCTTCCGGGTCATGACGGGTGAGCACGGCCGGACCGCCAGCACGGCGGACCCGCCCGACTCCAGCACGGCCGACACCGTGGACCTGCGCCTGCCGGGCGGGGCCCCGGACGGCGGAGGGGAGGGAGCGGCCCGGGACGCGGACACCCCGGCGGCCGGCCGGGAAGCGGCGGCGGGCGCGCACGGCCTCCGCACCGGAAGCACCGGCGGGGCGCCGGACGCGGAGAGCGCGCCCGGCCCGGCACCCGGCCGGGAACTGCTCGGGGACATCGCGGCCTGGGGACCGGCCGCCGTACGGGCGGGCTCCTTCCGCCTGCTCCCGGTCCGTGCCGAGCGCGATCTGCCGCTGCTCGCCCGCTGGCTCGGCGACCCCGCGTCCGCCGCGTTCCGGGACCTCCGGGACCGGGCCGGATCCCCGGCCCCCGCGGACCCGGTGGAGGCGGCTGCCCGCCGTCTCCGCGCCCGTTGCGGCGGGGACGGCCGCGACGTCCCCTGCCTGGGCCTTCTCGACGGCGTACCGATGAGCTATTGGGAAATCTACCGAGCCGATCTCGCCCCGCTCGCCCGCCACTACCCGACCCGCCCGCACGACACCGGGATCCGGCTCCTCCTCGGGACCGCCGCCGACCGCGGACGCGGGCTGGGCAGCGCGCTGCTGCGCGCGGTTTCCGGCCTCGTCCTCGACAATCGGCCATCCTGCACCCGAGTCGTCGGGGAACCCGACCTCCGCGACACACCGTCCGTGGCAGCCTTTCTCCGTGCGGATTTCCGTTTCTCGGCCGAGGTGGACCTCCCCGGCAGACGCGCCGCCGTGCTGATCCGCGACCGTTCCCCGCACGGCCCCCGGTGACGCGCGTCTGTGCCGCCCCGTTCCGCACACCCGTCCCGCACCCCACCTCGTCCCGTCCCGCAGCCACACCCCCTCCCCGCACCGCGACTCCCGCCAGCCACTCGGCCCGTCCCCGTTCCGCCGTCCGAGGAGCAAGATTGCGTTCCACACCCCAGCAGCGCCAGGCCGCCTGGCAGCGCGCCGCCCGCCGCATGTTCGCCAAGATGCTCGGCGAACTCGCCTACGAAGAGGTCCTCACCCCCGAGCCCGACGGCGACGACCCGCACAGTCACCGGCTCATCGTCGCCCCCGGCCTCACCTACCGCTTCCGGGCCCGCCGCGGCGCGTACGGGCACTGGCGGGTGGACCCCGAGACCATCGAACCCTCCGCCGACCCGATGCTCTTCGTCGCCCGCGCCCACCGCACCGTCCTCGGTCTCTCCGGTGACACCACCGGCCACCTGATCCGGGAACTCACCGCCACGCTGGCCGCCGACACCCGCCTCGACGAGGGGGCGCTCAGCGCCGCCGAACTCGCCGACCTCGGCTACGCGGAACTGGAGGGCCACCAGACCGGCCACCCCTGGCTCGTGGCCAACAAGGGCCGGGTCGGCTTCTCCGCCCGCGACACCGAGCGCTGGGCCCCCGAGGCCCGCCGGCCGCAGCGGCTCCCCTGGATAGCCGTCCACCGCGAACTGGCCGCCTACCGGGGCGTTTCCCGCCTCGACCGACCCGACCACCTCTACGCCGAGGAACTCGCCCCGGAGACCCGCGCGGACTTCGCCCGCGCCGTCGCCGCGCAGGGCCGCGACCCGGAGGACTATCTCTGGCTGCCCGTCCACCCCTGGCAGTGGGACGAGAGCATCGCACCGCTGTTCGCCCCGTACATCGCGGACGCCCGGATCATCCCGCTCGCCGAGGACGGCGACCTCCGGCTGCCCCAGCAGTCCATCCGCACCTTCCTCAACATCAGCCGCCCGGAGGCCCGGACCGTCAAGCTGCCCCTGTCGGTGCTCAACACCCTGGTCTGGCGCGGCCTGCCGACCGAGCGCACCCTGGCGGCCCCCGCCGTCACCGCGTGGGTGCACGCCCTGCGCGACAACGACCCCTTCCTGCGCGACGAGACCCGGGTCATCCTGCTCGGGGAGACCGCCTCCGTCACCGTCGAACACCCGGTCTACGACCGGCTGCCGGACGTGCCGTACCAGTACCGGGAACTGCTGGGCTGCATCTGGCGCGAGTCCCTCCTGCCGCAGCTCGACCCGGGGGAGCGGGCCCGCACCCTGGCGTCCCTGATCCACACCGACCCGCGAGGACGCTCCTTCACGGCCGAACTCGTGTCCCGCTCCGGCCTCGCCCCGGAAGCCTGGCTGCGCCGCCTCTTCGCCGCGCTGCTGCCGCCCCTGCTGCACTTCCTGTACCGCTACGGCACCGTCTTCTCACCGCACGGGGAGAACGCCATCGTCGTCTTCGACGAGCACGACATCCCGGTGCGGCTGGCGGTGAAGGACTTCGTCGACGACGTCAACATCAGCGCGGAGCCGCTGCCCGAGCACGAGGGCATGCCGGCGACGGCCCGGGAGGTCCTGCTCACGGAGGAGCCCTCCTTCCTCACCCAGTTCATCCACTCCGGGCTGTTCGTCGGTGTCTTCCGCTACCTGGCCCCCCTCTGCGAGGAGCAGCTCGGCGTGGAGGAGGACGAGTTCTGGTCCCTGGTGCGCCAGGAGATCCTGCGGCACCAGGCCCGCTTCCCGGAGGACAAGGAGCGGTTCGAGACCTTCGATCTGCTCAGCCCGCGCATCGACCGGCTCTGCCTCAACCGCAACCGGCTCCATCTGGACGGCTACCGCGACCGGGCCGACCGGCCCCACGCCGCCGTCCACGGGACCGTCCCCAATCCGCTGGCCCGGATGTGAGGCGGGCGTTGTCGGTCCCTCCCCTTAGGGTGGTCACGCTATGACGAAGCCCTCTCTCCCCGAGCTGCTGCACGCGGCCGTCGCCGCCGTCGGCGGCACCGAACGTCCCGGCCAGGTCACCATGGCCGAATCGGTCGCCGAGGCCATCGACGGCGGCTCCCATCTGCTCGTGCAGGCGGGCACCGGAACCGGCAAGTCCCTCGGCTATCTGGTGCCGGCCCTCGCTCACGGAGAGAGGGTGGTCGTGGCGACGGCGACCCTCGCCCTCCAGCGCCAGCTGGTGCAGCGCGACCTGCCCCGCACGGTCGAGTCCCTCCACCCCCTGCTGCGCCGCCGCCCCGAGTTCGCCATGCTGAAGGGCCGCTCCAACTACCTCTGCCTGCACCGGCTGCACGAGGGCGTGCCGCAGGAAGAGGAGGACGGCCTCTTCGACGTCTTCGAATCGGCCACCCCCAGCAGCAAGCTCGGCAAGGACCTGCTGCGCATGCGGGACTGGGCCGACGAGACCGAGACCGGTGACCGGGACGCCCTCTCACCAGGCGTCTCCGACCGGGCCTGGGCCCAGGTCTCCGTCTCCTCCCGCGAGTGCCTCGGCGCCTCCCGCTGCGCCTACGGAGCCGAGTGCTTCGCCGAGGCGGCCCGCGAGCGCGCCAAGCTGGCCGATGTCGTCATCACCAACCACGCCCTCCTCGCGATCGATGCCCTGGAGGGCGCGCCCGTGCTGCCGAGCCACGAGGTGCTGATCGTCGACGAGGCGCATGAGCTGGTGTCCCGTGTCACGGGCGCGGCCACCGGCGAGCTGACCCCCGGATCGGTCAACCGCGCGGTGCGCCGTGCCGCCAAGCTCGTCAACGAGAAGGCGGCCGACGCGCTGCAGACCGCCGCCGAGGGCTTCGAACGGCTGATGGAGCTGGCCCTCCCGGGCCGTCTGGAGGAGATCCCGGAGGACCTCGGCTACGCCCTGATGGCGCTCCGCGACGCCTCGCGCACGGTCATCACGGCCCTCGGCAACACCCGCGACAAGTCCGTCCAGGACGAGGACGCCGTCCGCAAGCAGGCGCTGGCCTCGATCGAGAACGTCCACGCCGTGGCGGAGCGCATCGTGGAGGGCTCCGAGTACGACGTCATCTGGTACGAGCGGCACGACCGGTTCGGCGCGTCCCTGCGGGTGGCGCCGCTGTCGGTCTCGGGGCTGCTCCGCGAGAAGCTCTTCACCGACCGCTCCGTGATCCTCACCTCCGCGACCCTCCGGCTCGGCGGCGACTTCAACGGCGTCGCGGCCTCGCTGGGCCTGCCCCGGGAGGGGACGGCGGCGGCCTCCGGGGAGGACGGGGACGCCGAGCCGGTGCCGCAGTGGAAGGGCGTCGATGTCGGCTCGCCCTTCGACTATCCGCGGCAGGGCATCCTCTATGTCGCCCAGCATCTGTCGCAGCCCGGACGGGACGGCGGCCGCGGAGACATGCTGGACGAACTCGCGGAGCTGGTGGAGGCGGCCGGCGGGCGGACCCTCGGCCTCTTCTCCTCCATGCGCGGGGCGCGGGCGGCGGCGGAGAACCTGCGGGGCCGGCTGGACCTGCCGGTCCTGCTGCAGGGCGAGGAGACGCTGGGCGAGCTCATCCGGGCCTTCGCCGAGGACGACCGCACCTGCCTCTTCGGCACCCTCTCGCTCTGGCAGGGCGTCGATGTCCCCGGCCCGAGCTGCCAGTTGGTGGTGATGGACCGCATCCCGTTCCCGCGCCCGGACGACCCACTGATGAGTGCACGGCAGAAGGCGGTGGAGGAGAACGGCGGCAACGGCTTCATGGCCGTCGCCGCCACCCACGCGGCCCTGCTGATGGCGCAGGGCGCCGGCCGGCTGGTCCGTGCCGCGGGGGACCGGGGTGTGGTCGCCGTGCTGGATCCCCGGCTGGCGCGGGCCCGGTACGGCAGTTTCCTGCGCGCCTCGATGCCGGACTTCTGGTACACCACCGACCGCAACCAGGTGCGCCGCTCCCTGGCGGCCATCGACGCGGCAGCCCGCGCCGAGGAACGCTGACGGACGCCGGCCCCGTCCTGGTCGGCGCGTGGGCGGCGGGGGTGCTCCCGGACGTGCGCCGGGGCGGCCGCAAGGGCCGGCGGCAAGGGTGAGCCCCGGAACCGGCGCAGTGGTTCCGGGGCCCGGCCGTGTGGGGGTGTGGCTCAGACCCGGCGCAGGACCGCGACGACCTTGCCCAGGATGGTGGCCTCGTCGCCCGGGATCGGCTGGTAGGAGGAGTTGTGCGGCAGCAGCCACACATGGCCGTCCTCCCGCTTGAAGCGCTTGACCGTGGCCTCGCCGTCGAGCATGGCGGCCACGATGTCGCCGTTCTCCGCGACGGGCTGGCGGCGGACGGTGACCCAGTCGCCGTCGCAGATGGCCGCCTCGATCATCGAGTCACCGACGACCTTGAGTACGAACAGCTCGCCGTCACCCACCAGTTGACGGGGGAGGGGGAAGACGTCCTCGACGGACTCCTCGGCCAGGATCGGGCCGCCGGCCGCGATCCGGCCGACCAGCGGGACGTAGGAGGCGGCGGGCTTGCCGGTGGTGTCGGCGGGGACGGCGCTCGGGGTGTCCGAGCCGCGCACCTCGTAGGCGCGGGGGCGGTGCGGGTCGCGGCGGAGGAAGCCCTTCCGCTCCAGAGCCATGAGCTGGTGCGCCACCGAGGAGGTGCTGGACAGCCCCACCGCCTGTCCGATCTCCCGCATCGACGGTGGGTATCCCCGCCGCTGGACGGAGTCCCGGATGACCTCGATGACCCGGCGCTGCCGGTCCGTGAGCCCGGAGCTGTCCGCGCGGATTCCCGGGGGCCGTCCGGGCAGCGAGCGCGTGGGCTTCTGGTCCTCCGGGCTCGGGGCCGGTGTTCCGTCGGCCGGGCGGTTCTGTTCCAGTCCGTGCGGGATCCGGTCCTGGGCGGTGATGGTCGCGCTGTCTGCGGTGGTGGTCACGTCGGCCCCTCTCTCAAGTGTCTCCCTCTAGCTGGACAACGGTAGTTGCTTTCGAAAGGTTGCGCCAAACACACGTTCGAGTGAAAATTCGCGGTTCAACCGGCTTGATCATGGGATCAGGTGTATACGCCGAAGGCTCTGCCGAGTGAAGGGCGGCGTGCGGGGTACGCGTGCCACGGTGTCCCGGTGCGGCGTTCCGGCGCGGGGGTGGGCGCCGTCCGTCCGTGCGGCGCGACCCAGTGTGGCACCCCCGCCCCGGGGGCGCGGCGCGGACCGGCTCCCGTAGTCTTCGAGGGCCCGCCGGGTCCGCGACACCCGGTCACCGTCTCTGACGGTCAGCCACCAGATCTAGTGGTCCCATAATCGGCGCGGTCCCAGAAGTTGTGGTTTCCGGTGCGACGCGGGCTCGGTCATCGCCTATGCTGGTGCCTGCTCCGAACGGCTCATACGGGCCGCGGCGGGGTTGCGCAGCCGTGCTGTGCCGTACGCGAAACCGAGGGTCCGAGGAGGGCGAGGAACGATGCACTGCCCCTTCTGCAGGCACCCCGACAGCCGCGTGGTCGACAGCCGGACGACCGACGACGGGACGTCCATCCGCAGGCGCCGTCAGTGCCCGCACTGCTCCCGCCGGTTCACCACGGTGGAGACCGCCTCGCTCATGGTGATCAAGCGGAGCGGGGTCACCGAGCCCTTCAGCCGCGACAAGGTCATCTCAGGGGTGCGCAAGGCGTGCCAGGGGCGGCCGGTCACCGAGGACGCCCTGGCGAAGCTGGGCCAGCGGGTGGAGGAGGCCGTGCGCGCCACCGGCAGCGCCGAACTCTCCACCCACGACGTGGGCCTGGCGATACTGGGGCCGCTCAAGGAGCTGGACCTCGTCGCGTACCTGCGCTTCGCGTCCGTCTACCGGGCGTTCGACTCTCTTGAGGACTTCGAGGCCGCCATCGCCGAGTTGCGCGAGGAGCGGCCCCCCGCGGAGGCGGGCGACCCCCCGGCCGGGGCTCCGGCCGGATCAGCGGTCCCCCCGCCGGCCGTCACCGGATCCGGGCGTGGGGGTCCCCACACCGGCTGAGTGACGGCCGGAGCACCCGGGGCGCCGCGTGGCGCGCCCGGGTATCAGAACAGACACCGTGCCGGGGGAAGAAACCGGGCACATCAGGGCGTTTCAGCCCGTACAGGGAGGCGGCATGACAGAGACGGCGAGCGGTCCCGCACGAGGTTCCCGTTCCAAGGGGAGCAAGGCGAGCAAGGGCCTGCGGATCGAGCGGATCCACACCACTCCCGGTGTCCATCCGTACGACGAGGTGGTCTGGGAGCGCCGTGACGTCGTCATGACCAACTGGCGCGACGGCTCGGTCAACTTCGAGCAGCACGGCGTCGAGTTCCCCGATTTCTGGTCGGTGAACGCGGTCAACATCGTGACCAGCAAGTACTTCCGCGGAGCGGTCGGCTCGCCCGACCGGGAGTACAGCCTGAAGCAGCTCATCGACCGCGTGGTCAAGACGTACCGCGAGGCCGGTGAGCAGCACGGCTACTTCGCCTCCCCCGCCGATGCCGAGATCTTCGAACACGAGCTGGCCCACGCCCTGCTCCACCAGATCTTCAGCTTCAACTCGCCGGTGTGGTTCAACGTCGGCACCCAGCAGCCCCAGCAGGTCTCCGCCTGCTTCATCCTTTCCGTCGACGACTCCATGGAGTCGATCCTCGACTGGTACAAGGAGGAGGGGATGATCTTCAAGGGCGGTTCCGGCGCGGGCCTGAACCTCTCCCGCATCCGCTCCTCCAAGGAGCTGCTCTCCTCCGGTGGCAACGCCTCCGGCCCGGTCTCCTTCATGCGCGGCGCCGACGCGTCCGCCGGCACCATCAAGTCCGGCGGTGCGACCCGCCGCGCGGCCAAGATGGTCGTCCTCGACGTGGACCACCCGGACGTCGAGGCCTTCATCGAGACCAAGGTGAAGGAGGAGGAGAAGGTCCGCGCGCTGCGGGACGCGGGCTTCGACATGGACCTGGGCGGCGACGACATCACCTCCGTCCAGTACCAGAACGCCAACAACTCGGTCCGGGTGAACGACGAGTTCATGAAGGCCGTGGAGGCGGACGGGAAGTTCGGCCTGCGCGCCCGGATGACCGGCGAGGTCATCGAAGAGGTGGACGCCAAGGGGCTGTTCCGCAAGATGGCCGAGGCCGCCTGGGCCTGCGCCGACCCCGGCATCCAGTACGACGACACCATCAACCACTGGCACACCTCGCCGGAGTCGGGCCGGATCAGCGCCTCCAACCCCTGCAGCGAGTACATGCACCTGGACAACTCCTCGTGCAACCTGGCCTCGCTGAACCTGATGAAGTTCCTGCGCGACGACGACCGGGGCAACCAGTCGTTCGACGCCGAGCGCTTCGGCAAGGTCGTCGAACTCGTCATCACCGCGATGGACATCTCCATCTGCTTCGCGGACTTCCCGACCCGGAAGATCGGGGAGACCACCCGCGCCTTCCGCCAGCTGGGCATCGGCTACGCCAACCTCGGCGCCCTGCTGATGGCCACCGGCCACGCCTACGACTCGGACGGCGGCCGCGCCCTCGCCGGTGCCATCACCTCCCTGATGACCGGCACCTCGTACAAGCGCTCGGCCGAACTCGCCGCGGTCGTCGGCCCGTACGAGGGCTACGCCCGCAACGCCGACGCCCACAACCGCGTCATGAAGCAGCACGCCGACGCCAACGCCGCCGCCAAGCGCATGGACGACCTCGACACCCCGGTCTGGGCCGCGGCGACCGAGGCCTGGCAGGACGTCGTCCGCGTCGGGGCCAAGAACGGTTTCCGCAACGCGCAGGCCTCCGTGCTCGCGCCGACCGGCACCATCGGCCTGATGATGGACTGCGACACCACCGGCGTCGAGCCGGACCTGGCGCTGGTGAAGTACAAGAAGCTCGTCGGCGGCGGCTCCATGCAGATCGTGAACAACACGGTCCCCAAGGCGCTCAAGCGCCTCGGCTACCAGCAGGAGCAGATCGAGGCGATCGTCGCCCACATCGCCGAGCACGGCAATGTGATCGACGCGCCGGGCCTGCGGCCGCAGCACTACGAGGTCTTCGACTGCGCCATGGGCGAGCGCTCCATCTCGCCGATGGGCCACGTCCGGATGATGGCGGCCGCCCAGCCGTTCCTCTCCGGCGCCATCTCCAAGACCGTGAACATGCCGGAGTCCGCCTCGGTCGAGGAGATCGAGGAGATCTACTTCCAGGGCTGGAAGCTCGGCCTCAAGGCGCTCGCCATCTACCGCGACAACTGCAAGGTGGGCCAGCCGCTCTCCACGAAGAAGTGGGAGGAGAAGGGCAAGGGCGCGGCCGAGGAGGAGCCGGCGGCCGCGAAGGTCGTCGAGTACCGCCCCGTCCGCAAGCGCCTGCCCAAGGGACGCCCCGGCATCACGACCTCCTTCACGGTCGGCGGCGCCGAGGGCTACATGACGGCCAACTCCTATCCGGACGACGGCCTCGGCGAGGTCTTCCTGAAGATGTCCAAGCAGGGCTCGACCCTCGCGGGCATGATGGACGCCTTCTCGATCGCCGTCTCGGTCGGCCTGCAGTACGGCGTGCCGCTGGAGACCTACGTCGCCAAGTTCACCAACATGCGGTTCGAGCCGGCGGGCATGACGGACGACCCGGACGTGCGGATGGCGCAGTCGATCGTCGACTACATCTTCCGCCGGCTGGCGCTCGACTTCCTGCCGTTCGAGACCCGCTCGGCGCTCGGCATCCACTCGGCCGAGGAGCGCCAGCGCCACCTCGAGACCGGCTCGTACGAGCCGTCCGACGACGAGATGGACATCGAGAGCCTGGCGCAGTCCGCCCCGCGCCGGACCGAGGGCTCCCGGGCCCCGGCGGGCCAGCCGCCGCAGGCCGCCGAGGCGCCGGCACCGAAGGAGGCGCACAGCTCCACGGAACTGGTGGAGATGCAGCTCGGCCTGAACGCGGACGCCCCGCTCTGCTTCTCCTGCGGCACGAAGATGCGCCGGGCCGGCAGCTGCTACCTCTGCGAGGGCTGCGGCTCGACCAGCGGCTGCAGCTGACGGGCGACCGGGGAGACCCGGGTACCCGTGGAGATCACGGCAACAGGAGGGGACCGGCCCGGGGCCGGTCCCCTCCGCCGCGTTCCGGGCGCGGACGGCGCACGGGTCACGGACGGGGGCGCACTCCGCGATCACCGGGGTTCGCCGGGGGCCCGGGGCCGTACGATGGCGCGGTGCTGGTCAAGTGGATTCGCTGCACCGTGGTCGACCGCCGCGGTTTCGAGCGCGGGCAGCGGAAGTGGGCGGGACTGCTCGGCGAGCCGGGCTTCCGGGGACAGAGCGGCGGCTGGAGCCGTCTCCGTCCCGGAGTGGCCCATCTCTTCGCGTTCTGGGAGAGCCGCGCCTTCTACGACTCCTTCATGGCCCGCTCGCACCACCGGCTGGCCGCCGCGCAGTCCGGCACCTTCACCGGCGCCCGGGTCCGGCTCTTCGAGCACCGGTTCGATGTCAAGACGGGTTTCACGCCGACCTTCGCCGACGCGGACGTGGCGCGGGTCGCGCACTGCCGGATCCACGAGCCCCGGGTCGAGCACTTCACGCTGATGCAGGAGAAGGTCTGGAACCCGGCGATGGCCGGCTCCCCGGGCATGCTGCGCGGCGTCTTCGGCGAGGCACCGGGGAACGAGTTCCTGGTGCTCTCGCTGTGGGCGTCGGCGGCGGAGCACGGGAAGTACCGGGAGGAGCGCGTCGAGCGGCTCGCCCTCCGCGCCCAACTGGAGGCCGACGTCGCGGCGATCACCGGTGACGTCGTCGACCTCGAACCCTCCTGGACCGTCTGACCGGCTGGACCGTCCGACCGGCCGCGCACCGAGCGTGTGCCGAGCCCCCGGAACCCCCGCTTAGGGTGGGCGGCATGGCACGGCCACGGCGCATCGTCCTCGTCCGGCACGGCGAATCGGAGGGGAACCACGACGACACGGTGTACGAACGGGAGCCCGACCACGCCCTGCACCTCACGGAGCGGGGACGGCGGCAGGTCGAGGAGACGGGGGCGCGGCTCCGGGAGATCTTCGGCGAGGAGCGGATCAGCGCCTATGTGTCGCCGTACCGGCGCACCCACCAGACCTTCCTGGCGCTGGGCCTGGACCCCTCACGGGTCCGGGTGCGGGAGGAGCCCCGGCTGCGCGAACAGGACTGGGGCAACTGGCAGGACTCCGAGGACGTGCGGCTGCAGAAGGTGCACCGCGACGCCTACGGGCACTTCTTCTACCGCTTCGCCCAGGGCGAGTCCGGCGCCGACGTGTACGACCGCGTGGGAGCGTTCCTGGAGAGCCTGCACCGCAGCTTCGAGGAGCCGGACCACCCGCCCAACGTGCTGATCGTCACCCACGGACTGACCATGCGGCTGTTCTGCATGCGCTGGTTCCACTGGACGGTGGCCGAGTTCGAGTGCCTCTCCAACCCCGGCAACGCCGAGTTCCGGATGCTCGTGCTCGGCGAGGACGGGAAGTACACACTCGACCGGCCCTTCGAGCGCTGGTGTACCCCCGAGTCGTACGGGGCCACCGGTTAGAGTGCCTGGACGATGACCGCTGATCCCGCCCTCGCGCGCCGCTGCGCCCGCGCCCTCGCCGCCCTCCGCGGTCTGGCGGTGGGCGACGCGCTCGGCTCCCGGTTCACCGACCCCGTGCACCACGCCGCCCTGAGGCGGCAGGAGCTGCCCGCGGGCATCGCGCGGTGGACCGACGACACCGAGATGGCCTGCTCCGTGGTCGCGGTCCTGGCCGTCCACGGCTCCATCGACCAGGACGCCCTGGCGCGCTCCTTCGCACGGCACCACGACCCGGACCGCGCCTACGGCTCCACCGTCAACCGGATCCTGCGGTCGATGGGGGAGGGCGGCGACTGGCGCGCACTCGCCTCCGCCCTCTTCAACGGCCAGGGCTCGTGGGGTAACGGCGCCGCGATGCGGATCGCGCCGCTGGGCGCCTGGTACGGGGGCGAACCGGAGCGGGCGGTGCGCGAGGCGGAGCTCTCCGCCTACGTCACCCACCAGCACCGGGAGGCCGTCGCCGGAACCATGGCCGTGGCGGCCGCGGCCTCCCTGGCCGCGGCCCCGCGGAGCGGCGGCCGCCCGGAGGACCTGCTGGACGCCGTGACCGAACTGGTGCCCCGCAGCGCCGTACGGGCCGGTCTGCGGCGCGCCCGGGACCTGCTCGACTACGCCGACCCGGGCACCGTCGCCGCGGTGCTCGGCTGCGGGCGCCGCAACAGCGCGCACGACACCGTGCCCTTCACCCTCTGGGCAGCGGCCCGCCACCTCGGCGACTTCCGGGCGGCCTTCTGGACCACGGCGCGGGCCGGGGGAGACGTGGACACCACCTGCGCGATCGTCGGCGGAGTGGTCGCCTCCGGCCCGGGGGCGCCGCCCGCGGAGTGGCTGGAGCGCACGGAACCGCTGCCGCAGTGGGCGCCGGACTGCGAGGGCTGACAGCCTCCCCGGGCGGCTCTCCAAGAGCTCCCGGGGCGTCCCGCCGAACCCCGGCGCACCCGGACCGGTGCCCGCCCGCAGCCCGCCCCACCCGGCCGCGTAACCTGACTGGCGCCATGCCGTACGAACCACCGACCCACAGTGTCGAGCGCTCGCTCCGCGCCACCACCGGCGCGCGCGTCGTCGCCGGTGTCGACGAGGTCGGCCGCGGTGCCTGGGCCGGCCCGGTCACGGTGTGCGCCGCCGTCACCGGACTGCGCCGGCCGCCGGAGGGGCTCACCGATTCCAAGCTGCTCACCCCCAAGCGCCGCACGGAGCTGGCGGCACGGCTGGAGGGCTGGGTCACGGCGCACGCCCTGGGGCACGCCACACCCCAGGAGATCGATGAGCTCGGTATGACCGCGGCCCTGCGCCTGGCGGCGGTACGGGCTTTGGAGGCGCTTCCGGTCCGCCCCGACGCCGTCATCCTCGACGGCAAGCACGACTACCTCGGGGCGCCGTGGCGGGTCCGTACGGTCATCAAGGGGGACCAGGCCTGTGTGGCCGTGGCGGCCGCCTCCGTGCTCGCCAAGGTGCGGCGGGACGCGCTGATGGCGGAACTCGGCCGGGATCACGAGGAGTTCGCCTTCGGTACCAACGCCGGCTACCCCTCGCCGGCGCACCGGGCCGCGCTCGCGGAACGGGGCCCGACCGTCCACCACCGGGTGTCCTGGGCCTATATGGACGCGCTTCCCCGCTGGCGGCACCTCAAGAAGGTGCGCACCCACGGGCCGGAGGAAGCCGCGGAGTGCGGGGGGCAACTCGGCTTCGATTTCTGAACGGTTGCCGTTCTCTCCCGCCCCGCCGGTGCGGATCGCACCGGTGTTTGATAGACATCAGCTCATGCCTCTCAGCCCCGAGGAGCCTCAGATTCACGCGAGTGTCCCGGGTCCCCGCGCAACTCCGGCCGCCGGCCGTACCGCGCAGACCCCCCGTCCCGTCCCAGGTCCCCGTCCCACACCGCCGCGCCCGTCCCGGCCCGGCACCGCCCACGGCACGGCCGTGCCGGCCCAGCGCGGTCCCCGCGCACAGGCCGCGCCCTCGGCGCCCGCCGCGGCCGGACCGCAGATCCAGCTGATCCCCGCCCCGGCGGACGGAGCGCTGGACGCCGCGGAGGAAGCCGTCGACCTGCTCCTCGACTCCGGCCGCGCGCCCGGTGACGTCCTCGTCCTGACCACGGGCGAACAGCACCCGTGGGCCGCGCACGAACTGTCCTTCGGTGAGAAGACCTACTGGGCGCAGCACGACGCGCGCGAGGACGTCTTCTACGCGGCCGCCTCGGCGGCCGGGCGCACGACGGGACGCCCCGTCGTGGTCGTCGCGGTCAACGGCGGTGCGGACGACGATGCCGGCCGGGCCCTGCCGGACGCCATGGCGAAGGCCGGTTCGCTGCTCATCGTGTGCGGTGACCCCGAGCGGATCAACTCCCTCATCGGAAGCGGAGCCTGACCGCCGCACCGGCCCTCAGCGGGCGGCCGTACGGCGCCGGGTATCCGGCGCTCCGCCGGCCGTCCGCCGGGGTGTGACGGCGGGGCGGGCCCCTCCCGCCGCCCGCGGGGCACCGCCGGGCGCCCCGGAGTGCGGGTGACGGCCGCCGCGGCCCTCGCCGAGCACCCGCCAGCCGCCCGGGGTCAGCACGAGGTACGCCCCGCAGCGCAGCCCGTGCAGGGTGCAGGCGTCCCGCAGTCCCCACATCCAGGCTCCGTCGAGTGGTGTCCACTCGGTGTCCCCGGCACGGCAGTGGAGGAGCACGGCCGTGCGGACGGGGTTCCGGCGCCGCAGGTCGTGCGGGATGATCCGGCGCAGTCGGTCGAGCAGGGCGTTGCGGAACAGCCAGCCGTCGGCGGCCGCCTCGCCGCACGCGAACGACGCGCTGGCGATGACCCGCTGTTCCGTGTCCAGAACGGCGATGACGACGGTCGCCGGAGCCGGCCGGTGGCGCGTGTACAGGCCCGTGACGATCTCCCGCGGGTCCCGGAGCAGGGGGATACCGGCGGCCGCCCACTCCGCGGGTTCCAGGGTCCGCCCGAGCCGGGTGGCGGAGACGGCGGCCGGCGGCCGGACCGCCGCCGGAGAGATCATGGAACCGGAGGTCACGGTCCTCCCTTCGGGGTGTGCGGCAGCCGCCGGCGGACGGAGGCGGGCGCGGGGGCACAGCGGACCGGCCTCCGGCCCGTCCGCGCAACAGAGCTGTGGTGAACCGATTCTCCCTGGCGGGAGGGGTCCCCGGCAATGAGCAGCCGGGGGAACGGGCGGCCCGGAACCGGATCCGCGGATCCCGCCCCCGCTCCGGGGCGGGGCGGCGGCCGCCGCCCCCTCCGGTGTCGGTGGGACCGTCCGCGAGGTGGTTGCATGGGGGGCATGGACGATCCGGAGCTCCGCACCGAAGCCGACACCATCCTCGCCGAACTCGTCGGCGACCCGGGGGGTACGGCGCGGCTGCGGGAGGACCAGTGGCAGGCGGTGGCGGCTCTGGTCGAGGAGCGCCGGCGCGCGCTGGTGGTGCAGCGCACCGGCTGGGGCAAGTCGGCGGTGTACTTCGTCGCCACGGCCCTCCTGCGCCGGCGCGGCTCGGGGCCCACGGTGATCGTCTCGCCGCTGCTGGCCCTGATGCGCAACCAGGTCGATTCGGCGGCGCGGGCCGGCATCCGCGCACGCACCATCAACTCGGCCAACCCGGAGGAGTGGGACGTCATCCACGAGGAGATCGAGCGGGGCGAGACCGACGTCCTCCTCGTCAGCCCGGAACGTCTCAACTCGGTGGACTTCCGCGATCAGGTGCTTCCCCGGCTCGCGGCCACGACCGGTCTGCTGGTCGTCGACGAGGCGCACTGCATCTCCGACTGGGGCCACGACTTCCGCCCCGATTACCGCCGGCTGCGGGCGATGCTCGCCGAGCTCGCCCCGGGTGTGCCCGTGCTGGCCACCACCGCGACCGCCAACGCCCGGGTCACCGCGGACGTGGCCGAGCAACTGGGCACCGGTGCCGGCGAGGCCCTCGTGCTGCGCGGTCCGCTGGACCGGGAGAGCCTGCGGCTCGGGGTGGTCCGGCTGCCGGACGCCGCGCACCGCCTGGCCTGGCTGGCCGAGCACCTGGACGAGCTGCAGGGCTCCGGGATCGTCTACGCCCTGACCGTCGCCGCGGCCGAGGAGGCCACCGCCTTCCTGCGGCAGCGCGGCTTCCGGGTGGCGTCCTACACGGGGCGCACGGAGAACGCCGACCGGCTGCAGGCCGAGACCGATCTGCAGGAGAACCGGGTCAAGGCGCTGGTCGCCACCTCGGCACTGGGCATGGGCTTCGACAAGCCGGATCTGGGCTTCGTCATCCACCTCGGTTCGCCGTCCTCGCCGATCGCCTACTACCAGCAGGTGGGGCGGGCGGGCCGCGGTGTGGCCCACGCGGACGTGCTCCTGCTGCCGGGCCGGGAGGACGAGGCCATCTGGCGCTACTTCGCAGATACCGCCTTCCCGCCCGAGGCGCAGGTCCGGCAGACCCTCGCGGCCCTCGCCGAGGCGGGACGGCCACTGTCCGTGCCGGCCCTGGAGGCCCTGGTCGATCTCCGGCGCACCCGCCTGGAGACCATGCTGAAGGTGCTCGACGTGGACGGCGCGGTCAAACGGGTGAAGGGCGGCTGGATCTCGACCGGCGAGCCGTGGGCGTACGACGCCGAGCGCTACGCCTGGGTCGCCCGGCAGCGGGCGGCCGAGCAGCAGGCCATGCGCGATTACGTGAGCACCTCCGGCTGCCGGATGGAATTCCTGCGGCGGCAGCTGGACGACGAGGGGGCGGCCCCGTGCGGCCGCTGCGACAACTGCGCCGGGGCCTGGGCCGACACCTCGGTATCCGCGGAGACGCTGACGGGGGCGGCGAAGGAACTGGACCGCCCGGGGGTGGAGATCGAGCCGCGCCGGATGTGGCCGACGGGGCTGCCAGCCCTGGGCATCGACCTCAAGGGGCGCATCCCCGCGCAGGAGCAGTGCTCCACCGGGCGCGCCCTGGGGCGGCTCTCGGACATCGGCTGGGGCAACCGGCTGCGCCCGCTGCTGGCCGAGCACGCGCCCGACGGGCCGGTGCCCGATGACGTGCTCCGGGCCGCGGTGGCGGTCCTCGCCGACTGGGCGCGCTCCCCGGGGGGCTGGGCGCCGGATGTCCCGGACGCCTCCCCCCGGCCGGCGGGCGTCGTCGCCGTGCCCTCCCTGTCCCGCCCGCAGTTGGTCGGCTCCCTGGCCCGGGGCATCGCCGGCATCGGCCGGCTCCCGTTCCTGGGCGCACTGACGTACACCGGGCCGAGCGGGGAGCACACGGTGCGCCGCAGCAACTCGGCCCAGCGCGTCAAGGCGCTGTCCGGCGCCTTCACCGTCTCGGAGGAACTGGCCGGTGCCCTGGCGGGTGTGTCCGGCCCCGTCCTGCTCGTGGACGACTACACCGACTCCGGCTGGACCCTCGCGGTCGCCGCCCGCCTGCTCCGCCGGGCCGGCGGTGAAGGGGTCCTGCCGCTGGTCCTCGCCGCGGCCGCCTGAGCCTGCCGCGCCCCCGTGGTCGGTGCGCGGTCCGGCCGGGGCCGTGCCCGTGCCGGCCCGCTCAACGCCCCTGTACGGCCGGGCAAGCCGCCGGAAGGCGGCTCCTCCCGGGGTCCCGCGTCCACAGAGTCCCATCCCCCGCCCCTCCTCGCCCTCCGGTCCCGGAGCCGTGACACCGGCCCGTCTCGCGCCACGGCCCCATGCAACCGGACGCCACGGACAACCCCGGCCGGGCCGTCCACAGGGCGGAGCATAAGTAGGACAAGATCGCTTATTTATCCACAGGGCTGGCGAATCGGAACGGTGAGGCGCCAGGCTCGCGGCATGACGAAGAACAGCGAACCGAGTCCGTCCTCCGCGGGCGAGCAGGTCACCCTCCGCGGCCCCGCCGAGCTGGCGGACGCCCTCCCCTATCTCATGGGCGGCTTCCATCCGGACGACAGTGTCGTGATGGTGGCCGTCCACGGCGAACGCGGGCGCTTCGGCGGCCGGTTGCGCCTCGGGATCCCCGGCGACCCCGCCGAATGGGCGGACGTCTCCGGCCGGTTGGCCCGCTGCCTGGTCTCCGGGAGTGCCGAGCGGGGCGCCCGGCCCGACGGCGTCGTCGTGTTCCTCTGCCGGGATCCCGCCGAGGGGGAGACGGCCCGGGAGGTCGCGGAGCGGCTGCGGCCGCTGTCCCAGGCGCTGCGGCTGGCCTGCGGAGCGCTCGACGTCCCGGTGCTGGAGGCCCTGTGTCTCTCCGGCGGCCGGTTCTGGTCCTACTGCTGCCCCGATCCGCGCTGCTGCCCGGAGGACGGCACCCCGCTCGCCCTCCCCGGTACTTCCGTGATGGCCGCGGCCGCGGCCTACGCGGGGATCCGGGCGCGCGGCTCCCTGCGGGAGCTGGAAGCCGGGTTCGCCCCGCCGGCGGGTCCGGCCGCCGCCGAGCAGGAGGCCGCGCTCGACGCGGCCGCGGCGGAGCTGGTGCCACGCATCCTGGAGGAGGCCGGCCGGGAGACCGTCCGGGAGGAGACCATCGCCCTCGCCGGTGTCCTCATCGGCCGCCTCGCCGGGAGCCCTCCGTCCCCGGACCGGGCCGGGGCCGATGCCCGCGACGACGCGCTGCTGGCCCACGACGAGGCGGCGGCCGTGATCCTCGGCCTGCAGGACCGGACGGCCAGGGACCGGGCCGCGGAATGGATGGAAGGGCCCGAGGCCGGTCCCGCGCTGCGCCTCTGGCGGGCTCTGGCCCGCCGTTGCGTCGGTGCCTACGCGGAGCACGCCGCCGCCCCGCTCACCCTCGCGGGCTGGGTCGCCTGGTCCACCGGGGACGAACCGGAGGCCCGCGCCGCGCTGGGGCTCGCCTTGCGGGCCGACCCCGAGTACGTGTTCGCAAGACTCCTGCACCAGGGGGCGAACGAGGGGGTCGACCCCGAAGTGCTGCGCGGCTGCCTGCGCCGGGAGCGCGCCGCCCGTCTCGCCGCCGCGGCGGCGGATGCACGGCCCGGCCCCCGAGTGGCCACCGGACCCCGGCCGGGAGGCAGGCCCGCGGCGCGTCCGCGCGCCGGCACCCGGCCGTCCGGCCCCGGCGGGCGCCGGAGCGGCGGCAGGCGGGCGGGACGCACCGGCACGGCGGGGCGCGAGTGAGCCTCCCGCGCCCGGGGCCGCAGGGGCCTGTGCGGACGGGCGGCGCGGCGGGGAGGAGACCGGCCCCTGTGTCCCCGTGTCCCCGTGCCCCGGGGCCGCGCGGGGACCGCTGTGGCGGAGAGCCGGCGAACTCCTGTTTATCGTCAGGCAGACGCCTATGATCACGGCATGTCGCCCTACGACCCGTCGGCCTTCCCGCCCTTCGCCGTCACCGTGGACCTGGTCGTGCTCACCGTCAAGCGCGACGCGCTCTGCGCCCTGGCCGTCCGGCGCGGTGAGCCTCCCTTCCAGGGCCGGTGGGCGCTGCCCGGCGGTTTCGTGCGGGCGGACGAGGACCTGGCGGCCGCCGCCGCCAGGGAACTCGCCGAGGAAACCGGGCTGTTGGCGCTCGACCCGTCCGGCCCGGGCCCCGTCGACGGCGGTGCCCACCTCGAACAGCTGGCGACCTACGGGGACCCGCGCCGCGATCCCCGGATGCGGGTCGTCAGCGTCGCCCATCTCGTGCTGGCCCCCGACCTTCCCGCGCCGCGGGCGGGAGGCGACGCCCACAGCGCGCGCTGGGCGCCGGTGGACGCACTGCTGGGGAAGGGCGGTTTCGGCCGTGAGGGAGAGCAGCCCGCACCGCTCGCCTTCGACCACGACCGGATCCTCTCCGACGGCGTGGAGCGGGCCCGCTCGAAGATCGAGTACTCCTCCCTGGCCACGGCGTTCTGCCCGCCGGAGTTCACCGTGGGGGAGCTGCGCCGGGTCTACGAGTCGGTCTGGGGGGTGGCGCTCGACCCCCGCAACTTCCACCGGAAGGTCACCGGCACCCCCGGGTTCCTCGTCCCCACCGGTGGCACGACCACACGTCAGGGCGGGCGCCCCGCACAGCTGTTCCGGGCCGGCGGCGCCACGCTCCTCAACCCGCCGATGCTGCGCCCGGAGGTCTGAGGCGGTCCCGCGCGGGTCAGCAGCGGAGCCGAGGCGCTGCCGCAACCGGCCCGGGAGGCCTGCCCCTTGGGCTCACCGGCACGGCTTCCGCCCCTGGCCGCGCGCGTGTTGTGACCGGGATCCGCGGAGCGCCCGTGCCCCTCCGGGCCGTTCGGCCGGAGGCGGCAGGAGGACACACGGCGCGTCGTCCGGCTGCTTCCGGAAAGGCGTCAATTGTGAGGTAATGGGCGATCACCCTTTCGTGTGCTTTTCACCAAAGACCTCAAGGGTGTCCGGGGGGTGGCCGACAAAGGATGCGTGAGTACCCTTGCGCACACCACGATGACCGCGGCTCGCCCCGTCGACTCCGGCCTCTCCGGCCCGGGCGAGCTTGACCGTTACCCCTACGCGGAGGGCCCGGTGGGCGAGCGTGCCGCCGGCCCCTCCTGGGAGGGAGGCGGCTCGGAGGCGGGCCGGGTCGGCCGCCGCACGGCAGGAAACCGGGGCCGCGGACTGCACGGCCAGCTCGTCCAGCAGCTCGGGCAGATGATCGTCTCCGGTGACCTGGGCGCGGACCGCCCCCTCGTCCCCGAGGAGATCGGGCAGCGCTTCGAGGTCTCCCGCACCGTGGTGCGGGAGTCGCTGCGGGTCCTTGAGGCCAAGGGTCTCGTGAGTGCCCGGCCGAACGTGGGCACGCGCGTCCGCCCCGTCAGCGACTGGAACCTCCTGGACCCGGACATCATCGAGTGGCGCGCCTTTGGGCCGCAGCGCGACGACCAGCGCCGGGAACTGTTCGAGCTGCGCTGGACCATCGAACCGCTCGCCGCTCGGCTGGCGGCCGGGCACGACCGCGAGGAGGCGCAGCAGCGTCTCACCGACATGACCGACATCATGAGCCGCGCGCTGGCCCAGGGTGACGCCCTCACCTTCGGCCGGGCCGACGCCGAGTTCCACTCCCTGCTGCTCCAGCTCGGGGGCAACCGCATGCTCGAGCACCTGTCGGGCATCGTGTCCTCCGCGCTCCAGGTCTCCGGTGGGCCCGCCACCGGCTGCGACCGGCCGACCGAGAGTTCCGTCGGCCACCACGTCCGCATCGTCGAGGCCGTCGGCGCGGGTGACGCGGCCGGCGCCGAGTCCGCCATGCGTCAGCTGCTCACCATCCACCCCGATGTCGAGCATGTGGTGCCCGCCCCGCGCGAGCACTGACCCGCCGCGCGGAGCGGTGGTGCCGCGGAGCCCCGCCGCCGGATTCCGGCGGCGGGGCTCCAGGTCTTTCTCTGGCGATATGTCTGCTTTTCGGAGGTTTGGAATTCCTGGCGAGTGTGACCCGGGCCACGCGGATCGGGCGTAACGCTCTTTGCGGATGCGCGATGACCTAAGAGGTGATGGCCGGTGGAGGAATACGGATGTCGTTCGCGACGCTGATTGCTCCGCGGTCCCCTCGCGCCGCCGGTCCACCCCGCCGGCGGTCGTCGGTTCCCGTCGCAGGACGGGGCCGGAAGCCGTTCCCATCGTTCCGAGAGGTTGTTCGTGTCGGCCAGCACATCCCGTACGCTCCCGCCGGAGATCGCCGAATCCGAGTCTGTCATGGCGCTCATCGAGCGGGGAAAGGCTGATGGGCAGATCGCCGGCGACGACGTGCGTCGGGCCTTCGAGGCTGACCAGATTCCGCCAACCCAGTGGAAGAACGTTCTGCGCAGCCTCAACCAGGTCCTCGACGAGGAGGGTGTGACGCTGATGGTCAGTGCCGCAGAGGCGCCCAAGCGCACCCGCAAGAGCGTCGCAGCGAAGAGTCCGGCGAAGCGCACCGCCACCAAGACCGTCCCGGCCAAGACGGCCGCGACCAGGAAGGCCGCCGCCCCCGCCGAGGCCGCCCCGGGCGCGGAGGAGGCGGTGGACGGCTCGGTCGCCGAGACCCCGGCGGCTCCGGCGGCCCCGGCCAGGAAGGCGGCCGTGAAGAAGACCGCGGCCAAGAAGACCACCGCCAAGAAGACGGCGGCCAAGAAGACCACCGCCAAGAAGGCCACCGCCAAGAAGGACGCCGACGAGCTGCTCGAGGGCGCGGACGGCGCGACGGAGGAGGCCGGTCCGGCGGCCGGAAAGCCGGGCGAGGCCACCGAGGGCGGCGACCAGCCGGAGAACCAGGGTTTCGTCCTCTCCGACGACGACGAGGACGACGCGCCCGCGCAGCAGGTCGCGGCCGCCGGTGCCACCGCCGACCCGGTGAAGGACTACCTCAAGCAGATCGGCAAGGTGCCGCTGCTCAACGCCGAGCAGGAGGTCGAGCTCGCCAAGCGCATCGAGGCGGGGCTGTTCGCCGAGGACAAGCTGGCGAACTCCGACAAGCTCGCCCCGAAGCTCAAGCGCGAGCTGGAGATCATCGCCGAGGACGGCCGGCGGGCCAAGAACCACCTGCTGGAGGCCAACCTCCGGCTGGTGGTCTCGCTGGCCAAGCGCTACACCGGCCGCGGCATGCTTTTCCTGGACCTGATTCAGGAGGGCAACCTCGGTCTCATCCGCGCCGTCGAGAAGTTCGACTACACCAAGGGCTACAAGTTCTCCACCTATGCCACCTGGTGGATCCGGCAGGCGATCACCCGCGCCATGGCCGACCAGGCCCGCACCATCCGTATCCCGGTGCACATGGTCGAGGTCATCAACAAGCTCGCGCGCGTGCAGCGCCAGATGCTCCAGGACCTGGGCCGCGAGCCCACCCCGGAGGAGCTGGCCAAGGAGCTCGACATGACCCCGGAGAAGGTCATCGAGGTCCAGAAGTACGGCCGTGAGCCGATCTCCCTGCACACCCCGCTGGGCGAGGACGGTGACAGCGAGTTCGGTGACCTCATCGAGGACTCGGAGGCCGTCGTCCCGGCCGACGCGGTCAGCTTCACGCTGCTCCAGGAGCAGCTGCACTCGGTGCTCGACACGCTCAGTGAGCGTGAGGCGGGGGTGGTGTCGATGCGCTTCGGGCTCACCGACGGCCAGCCCAAGACGCTGGACGAGATCGGCAAGGTCTACGGCGTGACGCGTGAGCGCATCCGGCAGATCGAGTCGAAGACGATGTCGAAGCTGCGGCATCCGTCGCGTTCCCAGGTGCTCCGCGACTACCTCGACTGATCACCCGGTCGGGCCAGGCGGGCTCAGGACGCGGCCGGCCCGGAATCCCCTGGGGATTCCGGGCCGGCGGTCTTTTGGGCGCCCTCCGTCCGGGTGGCGGAGGGCGCCGTGCTGTTTGACGCTGGGGCGGCACGTGTCGTCGCGGAGTGAGGAGACAGCATGCGTCCCATCTCGCGCACCCTGGCCGGGGCCCTGTCCCTGATACCGGCGGCCGCGGCGGTGTCCCTGGTGACGGCTCCGCCCGCGGCCGCGGACAGTGTGGTGGTGGGCGGCCGGCAGGTCAGTACGGAGGAGAGGCCCTGGGCGGTCGCCCTGGCGAGCCGTGACCGCTTCGGCGACACCCGGTCCGGGCAGTTCTGCGGCGGGGTCGTGGTGGCGCCGCGGACCGTTCTCACGGCGGCGCACTGCGTGAGCCGCGCGGTGCTGGGCGTGGACGTCTCGGCGGTCGGCGATCTCACGGTCATCGCGGGGCGGGACGATCTGCGCTCCACCGGGGGCGAGGAGCTGCCGGTGCGGGAGGTCCGGGTGAACCCGGACTACGACAGCGCCACCAACGCGGGGGACCTGGCCGTGCTCACGGTGGAGCGGGGGCTGGACGGGGAGGGTCTGCCGCTGGCGAGGAGCGGGGACGAGGCGTACCGGCCGGGCACCCCGGCCGAGGTCTACGGCTGGGGCGACACGACGGGGCGGGGCGGGTACGCGTCGGTGCTGCACGCGGCCCGGGTGCGGATTCTGGAGGACGGGATCTGCGAGCGGGCCTACCCGGGCAGCGCCGACGGGACGTACACGCCCGCGTTCATGGTCTGCGCGGGGGACAACGGTGGCGGCGGTGACGCCTGCCAGGGGGACAGCGGAGGGCCGCTGGTGGCCCGGGGCCGCCTGGTGGGGCTGGTCTCCTGGGGCAGCGGCTGTGGCGCGGCGGACAGCCCCGGTGTCTACACCAGGATGTCCGCGATGGAACGTGTGGTCTCCCGGGAGGGAGCTTCCCGGCCGGAAACCTCCCAGCAGGGGTGACGGCAGGGGTAACCGCGACGAGAGCGGGCGTGCGGTCCTGTGGTGCAGGGCCGCACGCCCGCTGTCCGGCCGGAGGGCCGGCTGTCGCTCGTCGTCGCTGCGGTGCTGGGCGTCGTCAGTCGTCCGACGCCGAGGAGGGAGTGGCGGTGAGCCGCTCCGTCTCGTCCTGTATCTCTGCGGCGATCTTCTTGAGTTCCGGCTCGAACTTGCGCCCGTGGTGGGCGCAGAAGAGCAGTTCACCACCGCTCATCAGGACGACGCGCAGGTATGCCTGGGCGCCGCAGCGGTCGCAGCGGTCGGCGGCCGTCAGCGGGCTCGCGGGGGTCAGAACAGTAGTCACGTCGCCTCTTCTCTAGCTCGACGAGCTGTCGTACCAGGGTCAACATCCAACCAGGCCGAAAACGTTCCCGCTCGTGCCTTTTTCTCGAAAACCTTCCTTCCGAGTCGACCGGATGCTGCCGGGTGGCGGCGAATGAGCCGTATCGCGTTGGCTTACGTATTCATCGCGCTTGTCGGGGGTCCGTCCTCCGGCGGGATTGCCGTTGTTCATGAGGACGTGCCCGGAGCCTAAATGGTTCATGCCTCGAAGGGAACGTGATGTCCATGTCACCCTACCCAGGGATCGAACAGATGAACGATGCTCGACTAGCATGGCTCCTCCCGACGGGTGGCGTCACAAAGGCTCTACCAGGCCTCGGTACCCTCTCCTCGGTGACCCAAGCCGCCCTGAGCCCGGAGTCGGGCCAGCAACGAAAATTAAGCGAGGAGCGAACCGCGTGACCGCCGAGACGTCCGTACCGTCCACAGCGCTGCTGACCGGAGCAGACCGGGACGGCGGTTCCAACTACACCGCGCGGCACCTGCTCGTCCTCGAAGGGCTGGAAGCGGTCCGCAAGCGGCCGGGCATGTACATCGGCTCGACCGACAGCCGCGGCCTGATGCACTGCCTCTGGGAGATCATCGACAACTCGGTCGACGAGGCCCTGGGCGGGCACTGCGACCACATCGAGGTGCTGCTGCACGACGACGGCTCCGTGGAGGTCCGCGACAACGGCCGCGGCATCCCGGTCGACGTCGAGCCCAAGACCGGGCTGTCGGGTGTCGAGGTCGTGATGACCAAACTGCACGCCGGCGGCAAGTTCGGCGGCGGCTCCTACGCGGCCTCCGGCGGGCTGCACGGCGTGGGCGCCTCCGTCGTCAACGCGCTGTCCAGCCGGCTCGACGTCGAGGTCGACCGCAACGGCAGCACCCACGCCGTCAGCTTCCGGCGCGGTGTGCCCGGCATCTTCACCGAGTCCGGCCCCGACGCCCCCTTCGACCCGACCAGCGGGCTGATCAAGAAGAAGCGGGTGCCCAAGAGCCGCACCGGCACCCGTGTCCGCTTCTGGGCCGACCGGCAGATCTTCCTCAAGGACGCCCGGCTCTCCCTGGAGAACCTGCACGCGCGGGCACGCCAGACCGCCTTCCTGGTGCCCGGCCTCACCCTCGTCGTCCGGGACGAGCGACGCCCCGCCGGCCCCGACGGCGAGCGGCAGGAGCCCTCCCAGGAGGTCTTCCGCTACGACGGCGGGATCAGCGAGTTCTGCGAATACCTCGCCCAGGACCGGGCCGTCTGCGACGTACTGCGCCTGACCGGCCAGGGCTCCTTCAAGGAGACCGTGCCCGTCCTCGACGACCGCGGCCACATGACCCCCACCGAGGTCACCCGCGAACTCGGGGTCGACATCGCGCTGCGCTGGGGCACCGGCTACGACACCACCGTCCGGTCGTTCGTGAACATCATCGCGACACCCAAGGGCGGCACCCACGTCTCCGGTTTCGAGCGGTCCCTCACCCGGACGGTCAACGAGGCGCTGCGCTCCGCCAAACTGCTCCGGGTCGCCGAGGACGACGTCAACAAGGACGACGCCATGGAAGGGCTCACGGCGGTCGTCACCGTCCGGCTGGCCGAGCCCCAGTTCGAGGGGCAGACCAAGGAGGTGCTGGGCACCTCCGCCGCCTCGCGGGTCGTCGCCACGGTCGTCGCCAAGGAGCTCAAGGCGTTCCTGACCTCCGCCAAGCGCGACACCAGACAGCAGGCACGCGCGGTGCTGGACAAGATCGTGGCAGCCGCCCGCACCCGCATCGCGGCCCGGCAGCACAAGGAGGCACAGCGGCGCAAGACGGCCCTGGAGTCCTCGTCCCTGCCGGCGAAGCTGGCGGACTGCCGCAGCGACGACGTGGACCGCAGCGAGCTGTTCATCGTCGAGGGCGACTCTGCGCTGGGCACCGCGAAGCTGGCCCGCGACTCCGAGTTCCAGGCGCTGCTGCCGATCCGGGGCAAGATCCTCAACGTCCAGAAGTCCTCGATCTCGGACATGCTCAAGAACGCCGAGTGCGGGGCGATCATCCAGGTCATAGGAGCCGGGTCCGGACGGACCTTCGACATCGACCAGGCCCGCTACGGCAAGATCGTGCTGCTGGTGGACGCCGACGTGGACGGTGCCCACATCCGCTGTCTGCTGCTGACGCTGTTCCAGCGCTACATGCGGCCGATGGTCGAGGCCGGACGGGTGTTCGCCGCGGTGCCCCCGCTGCACCGGGTGGAGCTGAGCCACCCCAAGAAGGGCCAGGACCGTTACGTCTACACGTACTCCGACAACGAGCTGCGCACCACGCTGCTGGAGTTCCAGCGCAAGGGGATCCAGTACAAGGACTCGATCCAGCGCTACAAGGGCCTCGGCGAGATGGACGCCGACCAGCTCTCGGAGACCACGATGGACCCCCGGTTCCGGACGCTGCGCCGGATCAACATCGGCGACCTGGAGGGAGCCGAGCGGGTCTTCGATCTGCTGATGGGCAACGAGGTCGCGCCGCGCAAGGAGTTCATCACCAGCTCCGCGGCCACGCTGGACCGCTCCCGTATCGACGCCTGAGGGCCCGCCGTGCCCTCAGGGGCCGGTCCCGCGGGCCCCGGGCCCGCAAGGCGCCCGGGGGCGGCGTGGCGCCCGCCTCAGGCCGTACGGACGGTGACCTCCCGCAGCGCGGTCACGTCCATCCTGGCCGGGCTCCCCGGTACCGCGCCGCAGCTCTCGGGGCGGGGCGGCAGCGAGGTGCCCCGCCCGACCTCCACCCGCCAGACGCGGCCGTCGGCGTGCTCCACGGTCACACTCCAGCCGCCCGGCTCCGCGGCGCCGGCCGGGTGGGGCTCGGTGCGGGTGATCCGCAGCGCGTCGGCGCGGTCCTCTCCGGTGTGCTCCCGGACCGCCAGGTCGGCGGCCTGTGCGGGCCGCTCCCAGGCGGAGCGGCCGCGGGCGTTCGCCGTCACCACCTGGCCGTCGCGGACGGCGTGCAGGATCTCCTTGACGGCCCGGGCGGTGACGCGGCCGTAGGCGTAGCCGTACGGGAGGACGAACAGGGTCGGCGCGAAGCGGTGGCCGCCGATGTGGGTGACCTCCCAGACGGCCTCACCCGTGGCGGCGAGTTCGTCGACCAGCGGCCGGCCGAGCAGGGCGCAGCACCGGTCGCGCTTGCCGTTGGTGCAGACGAGGACGAGCGGATCGCCCTCGTACGGCTCCCAGAGGCCGCCGTGCTCACCGGCGCCGAGGGCGGGGAAGTCCAGCTCCAGCAGATCCGCCGGATCGGTGAGGAGGGCCGTACGGGTCCAGGAGCGGCCCGGCAGGGTGTGGGCGAGGTGGACCCGGCGCTCGCGGCCCCCGGGGTGGTCCGCGTGCCGGCCGGGCCTGCGGATGAGGGCGACGCGGACCCCGGTGCCGGCGGCGGCGGTTTCCAGGGCGCGGCCGAGGGCGGGGTCGAGGTGGCTGGATGTGAGCGCTTTGGCACCCCAGGGGCCCGGCTGTTCGATCAGCAGCCAGGTCCGGGCGGTGGCGGCCGTCCCGGCCAGGGGTTCGGACAGTTCCCGGGATGCCGCCGCGCACGTGCTCACACAGGTGAGCCTAACCTGCGATGACGGGAGGCCGCCGGGCGAGCGGGTCCGCCACGGCGCCGGGAGGGGCGGCGGTGCCGGACGCGATGGACCGAGCGTGAGTGTTCGATCGCATACGGTCACCGGGGAGCCGTCCGGCTGCCGTCCGGTCCCTCTCCGGCCGGGGAGGGCCGAGGTGGCGGAGACGGGCCGGACGGCAGCCGGACGGCGCCTCCGGTCGCCCGGCGCGCTGCCGCCCGGGCACGCGAATCCCCGTCCGGAAAGGCCCGGTTCAGGGGTTCACGGGTTCGCGGGTTCACGTATTCAGGTGTGCAGGCGTTCGGGTTCACGGGTTCACAGCGGCAGAGCGCTCGGCGGGTTCTCCTCCCGTTCGGCCCGGTCCGCGGGCTCCCGCGGAACCTCCCGTACGGGATCGGGCGGGCCCTCCGGCCGGGGGTCCCTCGGGGCGGGCAGGACTCCGGAGCCGTGGAGGAGTTCGCGGGCGGCGGCGATGGCCTCGGGCGTGCTGGCGAACACGCGTCCGGTGGCGTCGAGCCGTCCGATGACGCCGAGCGCCTCCAGCGGGCGGTGGTGGCCGTCGCGGATGCCGGAGACCAGCACGGTGATCCCGCGGCGTTCCAGTTTCTCGATGGCGTCCTTCAGCACCAGGGAGCCGCTGGCGTCGATGGTGGTCACCCGTGACATGCGCAGGATCACCACGGAGACGTCCGCGACCTCGGAGAGCTCCAGCAGGAAGCGGTGGGCGGCGGCGAAGAAGAGCGGTCCGTCGAGGCGGTACGCGACGATGTGCTCGGCCAGCAGCGCGTGTTCGGCGGCGTCGTGGCTGCCGGGGGTGTCCTCGTGGTGGAGCGGCACCTCGTCCAGCCGGGCGTTGCGGGCGACCGCCCGCAGCGCCAGCGCGCCCGCGACGACCAGGCCGATGACGACCGCCTGCACCAGGTCGAGGGCCAGCGTGGCGCACGCGGTGAGCACCAGTACGAGGGCGTCGGCGCGGGTGGCGCGGGCCATCGCGCGCACCGAACCGACCTCGATCATGCGGACGGCGGTGGCGAGCAGGACGCCCGCCAGGGCGGCGAGCGGGATACGGGAGACCAGTGGCGCGGCGGTGAAGACGATGACGGCGAGGACCACCGCGTGGGCCAGCGCCGCCAGGCGGGAGGTCGCCCCGGTGCGGACGTTGACGGCGGTCCGGGCGATCGCGCCGGTCGCGGGCACGCCGCCGAAGAGCGGCGAGGCGAGGTTGGCGAGGCCCTGGCCGAAGAGTTCGCGGTCGGGGTCGTGCTTCTGCCCCACGGTCATGCCGTCGGCGACCGCCGCGGAGAGCAGCGATTCCAGGGCGGCCAGCGCGGCGACCGCCACGGCGGGGGCGATCAGCGAGGACAGGGCGGAGAGGTCGACGAAACCGAGCGAGGGCGCCGGGAGTCCGGACGGCAGCGCCCCGATGCGGTCCACGTCCAGCCCGGTCGTCTCGGCGGCGAGCGTCGCGGCCACCACGGCCAGCAGCGAGAACGGCACGGCCGGGCGCCACCGCGCGCCGGCGAGCATCAGCCCGGCGACCGCAAGCGCGATGGTGACCGCGGGCCAGTCCGGGGCGCCGAGGTAGTCCCGTACGGCCTCGAAGGCGGCCACCGTGACCTTCTCCTCGTCCGGGACCGGCACGCCGAGGACCGCGGGTATCTGCTGGAGCCCGATCACCAGGGCGATGCCCACGGTGAAGCCCTCGACCACGGGCGCGGGCACGAAGGCCATGTACTTCCCGGCCCGGGCGGCGGCCAGCAGCAGGAGCAGCACGCCCGCCATCAGCCCCACCATGAGCACGCCGGAGGCGCCGTAGGCGTGGACGATCGGCACCAGGACGACGGTCATGGCCCCGGTCGGCCCGGAGACCTGGAGGCTGGAGCCGCCGAAGACGGCGGCCAGTGCCCCCGCGACCACCGCGGTGGCCAGCCCGGCCTCGGCCCCCAGGCCCGAGGAGATGCCGAAGCCGAGGGCGAGGGGCAGCGCGACGACGGCCACGGTGAGGCCGGCCAGCAGGTCACGGCGCGGACGGCCGCGCATCGCGGCGAGATCGGAGCGCGTGGGCAGGAGTGAGAGGAGCCCGGAGAGGGCCCGTGCGCGGAACCGGTTCACCGTCGCAGGTCCCCGGGCTCCCGCAGTTCGGCCAGCAGTTCGTTGCGGCCGGCCAGCATCTCGGTGAGGATCCGCCGGGCCGCCTTCATCAGGTCCGCCACGTCGCCGCCGGCCAGGGCGTAGACCACGGTGGACCCCTCGCGGGTCGAGGTCACGATGCCGGAGCGGCGCAGCACGGCGAGCTGCTGGGAGAGGCTGGACGGCTCGGTGCCGATGGCGGCGAGCAGGTCCCGTACGGGCATGGGGCCGTCCTGGAGGAGTTCCAGCACCCGGATGCGGACGGGATGCCCGAGCATGCGGAAGAACTCCGCCTTGGCCTGGTAGAGGGGGACCTGCAAGATCGGCACCTGTCGTCGGGGGAGCGGGCGGGAGGCTCACTCCATGATGTGTCCAATTGAAGAATTCTTCAAATCGTTGACGAGCTGGGGCCGTCTATCCTGGCCCGCGACCGTTCCCGCGGCACACCACCGAGCCGGCCCGGCTGATGATGCGACGGAGGCGCCCCTGTGGCCAGGAGACAGATACCGGTCGTCGTGCTGGCGGGGTTCCTGGGATCGGGCAAGACCACCCTGCTCAACCATCTGCTGAGCAGCAGTGACGGTACTCGCGTCGGCGCGATCGTCAATGACTTCGGCAGGATCGAGATCGACGCGATGGCCCTGGCTGGCCAGGTGGATTCCATGGTCTCGCTCGGGAACGGCTGCCTCTGCTGCGCCGTCGACACCAGTGAGCTCGACGGCTTCCTGGAGCGGCTCGCCCGGCCCGGGGCCGGCATCGACGTCATCGTCATCGAGGCGAGCGGGCTGGCCGAGCCGCAGGAGCTCATCCGGATGATCCTGGCCAGCGACAACGAGCACATCGTCTACGGCGGTCTGGTCGAGGTCGTCGACGCCGCCGAGTTCGCCCGGACCCGCACCGCGCACCCGGAACTCGACCGCCATGTGGGCATCGCCGACCTGGTGGTCCTCAACAAGGCGGACCGGGTGGACGCGGCGGGACTGCGGGACACCCTGGAGACGCTGGAACGGCTCGCTCCGCGCGCCCCCGTCATCCCCGCCGCGCACGGGCGGATCGACGCCGGGCTGCTCTTCGACGAACGGACGCGGGGGGAGGACACCGAGCCGGTACGGCAGTTGTCGTTCGAGGACCTCTACCGGGAGGTCAACCGGGAGCGGGCGGCCCGAGGGCCCGTCGGCCGCGACGGCGGGTGCGGTGACGGCTGTGACGGTGGCGGCCACGTCCACAGCGCCTACGACAGCGTGGAATTCACCTCCGCCACCCCGCTGGACCCGCGCCGGCTGATGGCCTTCCTCGACGGCAGGCCGGACGGGCTCTACCGGATCAAGGGCTGGGTCCACTTCGGCGCGGACGGCCACCGCGAGAAGTTCACCCTGCACGCCGTCGGCGACTTCCTGCGCTTCTACCCCTCGCCCTGGGCCCGGGGCGAGACACCGGACACACAGCTCGTGCTGATCGGATCAGGCATCGACACCGGGGCCGTGCGCAAGGAGCTGGAGGCCTGCCGGGCGACGGAGCCGGGGCAGGGCGCCGCCGACGAGACGGGCATGTGGGGCGTGCTGCGGTACGTACAGCGCGAACAGCCGGGAGCGCCGGGGGAGCCGGAAGAGTACGGCGAACCAGGGGCGTACGGGGAAGCCGGGGGCCCGGGGGAGCCGGAGGACGCCGAGTACGCCTGAGCCCGGGGCCCCAGGGACCCGGGCCCCGGGCTCCCCGGCGCCCGGGCTCCCCGGCTCCTGAAGCGCGGTACCTCCGGCGCGCACGACCGCCGGCCCGCTCCGCCCGGCCGGCTACACCGGCCCGGCGACCACCGCGACCGGCTTCGTCAGCGGCATGCCCGAACCGTCCCGGCGCGGGTCCGGCTCCGGCAGCTCCACCGGGGCGCCCGAGGAGCCGGCCGCCCGGGGCGGCGTGGCCCCGGCCCAGGCGAAGACCAGCCGGTCCTCGCCCTTGAGGAAGCGCTGGCAGCGCACTCCGCCGGTGGCCCGCCCCTTGCGCGGGTACTGGTCGAACGGGGTCAGCTTCGCCGACTGCTGCGCCGACGTGTCGAGCGTGCCCTGGGCGGCACCGGCCACGGTGAAGACCGCGGCGTCACCGGCCGGGTCCACCGCGCCGAAGAAGATCACCTCGGCCCCCTCGGGCAGCTTCACCCCGGCCATGCCGCCCGCCGCGCGGCCCTGCGGCCGTACCTGGGAGGCCGGGTAGCGCAGCAACTGCGCCTCACTGGTGACGAAGACCAGGTCCTCGTCACCCGTGCGCAGCTCGACCGCGCCGACGACCCGGTCGCCGTCCCGGAGGCCGATGACCTCCAACTCGTCCTTGTTCGCCGGATAGTCCGGCACCACGCGCTTCACCACGCCCTGCCGGGTGCCGATGGCCAGACCGGGGGAGCTCTCGTCGAGCGTGGTCAGGCAGATGAGCTCCTCGCCCTCGTCGAGGGTGAGGAACTCGGCGATCGGCGCGCCCCCGGACAGATTCGGGGCGGAGGCCGTGTCGGGAAGCTGCGGCAGGTCGATCACGGACAGGCGCAGCATCCGCCCGGTGGAGGTCACCGCGCCGACATGGCCGCGGGCCGTGGCCGGGACCGCGGAGACGATCACGTCGTGCTTGACGCGCTTCGTGGAACCGCCTTCCAGCGGCTCGCCGTTGGCGGTACGGGCCAGCAGGCCGGTGGAGGAGAGCAGCACCCGGCACGGGTCGTCGGCGACCTGCAGCGGCACCGCCTGCACCGGGGCGTCCGCCGACTCCAGCAGTACCGTGCGCCGGTCGGTGCCGAACTTCTTCGCCACCACGGCGAGTTCCGAGGAGACCAGCTTCCGCAGCTCCGCGTCGGAGTCCAGGATGCGGGTCAGCTCCGCGATCTCGGTGTTGAGGCGGTCCCGCTCCGACTCCAGCTCGATCCGGTCGAACCGGGTCAGCCGGCGCAGCGGGGTGTCCAGGATGTACTGGGTCTGGATCTCGCTGAGCGAGAAGCGGGCGATCAGCGACTGCTTGGCCTCGGCGGAGTTGTCGCTGGAACGGATGATCCGGATGACCTCGTCGATGTCGATCAGCGCGGTCAGCAGGCCCTCGACCAGGTGCAGCCGGTCGCGGCGCTTGCCGCGCCGGAACTCGCTGCGCCGCCGGACCACCTCGAAGCGGTGGTCCAGATAGACCTCCAGCAGCTCCTTGAGCCCCAGCGTCAGCGGCTGGCCGTCCACCAGCGCGACGTTGTTGATGCCGAAGGACTCCTCCATGGGCGTCAGCTTGTAGAGCTGCGCCAGCACCGCCTCCGGGTTGAAGCCGTTCTTGATCTCGATGACGAGCCGCAGGCCGTGCGACCGGTCGGTAAGGTCCTTGACGTCCGCGATGCCCTGGAGCTTCTTGGCGCCCACCAGATCCTTGATCTTGGCGATGACCTTCTCGGGCCCGACGGTGAACGGCAGTTCGGTGACGACGAGGCCCTTGCGGCGGGCGGTGACGTTCTCCACCGCCACGGTGGCGCGGATCTTGAAGGTGCCGCGGCCGGTCTCGTAGGCGTCGCGGATGCCGGCCAGCCCGGCGATCCGGCCGCCGGTCGGCAGGTCCGGGCCGGGTACGAAGCGCATCAGCGTGGCCAGATCGGCGCCCGGGTGCTTGATCAGATGCCGGGCGGCGGCGATCACCTCGCCCAGGTTGTGCGGCGGCATATTGGTCGCCATGCCCACCGCGATGCCCGAGGCCCCGTTCACCAGCAGGTTCGGATACGCGGCCGGCAGGGCGGCCGGCTCCCGCTCCTGGCCGTCGTAGTTGGGGGCGAAGTCGACCGTGTCCTCGTCGATCGACTCCGTCATCAGGGAGGTCGCGGCGGCCATCCGGCACTCGGTGTACCGCATGGCGGCGGGCGGGTCGTCGTTGCCCAGGGAGCCGAAGTTGCCGTGGCCGTCCACCAGCGGGAGCCGCATCGAGAACGGCTGCGCCATGCGCACGAGGGCGTCGTAGATCGAGGCGTCGCCGTGCGGGTGGAGCTTGCCCATCACCTCGCCGACAACACGTGCGCACTTCACGTACGAGCGGTCCGGCCGCAGGCCCATCTCGTTCATCTGGTAGACGATGCGCCGGTGGACGGGCTTGAGGCCGTCGCGGGCGTCGGGGAGGGCGCGCGAGTAGATGACCGAGTAGGCGTACTCCAGGAAGGAGCCCTGCATCTCGTCCACGACGTCGATGTCGAGGATGCGCTCCTCGAATTCCTCGGGAGGCGGGGTCTTCGTACTGCGGCGGGCCATCGCGGCTGCTGCTCCTTAGGACTTCGAAACTTCGCTGGGCGGGGGTTGGTGACGCGGACCATTGTGGACCCCGCCGCGGACAGCGCGGCCCACGACCCGTCCGAACGGCACGCTACGGGAACTTCGGCAGGTCTCCCGCCGCTTGCATACAGTGGCAGCACTCATCATCTCCGCACCCCTCACCCGCGATCGAAGGGACGTACATGCCCATGGGTCACACGGCCACCGAGAAGGCCGGGTCCGGCGGCCTGACAGCGACGGAGCACCGGCTGGCCAACGGTCTGCGCGTGATCCTCTCCGAGGACCACCTGACCCCGGTCGCCGCGGTCTGTCTCTGGTACGACGTCGGCTCCCGCCACGAGGTACAGGGCCGCACCGGCCTGGCACACCTCTTCGAGCACCTGATGTTCCAGGGCTCCGCGAACGTGAAGGGCAACGGCCACTTCGAGCTGGTGCAGGGCGCCGGCGGCTCGCTCAACGGCACCACGAGCTTCGAGCGGACCAACTACTACGAGACCATGCCCGCCCACCAGCTCGAACTCGCGCTCTGGCTGGAGGCCGACCGCATGGGCAGCCTCCTCGTCGCCCTCGACGACGAGAGCATGGAGAACCAGCGGGACGTCGTGAAGAACGAGCGCCGCCAGCGCTACGACAACGTCCCCTACGGCACCTCGTTCGAGAAGCTGACCGCCATGGCCTACCCCGAGGGCCACCCGTACCACCACACCCCCATCGGCTCGATGGCCGACCTCGACGCCGCCTCCCTGGAGGACGCCCGGAACTTCTTCCGGACGTACTACGCGCCGAACAACGCCGTCCTCGCGGTCGTCGGCGACATCGACCCCGAGCGGACCCTCGCCTGGATCGAGCGCTACTTCGGCTCCATCCCCGGCCACGACGGCAAGCAGCCGCCGCGCGACGGCGCCCTGCCCGACATCATCGGCGAGGAGCTGCGGGAGGAGCTGCGCGAGGAGGTCCCGGCCCGCGCGCTGATGTCCGCCTACCGGCTCCCGGAGGACGGCACCCGCGCCGCCGACGCCGCCGATCTGGCCCTGACGGTCCTCGGCGGCGGCGAGTCCTCCCGGCTGTACAACCGGCTGGTCCGCCGGGACCGCCTCGCCGTCGGCGCGGGCTTCGGCCTGCTGCGGCTGGCGGGCGCCCCCTCGATGGGCTGGCTGGACGTCAAGGCGTCCTCCGGTGTGGAGATCCCCGCCATCGAACGGGCGGTCGACGAGGAGCTGGCCCGGTTCGCCGAGGAGGGCCCGACCCCGGAGGAGATGGAGCGCGCCCAGGCGCAGCTGGAGCGCGAGTGGCTGGACCAGCTCGCCACCGTCGGCGGCCGCGCCGACCAGCTCTGCCGGTACGCCGTCCTCTTCGGCGACCCGCAGCTCGCGCTGACGGCGGTACAGCGGCTGCTGGAGGTCGGCCCCGAGGAGGTGCGCGAGGTGGCGGCGGCGCGGCTGCGTCCCGACAACCGCGCCTCGCTCGTCTACGAGCCGGCCGGGCCCGGGCACGAGCCCGGCGACGGCGCGGACGTCACCGAGGGCACCGACGGCACCGACGAGAAGGAGGCGGCCCAGTGAGCGACGCCGGGACCACCATGACCTACCACCCGATGCCGCGCGCCGGGGAGCCCACGCCCTGGGCCTTCCCGACCCCCGAGCGGGACACCCTGCCCAACGGGCTGACGGTGCTCCACTGTCACCGCCCCGGCCAGAAGGTGGTGGCCGTCGAGATCAATCTGCAGGCACCCCTGGAGGCCGAGCCGGAGGGCACCGAGGGCGTCGCCACGATCATGGCGCGCGCCCTCTCGGAGGGCACCGACAAGCACACCGCCGAGGAGTTCGCCGCCGAACTGGAGCGCTGCGGCGCCACCCTGGACGCGCACGCGGACCACCCCGGGGTCCGGGTCTCCCTGGAGGTCCCGGCCTCCCGGCTGGCCAAGGCGCTCGGGCTGCTCGCCGACGCCCTGCGGGCCCCGGCCTTCCCCGGGGATGAGGTCGAGCGGCTGGTCCGCAACCGTCTCGACGAGATCCCGCACGAGCTGGCCAACCCCGCCCGCCGGGCCGCGATGGAGCTCTCCAAGGAGCTGTTCCCGGCCGAGTCCCGGATGTCCCGGCCCCGGCAGGGCACCGAGGAGACCGTCGCGCGGGTGGACGCCGCCGGGGTCCGCGCGTTCTACGCGGCGCACATCCGCCCCGCCACCGCGACCGCGGTGATCGTGGGCGACTTCACCGGCATCCCGCTGGCCGAGGTCCTCGCCGGCACCCTGGGCACCTGGACCGGCGGCACGGCCGAGGCCCGCCCCGTACCGGCCATCACGGCGGACGACACCGGCCGGGTCGTGATCGTGGACCGGCCGGGCGCGGTGCAGACCCAGGTCCTCATCGGCCGCGTCGGCCCCGACCGGCACGACCGGGTCTGGGCGGCGCAGGTGCTCGGCGTCTACTGCCTCGGCGGCACGCTCACCTCCCGCCTGGACCGGGTGCTGCGCGAGGAGAAGGGCTACACCTACGGCGTGCGCGCCTTCGGCCAGGTGCTGCGCTCGACGCCCGAGGGCACGGGTGCCTCGCTGCTGGCCATCAGCGGCTCGGTCGCCACGGACGTCACCGGCCCGGCCCTGGAGGACACCTGGCAGGTGCTGCGCACCCTCGCCGCCGGCGGGCTGACCGACGAGGAGCGCGATGTGGCCGTGCAGAACCTGGTCGGGGTCGCGCCGCTCAAGTACGAGACCGCCGCGGCCGTCGCCGGGACCCTGGCCGACCAGGTCGAGCAGTACCTTCCGGACGATTTCCAGGCGCAGTTGTACGCCCGGCTCGCCGAGGCCGGCACGGTGGAGGCCACCGCCGCCGCGGTCAGCGCGTTCCCGGTGGACAACCTGGTGACGGTGCTGGTCGGGGACGCCTCCGCGATCGAGGAGCCGGTCCGGGCGCTGGGCATCGGGGAGGTCAAGGTCGTCAGCGGCTGAACGGCCGCGCCGGTCACCGGCGTTCGGGACGCGCCCTGTCGAGCGGGACGCGACCTGCCGGGCACGCGGCCGTGACGCACCGTCGGAACCGGCGGTCCGTCACGGCCGTTTCCCGTCACGCCGGTACGGCACACGGGGCCGGACGGAGGGTCTGGAGGAGGGTCCGGCGGCGGGCCCGGCGGAGGCGCCGGTTCCGCCGTTCCGTCCGGGCGGGGAGCCCCGCCCTTTGACCCGTTTTGCCGCGGTGCGGGTGTTCTCTCCTGTGGCCTCCGCAACAAAAAGCCGGTTTTGTTTGGCGCGGCGGAGCCGTCCGTCTTAGCGTCGATCCGGCTGTCCGGCCGGGCACTTCGCCGCAAACCGCGGCACCGGGCAGTCATCGCCGAGTCCCCATGGCGCGAGCCAGGGGAGCCGGGGACCCTCCTTCCCGCACCTCACCGGTGCGGGACGGGCCGCACCGCACCGCCGACGGCGGTACGGGAACGGTCCGGTCCCTTGGGGTGAATCGGGCGCCTCCCCGCGAGGGGCCCGTAGGAGACCTTCCTGCTCCGAACCCGTCAGCTAACCCGGTAGGCGAGAAGGAAGGAAAGGACAGCCGCACCCTATGCCGCCCACCCGTACCACCGGGAAGCACCGCCGTCCGAGCCGTCGCGGCATCCGCCCCGCGCGCGTCGCCGGCATGGCCACCCTCGCCACCAGCGGCGTGGCCGCCACCCTCGCCTCCCCGGCGTTCGCCGCCGATGACAGCGCCCGCGGGGCCGCGGACACCGGGCTCCGCCAGGCGGTCGTCCTCGACGACACCCTCGGCGAGCGGATCGGCGACCAGGCCGAGGCCCAGCAGTCCGCCGCCGACGTCGCCGCCGCCATGGAGCGGGCCGAGGCCGCGGCCAAGCGCGAGGCCGCCGAGGCCAAGCGGATCGCCGACGCCCGGGCCAAGGAGGAGCGCGCCGCCAAGGAGCGGGCCGCCCGCGAGGCCGAACGCAAGCGCCTCAACACCTTCGTGCTGCCGGTCGACGGCAGCTTCGTCTCCACCCAGTACCACGCCTCCGGGGCCGCCTGGTCCTCCGGCACGCACACCGGGATCGACTTCAAGGCCGCCGAGGGCACCCCGGTCAAGTCCGTGGGTTCGGGCACCGTCGTCGAGGCCGGCTGGGACGGCTCCTACGGCAACAGCGTCGTCATCAGGATGAACGACGGCACCTACACCCAGTACGGGCACCTGTCCGCCCTCAACGTCACCGCGGGCCAGGCGGTCACGCCCGGACAGCAGATCGGTCTCGCCGGGAACACCGGCAACTCCTTCGGCGCGCACCTCCACTTCGAGGCCCGCACCACCGCCGAGTACGGCTCCGACATCGACCCCGTCGCGTACCTGCGGTCGCACGGCGTCTCGGTCTGACACCCGGCGCGACGGAAGACCCCGGCCCTCCCGGCCGGGGTCTTCCGCGTATCCGGCTCCCGACGGCCCCGGGGCGTGCGGCCGTGCGCCGTGCGGCCGTCCGGACCGCCTCCCGCCGTGGCCGGTTTCCTGGCCGGATCGCCTGCACCGGCGCGCATCCCCGTCACCATATTCCGCGTCCTGCAATACAGTTCGGGAATGTCGAGCCCTGTGTTCCACGGGAATTCCAGTGGAGGTCCGGAAATGCGGAGTCGGAGATGAACGGTGATTCGCCGCCCGCCGGCCGCCGTATTCCGGCGCACGCGGTGCGCCATGCGATCCGCGAGGACATCGTCGCCGGGACGTACCCCTTCGGCAGCCGCCTCACCGAGGAGCTGCTCGCCCGCCGCTACGGCGTCTCGCGGGTCCCGGTGCGGGAGGCCCTGCGGGCCCTGGAGTCCGAGGGGTTCGTCACCACGCGGCGGCACGCGGGAGCCTGTGTGGCCGAGCCGACGGAGCGGGAGGCGGCCGACCTGCTGGAGATCCGCTCCCTGCTGGAGCCGCTGGCCGCGGGGCGGGCGGCGCAGCGCCGCACCGAGGCGCATCTCAAGGTGCTGCGCGGGCTGGTGGCGCTCGGCCGGGAGCGGGCGCGCCACGGGCAGGCGGCGGATCTGCGCTCGCTGGACACCTGGTTCCACGAGACGCTGGCCCAGGCCTCGGGCAGTCCCAGCCTGATCGCCCTGCTCACCCAGGTCCGCCGCAAGATCGCGTGGGTGTACGCGGCCCCGCGGTCGGCGCCCACTGCCGACACCTGGACGGAGCGCGGCGCCATCGTGGACGCCGTCGCGCGGGGGGACGCGGTCCGTGCCCGGGCCCTCATGGCGGCGCACACCGAACTCGCGCCGCCGGAGGGCAGCCGGCTGCGCCGTCCGGCCGCGGTGAGGAATCCGAAACAATCCGTCAACACGGAACGCGTCCAGAATTAACCATGCGGGCGTAATGCGGGCGTGGGGAAAAGGGGGCGAAGAAGCGGGGAAGGTGCGGACGGTACGTGTATACGGGGCGGTGACGCGGATTCGGGGAGGGCGAGAAGAAGCGGCTTCCGCAAGGGCGCCGCATTGTTTTCCGGTACGCCCTCGCGCGGGACGGCCCCGGGCCGCGCACGGAAGCCGCGGCCGCCCCCGAGGGGCAACCGCGGCTCCGGTGCGCGCTGTTCGCCGCACCCGGCGGCCCGGAACGGCCCCCCCGCGGAGGGGAACCGCCCGGACCGCCGGGACGGCCCCGGCCTCAGACCGTTTCGGGCAGTTCCTCCAGCCCTTCCGAGACCAGCTTGGCCAGCCGGTCGAGCGCGGCGTCCGCGCCCTCGGCCTCGGAGGTGAGGACGATCTCCTCGCCACCCTGGGCGCCCAGGCTGAGCACCGCGAGCATCGAGGCGGCGTTGACCGGGGAGCTGTCGCCCTTGGCGATCGTCACGGGAACGCCGGAGGCGGTCGCCGCGCGGACGAAGATCGAGGCGGGACGGGCGTGCAGCCCCTCGGCCCAGCCGACGGTGACGCGGCGCTCTGCCATGGTGGTGCCCTTCGGTCGCAGGAAACGGGTAATCCGTGAGCCGTAAGTTGTCTAGACCATTCTGCCACGGTGCCGCAAGTGCCCGGGCCGGCCTGCGGTCACCGTACCGGGGTCCCGCACCCGCTCCCCGGACGGCCCGGAACAGCCGTCCGCCGGCCCGGACCGGCGCACCGGCGCGCGGCACCCCGCGCGCCGGGCCGCACACCCGTACGCTTGGCCCCATGGAAACGCCGTCGGAGCACGTCTATCCGGCCCACTGGGAAGCCGACGTCGTCCTGCGCGACGGCGGCACCGCCCACATCCGCCCCATCACCGAGGACGACGCGAAGCGCCTGGTCGACTTCTACGAGCAGGTCTCGGACGAGTCCAAGTACTACCGCTTCTTCGCGCCGTACCCCCGGCTGTCCGACCGTGACGTCCACCGCTTCACCCACCACGACTACGTCGACCGGGTCGGCCTGGCGGCCGTCGTGGGCGGGGAGTTCATCGCCACCGTGCGGTACGACCGCATCGACGCCACCGGACGGCCCGCCTCCGCCCCGGCCGACGAGGCCGAGGTCGCCTTCCTCGTCCAGGACGCCCACCAGGGCCGCGGCCTCGCCTCCGCCCTCCTCGAACACATCGCCGCCGTCGCCCGCGAACGCGGCATCCGCCGCTTCGCCGCCGAGGTGCTGCCCGCCAACACCAAGATGATCAAGGTGTTCACGGACGCCGGCTACACCCAGAAGCGCCACTTCGAGGACGGCGTCGTCCGGCTGGAGTTCGACCTCGAACCCACCGACCGCTCCGTGGCCGTGCAGCGCAGCCGCGAGCAGCGCGCCGAGGCCCGGTCCGTCCAGCGGCTGCTGGCCCCCGGCTCGGTCGCCGTGATCGGCACCGGACGCCGGCCCGGCGGCATGGGCCGCGCCGTCCTCCGCGCCCTGCTGCACGGCGGCTTCACCGGCCGCGTGCACGCCGTCAACCGGGCCTTCCCCGAGGGCCTGGGCACCCTGGAGCCGGAGGGCGTGCCCGCCCACCGCACCGTCGGGGAGATCGGCGGGGCCGTGGACCTCGCCGTCGTCGCCGTCCCCGCGGAGTCCGTGCCCGCCGTCGTCGCCGACTGCGGCGAGCACGGCGTGCAGGGTCTGGTCGTCATCTCCTCCGGCTACGGCGAGAGCGGCCCCGAGGGGCGCGAGCGGCAGCGCGAACTGGTCCGCCAGGCCCGCTCGTACGGCATGCGCATCATCGGCCCGAACGCCTTCGGCATCCTCAACACCGCGCCCGGCGTACGCCTCAACGCCTCCCTCGCCCCCGAACTGCCGCCGCCCGGGCACATCGGCCTCTTCACCCAGTCCGGCGCCATCGGCATCGCCCTGCTCTCCGCGCTGCACCGGCGCGGCGCCGGCCACATCGGCACCTCGACCTTCGTCTCGGCGGGCAACCGCGCCGACGTCTCCGGCAACGACGTCCTCCAGTTCTGGCACGACGACCCGGCCACCGACGTCGTCCTGATGTACCTGGAATCCATCGGCAACCCGCGGAAGTTCACCCGCCTCGCCCGCCGCACGGCCGCCGCGAAACCCGTCGTCGTGGTCAAGGGCGCCCGGCACAGCGGCGCCGCCCCCACCGGGCACGCCGTGCCCAGCGCCCGCATCCCCGACGCCACCGTCTCGGCGCTCTTCCGGCAGGCGGGGGTGATCCGCGTCGACACCGTCACCGAACTCGTCGACACCGGCCTGCTGCTGGCCGGCCAGCCCCTGCCGGACGGACCGCGGGTGGCCATCCTCGGCAACTCCGAATCCCTCGGCCTGCTCGCCTACGACGCCTGCCTCACCGAACGGCTCCGCCCGCTCACCCCGCTCGACCTCACCACCCAGGCCACCCCCGACGACTTCCGCACGGCGCTCGCCGCGGCGCTCGCCGACGACGCCTGCGACGCGGTCGTCGTCACGGCCATCCCCTGGGTCGGCGAGGGCGACGGCCCCTCGCCCGACGAGGGCCCGGAGCTGGCCGCCGCCCTGCGCGACGCCGTCCGGGCGGGCGGCGCCGGCAAGCCGGTCGTCGTGGCCCACCTGGAGATGGACGGGCTCGCGGCCGCCCTCGGCGCTTCCGGGGAGGACCCGGCGGCGGCCACCGGGGCGTCCGCCGCCGCGGACGCGGACACGGAGGACGACGGCACCCCGCGCGGTTCGGGCGTCCCCGCCTACCCCGCGGCCGAACGGGCCGTAAGGGCGCTCGCCGAGGCCGTGCGCTACGCCGCCTGGCGCCGGACGGCCGCCGAGCCGGGCCGGGTCCCCGAGTACGAGGACATCGACGAGGCCGGGGCGGGCACCGAGATCGACGACCTGCTCGCCGCCGCCGGCGACCGGGACGCCCGCAGCTTCCCGCTCCCCGCCGACCGCGCCGCCTCCCTGCTCGCCCGGTACGGCATCACCGTCCGGCCCGCGCTGCCCGCGCCCGACGCGGACACCGCCGCCCGGGCCGCGGCCACCCTCGGCTACCCGGTCGCGCTGAAGACCACCGCCCCGCACCTGCGCCACCGCGCCGACCTGGGCGGCGTCCGGCTCGACCTCACCACCGAGGAGGCCCTGCGCCGCGCCTACCGGGAGTTCACCGACTTCCTGGGCAAGCCGGAGGAACTGCGCCCCGTGGTGCAGGCCATGGTGCCCCGCGGCGTCGACACCGTCGTCCGGGCGGCGATCGACCCCGCGGCCGGCGCCGTGCTGTCCTTCGGCCTCTCCGGCGCGCCCTCCGAACTGCTCGGCGACATCGCGCACCGCCTGCTGCCCGCCACCGACCGGGACGCCGCCGAGCTGATCCGGTCCATCCGGGCCGCGCCGCTCCTCTTCGGCTGGCGCGGAGCGGACCCGGTGGACACCGCGGCCCTGGAGGAACTGCTGCTCCGGCTCTCCCGGCTGGTCGACGACCACCCCGAGGTGGTCGCGGTGGAGCTGGAACCGGTCGTCGTCGCCGCCCACGGGCTGAGCGTGCTCGGCGCCTCCGTACGGCTCGCGGCCCCGCCCACCGGTTCCGACATGGGCCCGCGCCGGCTGCCCGTCTACTGAGCCGTCCCGCGGGCGGCCGGGGGCCGGCCGCCGGGCGGTGCCGCCGTTCCTCGGGCGGTGCCGCCGCCCCGTAGGATGGGGCCATGGCGAAGACCGGCACGACGACCCAAGGGCTGCGCTCGGCGATCGAGCGCAGCGGTTACTACCCGGCCCTGGTGGCCGAGGCGGTGGAGGCCGCCGTGGGCGGCGAACCGGTCACCTCGTACCTGGTCCACCAGGAGACCACCTTCGATTCCAACGAGGTCCGCCGCCATGTCACCGTGCTCGTGCTGACCCGCACCCGGTTCATCGTCAGCCACACCGACGAGCAGGCCGCCGACGGCACCTCCCCCTCCCCGTACGCGACCACCTCCACGGAGTCGGTGCGGCTGGAGCGGATCTCCTCCGTGGTGCTCAGCCGGGTCGTGGCCAACCCCGAGTCGTACACCCCGGGCACGCTGCCCCGCGAGGTCGTCCTGACCATCGGCTGGGGCGCGGTCAACCGCATCGACCTGGAGCCCGCCGCCTGCGGCGACCCGGGCTGCGAGGCCGACCACGGCTACACCGGCAACTCCACCGCCGACGACCTCAGCCTGCGGGTCAGCGAGGCCGGTGACGGACCCGACTCCGTCCGCCAGACGCTCGCCTTCGCGCAGTCGCTCTCCGAGGCCACCGTGGCCTCCACCGCCGCCCGCTGATGGCCCAGCCCGCCACCGCCGGCTCCGCCTGGCAGGACCCCGCCCCGCTCGATCCGCGCTCCGCCCCCGCACCGGCCTACGGGACCGGATCGCTCGCCGAGCTGCTGCCGACCCTCGCCGCCGGCCAGGGGGTTCCCGGCCTGAGCCCCGGACTCGGACTGGAACCGGCCGACCGGAACTGCGTCTTCCTCGTGGACGGCCTCGGCTGGGAGCTGCTGAGGGCCCACCCCGGCGAGGCCCCGTTCCTGACCTCCCTGCTGGCCGGCTCCAACGGCGGCACCGGCGGGCCCCTCACCGCGGGCTTCCCCTCCACCACGGCCACCTCCCTCGCCTCCGTCGGCACCGGCCTGCCGCCCGGCGCGCACGGCCTGGCCGGCTACACCGTCCTGGACCCGGCGAGCGGCGTGCTGATGAACCAGCTCCGCTGGCGGCCCTGGACCGACCCGCACGTCTGGCAGCCGTACCCGACGGTCTTCCAGCGCGCGGACGCGGCCGGCATCCACACCTGCCAGGTCTCCGCGCCCGGTTTCGAGACCACCCCGCTGACCCGGGTGGCGCTCAGCGGCGGCACCTTCCACGGCCGGGCCACCGGCGAGGAGCGGATGGACCTCGCCGCGGCGGAACTCGGCGCCGCGGGCCGCTCGCTCGTCTACACGTACTACAGCGAGGTGGACGGCAAGGGGCACCGCCACGGCACCGGCTCCGGCGAATGGCTCGCCGAACTCGCCTACGTGGACCGGCTCGCGCAGCGCCTCGCCGAGCAACTGCCGCCCCGCTCGGCGCTCTACATCACCGCCGACCACGGGATGGTCGACATCCCGTTCGACGAGGAGTCCCGGATCGACTTCGACGAGGACTGGGAGCTGCGCGCCGGCGTCGCGATCCTCGGCGGCGAGGCCCGCGCCCGGCACGTCTACGCCGTCCCCGGCGCCGCCGGTGACGTCGCCGCCGTGTGGCGCGAGGTGCTCGGCGACCGGATGTGGGTCGCGAGCCGCGACGAGGCCGTCGAGGCGGGCTGGTTCGGCCCCGTGGAGGAGCGCGTGTACGGCCGTATCGGCGATGTCGTCGCCGCGGCCTGCGCCGACGTGGCGATCACCGCGTCCCGCACCGAGCCCAACGAGTCCTCGATGGTGGGGCTGCACGGTTCGATGACGGCCGCCGAACAGCTCGTCCCGCTGCTCGAAGTACGCTCCTGACCGACCGCGCGCCGACCGGTTGTGCCCGGTCCGCGCGGGCCCCGGCGCGACCGGCCGCGACCCCGAACCGAAAGGCCCTCCACCCCCGATGCCCGAACTGGTCTTCTTCAGCGGCACGATGGACTGCGGTAAGTCGACTCTCGCCCTGCAGATCGAGCACAACCGGTCGGCGCGCGGCCTCCAGGGCCTGATCTTCACCCGGGACGACCGGGCCGGGGAGGGCAAGCTCTCCTCCCGGCTGGGCCTCGTCACCGAGGCCATCGAGGCGGCCGCGGACCTCGACCTCTACGCCCATCTCGTCGGCCACCTCTCCGCGGGCGGCCGCGCCGACTACGTGATCGCCGACGAGGCGCAGTTCCTCGCGCCCGCGCAGATCGACCAACTCGCCCGGGTCGTCGACGATCTGGGCGTCGACGTCTTCGCCTTCGGCATCACGACCGACTTCCGCTCCAAGCTCTTCCCCGGCTCGCAGCGGCTGGTCGAACTCGCCGACCGCATCGAGACCCTGCAGGTCGAGGCGCTCTGCTGGTGCGGCGCGCGGGCCACCCACAACGCCCGCACGTCCGGCGGCCGGATGGTCGTGGAGGGCGAGCAGGTGGTCGTCGGGGACGTCGGCCTGTCCGGGGACGAGACCGGCTACGAGGTGCTGTGCCGCCGCCACCACCGGCGCCGGATGACGTCGGCCGCGGCCCGCGCCGCCGCGCTCTCCCCGGACGTCCTCCCGGTCGACCGCGGAGAGGGGCCCGTCGTCAGCGGGCCGTCCGCAGCAGATTGAAGACCGCGCCCTCGGGGTCGGCGACCGTGGCCACCCGCCCGAACGGCTGGTCGTGCGGCGGCGCCAGCAGGCGGCCGCCCAGACCCGCCACCCGGCGCGCGTCGGCGTCCGGATCGGCCGACTCGAAGTACGTCATCCAGCGCGGCCCGTGCCCCCGGACCGGCTCCTCGCCCAGCTCCCGCACGGCGGCCACGGGCCGGCCGGCCAGGGAGAGCGTGATCTCCTCGGGGCCGTTCGCCGCGCTGTCGTAGCCGAAGACGGCCTCGTAGAACTTCGCGGCCGCCAAGTCCTGCTGCTGGAGATCGTTCCAGGTCTGGGTGCCCGGCTCACCGGAAGCCTGGGCTCCGGCCAGGGCCAGCCCCTGCCAGATCCCGAAGACCGCGCCGAACGGGTCCGAGGCGATCGCCAGCCGCCCCGCGTCCCCCGCGTCCAGCGGGCCGACGGCGACCGTACCGCCGCAGGCGCGGATCAGCTCGGCCGTCGCGTCCGCGTCGTCGGTGGCCAGATAGGTGGTCCAGGCGACCGGCAGCTCGCGCCCGCCCGACAGCTCGCCCACCCCGGCGACCTCGCGTCCGCCCAGCTGGGCGCGGACATACGGCCCGAGCTGCCGCGGCGCGGGCACGAAGCTCCAGCCGAACAGGGCGCCGTAGAAGTCCTGGGTCGCCGCCAGGTTGTGCGCCATCAGGCTCACCCAGCAGGGCGTTCCCGGTGTACGCGGCGTGGCTGCCTCGGTCATCGTCACTACTCTCCTCGGGGCGTTCGGATCCGGGCGGGACCGGGCGCACGTCGTCGCGGTGGGAGGCGCCCGGCCTCATGCTTGCACCAGCTGCCGCGCCGAGGGAGACGGCCGCGCCGCGTTCCATGGCTTTGGGGTCAAGGATGCCCACTTTGCCGTTGCGTATCCGTCCCGGCGGTCCGGCTGTCCGACAACTGCCCGACGTACGGCTGGTTTCCGGAGCCGGTCCGGTGCGCAGCCGGCCTACGCGAAGATGGGGACATGGACACCCTCATCACCGCATCCGATCTGGCCCGGGAGGCGGCGGGCGGCTCCCCGCCGGTCCTCCTGGACGTGCGCTGGCAGCTGGGCGGCCCACCGGGCAGACCGGCGTACGAGGAGGGCCACATCCCCGGCGCCGTCTACGTGGATCTGGAGGCCGACCTCGCCGGACCGCCCGGGAGCGGCGGCCGGCACCCGCTGCCGGACCCGGCCGTCCTCGGGGCCGCGATGCGGCGGGCCGGTGTCTCCTCCGGCCGCCCGGTCGTGGTGTACGACGACGCGCAGGGCTGGGGCGCGGCCCGCGCGTGGTGGCTGCTCCGCTGGGCCGGGCACCCCTCGGTCCGCGTCCTCGACGGCGGCCTCCGCGCCTGGCGGGAGATCGGCGGCCCGCTGGAGACGGCCGAACCCGCCCCGGCCGAGGGCACGTTCGAGCCCGACCCGGGCGGTCTGCCGGTGCTCGGCGCGGACGAGGCGGCCGAACTGGCGCGCAAGGGCGTGCTGCTGGACGCCCGCGCGGCCGAGCGCTACCGCGGCGAGGTGGAACCGGTCGACCCGGTGGCGGGCCACATCCCGGGAGCGCTGTCCGCGCCGACGGCCGGCAACCTCACCGCCGGGGGCCGGTTCCGTCCGGCGGGCGAGCTCGCCGGACGCTTCGCCGCCCTCGGGGTCCGCGGTGACGCGCCCGTGGGCGTGTACTGCGGCTCCGGGGTCTCGGCGGCACAGGAGGTGCTCGCGCTGGAGCTGGCGGGCATTCCGGCGGCCCTGTACCCCGGTTCCTGGAGCGAGTGGTGCGCCGGTCCGGAGCGTCCGGTCGCCACGGGCGCCGACCCGGGCTGACACGGCCCGGCGGCCCCGGCCAGGGGCGGCCCCCGGTCCGTACGGACGAACGCCCGGTGGCCGGGGACCCCGCGGTGACGCGCGGGTCCCCGGCCACCGGGCGTCGCCGCCGGAGGGCTCCGGCTACTCCTGCTTCTTGCGGCGGGTGCCGAAGACGATCTCGTCCCAGCTCGGTACGGCGGCGCGGCGGCCGGGACGGACGCCGTCCGCCTCCGCCTGCCGGTCCGTCGTGCCGGTGAGCCGGTCCCGGTGACCCGCCACGGCGCGGGGCATCAGCACGTCGGCGTACGCCGAGCCGGCGCTCGCCGCGGCGGGCGGTGCCGCGGGCTCCTCGGCGGCGGCCGGCTCGTCGTCCGGAGGGCTGTCGGCGGGCTCGGCCCGGGACTGCGAGGTCTGCTCCGGTACGACCATGTCGCCCCGGAAGCTCGGCACCGCCTCCAGCAGGCTGGTCAGCGAGTCGCGGTCGCGGCTGTCCCGCTCGGCGGTCTCGTCGGACTCCGAGCGGGCGGACAGTGCGCGGTCCGGCCGCTCCGAGCGGTCGATCGGGACGGTGCGGTCCATCGGCCGGTCCCGGGGGAGCCGGGCGATCCGGGGAACGAACGGGATGCTCGGCTCGGGGGTGTCGTCCGTGTCCCCGATCAGCGAGCGGGCCTCGTCGTCCACCGCCTGCACCAGCCGGCGCGGGGGATCGTAGGTCCAGCTCGCGGAGTGCGGTTCACCGGCGACCCGGTAGGCGAGCAGGACCTCCCAGGTACCGTCGTCGCGCCGCCAGGAGTCCCACTGGACGGTGTCCTTCTCCGCGCCGCGCAGCATCAGGCGCTCCGCGACGGCCTCGCCGAGCTGGGGCCCGGTGTTCTCGCCCGGACGGCGGACCGGGGTCTTGCGGGCCCGCTCGGCCATGAACGCGCGCTCGGCGAGCACCGGGCCCTCGAAGCGGCGCACCCGCTCGACGGGGATGCCGGCGAGCTGTGCGACCTCCTCGGCGGAGGCACCCGCCCTTATCCGCGCCTGGATGTCCCGGGGGCGGAGGTGGCTCTCGACCTCGATCTCGATCTGGCCCAGCCGGGCACGGTCGTTCCGCACGGCGGCGCGCAGCCGCTCATCGATCGGAAGGGTGTATTCCGTGCTGTCCGCAGCCTTCAGCACCAGCCGTGTGCCGTCGTTGCTGACGGCCACGACACGCAGTTCGGGCATGGGGACCTCCCGGGTGGTGCCTGCCGACGTCACGTGCGTCGCTGCTTCCGCTAGACGAGTGTGGCCTGCCCGGGTGCAGCCTGCCACAGCATTGCCGAGTTGCCCGGCGTGTCGGGCCGGGGCCCTTCTTCGCCGTTGTGACGCGGTAACCCATGTGTCACGATGCGTGACCGCGCCGTCCGTCCCATGCACCCTACCCAGGTCCTGCCACGACTACGTCGGTCCGAACCCTGCTCCGGGCCGCTTTCGCGGATCCGGGCAGCCCGGCGGGGAGCCGGAGCCAGGATTCGCCACAGTACTCCATTCAGCCCACCCGGGTGGACTGGCACGCCGCCCGCTTCTGCCGCCCGGACGCGATCGGCGGGAGCACGGGTCGCCGTGCGCGGACGGAGTTTCACGGAACCTCCTGATGCGGAGTCATCTCCTCCGGTTCGCCCCGCTCCGGAGGCGGGTGGCGGTGCGGCCGGAGCGTGGACGGAGAGTGACGGAGCGCCGGGCGCCGGCGCGCGGACCACCGGCCCGGGCCCCTGCCCCGTACCCAGGTCGCACATCCGACCGAAGGGGCAGTGGCCGGTACGTGCCGCCGCGCGGCGGCCCGTCAGCCGCCCAGGACCCGCCGCAGATACGCGTTGCCGAACACCCGGTCCGGGTCGAGCCGGTCGCGCAGCGCCGTGAACTCGCCGAAGCGCGGGTACACCGAGGCGAGTTGGCCCGCGTCCCGGCTGTGCAGCTTTCCCCAGTGCGGGCGCCCCTCATGGGCCGTCATGATCCGCTCGACCTCCGAGAAGTACGGCCGGTACGGGGTGCCGCGGTACAGGTGCACGGCGATGTAGACGCTGTCCCGGCCGGACGCCGTGGAGAGCGTGATGTCGTCGGCCGGCGCGGTGCGCACCTCCACGGGGAAGCCGACGCGCAGACCGGAGCGCTCGATGAGGGCCTTCACCTCGCGCAGCGCGGCGATGCCCGCCGCGCGCGGGACGGCGTACTCCATCTCCACGAACCGGACCCGGCGCGGGCAGGTGAAGACCTTGTACGGAATGTCGGTGTAGGTGCGCGCCGACAGCGCGCGGCCGGTGATCCGGGCCATCCGCGGGATCGCGGCGGGCACGGCGCGGCCCGCCGAACACACCAGCTGGAAGGCGGCGTTGGAGAGCAGTTCGTCCTCGACCCAGCCGCCGATCCGGCCGAGCGGGGCGGGGGGACCGGCGCTGCGGTTGTTCCGCTTGGTGTTGCAGTGCTCCGTGTGCGGGAACCAGTAGAACTCGAAGTGCTCGTTCTCCCGCGTCAGCTGGTCGAAGTCGGCCAGCACCCGGTCCAGCGGCATCGGTTCCTCGCGGGCGGTGAGCAGGAAGAGCGGCTCGACCGCGAAGGTGAGGGCGGTGACGACCCCCAGCGCGCCCAGGCCGATCCGGGCCGCGGCGAAGACCTCGGGGTTCTCCTCGCGCGAGCACTGCAGCACCGAGCCGTCGGCGGTGACCAGTTCCAGGGCGGTGAGCTGCGCGGATATGGAGCCGGAGTCCCGCCCCGTGCCGTGCGTCCCGGTGCTCGTGGCCCCGGCGGCCGTCTGCGCCATGATGTCGCCCATGTTCGTCAGCGACAGGCCCGCACCGGCCAGCGTCTGGTTGAGCTGCCACAGCGGTGTGCCCGCGGCCACGGTGACCGTCCCGGCGTCGCGGTCGATCCGCCGGACCCCGGTCAGCCGGTCGGGGCGGATCAGCACGCCGTCGGTGGCCGCGGCGGCGGTGAAGGAGTGGCCGGTGCCGACGGCCTTCACCGGAACCCCCTCCTCGGCCGCCGACTTGACGATCCGGGCCACCTCGTCGGTGGTCGCGGGGGCCGGGGAGCGCAGCGGCCGCGCCGCCACCGTCCCCGCCCAGTTACGCCACGCGTCGCCGGTCTTCTGCGTCATGTGCTCCCACTCTCTGCCGCCGCGGAGCCGGCCGGAGCCGGCGGTACCCCAGGGATGCCACCACTGCCGCGAGAAGTCCAGCCCCGGCGGGCACCGAGTATCCGGCCCCGGCCCCCGCCGCGTCGACCACCCAGCCGCCGGCGGCCGCCCCGCCGGCGAGGCCCAGCTGCACGCCGGTGCTCGTCCAGCTCATGCCCTCGGTCAGCCGGGCGGCGGGGACGTGCTGTGCGACCAGGGCCATGGTGGTGACCGCGGTGGGGGCGATCGTCATGCCGGCGAAGAAGAGGGCGGCGGCCAGCGCGAGCAGGTTCCCGGCCGACAGCAGGGGCAGCGTGCAGAGCGCCATCGCCCACACCCCGAGCAGCCACCGGCGGGACGGCGCGCCCTTCAGGTCCAGCAGTCCGAACACCCCGGCGGCCAGCCCCGACCCCAGGGCGTACACCGCCAGCACGGGCCCGGCCAGCGCCGGATGGCCGGCCTCCTCGGCGAAGGCCACCGTCACCACGTCGACCGAACTGAAGATCGCTCCACAGACGCCGAAGGTCATCACGAGCACCCGCAGACCGGGGGAGCGGAGCGCCGAGCCCGCGGTGTGCTGCTCGCGGGGATGCGGCACGGGCTCGGTGGCGCGCTGGGAGGTCAGCCACAGGACGCCCGCGGTGAGGAACACCAGGGCGGCCAGCGGCCCGGCCTCCGGGAACCACTGGGTGGACAGCCCGATGGAGACCAGCGGCCCGAGGACGAAGCAGACCTCGTCGACCAGGGACTCCCAGGAGTAGGCGGTGTGCAGCATCCGCGGCGAGCCGCGGTGCAGCGCGGCCCAGCGGGAGCGGATCATCGAGCCGATGTGCGGCACACAGCCGGCTCCGGCGGCGAAGAGGAAGAGCGTCCAGGCGGGCAGCCCCTGGCGGGCGGAGACCAGCAGTCCCGTGACGGCGGTCACCGAGCCGAGCAGGGCGGGGCGCAGCACCCGGCGCTGGCCGTGCCGGTCGACCAGCCGGGAGATCCGCGGGGCCAGGCAGGCGGAGGAGAGGGCCAGCGTCGCGGCGACCGCCCCGGCCAGCCCGTAGCGGCCCGTCAGCCGGGAGATCATCGTGACGACGCCGATGGCCAGCATGGCCGCCGGCATCCGCCCGAGGAGACCGGCCGCGGAGAACGCCATGGTGCCGGGGTGCGCGAAGATCTCGCGGTAGGGACTGGACACGTATCGGCTCCGGCGGCGACCTGGCAGGGGAGGACTGGGGGAGGACTGGGGACAGGGGCGCCTCAGCCTACGGCCGTCCGGGGCCCGGACGCCCGGGTATTTTCCCGGCCGTCGGTGGCGGGTGGCAGGATCGGCGGCATGTCCGATCAGTCAGTCCCCGATCCCTACGACGCCCTGCTGCTCCTCTCCTTCGGCGGCCCCGAGGGGCCGGACGACGTGGTGCCCTTCCTGGAGAACGTCACCCGCGGCCGGGGCATCCCCCGCGAGCGGCTGGAGGAAGTGGGGCAGCACTACTTCCTCTTCGGGGGCGTGAGCCCCATCAACGACCAGAACCGCGAGCTGCTGGCCGCGCTCCGCAAGGACTTCGCCGAGCACGGCCTGGACCTCCCCGTGTACTGGGGCAACCGCAACTGGGCGCCCTATCTCACGGACACCCTGCGGGAGATGGCCGCCGCCGGGCACCGCCGCGTCCTCACGCTGGCCACCAGCGCCTACGCCTCCTACTCCGGCTGCCGGCAGTACCGTGAGAACCTCGCCGCGTCGCTCGCGGCCCTGGAGGCCGAGGGCCTGCCCCTGCCGCGGATCGACAAGCTCCGGCACTACTTCAACCACCCGGGCTTCGTCGAGCCCGTGGCCGAGGCGGCGCTCACGGCGCTCGCCGGGCTGCCGGAGGAGGTGCGGGAGGGCGCCCATCTGGCGTTCACCACCCACTCCATCCCCACGGCCTCGGCCGACACCTCCGGCCCGCCGGAGGGCCACGGCGACGGCGGCGCGTACGTCGCGCAGCACCTGGACGTCGCCCGGCTGATCGCGGAGGCGGTGCGCGGATCGGACGGCGTGGAGCGGCCGTGGCGGCTCGTCTACCAGTCGCGCAGCGGTGCCCCGCACATCCCCTGGCTGGAGCCGGACATCTGCGACCACCTGGAGGAGCTGCACGGCGCGGGCGCGCCCGCCGTCGTCATGGTCCCCATCGGCTTCGTCTCCGACCACATGGAGGTCATCTACGACCTCGACACGGAGGCCATGGCGAAGGCCACCGCGCTGGACCTGCCGGTGGCCCGGGCCGGCACGGTCGGCGCCGATCCGCGCTTCGTGGCCGGCATCCGGGAGCTGGTCCTGGAGCGCGCGGCCGCCGAGCGCGGCGAGGAGGTGCGCCGCCGCGCGCTGGGTGACCTCGGCCCGAGCCACGACGTCTGCCCGGTGGGCTGCTGCCCGGGCCGGACGCCCAAGCCGGCCGCCGCCGGGGCGGACGACCCGTACGCGGGAGCCGCGCGGTGAGCGCCCGGGACACGGACCTCGAAGCCCTGGGCCGGGAGCTGCTGCCGATCGCCCTGGAGGCCGCCGAGCGCGCCGGGGCGCTGCTGCGCGACAGCCGCCCGGAGGACCTCGGGGTGGCCGCGACCAAGACCAGCGCCATCGACGTCGTCACCGAGATGGACATCGCCTCGGAGAAGCTGATCAAGGACTTCCTGGCGGAGCGGCGGCCGGACGACGGCCTCCTCGGCGAGGAGGGCGCGGACACCGCGGGCCGCAGCGGCGTCCGCTGGATAGTCGACCCCATCGACGGCACGGTCAACTACCTCTACGGGCGGCCCGACTGGGCGGTGAGCATCGCCGCCGAGGCCGGCGGCGAGACGGTGGCCGGCGTGGTGGCCGCGCCGGTGCGGGGCGAGACGTCCCGGGCCGTGCTGGGCGGGGGAGCGTACCGGGGCGAGCGGCGGCTGCGCTGCAATCCCGCGCCGCCGCTGGACCGGGCCCTCATCGGCACCGGCTTCGGCTATGTCCGCGAGCGCAAGATCGGGCAGGCCGCGGTGCTCCGCGCGCTGGTGCCGGACCTGCGGGACGTCCGGCGCTCCGGGTCCGCCGCGATCGACCTCTGCGATGTGGCGGCGGGCCGGCTCGACGGCTACTACGAGCGCGGGCTCAACCCGTGGGACTACGCCGCGGGCGAGCTGATCGCCCGGGAGGCCGGAGCGGTTACCGGCGGCCGGCCCGGGGAGCCGCTCTCCGGCGAGCTGGCCGTGGCCGCACCGCCGGGGCTCTTCGAGGCGCTGCGCGGCCGGCTGGAGGAGCTCGGCGCCTGGCACGACGACCACCCCGCGGGCTGAGCCGGGCCGCGCCCCGGAAACGCCGCACCCCCGGAAACGGGCGGAGGGCGCCCCGGTACCGGGTGAACGGTACCGGGGCGCCCTCCGTAACGTGACCGGGGCCGGCTCAGGCGGTCAGGGCGCCGATCTCCACGCCGTGCTCGGCTGCGAGGCGGCGAAGATCGTCCAGCTCCGCCAGCTCCACCTCCACGAGGAAGTCGTCGCCCGTCTCCCGAGCGCGCGTCAGGTCGGACTCGGTGCTCTCTATACGCTGCAGAAGTCCTGCGGTGAACGCGTCCATGGTTGCGCCCCCTCGTCGTGGGTCGATGGCACGGGGGTGTGCCGACGGCGGGTTGATCACGCACCGCTTCTCTGCGGGGGACAGCAGGTCGTGGCATGCCACGTACAGGGCGTGATCTCGGATGTGCATTCGTCCTCCCCAACCCGGACCTCAGAGAAACCTCAAACGCGATAAGAATCCTGATTCTCCCGATCCGGTGATCCGCTTACCGCCGGTTTACGGGCGGCGGGGGCAGGATGGGGAGGATGTCCGAACAGCGTCCGGCCTGATCACGGGTCGCGGACCAGGGGAAGGGAGCGTGCCGTGCGCGTACTCGTCGTCGAGGACGAGCAGCTGCTCGCCGATGCGGTGGCCACCGGGCTGCGCCGGGAGGCCATGGCCGTCGACGTCGTGTACGACGGGGCCGCCGCCCAGGAGCGGGTCGACGTCAACGAGTACGACGTGGTCGTCCTCGACCGCGATCTGCCGCTGGTGCACGGGGACGACGTCTGCCGGCACATCGTGGAGCTCGGGCTGCCGACCCGGGTGCTGATGCTCACCGCTTCCGGCGACGTCAGCGACCGCGTCGAGGGCCTGGAGATCGGTGCCGACGACTACCTCCCCAAGCCGTTCGCCTTCAGCGAACTCACCGCCCGGGTGCGGGCCCTCGGGCGCCGTACGACCGCACCGCTGCCCCCCGTCCTGGAGCGCGCCGGCATCCGGCTGGACCCGAACCGCCGGGAGGTCTTCCGGGACGGCCGGCAGGTGCAGCTGGCGCCGAAGGAGTTCGCGGTGCTGGAGGTGCTGATGCGGGCCGAGGGGTCCGTGGTCTCGGCCGAGCAGCTACTGGAGAAGGCCTGGGACGAGAACACCGACCCCTTCACCAACGTGGTCCGGGTCACCGTGATGACCCTCCGCCGCAAGCTCGGCGAGCCGCCCGTGATCATCACGGTCCCCGGCTCCGGCTACCGGGTCTGAGCGGCCGTGGCCGGCCCACCCGCGCCCCCCGCGGCGCCCCCCAAGCCCACCTGGGACCCCCAGACGGCGCCCGGCGGCCCGCGGCCCTGGCTCCGCCCGACGATCCGGATCCGGCTCACGCTGCTCTACGGCGGCATGTTCCTGATCGCCGGCATCGTGCTGCTCTCGATCATCTATCTGCTGGCCGCCGAGGCGCTGGACAAGGGCAACGCCCTGCCGTTCAAACTGCTGGAGGGCAGCTTCCGGCCGACGAGCAGCACCTGCCCGAACCTCACCGACCGCACCTTCGAGAACCACGAGGAGTTCAACGCCGCGCTGGAGGTCTGCATGGACTACCAGCGGCAGCTCGCGCTGGACAACCTGCTGCGGCGCTCGCTGCTGGCCCTGCTCGGCCTCAGCGTGGCGGCGTTCGCCTTCGGCTACGCCATGGCGGGCCGGGTGCTCTCGCCGCTGGGCCGGATCACCCGCACCGCGCGCCGGGTGGTCGGCTCCGACCTGTCCCGCCGTATCGAACTGGACGGCCCGGACGACGAGTTGAAGGAGCTGGCGGACACCTTCGACGAGATGCTGAACCGGCTGGACCGGGCGTTCGACGCCCAGCGCCGCTTCGTCGCCAACGCCTCCCACGAGCTGCGCACCCCGCTGGCGATCAACCGCACCCTGCTGGAGGTCCAGCTCTCCGACCCGGAGGCGGGGCCGGAGCTCACCCAGCTCGGCAAGACCCTGCTGGCCACCAACGAGCGCAGCGAGCAGCTCGTCGAGGGCCTGCTGCTGCTGGCCCGGAGCGAGAACGAGATCGTCGACCGCAAGCCGGTGGACCTGGCGGAGGTCGCCTCGCAGGCGGTGGAGCAGGTCCGCGAGGAGGCCCGGGGCAAGGGCGTGGAGCTGCGGGGCGAGCGGCGGCTCGCGGTCGTCCTGGGCAACGGGGTGCTGCTGGAGCGCGTCGCCCTCAACCTGCTGCAGAACGCGGTGCGGTACAACGTGCCGGACGGCTGGGTGGAGATCTCCACCGGGCAGTGGGAGGGCGGGGCGTCCCTGGTCGTCTCGAACACCGGTCCGGTGGTCCCGGCGTACGAGCTGGAGAACATCTTCGAGCCCTTCCGCAGGCTGCGCTCCGAGCGCACCGGCAGCGACAAGGGCGTCGGGCTCGGGCTGTCGATCGTGCGCTCGGTGGTCCGCGCGCACGGCGGCCACGTCAGCGCGGAGCCGCGGGAGGGCGGTGGTCTCGTGATGCGGGTCACCCTCCCCGTCTGAGATGCTGGCCGTGGTTCGCTTTGGGCGGAAATTCCCGGGACGGTCCCGGGTCTCCCGCTGTGGAATCGCTCACAATCGCGATTTTCGGCCCCTTGACACTCCGTGACCGCACAGGTCGCCGAAAAGCCGGGAAAATGCGGGTTTTCGAGACCCCTGATCACGGGAAGTACACGGGATGGCCCCGCGCGACGCGGGAACACGACCGTGTACGGTCCCCTTCGCCATCCAACGCGCTCGCCCCTTCAGGGGGGCGGTTGGGTGTCGATTGAGTAACAGACCTTGATGTGAGGCAAAATCTCCGCCTCAGGTCGGGCACAAGACCGGCCCCTCACGCGTTACGAGCGCTGAGACACCAGCAGACACCCAGAGGGGGAGAGCGACATGGCGACGGACTACGACACCCCACGCAAGACCGATGACGAGCTCAACGAGGACAGCCTCGAGGAGCTCAAGGCCCGGCGCAACGACAAGTCCACGTCCAGTGTGGACGTCGACGAGTTCGAGCAGGCCGAGGGCCTGGAGCTGCCCGGTGCGGACCTCTCCAACGAGGAGCTGTCCGTCCGCGTCCTGCCCCGGCAGGCCGACGAGTTCACCTGCATGAGCTGCTTCCTCGTGCACCACCGCAGCCAGCTGGCCGCCGAGAAGAACGGCCAGCCGGTCTGCCGCGACTGCGCGGCCTGAGGCCGGGACGGCCGTGACAGGCTCCACGCCGTCCCGTGGACGTCGCATCCGGCGGCAGGGCTCTCCGGGTTCCCGGGAGGAACGCGCGGGCCGTGAGGCCCCCGCGGGCACCGCTCAGGCGCCCGCGGAACAGGACGCCCTGCCGGCGGACCCCGCCGGACGCCCCGACCAGGCGCCCGGCACCGCCCTGTCCCCGCGCCCGGAGCGGGGCCGCACGGCCTCGCTGGTGGCGGCGGCCGGCCGGGGCGCGGCACGCGGCGGGCGCGGCCTCCGCGGCGGCCTCGCGCTCGTCTCCGACCGCATCATCGACACCGCACCGCGCGTCCCGGTCCGTGACCTGGCGGCGCTCCGCAGGCAGTTCCCCGGGCTCGACGCCGAGGAACTGGCCGACAAGCTGGTGGCCGGAGCGGTCCGGGCCTCCTCCGCGGTCGGCGCGAGCGTGGGCGCGGCGGCCATGCTCCCGGCCCCGCCCGCGATGCCGGCCGAGCTGGCCGCCGAGATCGTCGGCGTCGCCTCCGTCGAGTACAAGCTCATCGCCGAGCTCCACGAGGTCTACGGCATCCGCGCCCCCGGCAACGCCACGCAGCGCGCCTACGCCTACCTCTCCGCGTGGACCGAGCAGCGCGGGATCGACGTCGCCGCGACGGCCGACGTGAGCTCCCTGCTCGGCGCCCAGATGCGCCGGCGGCTGCGGAACCAGGTACTCAAGCGCACCGTGCGCAACTTCCCCACCCTGGTCCCGTTCATGATCGGCGCCGCCGCCGGAGCCGTGATGAACCGGCGCGAGACGGCCGCGCTGGCCGCGAAGATCCGCCAGGACCTGCGTCGGCGCCAGGTCCCCTGGGACCAGCTCCCTCCCGGTCCGGCCCCGGAGCCCGGCAGCCCGAAGTCCCTCCAGGGGCCGGACGGCCGGAGCCCGGAGGACGGGACCACCCCCGGGGACGGCCTGCCGGGCACCGCCGGCTGAGACCCCGTCCCCGGAGTCCCCGGACGTCAGGACCGTACGGCCGCGAGCGCCGCGGCCAGCCCCTGAGGATTCCGGGTCGACAGATAGACGTACGGCGTGGGGTCGGCCGGGTCCGTGATCTCCACCTTCAGCGCCGTCGGGATGTAGCTGCGCAGCAGCATGAACGCGCGCGGATCGGCCTTGTGCGTGCGCCAGGCCGCCGCCTCCGCCCGGTCCAGCACCTCGGCCTCGCCCAGGGCCTCCACCGGGATCCGCGCGTCACCGGCGACCAGCGAGCCCGCGACCACCCGGATCCGCGCCGAGCCGTACGCGCTCACCGCCGCCGCCCCGAGCGCCCCGCCGGCGATCAGCGCGCCGAGCACCGCCAGGATGCCGAAGGGCGCCGCGGCCAGCGCGCAGAAGAGCCCGGCGGCGACGGCGGCGGCCCACCAGGAGGCGGGCGCGGTGAGGCGTTCCTCGTACGACTGCATGCTCCCAGCTTGGCACGCCCGCGCCGGGCCGTGACCGGCGCGGGTAGGGTCTGCACTCGTGAGTGGACCAACGACATCGCTGACGCCCCCGGCCGACGCCCGCCGGCCGGTGCGGCACCCCGACGCCCCCGCGCCCGGAGAGCTCCTCGGCTCCCATTACGACCGGTGCTTCGGCTGCGGCGGCGAGCAGCCGCACGGGCTGCACCTGGAGACGCGCGCCGGCGAGGGCGTGGGCGTCACCGCCGTCTTCACGGTCAAGGAGGCCCACCAGGGCGCCCCGGGCCTGGCCCACGGCGGTGTGCTGGCCACGGCGCTGGACGAGACGCTCGGCGGGCTGAGCTGGCTGCTGCGCACCATCGCGGTGACCGGCCGGCTGGAGACCGACTACGTCCGCCCGGTGCCGGTGGGCACCGAGCTGCATCTGGCGGCGGAGGTGACCGCGGTGCACGGCCGCAAGATCTACGGCACCGCCACCGGCCGCATCGGCGGCCCGGACGGGCCCGTCGCCGTCCGCGCGGCCGCGCTGTTCGTGGAGGTCAAGGTGGACCACTTCATCGAGAACGGCCGGGACGAGGAGATCCGGTCGGCGATGTCCGACCCGGACCAGATCAAGGTCGCCCGCGCGTTCGAGGTGAACCCGTGAACCGCCCGCCGGTGGACGTGCTGCTGCGGCGGCTCGACCCCGAGGTGCCGGTCCCCTCGTACGGGCACCCCGGCGACGCGGGGCTGGACCTCGTCACCACCGAGGCGGCCGAACTCGCCCCCGGGGAGCGGACGGTGCTGCCCACCGGGGTGGCGATCGCCCTCCCCGACGGCTACGCGGCCTTCGTGCATCCACGCTCCGGACTCGCCGCCCGCTGCGGCGTCGCCCTCGTGAATGCGCCCGGCACCGTCGATGCCGGGTACCGTGGGGAGATCAAGGTGACCGTGGTCAATCTGGACCCGCGCGAGACCGTGCGGTTCGAGAGGTTCGACCGGGTCGCCCAGTTGGTCGTCCAGCGGGTCGAGAAGGTGAGCTTCCACGAGGTCGCGGAGCTGCCCGGCTCGGCGCGGGGCGCGGACGGCTTCGGGTCGACCGGTGGCCACGCCGCGATGGACGGCCCCGCCGGGGGACATGATTACGCTTCGGTCGTGAACGACCGGGAAGGACAGTGACGTGTTCGGACGTCGTCGCAAGGGACGCGCAGACGCTGAGAACACCGCGGGCAGGGACGGTGCGGACACGGCCGCATCCGGGCCGGGCGGCGAGGAGCCGGAGGCCGCGGAGGAGACCGGGCAGCGCAGAGTCAACCTGCCGCCGGCCCCCCGCCCCGACGGGCCCTGGGACATCTCCGAGGTGAGCAGGCCCGCCGAGGGCCGTGTCGACCTCGGCGGGATCTTCGTACCCGGGGTCGAGGGCATGGAGCTGCGGGTCGAGGTCGCCGGTGACTCGATCGTCGCCGCCACCGTCGTCCTGCGGGACAGCGCCATCCAGCTCCAGGCCTTCGCCGCCCCCAAGCGCGAGGGCATCTGGGGCGAGGTGCGCGAGGAGATCGCCGGCGGCATCACCCAGCAGGGCGGTGTCGTCGACGAGGTCGAGGGCCCGCTGGGCTGGGAGCTCCGTGCCCAGGTGCCCGTCCAGCTTCCGGACGGCAAGAACGGCGTGCAGCTGGTGCGCTTCGTCGGCGTCGACGGCCCGCGCTGGTTCCTGCGCGGTGTGATCTCCGGCCAGGGCGCGGTCCAGCCGCAGGCCGCCGGGCTGCTGGAGCAGATCTTCCGGGACACCGTGGTCGTCCGCGGCGAGCAGCCGATGGCGCCGCGCGACCCGATCGTCCTCAAGCTGCCGGACGACGCCCAGATGGTGCCGGACGGCGTCCAGCAGGACGAGGCCGACTCCCCGCAGGGCTCCCGTTTCGCGGGCGGCGCCGACCGCCTGGCCCGCGGCCCGGAGATCACCGAGATCCGCTGACGGACCCGGGACGGCGGGGAGCCGCGCCGACGCCGTCAGGGCGTGCCTCCCGCCTCCGGTCCGCCCGTACCGCCCCGGCCGAGGGGATTCCCCGGCCGGGGCGGGTGCGTTCCGCCGGGTCCCAGGCCGCGGTTGTTCCCGCCGCGGGTGCCGGAGCGGCCTCCGGAGCCGACAGAATGGGGCCATGGGACGGGGCAAGCTCAGGATCTACCTCGGGGCCGCACCGGGGGTCGGCAAGACCTACGCGATGCTCTCCGAGGCGCACCGGCGCGCCGAGCGGGGCACCGACGTCGTCGTGGCGCTCGCCGAACCGCACGGGCGGCGGCGCACCGCCGCGCTGCTGGACGGACTGGAGCGGATACCCCGCCGGGAGCCGGAGGGCGGCGCCGGGGCGGGCGAGATGGACGTGGCGGCCGTGCTGGAACGGCGGCCCGCCGTCGCCGTCGTGGACGAACTCGCCCACACCAACGCGCCGGGCTCGCGGAACCCCAAGCGGTGGAAGGACGTCGAGGAACTGCTGCGGGCCGGGATCGACGTGATCTCCACCGTGAACATCCAGCATCTGGAGTCGCTGGGCGACGTGGTGGAGTCCATCACCGGCGTCCGGCAGCACGAGACGGTGCCGGACGAGGTGGTGCGCCGGGCCGACCAGATCGAGCTGGTCGACATGTCGCCCGAGGCGCTGCGCCGGCGGATGGCCCACGGCAACATCTACGCCCCCGACAAGGTCGACGCGGCCCTCTCCAACTACTTCCGCCCCGGCAACCTCACCGCCCTGCGCGAACTGGCGCTGCTGTGGACCGCCGACCGGGTCGACGAGTACCTGCAGCAGTACCGCAGCGAACACCGCATCCGCTCCACCTGGCAGGCCCGCGAGCGGATCGTCGTCGGGCTCACCGGCGGCCCCGAGGGCCGTACGCTGCTGCGCCGCGCGGCCCGGGTGGCGGCGCGCGGCTCCGGCGGGGAGATCCTCGCCGTGCACATCTCGCCGAGCACCGGGCTGGCCTACCCCTCGCCGAAGGAGCTGGCCGTCCAGCGCACGCTGGTGGAGGACCTCGGCGGCACCTTCCACCACGTGATCGGCGACGCGGTGCCGGCCGCCCTGCTGGATTTCGCCCGCGGGGTCAACGCCACCCAGATCCTGCTGGGTTCGAGCCGCCGCAAGCCCTGGCAGTACGTCTTCGGGCCGGGCGTCGGGGCGACGGTCGCCCGGGAGTCGGGCCCCGACCTCGACGTGCACATCGTCACCCACGAGGAGGCCGCCAAGGGACGCGGGCTGCCGGTGCCGCGCGGGGTGCCGCTCGGCCGCTCCCGGAGCCTGGCGGGCTGGCTGACGGGGATCGCCGGGCCGGTGCTGCTCACCGTGGTCCTCACGGCCCAGCACCCGCGGCCGGAGTTCGCCAACGACGTCCTGCTGTACCTGTTCCTCACGGTGCTGGCGGCGCTGCTGGGCGGGCTGCTGCCGGCGCTGGCCGCGGCCACCATCGGCACCGTGCTGCTCAACTACTTCTTCACCCCGCCCGTCCGCACGCTGACCGTCGCCGATCCCGGCAATCTCGTCTCCATGGTGGTCTTCTTCGCGGTCGCCGTCTCCGTCGCCTCGGTCGTCGACCTCGCCGCCCGGCGCACCCAGCAGGCGGCGCGGCTGCGCGCGGAGTCGCAGATCCTGTCCTTCCTGGCCGGCGGGGTGCTGCGCGGCGAGACGAGCCTGGAGGCGCTGCTGGAGCGGGTCCGGGAGACCTTCGGCATGGACTCGGTGGCCCTGCTGGAGCGGGAGAGCGACGTCGAGCCGTGGCGCCGGGCCGGCGGCGTGGGGCCGGCCCCCGCGGCCTGCCCGGAGGACGCCGACGTCGACATGCCGGTCGGGGACCACATGATGCTGGCGCTGTGCGGCCGGGTGCTGCCCGCGGCGGACCGCCGGGTGCTCTCCGCCTTCGCGGCGCAGGCCGTGGCGGTACGGGACCGGGAGCGGCTGGTCGGCGAGGCGGAGCAGGCGCGGGAGCTGGCGGAGGGCAACCGGATCCGCACCGCCCTGCTCGCCGCCGTCTCGCACGATCTGCGCACCCCCCTGGCCGGGATCAAGGCGGCCGTCACCTCGCTCCGCTCCGAGGACGTGTGCTGGTCGGAGGAGGACGAGCGGGAGCTGCTGGCGGGCATCGAGGACGGCGCGGACCGGCTCGACCACCTGGTGGGCAATCTGCTGGACATGTCCCGGCTGCAGACCGGCACCGTCACCCCGCTGATCCGCGACGCCGACCTCGACGAGGTGGTGCCGGTGGCCCTCGGCGGGGTCCCCGACGGCAGCGTGGTCCTGGACATCCCCGAGGTGCTGCCGATGGCCGCCGTGGACCCGGGGCTGCTGGAGCGGGCGGTGGCGAACATCGTGGAGAACGCGGTCAAGTACAGCCCCGAGGGGGTGCCGGTGCTGGTCGCGGCGAGCGCGCTGGGGGAGCGGGTGGAGATCCGGGTGGTGGACCGGGGGCCGGGGGTGCCGGACACCGGGAAGGAACGGATATTTGAACCCTTCCAGCGGTACGGCGACGCCCCGCGGGGTGCCGGGGTGGGCCTCGGCCTCGCCGTCGCCCGCGGTTTCGCCGAGGCGATGGGCGGCACGCTCGCCGCGGAGGACACCCCCGGCGGCGGTATGACGATGGTGCTGACGGTGCGGGCCGCGGGCGGCCGTCCGCCGTGCCGCCCGGACCTCCCCGCGACGGTGACCTCGTGAACCCGGGGGCGGACGGCGGGGCGTATGGTCCTCCCGGTCCGGAGGGCCCGCCCGTCCCGGAGCGGCGGAACGCCACCGGACGCCGGAGACGAGAGAAAGGCCGCACAGCCATGCCGCAGCCACCCGCACGGACCGGTCCGGCCGCCCGGCGGAGAGTCCTGGTGGTCGACGACGAGCCGCGGATCGTCCGGGCCCTCGTCATCAACCTCCGGGCGCGCGACTACGAGGTCGACACCGCCGCCGACGGCGCCACCGCCCTCCGCACGGCGGCCGCCCACCGCCCCGACGTGGTGATACTCGACCTGGGCCTGCCCGACATGGACGGCGTGGACGTCCTCCACGAGCTGCGCCGCACCAGCCGGGTCCCGGTCCTGGTGCTCTCCGCCCGCCACACCTCCGGCGAGAAGGTCAAGGCCCTCGACGCCGGCGCGGACGACTACGTCACCAAGCCGTTCGGCATGGACGAGCTGCTGGCCCGGCTGCGCGCCGCGGTCCGGCGCTCCGAGCCCGTGGCCGCCGCCGAGGAGACGGTGCTGGTGGAGACCGAGGAGTTCACCGTCGACCTGGCCGCGAAGCGCGTCAACCGCGGCGGCCGGGACATCCGGCTGACCCCGACCGAGTGGCATCTGCTGGAGGTGCTGGTCCGCAGCCCGGGGCGGCTGGTGGGCCAGAAGCAGCTGCTGCAGGAGGTCTGGGGGCCCTCCTACGGCACCGAGACCAACTATCTGCGGGTCTACATGGCGCAGCTCCGCCGTAAACTGGAAGCGGACCCTTCACATCCCCGGCATTTCATCACCGAGCCCGGCATGGGTTACCGCTTCGAGCCGTGATCCGTCCGGCCCCACCCCCCGGTAGGCTGCCCGTATGAGTGGTGCTTCCCGCCCCGTGAAACAGACCGGCCGCTTCCGCCGGATGCTCGACCGGCTCTCCTCCACCCCGGAGGAGCTGGACGCCGACGAGCTCCGGGAGGACGCCCGGGAGACGGCGGGCTGTGTTCCCATCCGGGAATGCCCCGACCGCGAGGTCGTCAAGGTGACCGGTACGCTGCGCACGGTCACCCAGCGGCCCCGGGCGGGGGTGCCCGCCCTGGAGGCCGAGCTCTACGACGGCTCCGCGCCGCTGGACGTGGTCTGGCTGGGCCGGCGCTCGATCGCCGGCATAGAACCGGGGCGCAGGCTCATCGCGACCGGCCGGGTCTCGACCAGCCAGGGCCGCCGCGTGCTGTTCAACCCCCGATACGAACTCCGACCTCCCGGACAGGAGTAGCCGGTGGCGTCCTCCGACAGGCCGACTCCCACGACCGCAGCAGAGACCGACGGCGAGAGCCCGGGCCCGGACCAGGAGTCCGCGGGGAGCCGGTCCGCCGCCGACACCGCGCTGCTGGAGGCGTTCGGCGGGGTGCGCGGCATGGTGGACACCACCGTGCCCGGTCTCGTCTTCATCCTCCTCTACACGATCAAGCGCGACATCCATCTGTCGGCCATCGCCGCGCTCGGGCTGACCGCGGTGCTCGCCGCCGTCCGGCTGATCCGGCGGGACACGCTCAAGCACGCCTTCAGCGGGCTCTTCGGCGTGGCCTTCGGCGCCGTCTTCGCGATGATGTCCGGCGACGCGAAGAACTTCTACCTGCCGGGGATGCTCTACACGCTGGGCCTCTCGGTGGTGTACATCCTCTCGGCGGTGTTCCGCTTCCCGCTGATCGGCCTGCTGCTCGGGCCGATCCTGCGGGAGAACCTCTCCTGGCGCACCCGCAACCCGGGCCGTTTCCGCGCCTACACCCGGGCCACCTGGGCCTGGGGCCTCATCCTGCTCGCCAAGTCGGCGATCCTCTTCCCGCTCTACTGGTGGGGGGACGCCACGCAGCTCGGCTGGGTGAAGGTGGCGCTCGGCATCCCGCCGTTCCTGCTCTGCGTCTACCTCACCTGGATCTTCCTGGCCAAGGCACCGCCGCCGATCGACGTGATCGCCGAGATGGAGGCGGAGGAGCGCGAACGCGAGGAGCGCGAGCGGGCCCACCACCGGGGGGAGGACGCCTTCGAACGGCTGGCGCACGAGGTCGTGGACGACGCGATCGAGCGGCTGTCCGGGCCGGCGCACCCGGACGGCACGGACCGTACGGGCGGCGGGGGCGGCGCGGAGCCGCCCGCCCGGCGCCGGCACGCGCGGGACTGAGCCGGCCGGGACTGAGCCGGCGGGACGCTCCGCGCCGGAGCCCGTGACACGGCCGAGGGGCCCGGAAACCGATGGTGACCATGGGTTTCCGGGCCCCTCGCGCCGTACGCCGTGCCGTACGCGGCCGGCGGCTCAGCCGCTCTGGCGGCGTACGGACAGCAGTTCCTCCAGTCGCTCCTCCCGGGCCGGCGCCGCGACGAACAGCAGTTCGTCACCGGCCTCCAGGGCGTCGTCCTGGCTGGGCACCAGCACGCGCGTACCGCGGATGATCGTGACCAGCGAGGTGTCCTCAGGCCAGTCCACGTCGCCGACGCGGGTGCCCGCCAGGGCGGACTCGGGCGGCAGCGTCAGCTCGACGAGGTTGGCGTCGCCGTGGCTGAAGCGCAGCAGCCGGACGAGGTCGCCGACGCTCACCGCCTCCTCCACCAGGGCCGACATCAGCCGCGGGGTGGAGACCGCCACGTCCACGCCCCAGGACTCGTTGAACAGCCATTCGTTCTTGGGGTGGTTGACCCGGGCCACCACGCGCGGCACCCCGTACTCCGTCTTGGCGAGCAGGGAGACGACCAGGTTGACCTTGTCGTCACCGGTCGCCGCGATCACCACGTTGCAGCGCTGGAGCGCCGCCTCGTCCAGCGAGGTGATCTCGCAGGCGTCCGCCAGGAGCCACTCGGCCTGCGGCACCCGCTCCACCGAGATCGCCGTCGGGGCCTTGTCGATCAGCAGCACCTCGTGCCCGTTCTCCAGGAGCTCGCCCGCGATGGAGCGGCCCACCGCGCCGGCACCCGCGATCGCCACCCTCATCGCCGTTCCTCCCCCGGGCCCTCGGAGAAGACCGCCTCGACCTTGTCCATGTCGTCGACGCGCATCATCACATGCACCAGGTCGCCTTCCTGCAGCACCGTCTGGGAGGTGGGCAGTACGGCCTCGCCGAGCCGGGTCAGGAACGCCACCCGGACGCCGGTCTCCTCCTGAAGCCGCCCGACCTTGTGGCCGACCCAGTCGGTGGAGACGTGCACCTCGGCCAGTTGCACCGCCCCGCTCGGGTCGCGCCAGAGCGCCTCGGCGCCGGACGGCAGCAGCCGGCGCAGTATCTGGTCCGCGGTCCAGCGGACGGTGGCCACGGTGGGGATGCCCAGGCGCTGGTAGACCTCGGCGCGCCGCGGGTCGTAGATGCGGGCGGCCACGTTCTCGACCGCGAACATCTCCCGGGCCACCCGGGCCGCGATGATGTTGGAGTTGTCGCCGCTGCTCACGGCGGCGAACGCGCCCGCCTCCTCGATGCCCGCCTCGCGGAGGGTGTCCTGGTCGAAGCCCATGCCGGTGACCCGGCGGCCGCCGAATCCCGAGCCGAGGCGGCGGAAGGCGGTGGGGTCCTGGTCGATCACGGCGACCGTGTGGCCCTGTTCTTCAAGCGTCTGCGCCAGGGCCGAACCGACCCGGCCGCAGCCCATGATCACGATGTGCATGAGGTCCTACCCCGCGCCTTCCCCTGCCGTTGTGACCTGGACACACATCGCCCATCATCCTTCCGTCCCCGCCGGGGTGCCACTGATCCGTCGCTGATCCGTCCTGTCCCCGGCAACGCTACCCCTCCGTGTTCGAGCGGGACCCATCGCGTACCCGGCCTCACCGCCGGTGTTCCCCCGGTGTTCGAATCGCGTCAAGGAGTTCCGCCATCCGGACCGCCCGCGCTGTTCCCCCTGAGCGCGGGCTTACGATCCTCAGCGTGTCCAAACTGACCGACGTGCCCAAACGGATCCTGATCGGCCGGGCGCTGCGCAGCGACAGGCTCGGGGAGACGCTCCTCCCCAAGCGGATCGCACTCCCCGTCTTCGCTTCCGACCCGCTCTCGTCCGTGGCCTACGCGCCGGGAGAGGTGCTGATCGTCCTCTCCGTCGCGGGGGTGTCGGCCTACCACTTCAGCCCGTGGATCACGGTCGCCGTGGTGCTGCTGATGTTCATCGTCGTCACCTCGTACCGGCAGAACGTGCACGCGTACCCCAGCGGGGGCGGCGACTACGAGGTGGCCACCACCAACCTGGGGCCGCGGGCCGGGCTCGCCGTCGCGGGGGCGCTGCTCGTCGACTACGTCCTCACCGTCGCCGTGTCGATCGCGGCCGGGGTGGAGAACCTGGGCTCGGCGGTGCCGTTCGTGGCCGAGCACCAGACGGCGTTCGCCATCGGCATCATCGTCGTGCTGACCCTGATGAACCTGCGGGGCGTGCGGGAGTCCGGCAAGCTCTTCGCGGTCCCGACGTACGTCTTCGTGACGGGCGTCTTCCTGATGATCTTCTGGGGGGCCTTCCGCGGGCTGGTCCTGGACGACGAGATGCGCGCCCCGACCGCGGACTTCGAGATCGCCGCGGAGGAGCAGGGGCTCGCCGGCTTCGCCCTGGTGTTCCTGCTGCTGCGGGCGTTCTCCTCCGGCTGCGCCGCGCTCACGGGTGTTGAGGCGATCAGCAACGGCGTCCCCGCCTTCCGCCGCCCCAAGAGCCGCAACGCCGCGACGACCCTGGCCCTGATGGGCTCCCTGGCCGTCACCATGTTCGTCGGCATCATCGCGCTGGCGATGGCCACCGACGTCAAGATGGCCGAGCGGCCGGCCCACGAGCTGCTGCGGGACGGTGTCCCGGTCGGCGACGAATACCATCAGGACCCCGTCATCTCGCAGGTCGCCGCGGCCGTCTTCGGCGGGGGCTCGCTGCTGTTCCTGCTGCTGGCCGGGGCCACGGCGCTGGTGCTGTTCCTGGCGGCCAACACCGCGTACAACGGATTCCCGCTGCTCGGCTCGATCCTCGCCCAGGACCGGTATCTGCCGCGTCAGCTGCACACCCGCGGCGACCGGCTGGCGTTCTCCAACGGCATCGTGATGCTCGCGGGCGCCGCCGGCGTGCTCGTGTACGTCTACGACGCCGACTCGACCCGGCTGATCCAGCTCTACATCGTCGGCGTCTTCGTGTCCTTCACGCTCAGCCAGGCCGGCATGGTCCGGCACTGGAACCGCCATCTGGCACAGGAGACCGCCCCGGCCGCCCGCCGCCGCATGCTCCGCTCCCGGGTGATCGCCTTCACCGGGGCCTGCATCACGGGGCTGGTGCTCGTCGTCGTGCTGGTCACCAAGTTCACCCATGGGGCCTGGGTCGCCCTGCTGGGCATGGTGGTCTTCTACGGGGTGATGACGGCGATCCGCCGCCACTACGACCGGGTCTCCGAGGAACTGGCCGCCCCGGACGAGCCGGGCGACGAGGCCACACGTCCCTCGCGGGTGCACTCCATCGTCCTGGTCTCCAAGGTCCACAAGCCCACCCTGCGCGCGCTGGCCTACGCGAAGCTGCTGCGCTCCGGGCCGCTGGAGGCGCTGAGCGTCAACGTGGACCCGGAGGAGACCCGGGAGCTGCGGGCGGAGTGGGAGCGGCGCGGCATCACCGTGCCGCTGAAGATCCTGGACTCGCCGTACCGGGAGGTCACCCGGCCCACCATCGAGTACGTCAAGGGGCTGCGCCGGGACAGCCCGCGGGACGCGGTCACGGTCTACATCCCGGAGTACGTGGTCGGCCACTGGTACGAGCACCTGCTGCACAACCAGAGCGCGCTGCGGCTCAAGGGACGGCTGCTGTTCACGCCCGGGGTGATGGTGACCTCCGTGCCGTACCAGCTGGAGTCCTCCGAGCGGGCCAAGGCGCGGGCGAAGCGGCGGGCCGACTGGAGCGCGCCGGGAGCGGTGCGGCGGGGGCCGGCGGGGCCGGCCGGGACGGCCGAACAGGAGCCTCCCCGGCCGGAGTTCCGCAGCGATTCCGGGGTGGACGGCGGCTCCCGCCGGGGGACGTAGACTGGAGGGCTGCGGTCGGCCCGTCCCGGTCCTTCCCGCCCGACCTCCGCCTCACCACCAGCTCAGGAGCATCCCCGCTGTGACGACACCATCCACCCCCTCCGCCTCCGAAGCCCCCTCGCTCGTCGGCGAGGAGTACGAGGTCGAGGTCGGGCCCGTCGCGCACGGGGGGCACTGCATCGCCCGCACACCGGGCGGCCGGGTGCTGTTCGTCCGGCACACGCTGCCCGGTGAGCGGGTGACCGCCCGGGTCACCGAGGGCGACGAGAGCTCCCGCTTTCTGCGGGCCGACGCGGTGGAGGTCCTGGAGGCCTCGCCCGACCGGATCCCCGCGCCCTGCCCGTTCTCCGGGCCCGGCAAGTGCGGCGGCTGCGACTGGCAGCACGTGGCGCCGGGCGCCCAGCGGCGGCTCAAGGGCGCCGTGGTCGCCGAGCAGCTCTCCCGGCTGGCCGGGCTGACGCCGCAGGAGGCGGGCTGGGACGGGACCGTCGAGCCCGCTCCCGGCGACAAGGTGGCCAAGGGCGAGGTGCCGGCCTGGCGCACCCGGGTGCAGTACGCGGTGGACGAGGACGGGCAGGCGGGGCTGCGCAAGCACCGCTCGCACGAGGTGCAGCCGGTCGACCACTGCCTGATCGCGGCGCCGGGCGTCAGCGAGCTCGGCGTGGAGAAGCGGGAGTGGCCGCAGATCGCGGGGGTCGAGGCGATCGCGGCCACCGGCTCGAACGACCGGCAGGTCATCCTCACCCCCCGGCCCGGCGGCCGGCTGCCGATCGTCGAACTCGACCGCCCCGTCTCGGTGCTGCGGGTGGAGGAGAGGGACGGCGGCGTGCACCGGGTGCACGGCCGTCCTTTCGTCCGCGAGCGGGCGGCCGGGCGCACCTGGCGGGTCGGCTCGGGCGGCTTCTGGCAGGTCCACCCCAAGGCGGCGGACCTGCTGGTGGAGGCCGTGATGCAGGGCCTGATGCCGCGCAAGGGCGAGATGGCCCTCGATCTGTACTGCGGCGTCGGCCTGTTCGCGGGCGCCATCGCGGAGCGGGTGGGCGAGGCCGGCGCGGTGCTCGGCATCGAGTCCGGCAAGCGCGCGGTGGAGGACGCCCGGCACAACCTCGCCGACCTGGACCGCGTCCGCATCGAACAGGGCAAGGTCGAGCAGGTGCTGCCGAAAACGGGCATCACCGAGGCCGACCTGATCGTCCTCGACCCGCCGCGCGCGGGCGCGGGCCGGCAGACGGTCGCCCGGATCGCCGCCCTGGGCGCCCGCCGCGTCGTCTACGTCGCCTGCGACCCGGCGGCCCTCGCGCGCGACCTGGCGTACTTCCGCGAGGGCGGCTACAAGCCCCGCAAGCTGCGGGCGTTCGACCTCTTCCCGATGACGCACCACGTGGAGTGCGTCGCCGTCCTCGAACCGGCCGCGAAGGGCTCCTGACCCGCGGTTTCACCGGGCCGGCGGGGCACCGTCGAGGAGTCGGACGAAGCAGAGGCGACGCGCGATGTCGTCGCCGAACTCGGCCACAACTCGGGCCGGTTGACCGGAATCGCCTGGCCCCGCGACTTCTTTCCCGGACTGATGCTCGAACTGCGCCGCCGCCGTGGCGACCCGGTGATCCGCCTGGCCACGACGCGGCTCGAGGAACGGGTGCAGGTCGGCGGCCGTGAGACCGGGCACTGTTACGCATTGCCGAGGTCTGGCATGGCAGGAGCACCGGTTGCCTACGAGCGGAGGTAGTTGCTCCGCTTCCGTCGTCCGTGCTGGTCGCGTCGTTCATGGAGCGCGCGACTGTGGAGGTTGTGCACCGCCGTGGTACATGTGCTATGCATGGTACATGTCCATGAAGCGAACCAACGTCTACGCCGATCCGGAAGATCTCGCAATCATCAAGGAGGCCGCGAAGCGGCGCGGCGTCAGCGAGGCCGAGATCATCCGTCAGGGCATCCATCTCGCGGCCATGGCCAACCGTGTCTGGGACGAGCCTCTCTTCTCCCGCTCTTTCCAGGGGGCAGGTCGTACTCCCGGCAAGAGTGAGGTGCGTGACACCGTCGCCGACGCCGTGAGCCGCGAGACGGAGTCCGGGACCGCCACGTGATCATCGTCATCGCGGACACTTCTGGGCTCCTCGCGGCGCTCGACTCCGCCCATCCCGAGCATCACGCGTCGAACGAGGCGATCATGGCCGCGGGACTCCTGGTGATGTCCCCACTGCTGCTCGCGGAGATCGACCACGTCGCCACGCGCGAGCTCGGCCGTGAAGCGGCGCTCAGCGCGGTCGACGACATCCGGCGTTGGATGCGTCGAGGCCGTATCGCCCTGCCCGAGATCACGGAAGACCATCTGGATGTAGCCCAGTCGGTGCGTGCCCGGTATCGCGACCTGGACCTGGACCTGGACCTCGCGGATGCGGTGAACGTCGCCCTCGCCGCCGAGTACGACACCGACGCCGTACTCACGCTTGACCGTCGTGATTTCCGGGCTGTGCGTCCACTGGGCCGATACAAGGCGTTCCGGGTCCTGCCCGACGACCTCCCGGTCTGACACCGGAGGCCGCCCGGCCGTGTCGTTGATCCCGTGGGCCATGACGCTCGTTTGACGCTCGCAGCGCCCCTGGACTCCCGGGAGGGCAGGAAAACCTCTCTGGCCTGCAGTTTCCCGGGCTTGATTCCGGCCGACACCTTTCCCGTGACGCACCACGTGGAGTGCGTGGCTGGCGGTGCTGGAGCCCGCCGCAAAGGGTCTCTGACCCGCTGGTTCTCTGCGTGCCCGGCCCGTGGCATGGAGGACGGCGTACAGCAGTCCTGACGCTCGTCCGATGCGCATTCTGATGGAGCCTCAACATCCGGGGCCGGGGCCGGGGCCGTCGGCCGGCTCGGGCGGAGCCCTGTGCCCGTGGTGAGGCGAGTCGTCGCCGCTGGGTGTGCCATCCCCCCGGCATCGCGCCCCCCACGCCGGTCCGGGCCGCTCCCTCGCCTTCCGGTTTCGGGAAGGGCGCTCACTCCCGGCTCTCGGCAGATGGCCTGCTCGCCGCCCACCCCTGTAATCAACTGCGTTTGTTTCATTGACATTTCACTCAGAAGTCGTACCTTGGGAGCGCTCCCATGGCGCTTCGCAACTCGAAGGAGTTCCCCCACATGCGCAATCAGAGCCCCTCAACCGGGCGTACCCGGTCTGCCATCCGCCGGCCTCTCCAGGCGCTCATCATGCTGTTCGCCGTGGCTGTCGGCGCCCTGGCCTGGTCAGCCCCCGCCCAGGCGCACGGCACCATCGTCAACCCCGCCACCCGCGCGTACCAGTGCTGGGAGCGGTGGGGCAGCAACCACACGAGCCCGGCCATGCAGGCCGAAGACCCCATGTGTTACCAGGCGTTCCAGGCCAACCCCGACACCATGTGGAACTGGATGAGCGCGCTCCGCGACGGCCTCGGTGGCCAGTTCGAGTCGCGGACCCCCAGCGGGGCGCTCTGCAGCAACAACCTCTCGAGGAACGCCAGCCTGGACAAGCCCGGGGACTGGAAGACGACCAACGTCAGCAGCAACTTCACGGTCCAGCTGCGCGACCAGGCGTCCCACGGTGCCGACTACTTCAAGGTCTACGTGAGCAAGCAGGGCTTCAACCCCAAGACCCAGACCCTGGGCTGGGGCAACCTCGACTTCATCACGCAGACCGGCCGCTACGCCCCGGCGCAGGACATCAGCTTCAACGTCAACACCTCCGGCTACAGCGGACACCACATCGTGTTCATCATCTGGCAGGCCTCGCACCTCGACCAGGCCTACATGTGGTGCAGTGACGTGAACTTCGGCTGAGCCGGAGAGCGCCGCACACGGCACCGGCCTCCGCCGGGGCGGGGAACCCATGTGGTCGCCCTGCCCCGGCGGGGGCTCCCCGCGCTCCCGGTGAGAACACACCCGATCGCGCGGCAGTCGCACGATGGCCGGCTCCCCGCCGTCTCGTCGTACGGCTCCGGCGCTCAGCGGCCGGGGAGGCTTCCGTCGGCCCACCGGCGCATGGCGCCGCCGGGCGCACCCACGCCGCCCCGGCCTTCCCCGGCCGTCCGACAGCTCCCGGAGACCTCATGCCCAGGGACGAAACCCCTTCACGGAACACGCCTCGCCCACCCGGATTCAACCGCAGGGACTTCCTGGCCCGCGCGGGTGGTCTGACCCTCGCCGCCGGCGCCGGCTCGCTGCTGCCGTCCGGCACCGCTCAAGCCGCCGAGATCATCACCACACCGCGGAGCGGCATGCAGGGCGGCTACTACTACGATTTCTGGACGGATGGCGCCGGAACGGTCTCCATGGCGCTCGGCGACGCCGGCCATTACACCGTCCTCTGGAACGACTGCGGGAACTTCGTGGCCGGCAAGGGCTGGGCCACCGGGGGGCGCAGAACCGTGCGGTGGGCGGGCGACTTCGCCCCCTCCGGCAGCGGTTACCTGTCCGTCTACGGGTGGACCACCGACCCGCTCGTCGAGTACTACATCATGGACGGCTATGGCTCGTACCGTCCCGACTTCTCCGATCACAGGGGCGTCGTCGCCGGCGACGGCAAGACCTACGACATCTACCGGACGGTGCGTATCCCTCTGCCGTCCGAGGGCGTGGGCGACCAGATCATCCAGCAGTTCTGGAGCGTCAACCAGGGGAAGTGGAGCAACGGCGGCACCATCACCACCGGCACCCACTTCGACGCTTGGTCACGCGCCGGGATGACCTTGGGCAGCTTCACCGACTTCATGATCGTCGCGACCGAGGGCTACCAGAGCAGCGGGCACGCCGACATCTGGGTCGGGTGAACTCCCACGGGCGGAAGGCGGACGCCGGGGCTCTGCTCACTCGGTGGCCCGGGTGGTCGCCCGGCTCGCTTCGTGATACCGCTCCGCCATCCGCCCACCGCCCTCCGCCTCCGTCGCCGGCCCGTTCGCCGGGGAAGTCGCGCAGGGCGACATCGATGGACCGGGCATCGCCGGACGCCTGTCGGCCTGGTTTCCCGTCTGCCGGCGAGCCGGCCGTGAGGAGACCGGCGTCGCCCGTGTCCGTGCTCCGGTCGGCTCGGCGCCACCGTCCCAGCCATTTCGCGGCGTGACGTGCGCGTTTTGACGCAGAGGCCTCGCGGCGTGTTCCGGGGTCGGTAGTAACGCCTGCGAGAGGTATTGACGTCGTTCAACGGTTCCCTATCATTCAGGTTGCTCGATACTTCGACCATCGTTCGATATCTCGGACATGCCGAGTCGCTCCATCGCACAGCAGGGCATCTCCGGGTCGCCCCCCACCGATCGCCGAGCCGCAAGGGACCTGCCGCATGTGTGCATGTCATGGCCTCATCAGCATCCCCTTCGTCGCGCGCCGGGGACCGCCACCGGCCTCGTCGCCGGCGCGGTCCTCCCGCTGACGGGAGCCTCACGGGCGCGGCCGCTCCCGCCCGGGGGCAGGCCCGCGTCACCGCCGGGGAGTACGCGGGGGTACGCGAACCCGGCGATCGGGCAGGACTCCGCGGACATCGATGTCGGCTCGCTCGCCCGGCCGGGCCACCGTGACGCTCGCGGACCGCCGCACACCGCACGGCAGTGCATTGCACCGACAGTCCGGACAGCCTGTGACGAGGCCAGCCGGAACCGCCCCCTCAAGGTTGGGAAACCCCCCATGCACAGAGGAAGTTTCAGCCGCAGGCATCCGTCCGCGGCGCTCGCCGCCGCGGTCGCGGCGGCCCTGGCCACGCTGGCGGCGCTGCTCGTCGCCCCCTCGGCCCAGGCGGCCACCAGCGGCGCCTTACGTGCTGCCGGCTCGAACCGGTGTCTCGATGTGGTGGACGCCGGCCAGACCGACGGCACGTCCCTGCAGCTCTACGACTGCTGGGACGGGACCAACCAGCAGTGGACGCTGACGGACGGCAACGAGCTGACCGTGTACGGCACCAAGTGCCTGGACGTCCCGGACCACGCCACCACGCCCGGTACCCGGGTGCAGATCTGGACCTGCAACGGCGGTGCCAACCAGCAGTGGCAGGTGAAGTCCGACGGCACGGTCGTCGGCGTGGAGTCCGGGCTGTGCCTGGAGGCGGCGGGCGCCGGCACGGCCAACGGCACGGCGGTGCAGATCGGGACGTGCAACGGCGGCAGCAGCCAGAAGTGGACCGGCCTGGCCGGGACGCCGACGGACGGCGCGTGTGCTCTTCCGTCGTCGTACCGGTGGACGTCGACGGGCGCGCTGGCGCAGCCGGCGCACGGATGGGCCTCGCTGAAGGACTTCACCGCCGTGAAGCACAACGGCCAGTACCTGGTCTACGGGACGAACTACTCGGGATCGTCGTACGGTTCGATGGCGTTCAGCCCCTTCAGCAACTGGTCCGGCATGGCATCGGCCGGCCAGAACGCGATGAACCAGGCCGCGGTGGCGCCCACGCTGTTCTACTTCGCGCCCAAGAACATCTGGGTGCTGGCGTACCAGTGGGGCCAGTGGCCCTTCATCTACCGCACGTCGAGCGACCCCACCAACCCCAACGGCTGGTCCTCTCCGCAGCCGCTGTTCACCGGGAGCATCTCCGGCTCGGACACCGGCCCGATCGACCAGACCCTGATCGCCGACGACCAGAACATGTACCTGTTCTTCGCCGGTGACAACGGCAAGATCTACCGGGCGAGCATGCCGCTCGGGAACTTCCCGGGCAACTTCGGCTCGTCGTACACGACGATCATGAGCGACACGAAGGCCAACCTGTTCGAGGGCGTACAGGTCTACAAGGTCCAGGGACAGAACCAGTACCTCATGATCGTCGAGGCGATGGGCGCGAACGGGCGCTACTTCCGCTCCTTCACGTCCAACAGCCTGAACGGTTCGTGGACCCCGCAGGCCGCCAGTGAGAGCAACCCCTTCGCGGGCAGGGCCAACAGCGGTGCCAACTGGACCAACGACATCAGCCACGGTGACCTGGTCCGCAGCAACCCCGACCAGACCATGACCGTCGACGCCTGCAACCTGCAGTTCCTCTACCAGGGCAAGGACCCCAACGCGGGCGGCGAGTACAACCGGCTGCCGTGGCGGCCGGGTGTCCTCACCCTGCAGGGCTGACCTTCCCGGTCCCGCTGACCGGCGCTCACCGCCTTCGAGGAGCCCCAGCCGTGCGGCGGCTGGGGCTCCTCTCACCCGGCCGATCGGCGTGTGCGCCCCGGTAGGACCTGACGACACGGTGGGCCGACACGGCGAGCGCGGGAGGCGGACTCCGGCGCCCCGGACCGCGCCGCCTGCGACCTCGTGCTGCGGGCGGCGGGCGGACGGCCGTCCCCGCACCGCCGTCCGGCCGGGCTCACGGCGCGGGAGATCGAGGTACTGCGGCTGGCCGCCCGCGGGCCGACCAGCCGTCAGATAGGTGCGGAGCTGTCCATTTCGAGCCGCACCGTGGGCCATCACCTCGGGCACATCTACGACAAGACCGGGCGGCGGACCCGGGCCGGGGTGGCCGTCTTCGCCATGGAGCAGCAACTCCTGCCCTGACCGCCGGTGCGACACGGCGGAGGACCGCGTCGTCACCCGCGGTGGCCGCCGTCCTGGGGGTACTGGGACCAGGCTCCCGGCCGCGCCGGAGCCTAACCTGAGCGGCATGACCACCTCGAAACTGGGCGAGTACCTGCGGAGCCGGCGCGCGCGGGTGACGCCGCCCGACGTCGGTCTTCCCCAGGACGGACGGCGGCGCGTCCCCGGCCTGCGCCGTGAGGAAGTCGCGATGCTGGCCCGCATCAGCGTCGACTACTACCTGCGACTGGAACAGGGCCGCGAGCGGCACCCGTCGCCGCAGGTCCTGGACGCCCTGGGCGACGCGCTGCTGCTGGACGACGACGCCCGGCTGCACCTGTACCGGATCGCGGGCATGACCCCGCTCCCGCGCCACCAGGGCGGCATCGAGCGAGCGGACCCCCAGCTGCTGGCGCTGGCCGACCTGTGGGACCGCACACCGGCCCTGCTCCTGGGCCGCGCGTACGACGTCCTCGCCGCCAACACGCTGGGGCGGGCCGTCTTCCCCCATCTCCCGCCCGGCGCGAACGTGCTGCTCACGATGTTCCTGGACCCGTCGGTCCGCTCGTTCCACGCGCACTGGGAGAAGGCGGCGGCCAACGCGGTCGCGGGATTCCGCTTCCTGGAGGGCGCCCGGCCGAACGACCCTCGGATCCAGGAAGTCCTGCGGACGGCCTCGGAGAGCAGCCGCGAGTTCGCCGACCTCTGGCAGCGGCGCGACGCACGGGGCAAGAGCGACGCCGCGAAGGTCCTGCTGCATCCCGAGGTCGGCGAACTCGCTCTGCGCATGCAGACCTTCGACGTGCGCTCCGCTCCGGGGCAGCAGCTGATCGTCTACCACGCCCAGGAGGGCACCCGGACCGCGGAAGCACTCCGCCTGCTCGGCTCGCTGGCGGCGACCGGCCACCCCGCACCCCGGGACGACCAGCTGAAGCGGGCCACCTGAGAGTCCGCTCCCGGCCGCCGGTATAGGCCGACCGCCCGGTGAGCAAAGCCCTGTCGGGCACGGCGATCACGCTGTCGGCCACACTCGCCTGAACCGGACGGACGTCTCCCGGGGGTACCGCGCGCGGCGGAAGCGCGCGGTACCCCTGCTTCGTCGTGAGTGTCGTGCGTACGGCCGGGCTCCCGCGCGGACCGCGGAGCTCTCAGCTGAGAACCGCCCGGGTCCCGAGGGCGTTGAGCAGGGCGAACTGGCCGGCCGCGGCGGTGCCCGCGGGCGGGGAGCAGACGGCGATGCGCAGATCGGCGCCGGGGACGGTGAGGGTGTCGCAGTCGACGGTGACCGGCCCGAGGTCGGGGTGGTGCACGGTCTTGCTGTCGGTGGTGTGGAAGCCCACCGCGTGGGAGTGCCAGAGATCGTCGAAGCGGGCGGCGGCGCCGCGCAGGTCCTTGATCAGCGCGGTGAGCCGCGCGTCCTTGGGGTAGCGGGCGGCGGAGGAGCGCAGGTCGGAGACGAGGGCGGTCTCGAAGCGGTCCTCCTGGGCGGGGGTGTGGGTCACGCGGGTGGGCCGGTGGGTGAAGTGCCGCCAGGCGATGTTGCGGTCCCTGCCGCGCCAGGGGGAGGGGTCGCCCATGAGGGCGGCCCACAGGGGGTTCCAGGAGACGAGGTTCCAGGCGGCGTCGTGGACGCTGAGCGGGCTGCCGTCGAGCTGGTCGAGGAGGCGCTGGACGCTGGGCGGCAGGTGCGGGGAGATCTGGCCGGTGGTGGGCGGGGCCTGGCCGGCCAGCAGGTACAGATGGTCGCGTTCGGTTTCGGTCAGGCGCAGGGCGCGGGCGAGGGAGGCCAGCACCTGCGGTGAGGGCGAGGTGGCCCGGCCCCGCTCCAGGCGGACGACGTAGTCCACGGAGAGACCGGCGAGCTGGGCGAGCTCCTCGCGGCGCAGCCCGGGGGCCCGGCGCACCCCGCCGAGGGGGAGCCCCAGGTCTTCGGGGCTGGTGCGGTCGCGCCAGTGGCGCAGGGCCCGGCCGAGGGCCGCGGGATCGTCGTTCACCCCTCCATTGTCCGCCGTTCCCCGCCGAACAGCCTGGTACTGGCGGACCCCCCGCCGAGGAGGGCTCTCCCTGTCCCGTCCGGTCGCCCGCAGGCTGAACCGCATGACAACCATCACCGGGGCCAACAAGGGCCTCGGACAGGAAACCGCCCGCCGCCTCGTCGAGGCGGGTCACACCGTCTACGCCGGAGCCCGCGACGCCCACCGCGGCGAGCAGGCGGCCAAGGCCCTCGGGGCCCGCCCGCTGCTGATCGACATCACCGACGACGCCTCCGTCGCCGCGGCCGCCGACCAGGTGCGCGCCGAGGCAGGCCGGGTGGACGTCCTGGTCAACAACGCGGGCATCGCCGGGCCGGCCGCCCCGGCCGGCGAGCTGACCGCCACCGACCTGCGGCAGGTGTTCGACACCAACGTCTTCGGCGCTGTGCGCACCACCCGCGCCTTCCTGCCCCTGCTCCAGCAGGCGGCCCGGCCCGCGCTCGTGAACGTGTCCAGCGCACTGGGCTCCCTGACGATCAACGCCGACCCCGCCGCCCACGCCGAACTGCTCCCCGCGTGGGCGCCGCTGCTGGCCTACAACTCCTCCAAGGCCGCGCTGAACATGCTGACCGCCGTCTACGCGCAGTCGTTCCCGCAGGTCCGCGTGGTCTCGGTCGACCCGGGGTTCACCGCGACCGACCTCAACGGCCACCAGGGCACGCAGAGCGTCGAGGAGGGCGCCGCGGCGATCGTCGCCGCCGTCACGGCGGGGCCCGGCACCCCGGGCCCCGCCTTCGTCGGCGCCAACGGCCCCGTTCCCTGGTAGCCGCACCGCGTTCCGGAGCGGCCGGCCTCCGCCCGTCCGCCGCGACCGAGCGCGCCGCTGCTCCCCTGGGTGCGGCACGCTCAGTCGCGGAGTGCGGCCCCGGCACACGCCTCCGGGGCCGCGCGGGGCGTCAGCCCCGGTGCATGATGTAGCCGACGTGGTGCAGTTCGTCACCGCGGAAGTACCCCACGGCCCAGAAGCCGAGGTCGTCCAGGTAGTCGATCCGGTCGCCGTCGATCCAGTACCGGCCCTGGTAGGCGTGCGGCCGGCCGCCGCGGGTCTCGTCGTACCGGCCGTCGGCGGTGAGTTCCTGGTGCAGGAAGTCGTCCTGGTCGATCCAGACGCCGACCCGCGGGCTGCCGGTCAGGTCCGGTGAGGCGGGGATACCCAGTTCGGGGGCGGTGGCCCGGCCGGGGGCGTCGCTGCCGGCCCACAGCACGGGCCGGCCGGCCGCGATCAGGGCGCGGACCTGCTCCGGCCGGGACGCCAGCGTGGCCAGGGCCCCCGGTACATCGGCGGCGAACTCGTCGGGCACCACCAGCAGGTCGCTGGTGTTGCCCGGGGTCAGCGTGGCGACGTGCTCCGAGCGCCGGCCCCGGCCGCCGGCCAGCGCGACGGTGTCCACGACGGCGGGGACGATGGTCATGCCGGCGGAGTCGACGACGATGGCGTTGTCGTCCTCCGCCGCGGTGAACAGGGACGGGCCGACCGCGACGATCAGGGAGCCGACGAACAGGATGTCGGCACCGGTCATGGTCCCGATCAGCGGGTCCATCGTCAGGATGCGGGCGCCTGTGAACAGGACGGGACGCCCTGTGCCGTCCGAGAGGATCTCGTCGAGGGCCTTGGAGTTCCAGCCCGCGATGTCCGTGTGGGTGATGCTCATCTTGTCTTGCTCCTCGGGCGGGTTCGGATCTGTGGGTGCGGTGTGTGCGGTGTGTGCGGGGCGCACGGGGCGCTGCTACGAGCCGGGCTCGGCGGTGGATGGTGCCGGGCGGCTTCCGCCTCCTCAGCTTCGGTGCGCTCCGCCACCGGAACCAGGCCGCTCTGTCACCGGGTCCACCGCACCCACGGAGCACCGCCCGGTGCGGTGGTGATCGGGAAGCGGCCCAGGACAACCGCTCGGGGACGGGAGGGCGGCCACGGCCCCGCGGAGGGTGGGTGCGCGGCACCCGGGAAGCGCTCACCCGGGGGGACGGCGGCCTGGCAGCGTCCCGCCGCAGGGCCGAGGGTGGACCCATGACCAGCAACGACACGCCCCGCGATCCGCACCCGTACGTCGGGATGTGGGTGACCGCGGACGGCTACATCCGCCAGGAACTGCTGCCGAACGGCCGGTACGACGAGGCCCGCGGCAACCGCCGGAGCGCCTACACCGGCCGCTACACCGTCACCGGCAGCCACCTCGACTACGTCGACGACACCGGCTTCACCGCCACCGGCGACGTCCGCGACGGCGTCCTCTCCCATGAGCACCTCGTGCTCTACCGCGAGAACGACCCGCGCGCCCGGGAGGGAACCCGGCCGTGACCCGGACCGGGACCGGGCTCAGGCTGCGGACGGCCTGAGCCGCCGGCACCGGACCCGCGAACGCCCGCCGCCCGCCGCCCGCCGCCCGCCGCCGGACGGCGGCGTAGGCAACCAGCACAGCTGCCATTGCGCTCCCCTCCGTCCTGATCGCCTTCACCGCGGCGGACCGTCTCACGCACCTGGCGATCCCGGGCTGGTTCGGAGCCCTGAACCGCTCGGTGCCGTCCGCCTTTACGGCCCTCTCGCTGGTACAGATCGGGCTGGGTGGGTTGGCGGCGCGGATTGGGTCGGTGGCGGGCGTGACGGTGTCGGGTCTGTGCCGTTGGCCAGGGAGGCAGGTCCAGGAGGCGGTGCGGAGGGGGAGGCGGTGGCCATGGCGGCGGAGAACGGTGACGGTGCCCGGAACTGCGGTGACGGGGCGGCGGAGTTGCCGGACAGTCTGAAGACGTTCGGTGCGGTGCTGAAGGTGCTGCGCGAGGAGGCGGGGCTGACGCAGGAGGAATTCGCCCCGCTGGTGCGGTACTCGGCGCCCTACATCGCCAAGATCGAGCAGGGCAAGCGGTTCCCGCCGAGGGAACTGCCCGGCCGCGTGGAGGAGCCCTTGGGCCATGTCGCCTCCCGCATCCTGGCGGCGGCCCACCGCAGCCTGACCCGCCGGGCCGGGCTGGCGTCGTGGTTCCGGCAGTGGGCGGGTATCGAGGGGGAGGCGCTGTCGCTGTACGCGTACGAGTGCCGCGCGATTCCCGGGCTGTTGCAGCCGGAGCCCTACATCCGGGCCATCTTCGAGCGCCGCCTGCCGCCCGTCACCGAAGAGCGGCTTGAGCGAGAGGTCGCCGCTCGGCTCGACCGGCAGCGGATCATCGAGCAGAAGCCGGGTACCGCGTTCAGCTTCGTCATCGAACAGGCCGTACTGGAACGGAACGTGGGCGGTGATCAAGTGACACTGGCGGTCATCGATCATCTGTTGGCCGTGAGCAGGCGGCGCAACGTCGAAATCCAAATCATGCCGCTCCGCCAGGAGGACCACTGCGGAGTCGACGGGCACATGTACCTGGCAGAGACTCCGGACCACCGGTGGGTCGGTTACACCGAAGGACAGAGGGCGAGCAACCTGCTCACGGCCCCCAAGGACGTCAGTGTTTTGCTCCAGCGCTATTGCAGCCTGCGCTCGCAGGCTCATGATTGCAGAGCCACTGTGAGCCTGTTGGAACAGATGCGAGGAGCGTATGAGCACCACTGACGAACAGGGCTGGTTCAAGAGCAGTTACAGCGGTAGCGAGGGCGACAACTGCGTCGAGGTGGCCATATCCTCCGAGGCCGTCTTCGTCCGCGACTCCAAGGATGTTCGGCGGCAGCCGCTGTCCGTATCCCCGGCCGCCTGGGCGGACTTCCTCGGCCACACTGCCAACTGATCCTCAGCACTCACCGTCTGTGCGGCGGGACCGGCCTCGGTCCCGCCGCACAGGCATGTCGGGACGGCCTCGACAGGGGCTCCACTCCCGTCGCTGTCGGCAGCCCAGTCGGTGAGAGCCCTCGACGGCAATCTCGTCTGAAAACTGAGTCAAAGGACTTGAAGTTCACAGGTGCCTGCGTAGGCTGGTGGCGGTCGGCGTTAAGTCGGCCTCAAGGGGCCTCTCGGGGGTGGGACTTGATGAGCGGAACCAGATGCAAGCGGTGTGAGCTGCTGATCGGCATGGGATGCGCCTGTCCCTCCCGGAAGAAAAAGCAGGGCGGGAAGCGGAGCGGGTCCGGCGGGAGGCGTCGGCAGGAGCAGCCGCAGCCGGTCATGGTCCGGCGGATCCCCAAGTCGAAGACCCGGCAGGGCGGGAAGCAGTCGAACCCCGCCCCACGCCCGCCGAGGGACGACGCGTTCCCGTACGGCGACGACCGCGAGGCCGAGGCGTTCCGGGAGGAACTCCGCGACATCACGGAACGCGGCAGCAGTGTGCGGACCGTCTCGGGCGGGCTGCCCACCCTCGGACGCCGCCGCTGACTCCGGCCGAGCATCCCCGCCCCGGCCCGGCACCCTCGCCCGGGCCCGCCGCCTCTCCTCGCCTCCCAGCCAGGGCGAACGTCTCATAGGTGTGATCCGTGATCCCTCCACCCATGTCGGACCGACCCGTTAGGATCCGCCCGGGAAGCGGAAACGACGAGCGAGGACAGCGCATGCGGGAAGGCCGGTGGACCACGGTCACCGAGTCCGAGTTCGAACACGAGCGCCGCGGCCTGGAGGCGATCCGGGAGAAGCTGCCGGATGCCGAACCGTGGCGGGCCTGGTCGAACTTCACCTTCACCGCGAGCACCGGGCACGTCCGCGAGGTCGATCTGCTCGTCGCCGCCCCCGGTGGCGTCTACATGATCGAGTTGAAGGACTGGCACGGCTCGGTCACCTCCGTCAGCGGCACCTGGGTGCAGACCACGCCCAACGGCCGGCGCCGTACCCACTCCAACCCCCTGCACCTGGTCAACCGGAAGGCCAAGGAGCTGTCCGGGCTGCTCGTCCAGGCCGGGGTGCTGGGCAGGCGGATCTGGGTCGGCGAGGCCGTCTGCTTCACCGACGACTCGCTGCGCGTACGGCTGCCCGCACACGACCAGAACGGCGTCTACACGGTCGCCGAGCTGATCGAGCTGCTCCAGCGGCCCTCGCGCGACGAGCGCGGCCGGATCTCCCCGGGCGACTCCCGCCAGATCAAGGCCGCGCTGGAGAAGATCGGCATCCGCCGCAGCGACGCCGAGTACAAGGTCGGCCCGTACGAGCTGGAGCGCCGCCCCTTCGACTCCGGCCAGACCTGGGCCGACTACGAGGCGCGCCACAGCGACCTGCCCGAGCGCGCCCGGGTCCGCGTGTACCTGAGCGAGCGCGGCTCGGACTCCTCGCTGCGGCAGTCCGTGGAGAACGCCGCCCGCCGCGAGGCGGCCGTCCTCCAGCGTTTCCGGCACCCGGGCGTCGTCCCCTACCGGCAGTACTTCCCGACCGGGCACCCGGCGGGCCCCGCGCTGGTCTTCGACTACGACCGGCGGACGATGAAGCTGGACGAGTACCTGGTCCAGTACGGCGGGAAGCTGGACATCCTCGGCCGGATGGCGCTCGTCCGGCAGCTCGCCGAGACCATGCGGTCCGCGCACGCCCGGCGCATCCACCACCGGGCCCTGGCCGCCCGCTCCGTCCACGTCCTGCCCGGCCCGGGCGGCGGTCCGGGGACGGCGGCCGGCGAGGAGGCGGCCTGGCTCAGCCCGCGGCTGCAGATCTCCGACTGGCAGATCGCCACCCAGCGCAGCGGGGACTCCTCCCAGGGGGGCGCCACGCGCCTGGCGCCGACCACCCTCTCCGCGATGAACCTGGCCGACGACGAGGACCCCTACCTCGCGCCGGAGTTGACCGCGCTCCGCCCCGACCCGGTGTCCCTGGACGTCTACGGCCTCGGCGTCCTCACCTATCTGCTGGTCACCGACCGGGCCCCGGCCGCCAGCCAGGCCGAGCTGCGCGCCCGCCTGGAAGCGGGCGAGGGGCTACGGCCCAGCTCCCTGGTGGACGGCCTGTCGGAGGACATCGACGAGCTGGTGCAGGCGGCCACGGCCTACACCCCGGGCCGGCGCCTGGCCGGCGTCGACGACTTCCTGGAGATGCTGGAGGTTGTCGAGGACTCCCTCACCGCCCCCGCCTCCGAGACCGCGCCCGACACGGCGCCCGAGGCCGCCGCCGCACCGGAGAAGGACCCGCTGGAGGCCGTCCCCGGCGATGTCCTCGACGGCCGCTGGGAGGTCCGCCGCCGGCTGGGCACCGGCTCCACCAGCCGCGCCTTCCTCGTCCGCGACCGCGAGGCCGAGACACGCAGGACCCGCCCGCTGGCCGTACTGAAGGTGGCCCTGTCCGACAGCCGGGCCGACATCCTCGCCCGCGAGGCCGAGGTGATGGGCCGACTGCGCCCCCACTCCGGCATCATCCGCCTCGTCGAACCGGAGCCGCTGCGCATCGCGGGCCGCACCGTCCTCGCCCTGGAGTACGTGGGCGACGAGCGCGACGACGCCGGGGAGCCCGGCGAGCGGAAGGCGCCCCGCCGCCGCGAGGAGACCGTCGCCCGTCAGCTCCGCGACGACGGCCGGCTCCCCGTCGACCAGTTGGAGGCGTACGGCGACTACCTCTTCGGCGCCGTCGACTTCCTGGAGGGCGAGGGCGTCTGGCACCGCGACATCAAGCCGGACAACATCGCCATCCGCATCCGCCCCAACCGCACCCGCGAACTGGTCCTCATCGACTTCTCGCTCGCCGGATACCCGGCGAAGAGCACCGACGCGGGCACCGACGGCTACCTCGACCCGTTCGTCGACGTCATCACGCGCGGCAGCTACGACTCCCACGCCGAGCGGTACGCCGTGGCCGTCACCCTGCACCAGATGGCCTCCCGCGAGCTGCCCAGGTGGGGCGACGGCAGCGTGCCGCCCCGGATGACCGACCCGGAGGAGTGGCCCTACCCGACCATCGCGGCCGAGGCCTTCGACCCGGCCGTGCGCGACGGGCTGGTCGCCTTCTTCCAGAAGGCCCTGCACCGCGACGTGAGCAAGCGGTATCCCGAGCTCAAGCCGATGCGGGACGCCTGGCGCAAGATCTTCCTCGACGCCTCGCAGACCGTCCCCTCCAGCCACCGCACCCGCCACCCGGCCACGGCCGGCACCGGAACGGCTCCCGGCACCGCCGGGGCGGCCCCCCTGGGCGTCCTCCCGGGCACCGAGCCGGAGACCACGGAGCAGCAGCGCGACCGCCTCGCCGACGAGGCCACCCACGACACCCCGCTGACCGTCTCCGGTCTCACGCCGGCGGCCCAGTCCTTCCTCTACGGCCTGGGCATCAGCACCGTCGGCGAACTCCTCGACTACAGCCGCCGCAAGCTCGTCAACGCCCCCGGCCTGGGCGCCAAGACCCGCAACGAGGTGCAGCGGCGGCAGCGGGAGTGGGGCGAGCGGCTGCGCGGCGCACCCGTCTCACCGCTCACGCCCGAGGGCCGGGCGGAGGCGAAGGAGGAGCTGGAGCAGCTCACCGCCGCCGAGTCCGCCCTCGTCGGCCCCCTGGCGACGACCGACGCCGCCGGCGGCCTCCCGGACCGCGCCCTGCGCTCCGCCAGCCTGGACCTCCTCGCCACGATCTTCGTGCCGGTCGTCAACAACAACGGCTCCAACCGCAACAAGGCCGAGATGGTGCGGCTGCTGCTGCGCCTGCCCGACGAGCACGGCGCCCTGCCGGACATCGGGGTCTGGCCGAAGCAGAAGGACGTCGCCGAGGCGCTGGGGCTCAGCGCCGGGCGCATCCCGCAGATGCTCAAGGAGGAGCGCAAGCGCTGGAAGGCCGACCCGGCCGTCGCCGCGCTGCGTGCCGAGATCCTCGGCCTGCTCGCGGGCATGGGGCGCGTTGCCTCCGCCGTCGAGATAGCGGACGCCCTCGCGGTGCGGCGCGGCAGCCGGCTCTCCGAGCGCGAGCAGCGGCGCGCGCTGGCGCTGGCGGCGGTCCGCGCCGTGGTCGAGGCCGAGCAACTCGCCCCCGACGAGGCGGAGTTCCAGCACCAGGCCAACCGCAAGGCCACCGAGGAGTCGCTGGGCGCGGGTCTGCTGGCCCTGGACGTGCGCGAGGACGACGCGCCGGACACCCCGACCGCGCCCGGCCTGCTGGACTACGCGGGCAAGCTCGGCCGTGCCGCCGACCGGCTCGCCAAGCTGGACACCCTGCCGACGGCCGCGACCGTGCTCGCCGAACTGGGCGCGGTGGCCGTGCCGCCCGGCACGGTCGACTGGGACGAGCGGCGCATGGTCGAACTGGCCGCCGCCGCCTCCCTGAACGCCGCCGCCACCCCGCGCCTGGAGATCTACCCGCGCGACCTGTCCCTCGTCCGCGCCCTGCGGCTGACCCAGGCCGGACTCGTCCGCTGGATCCCGGGGCAGCCCGAGGGCCTGCAGCCCGGCCTCGCGGTCAAGGACGTGCACGAGCGGGTTCGCGCCCGCTTTCCCGAACTGGTCGCCCCGGACGGGCGCGGCGGCTGGACGCACGACCTACCGGCTGGCGGCCCGCTCACCAAGGCCCTGCGCGACGCGGGCTTCGAACTCTCGCTCAAGACGCACGAGCGCGAGGGCACGCTGCGCTACCTCCCGACGCGGGTGGACGACGCCTCCAGCTACCTCACGACGGGCGCCGCTCGGCAGTCCACGCGCGCGGGCACGGCGACGCGGTACGCGGACGACCCGCAACTCGCGGGCGCGGTGCGGGCGGAGGAACGGCTCCTCGCCTCGGCCCGCCGGGACGGCTACCGGGTGCTGACCGTACGGCAGCAGCACGTGCGGGACGCGGTACGGGAACTGGGCGCCGAACGGCTGGGCGCGCGGGCCGTGTCGGTGACCGAGCTGTTCCTGGAGGCCCTGCGGGGGCAGGTCACGCCGGGCACCAAGCCCACCTGGGAGACCCTGCTCAAGGCGGACGCCGCCGAGCCGGGCTCGAAGGGCGCGGTCCGGTTCGCGGAGTACGCGCGGACGGCGTGGGGGTCGGTGGAGCCCCGGATCGCGGAACTGCTGGGCGGCGGCCGTGCTGACGGTGGCGGTGGCCGTGCGGACGGTGGCCGTGCCGCCGGGCGTGGTGGTGCGACGGGCCCCGTCCTGCTGACGGAGGCCGGGGTGTTCGCCCGGTACGACGCGATGGGCGTCCTGGACCGTTTGGCGTCGGCGGCCCGGCAGGGCGGGCGGGGCCTGTGGCTCCTGGTCCCGCAGGCCGACCCCCTGCGCGAGCCGAGACTCGGGCAGGTGGCCGTGCCGTACCAGGCCGGCCTGGGGGAGTGGATTCAGCTTCCGGACACGTGGGTGGACAACGCCCACCGGGGGTCCGGCGAGAGCGTGACAAGTGGTGTCGAGGGAGACGCGAAGTGATCGACCGCAAGGCTCTGTTGGACGACCTGAAGCAGCAGGTCAAGGCGGTCGAGGCGGACCTCGGGCGACAGGTGCGGACGCTGGACGAGGTCGGGGCGCGGCTGCGCTCGGAGTACGACCAGGCGCGCAAACTCGGACGCACGGCGGCGACGTGGAACGCCTGGCTGGACGAGCGGGTCACGCAGGTCGGGGTGGCATGGGTACTGGGCACGGTCTTCGTCCGCTTCTGTGAGGACAACCGCCTGATCCCGGAGCCGTACCTGACCGGCCCGGACGGCGACCGGCGCGAGCTGGCGGAGTCCCGGTACGACGCGTACGTGGAGACGGACGAGGACCCGACGTACCGCGGCTGGCTGGAGAAGGCGTTCGACGAACTGGGCCAGGGCCAGGCCGGCCGCCTCCTCTTCGACAAGCGGCACAACCCGCTCTACCAGATCCCGCTCTCACACGACGGCGCGCGTGAGCTGGTCGACTTCTGGCGCCGGCGCGACGAGGCGGGCGTCCTCATCCACGACTTCACCGACCCGCTGAACGACGACGGCACGGAGGGCTGGGACACCCGCTTCCTGGGCGACCTGTACCAGGACCTGAGCGAGGCGGCCCGGAAGACGTACGCGCTGCTCCAGACCCCGGAGTTCGTGGAGGAGTTCATCCTCGACCGCACGATGAACCCGGCGGTCCGGGAGTTCGGCTACGAGGACCTGAAGATGATCGACCCCACGTGCGGGTCGGGGCACTTCGTACTGGGCGCGTTCCGGCGACTGGTCCGGCTGTGGGCTGAGGGCCACCCGGGCAAGGACGTCCACGAGCGGGTGTCGGCCGCACTGAAATCGGTGCACGGTGTGGACGTCAACCCGTTCGCGGTGGCCATTGCTCGGTTCCGACTGTTGGTCGCAGCGATGGCCGCAAGTGGCGTGCGGACGCTGGTGGAAGCGGCGCAGTATGACTGGCCGGTCTACCTGGCAGTCGGCGATTCGCTGATCAAGTCTCGCCGCTCCCAGCAGGGCCACCTGTTCGGTGGGGTTGACGAGGACTTCGTAGACGAGTTGGCCGAGTTCAAGTACGCCACTGAGGATGTGCACGAGTACCCGGACATCTTGCGGCCGGGCCGATATCACGTGGTGGTGGGGAACCCTCCGTACATCACGGTCAAGGACAAGACCCTCAACGCTCTCTACCGTGACCTGTATCCGGCGTGTGCGGGCAAATATGCGTTGTCCGTGCCGTTCGCCCAGCGGTTCTTTGAGCTGGCCAAGCGCGGGGATGCCGAGGGGCGCGGCTACGGCATGGTGGGGCAGATCACCGCGAACTCGTTCATGAAGCGCGAATTCGGGGAGAAGCTCATCGAGGGATACTTCGGACACGCGGTGGAGTTGACCGAGGTCATCGACACCTCGGGTGCCTACATTCCCGGGCACGGGACCCCGACGGTCATTCTGGTTGGCAGGCAGCGGGGTGGCGACAGGCGGTCACCGGTTATCCGAACCGTCCGCAGCGTGCAGGGCGAACCCACAGCGCCGAAGAAAGCCGAAGAGGGTCTGGTATGGCGAGCGATCGTGGAGCAGATCGACAAGCCTGGTTCGGTGAGCCAGTGGGTTTCTGTGGACGACTTGTCGCGAGCCAAGTACTTCGGCAAGCAGCCGTGGGTTCTGGCTGATGGCGGCCAAGAAATGCTTGAGCAATTGGATGCTGCTGCGGTGAAGAGATTTTCCGCGCTGACGGAGTCAAGCGGATTCTCTGCCATCACTGGAGACGACGATTTGTTTGCGTACCCCCGACCGGCTGCAGTCTGGCTGGCCGGTCGAAACACCCCCAAGCGGCCGTTCTTGGAAGGGGATCAGATTCGGGATTGGGACAGCCTTCCGGGGGCTGATGCTATCTACCCGATCGGAGCTAAAACTGATGAGCGAAGGCGGCTTGAGTCGAAGGAACTCTGGCCAGGGCGAAAAATTCTGCGAAACACGCTCTACTTTGCCAAGACCAAGGAAGAGCGTGGTATTCCTTGGTCTAATTATGCCTTCTACAAGGAGGATCGCCTAAATTCCTCCTTGTTGCTCACGTTCGCATTTGTTGCGACACATAATCATTTCGTGCTGGATCGGGGCGGAAAGGTGTTCAAGCAGTCTGCCCCGGTGATCAAGTTGCGGGAGGGGGCGAGCGAGGAGGAGTACCTGCGGCTGCTCGGGCTGCTCAACAGCTCCACGGCTGGCTTCTGGCTTCGCATGGTGAGCTATCCGAAGGGCGGCGACCCGGTTGGGGGCGAAGGGGCGCGAGTTAGCGTCCACCCATGGTCTGACCGTTACGAGTTCACCGGTACCAAGTTGGAGGAGTTCCCGCTCCCGGCTGAATACCCCACCGCCCTCGCCACCGCCCTCGATGGATTCGCCCAGGAGCTCACCGCCGCCAGCCCCGCGGCCGTGGCAGCCGAGGCGGTGCCCACCGCCGGGGTGCTGCGGGAGGCCCGGGTCCGGTGGGAGGCCAAGCGGGCGCGAATGATCGCGTTGCAGGAGGAACTGGACTGGCAGGTCTACGCCCTCTACGGCCTACACGTCGAGGATCTGCGAGTCTCCGAGAATCCCGACGACCTAACCATTCCGGAACTCGCGCTCGGGGAACGGGCCTTTGAGATCCTGCTCGCCCGCCGGGTGGCCGTCGGGGAGGCGTCCGACGAGTGGTTCAAGCGGCACAACTCCAAGCCCATCACGGAGATCCCTACCCACTGGCCCGCTCCTTACCGCGAGATCGTCCAGAAGCGCATCGATGCCATCGAGTCGAACCGTGCCATCAACATGGTCGAGCGCCCCGAGTACAAGCGCCGCTGGGCCACCGAAGGCTGGGACGCCCTCCAGGAGAAGGCCCTCCGCTCCTGGCTGCTCGACCGCATGGAGAAGCGTGAGTTCTGGTTCGACGAGAATGATCAGCCCGCCATCCTCACCCTGGGCCGCCTCACCGACGCCCTCTCCCGCGACGAGGACTTCGCTTCCGTCGCCAAGCTCTACGCACCCCGCAAGGAACTGGCTGCGGTCGTCGCCGAGCTGATCACCGGCGAGCACGTGCCGTTCCTCTCAGCCCTTCGCTACAAGCCCTCCGGCTTGAAAAAGCGCGCCGACTGGGAAGAGGTGTGGGACCTCCAGCGCAAGGAGGACGCCGCACCCGACGAGCTGGCCAAGCGGAAGATCCGGGACTCCATCCCCGTGCCGCCGAAGTACACCTCGGCCGACTTCCTCCGCCCGTCCTACTGGAAGGCGCGCGGCAAGCTCGACGTGCCCAAGGAGCGGTTCATCTCCTACTCCCAGACCAACGCCGCCACCCCGGACCTCTACGGCTGGGCCGGCTGGGACCACAAGGAGCAGGCGCAGGCCCTCGCCACGTACTTCACCAACACCCCGCTGTCCACCGAGGAGATCACCCCGTTCCTCGCCGGCCTGCTGGAACTCCAGCCGTGGCTGTACCAGTGGCACAACGAGTTCGACATGCTCTACAGCGGCTCCCCGGCGGACTTCTTCGCCGCCTACCGCCAGCAGAAGCAGAGCGAACACGGCCTCACCGACGACGACCTCCGCGCCTGGCGCCCCCCGGCCGCCACCCGTGGCCGCCGCGCCGCCACGAAGAAGTAGCCCCACAGGACTCGGTGTTGTGCCCGTAAGCCGATGCCGAGTTCCGGGGACACCCCGGCTGCCCGGTCGCGTCGGCCCACGCACGCAGACCCTCCAGGCTCTCGTGGGTGGCCGTCTGCCGGCCGTGCTCCGGTTTGCTGATCGGAGCCCGGCCGGCCGAGCCGCTGCGCGAGCCGCCGACCGGTGAGCCGGACCACCACGGCACGGGAAACGGAGTGCGCGTAGCTACGCGCACCCAGCGCCGTCCGTGCCTGCTTGTGGTCCGTGCTCACCGTTCACGCGCTATACGGTCGAGGCCACCTGCGCGGCGAACCGGTCGCGCGGGATCGCGTGGTGCATCGCCGCGTCGCGCACGATGGCGTAGCGCACGACCTCGGCCGGTTCGGTGATCAGCTCGACGTCGAGCAGATTGTCCTCGTCGTCGAAGCGCAGCAGGGCGACCAGCCGTGAATCGAAGATCCAGAAGTCCTCGGCGGGCAGGCCGGCCCGCACGGCGTCCTCGCGCCACAGGTACCGGATGTCCTCGCCGAAGGCGGCGTTGTGCCGGGCGTAGTCGAGCAGGAACAGCTGTCCCTCGGTGGGCGGGTCATCGGCGATGCGGACCCGGCCGACCGTCTTGCCGGCATCCGTCTGGGCCTTGATGGTGATGAACCAGGGTTCGTCGCGGTCGCAGGGCGACGAGCCGGTGGCCAGGAATGCCCGGAAGTCGGGGTCCTGCCGGTCCGACGCATAGCCGCGCCGGGTCTCCAGCCGCCAGGCGGTGTGCTCGAAGGTCTCGAACAGGCGGCGGAAGCCGGCCTGGCCCACGCGTTCCGGCATCCGCTCCAACTCCTTGGGTCCCCAGTTCACGAGCAGTTCGCGCGGCACGGCCACCGCTGCCTGGTCAGCTCCGAAGTGCCGGAGCTGTGCGAGGTCTTCGGGGTCGGTGACGGGCGTGCCCTCAACGATGATCTCGCCCGTGCCCTCGTCCGTGTGCAGGGCGGGACAACCGTCGACCTTGCCGTCCGCGCCCGTGAAGCGCAGCCGTCGAACCATGAACGCTCTCCCTTACGTCTCGTCCGCCCGGTCGTGCCGGTCGTCGTGCTCGCGGTAGGGGTTGCTCTCAGCCGGTGTGACCCGCCAGCGCGTCTCCGCCGTCGCCTTGTAGCGCCGGTGGCCGGGGTGCAAGCCCGTGTGCTTGAGCGCCCAGATCTCGACGGCCAGGCGGTCACCGGCGGATGCTACCGACTGCTCGCCGCAGGCCAGGCACACGGCGGACACGCCCTGCGCCGCTTCCTCGTCGGCATCCACCCCGAGCGTCCACTCGGCGGCCCGGAGGATGGAGCGCGTCACAGCATCCCCCTTTCCCGGCTTCGCCGGTTCGCCTCGGCCACTCGGGCGCTCAAGTCGTCGGCAGACTCGGGAAGCGCCTCAACTCCGCCAGCGGGCACCGTCCATTCCCGTCCGCCCCTCCAGGGCCTGAGCCACACGTGCCCGCCCATGCAATCCACCACGACGCCCACGCGGTTCCCCCGGACGTCTCGTGCGAGCGCCCCGACTTCCGGCGCTTCCAGGCTTTCCCGGGCGCTCACCGCTGCTCTCCCCGTGCCGCTGGGGCGTGCGCGGTGACGTAGGGCCGGACCAATGAGCCGGAGTCCTCCTCCTGGTCGGACGGCGGTGGCACCGGGCCGGCGGGCTCCTGCTGCCACGGTCCGGGGAAGTGCGGCAGCGGTCGCCCGGTCAGGCGGCAGCGTTCGACGTTCCTCGCCCAGCGCCGCCAACGGGCGTCGTACGGGTCGGGGCGCCAGTCCTGCGGCTGCACCTGAGCGGCGGGCGGTCGCCTCTCGGCGAGATGGGCGCGGCTGTGCCTGCCGGCGGTGCGCGGCCCGAGAAGAACCGCTCTCACCCATTCGAGTGCACGCTCGATAAGATCCCTCATGTCGTCGCTCCTCGCAGCGTCGGCCATGCCCCGGGACCGGTCGCACGGTCGCCGGGGTCCTTGCATCCGGCCACGTTCCCGTATTGCCGATTCGCTGCACAGCGGCCCCGTGTAGGCCCGTTGTGGGCCAGACTTGAGGGATGCGCGGAGAATCAGCGGCCCACATGATCCGCCGCCTGCGGCAGGCCAGGGGATGGAGTCAGGAACGGCTGGCGGCAGAGGCGAACCGCGCGGCTGGTTTACCCGGCTCCCTCAAACGGCAGGACGTTTACCGGTACGAGAAGGGGAAGCGCACGCCCCGCGAATGGCTGCCCTTTCTCGCCGCCGCTCTCGGCGTGCCGGTGACCGAACTGGAACAGGCGGCGGCCGCGGGCACTCAGGAAAAGGCCCCTGTCACGGTCGCCGACTTCCTCCCCGGAACTGATCCGTTGGCACCGTTGCACGTACGGCAGGGACGCCGTATCGGCATGGGTGACGTGACGGACCTCGCCGGACGGGTACACGGCCTACGCCTCGCCGACGACTTCCTCGCGGGAGGCGACCTCATCGGCGCGGCACTCCGCGAACTGCGCTCCGCCGTGAAGCTGTACCGGGAGGGCAGCCACACAGCGGAAGTCGGGCGCGCCCTGCTGTCGCAGATCGGGGAACTGGCGCAGATCGCGGGATGGATCGCATCCGACGCCGGGCGCCACGAGGAAGCCGAACGCATCTACCAACTGGGAATCAGTGCCGCCCGGCAAGCCGCGGACACCACACTTGTCGGCAACCTTGCCGGGTCGCTCGCGTACCAGTACAGCAATACGGGCCGGGAGCGGGAAGGTCTCGTACTGGCTCGGGCCGCCCTGGCGGCGGCAGGTGAGGAAGCGCCCCCGAAAGCGCGGGCGCTCTATCTCGATCGTGTCGCCTGGGCGCACACCAAGGCCCATGAGCCGCAACCGGCGATGCGCGCACTGGGCGAGGCCTCGGAAACGCTGTCGAACGACGACGGTGGTCGCACGGCTCCCCAATACCTGTATTGGGTGGAGGCAGGTGAACTGCAAGTGATGGAAGCGCGTGTGTATACGGAGCTGAAACGCCCACTGCGGGCGGTTCCCCTGCTCCGGGAAGTCCTCGCACGCTACAACGCCACGCACGCAAGGGAACTCGCTCTCTACCTCTCGTGGCTTGCCGTGGCCCTGGCCGATGCCAACGAACCGGAGGAAGCGGCAGCAACCGCGCAGCGGGTCATGACCCTTTCCGCCGATGTCGCGAGCGAGCGAACGGCGGAGCGTGTGCGGATCATCCGGAACAGGCTGGAGGAGTACCGGGGTGTGCCGGAAGTGCGGGAAGTCCTGGACGGCGCAGCCTGACGGATCGATTGATCCACGGCGTGGCGCAGGACATCGAGCGTGGCAACAACATAGGTGACCGACGTGAAGTCTCTGGTGCAGCGGACAGTCTTGCGGTCGAGACCATCGATGGAGGATTGGAGAACATTCCACTCGTGCTGCCCTCTCCCGGCCGGTACAGGATGCGGTGGAAATGGGTGTTCAATCGTGAGCATGCGCCATTCTTTTCTCCCGTGAGAGGGGTGGGGGATATCCATATGCCGAGCGGTCATGAGGGTGCTGTGGGTGAGAGCCATCAGTTCTGCTTGGTGCAGATCTGGCGCGTCGGCCGGGGGCGCCGCCGCTGACGTAGGTGCGGGGCCGGCCGTGACGGGCAGCCCTGCGGATGCTCCCTGCTTCTCATGTCCGAACCGGTCAGTCACCGATGGCGATGACGAAGGGGCCCCAGTTCAGGATGCCTCCACGGCTTGCTCCACGCCTGCGCTGCCGACCGGGTCCGCGTCGAGGAGAGCCCGGCGCAGCGCACTTCCCCGAAGCTGCGGTGCGGTCGGCAGTGGTGGACGGACTCCGGTCAGGAGGGCATCGTGGTGGAGCCGACCCTCACCCCCACCGCCACTCACGTAACGAGGTCTCAACGGAGCTGATGATGAAGGCTCTTGGAGCGCGGAGCTCCTGTAAGTTCCGGGCATGAAGCAGGGTAAAGAGGTCGAGAACCCCGAGTCGCGTTTCTTCGCGGTGCTGCTGGCGGCGGCGAAGCTTCCGGGGGTGCGCATCCACAGGGAGACGTACCTTCGAAGCGCGCTGGCTCGCCGCTGCTCCGAGGAGGAGATCCGCCGAGCGATAGAAGAGACTCCCGCCGCGGCGGGCATCACCGTCGAACTCCTCGACAAGGTCGCCAAGGACTCCATCCGCTACGAAACCGCCAAGGTCAGCGCCCTCTCGGCCGCCGCCGGGATACCCGGCGTTTTCGCCCTTCCCGCCACGGTGCCCGCCGACGTGGCCCAGTACGTCGGCCACATGCTGCGTATCGCGCAGAAGCTCGCCTATCTCTACAGCTGGCCCGAGCTGTTCTCCGACGACGGCGAGGACGTCGACGACGCGACCAAGGGGGTTCTCACGCTGTTCTTCGGCGTCATGTTCGGCACCCAGTCGGCGAACGCCGCGGTGGGGAAGGTCGCGGGGATGATGGCGGAGCAGGTCGCCAAGAAGCTGCCCCAGAGGGCACTCACCCATGGGGTCGTCTACCCCATGGTGAAGAGGGTCGCGGGTTACCTCGGTGTCAGGATGACGACGCAGTCCTTCGCGACGACCGTCTCGAAGGCCATCCCTCTCGTAGGGGCTGCCGTCTCCGGCGGGCTCACCTTCGCGACCTACCATCCGATGGCCAAGAGGCTCAAGAGGCACCTCGCCGGCCTGCCGCTGGCGGCCCCGTCGCACCGAACGATGGACGGCGATGTCGTGGACGGCGAAGTCGTCGAAGAGCACGAGACTTTCGCTTCGGCACACGCTGAACAGCAGGGCGCGGACACCGCTGCCATGAAGCTGGAGGGACCCGGGTCCTGACGCCGCGAGTGCCCTCCTGGTTGCCGAAGGGGCGGTTGTCCCGGCTGGCTTCGCGCGTGGGGCGGGGCAGGGATCGAGGCGCTGTCAGGTCATCCTGCTGGAGCAGGCGCCCTCGTCTGGCTGAGCCGGCCTCCGCCTGCCCGGCCGCGGGGGTGACATGGGCGAGGATCCGCCCTCGTCGCCCCAGACCCTCCCGGCCATGCCCGCCCGCCCTGCCCAGAGCGCAGGGCCCGGGGCGCCTCCGTGAAACCGTGGCTCCTCGTGTGCTGGAGGTACGGCGGGCCGCAGAACAGTTCCGGGTCAGACACACCACCGCCGCCCGAACCGTGCCCGAACAGGGATGGCAGGACGTTCGGCTCTGTCTCCCTTCCGGTGGTGACAGAGCCGAACGTCAGATCCACTGGCGGCGACGAGCTTCCGAACAGCAAGAGCACCGCTACGTCACGGTGTCACCTCCTGTTCTGCCGGATGCACGAGAAGGCGTCAGCGGGTGCGCCAGTCGCCGTTCATCTCCACGTAGTTCTCACCACGGACCTTCTTGCCGTTGTACGTGCCTTCGAAAGCTGCTGCGGCTTCCATGTAGCCCCCCTCGGCGGTCTGGCCCTTGACTTCTTGTCCCGGGGTGCCGACGATTCTCACGGCAAGCTCCGCGCGCAGGTGGGGAATGCGGACCTGCCAGCGGGTGGGATATACCTGCCCGGTTTCCGGGCTGGTCCACGGCTTGGAGGCACCCTGCGCGAGGGGTTCGACCTCGACCACGTCGTAGGAACCGTTCGGGTGAAGAACCGTCGCCCAACTGTGCTCGGAGTCCTCCCCTATCGAGTTCCAGATTGCGACCTTGTCGCCATTGGGCATGTTGAGGTTCATCCATGTCCACCGCTTCAGGGCCGTCGGCATCTCACCCCACTGCCTGTCCAGCCAAGAGGTTCCCCTGATCTCATGCTTCTTGTTTCCGATGACAAGCGTTCCGGACGTCCGCATCTTGGGCAGGGCGAACTCGTAGGCCGGCACATCGACCAGGGTGAAGACACCGGTTGACGCGTAGTTGAGGGCGGGGCCCGTGGGCACCATCTGGACGTTGAGGGATCCCCAGGGCGTGGTGACCCGTACCGTCTGGCGGACCGAGTCTCCCGTCCAGCTCAGTCCTGGTGCTTTGATGTCGAGCTTGCCTTCGGTCCACCGGTAGTCGTCCGGCGCGACGATGGCTTCGTAGTCTTTGTGCCATCCGGTGGTCTTGTCGGTCACCGCGAACGTCCAGCGAGTCTCGGCCTGGCCCATGTTCGGGAAAACGCGCGTGTGCACCTGAAGTCCGAAGTCGTGACCGTTCGCCTTTACCGAGCTGGTGAAGTAGATCGAGTCGAACCATTCGCGTTCCGGTCCGGGCGACTGCCGTCCCAGGTCGGCCACGGGATCGACCACTCCCGGGATGCCCGTCGTGGCGGAGGCCGTGGCGGGGCCGGGTTTCGGTGTCGCCGACGGGGCTGCCCCCTGCGCCGAGTAGCTGACAAGAGTGCCGAGCACTAATGCTCCTGCGGTGGCCAGGCCTGCCGTCCGGCGCCTGGTTCGGGGCTTGCTCATGGAATTCCTCCTTCAGCAGTGGTGAGCGAGGCCGTCACTCACCACTGCTTCGTGTGTCACTCGTGTATGTCCTGGACATTCCGCACGGTGCCGGCCGGTCGTCGAACGGTCATGCGCTCCCGACTCCCCACCGCAGCGATGGTCGAGACGTCGTCAACCGCTGCGAAAAAAGTCCGCGTACACCGGGCAGGCCGACGCAGCCACAGCGGCAGTCGCCTGCAGGGCCACTTCGCCATTGGTTTGCAAGACCAACAATTTCATCTTGGTTTGCATCACAAACAATGTCAAGGCCCCTGCATTTTCCACACACGTCCGGAAGGATCGCCGCGTGGCGGCCCTCCTCCCCGTCGCCGATGCCGATCTTCCGTGCGCCCGGCAGGCTGGAGGTCCTGATGTCGCAAGTGATCTTCGGCCGCAAGCCTGTTGCCGCCTGCTGCTACGCCGGAGTCGTTGGTAACACAAATGATGTCAAGTAGGGTGGCGTCATGGCCATGGACGACTTCGAGGACGCCTTGTTGGACGGCCTTGTCCGCAGCGCGTTCCAGATCATGGGTGTGCTCACCCGCATCGGCGCCGAGCACGATCTGTCCCTCACCCAGCTGCGCGTGCTCGGCATCCTGCGCGACCGGCGCCCCCGGATGAGCGACCTGGCGGACTTCCTGGGCCTGGACAAGTCGACGCTGTCCGGCCTCGTCGACCGCGCCGAACGACGAGGGCTGATGGCACGCGCCGCCAACCCCGACGACAGACGTGCCGTCGATGTCCTCGTCACCGACGCCGGCCGGGAACTCATACAACGGCTCTACAAGGAGATCCAGGACGCCATGGCACCCGCCACAGGCCGGCTCGATCCGCAGCAGCGCCAGCAGCTGGCCCAGCTACTCGAACCGGTCATCTCTCCGCCCCTGCCGCTCGGACCGCGTCCCGACGCTCGGCGCTGAGTGGCCGGCCAGGGAGGAGGGAGAACGGAGGGGACACATCTGCGAGGGGTCGGACTCCGGCGGTCACTCCGGAGAGGGTTCGTCCCGCTCTTCGGCGGTGGCCGGTACGCAGGCGGCCAGGGCGCCTGTCCCGCTCGGAACTGCGATTCCAGGTCCCGCCTGCAACTTCTCCGCGCCCATCCTCGCCGAGGCCCCCGGCATGACCACGCCCGGATCCGCCCCCGTACGGGCCGACTCCGAAGCCGTGCTCACCCGAGAACCGCCGAGGCCGGCTGCCGCATCGTGGAACTGGTACGTGAAGGCGTGACGGCCCGCCGTCTCCGGCCACACGGCGGCCGAACTCGCCGAGCAGGCGCCCGCCCCGGACGGTGAGGTGCTGCGTCCCCTGAAGGACCCGGTGAACCGGGCAGGTGAATCCCTTGTGCGGTTCGACGAGCTCATGCGGTCTCTCGTCGTCGCGCTCCATCCGCTACGAAACCGCCAAGGTCAGCGCCCTCTCGGCCGCCGCCGGGATACCCGGCATCCTCGCCCTTCCCGCCACGGTGCCCGCCGACGTGGCCCAGTACGTCGGCCACATGCTGCGTATCGCACAGAAGCTCGCCTGTCTCTACAGCCGGCCCGAGCTGTTCTCCGACGACGGCGAGGACGTCGACGACGCGACCAAGGGGGTGCTCACGCTGTTCTTCGGCGTGATGTTCGGCACCCAGTCGGCGAACGCTTCCACGACTTCGCCGTCCACGACATCGCCGTCCATCGCTCGGTGCGACGGGTCCGCCAGCGGCAGCCCGGCGAGGTGCTTCCCGAGCCTCTTGGCCATCGGAAGGCAGGTCGCCAGGGAAGAAGTCGTGCACACTCCCGCCGAGTCGGCAAGCTCGTCGGCATCGGCGTCCTGCGACTACCGCGAAGGTTTACCCCATGACAAAACCGGGGGTTGACGCCGCCCTGTCCTGTGCAGGACAGAGTTTCACAGGACCGACGTCACCGTAGCAGTGACCATTCAAGGGGGAGTCTGTGAAGCGACGCATACTCGGGCTGCTTGGCGCGGCCTTCAGCACGGTGCTGATCGTCACCACACCGGCCTCAGCGCATGGCACGAACGACTGGGTACGGACCACTCAGGGCGCGCCCGCGGGATGGGCCCACAGAACCGCGAAGAGCTATGTCGGTGGTGTCGAGCAGGAGACGGACATTTACTGGCAGGCCAACGGCGAAGTGTGGATAGAAAGCAAGGTGTGGGACAGGGCGACCGACGGCTACTGCGCGGCTGTTCAGATCCGCTACGAGATCTCCGAGCGTCCCGGGCAGTGGGCAGGCCACTGGCACTACCGCCCCGTCGGCGGCGCCCTCGACTGCGCATACCTCGAACCGTCTCCCCAATACAGTCACCGGTGGATGGCGCGTCATGCGACCCGCTCCGTCGCGGCACGGGCCTGCCACGCCGACTCGAGCGGCAGGATCATCGAATGTGAAGGCAAATGGCACTGAGGAGGTCGTTGTCTCCTTCAGTGAGGCTTTTCCGGGAAGTCCTCGCGCGCTGTAACGCCACGCACACAAGAGAGCTCGCCCTGCACCTCTCCCCACTTGCCGTGGCACTGGCGGACGCCGGACGAACCGGCAGCAACCGCACGGCGGGTTGGCCGTGCCGGTCCGTACAACGGCGGTCCCGGCCGACTCCCGCGTGGGGCGGGGGCAGGGATCGAGGCGCTGTCATGTCACCGCGAGTCGTCCAGCCGCATGAGGACGGAGTACGCGGACTCGGCCCGGCGGGCCGGAACGGCCTCGGGGTGTGCGTGGTCGAGGAAGCTCCGGGTCCCGCCGTGGTGGAGGATCCGGCCGCTGTCCATGAGGGTGACCGTGTCGGCTTCGTCGGCGAGGTCGGCGATGTCGTGGGTCGACATGAGGACCGGGGTCTCCGCCGCGACCTCTCGCAGCACGTCGCGGAAGACCGTGCGCTGGTGTGGGTCGAGCCCGGCCGTCGGCTCGTCCAGCAGGATGACGCGCGCGTCGTGGGCGAGGGCGCAGGCGATGCCGGCGCGGCGGAGCTGTCCGCCGGAGAGCCTGGCCGTCTTCTGCCCGGCCTGCTCGGTGAGGCCGACCCGGTCGAGAGCGGTCGCGGCGCGTTCCCAGGCCCGGGAGCGACTCTCGCCCTTCAGCCAGGCGACGTAGGCCACGTACTCGCGGGCAGTCAACTGGCGTGAGGTCGGCACTCGTTGGGGGAGCCAGGCGACGTGGCGGCGGTACTCGCGGCTGGCGGAGGTGAGGTCCGAGTCGGTGAACAGCACCCGGCCCGCTCCCGGGCGGACCGTGCCGGCGAGCAGGGCCAGGGTGGTGGACTTGCCGGCACCGTTGGGGCCGAGCAGGATCGTCAGGCCCTCGCTGGGGACTTCGTAGGTGAGGCGGTTCAGCACGGGGCGGATCCAGCGGTGATAGCGGAAGGTGACGCGGTCGAGCAGCAGAGTCATCGGTCGGTCCTTGGTGCGAAGCAGATGAGGGAGACAACCCCGGCCAGGAAGAGGAGGGCGGCGCCGACGGCGGCATGCGCGACACGCGGTTCCTCCGTGACGATCACCCAGGGGTAGGGGTCGTTGCGGCTCCGGCCCCCGAGGAAGAGGGAGTGAATCATCCAGAAGACCGGGAGCAGGGCCGCGCGGTGCCCGAGCAACGGCCAGGCGCCCAGGGCGAGTCCGCAGAAGAGCAGGTTGTTCCGCGCCACCGCCCACATCGACTCCTGCCCGAGGAACGACATCGCCGCGGCCACCACCGTGGCCAGGAGTGCGAATCCGGAGACCAGTGTGATGTCCCGCGCGTGGAGCCGGCGGACGGCGGAGCGTTCCACCGAGGGCATCCGCCTCTCGAGGCAGACGATCAGGACGACGGCGGGGATGAGACAGAGGAAGTTGCTCAGCTGCGTCGTCATCGCGTAGCTCCCCACGAACGCCGGGAAGACGAGGATCACGTTCAGGGTGAGTCCGGTGCCCAGGGCGAAGCCGATGAGCGCACCGGGCAGCAGGTCGAAGGCGCCCCGCTGGCGCAGCCACCAGTTCATGCTCACTGACCTGCCCGGCAGGCGTGCCGGAGCTGTCCGGCGTACCAGGTTCTCTGCTCCTGCGGTGGAAGTGCGCCCACTCGGGCCATCTCGGCGAGGAGTTGCTCCTTGCTCTGCCCCTGGCTGAACCCCCCGGTCTCATGGGAGAGCCAAGCGAGGTATTCGCTCTCCACACCGGCTGTCCGGGCGGCCCAAAGAGTGGGGTAGTGCAGGGTGTTCCAGTCCGGTTTCTCGCAGGGCATCCCGACGACGGCGATGGGGATGTTCTCCCGGAGGACCTGGTCCGCGCTGCCGGGTACCAGGTCGAGGGTCCAGTGATCGCCTCTGGTGTCGGTCTGCCGCACATCGGCCACGGTGAGGTCGGTGACGCGGCTCGGCACCTGGGCGATGAGCCCGTGGGCGCGCAACCGGTCCGTCATCGCGGTGAGTCCGTCCTGAATCTCTTCGATGTGGGAGGAGCCGGCCGACGGCAGGCAAACCTCGGGCGCGCTCCCCGCACACGTGACCGGGGCCAGACCCTTGGCGGCCGGGGCCGTCGCGCGCCAGTCCTTGGTGATGCCGTACGCGCCGAGCAGACCGCCGACGGCGATCGCCAGCGCCGCGGCGACCGAGGCGGCGCGAATCCGCGAGGGCTCTGCCACAAGGACACAGGCAACGGCCAGGCACACCGTCGGCAGCAGCGCGGCAGCCGTCATGGCCGGCGAGTACGTCTCACCGAACCCCACCCAGGCGATGGACCCGGTGACGTGGTGCGCCCAGTAACTGTCCGTCCCCAAGGGGAAGCTGATGCCGATGAAGACCACCACGGCGACGAGCGGGGCGGAGTACAGGGCGTGAAGCCGGCGCCCGATGACGAACCCGATGACCGCGTGCGCAGTGAGCAGGACGACGACGATCCCCATCAACTGCAGCACATACAGGTCGGGGAGGACTCCGACCACCCACAGCCCGCCCGCCGTGACACCGGCGGTCAGCAGCGACAGCGACAGCACGGTGATGAGAAGGGGCTGAACCGCGATGCGCCAGGTGGGGCGTGCGGCGCCCATTTCCCAGGTACCGAGGGCGCGAAGCCGGGTCGCCTCCACGGCGGCCAGCGCCGCCACGGCCGCGGCGGCCATCGGAACCGGGGCGTGCACGGCGTATGAAGTGGCCTGCGCGGGCCAGGGCACGGCGATGAGCCGGTCGATGTTCCGGGTGCTCGTGAGGAAGACGTAGGCGAAGAACAGACCGACCACGGGGAAGGCGAGCACGGCCGGATGCGTGCGGAGAGCGGAGGAGAAGCGCATGAAGCCTCGCTTGGAGAACGGAACAGGGCCGCCGCACGCTGTGCGCACGGCGGCCCGACAGGATCAGTCAGTCAGCCTTGGTCGTGTCCACACTGACTTTGTCAGCTACTCCGGTGCAGGCCCCGCACCCTGTACCGAGCTTATCGATTTCGAGGTAGTAGCTGTCATAGGGCAAGCCCGACTGAGTGGCTGTGCTCGTGTACCCGCTTCCCCTGAAGCAGTTGGTGAGCTTCGACGTGTCATGCTTCTTGTCCAAGCCCCAGTCGATCTGCTGCCACAGCGCCACCGAGACGCTGTTCGTGGTTCCCGCCTGGTAACAGCCAGTGAAGTGGAACTCGTTGTACTGCTCATCAACCCACTCCTGGGAAGTCGTTCCCTGGGTCAGGCTGAAATTCTGCTTGCTCCAGTTGGCCCAAGCTCCCGTGGTTGTAGCAACTGTCAAGACGGCGGCTGTTCCACGACGGCACAGATGTTACGCAAACGTCGTACAGACAAAGGGATATCCTCCTCACCCTTGCGGTCGTCGAGGCCCCCCCCTCGAACAGGCGACCGAAAGGCTGGGTGACTGTATCAGGGGCGAGCTGCCTTCTGCCTGTGACTACGGGCTGGCGGGGGCAAGTTGACCACCTGTCGAGCTGTCGAGCCAGGCTGGGGACCTTGCCCGTCATCTCGCTGCTGGACCGCAGGATCAAGAGCCTCGTTGAGGCTGTTCTGCAGGACTGCGCCCCGCAGGCCTGCCGCTGGCGGACCCGTCGCACCGAGTGGCGGAGGGGACATCGTGGACGGCGATGTCGTGGACGGTGAAGTGGTGGAAGAGCGTGAGTCCTTCGCCCCGGCGCACGAGGAACAGCAGGGCGCGAACACCGCTGCCGTGAAGCTGGAGGGACCGGGGTCCTGACGCCGCGCGTGCTCTCCTGGCCGCCGAAGGAGCGGCCGATGTGGTGGGCGTTCTCTTCACCACCATCAAGGGGCGGTGATCTGCCGGCGTGAGGGCTCGCCCTTCACCTCGCCGCGCTGATCACCGCGACCCGCGAGAACCCGTCGGAGCACCGGACGCCCGGGGCGGGGCCAGGGGGGCGATCTCCCGGTCGAAGAAAGTGTGGAAACCCTCGCCACGCTCATACAGCGCGTCGAACCCGGCGTTCGTTTCCCGGATCAGTGAGCTGTCCGTATAGCGGTTGGCTCCCGCCGCGTTTCCGTCTTCGTCGTACACGACCTCGTACATGACCACATCGCCGAGAATCACCACTTCCGGTACCGGGTGATTCCGCTCGATGCCGGAAATGTCGCGAGCGTCGATCATCCTGATTGCGTCGCCCACGTCCACACGTACGCGCAGAACGAACAACTCCCATTGCACATACGGTGTGACGGGGAATTCCACGACCCGGAGGCGGCGGTGCGTGACGCCCAGTTCCGACGCCCGCCGGATTTCCCGGGCGTACTCCTCGCGCCTCTCGTCGGCCAAGGACAGGGCTCGCTCCCAGTCGCCGGCGGCGAAGGCCTCCCAGCTCGGGAAGGAGCGCTCCTGGAAGTGCTGGCCGCGCTCGAGCTTGTTGAGGAAGCCGATCCCACTGGAGTAGATCCGGCCGAGTTCCGCGTGGTACGCGGGGCGGTTCAGGCGTTCCGAGGCGCCGCGCGGGAAGGAGTCAAACACTGGGGATGTCCGGCTTCGCCGCGATGAGCATGTTCCTGGGGATGATGACGAGGCGTTCGTCCGGCCCGATCGAGACCCCGTCGGGAAGGTTCCCACCCAGTGACCGGGTGAGGTCCCGGCCGATGACGGCGATGTCGCCGTTGGTGAGTTCCCAGATGTCCGGGCAATCCGGAGTTCCGGTGGTGTTTCCTAATTCCTGGGGTGTTTTTCCCAGGCGTCGCTTGAAACCCGTGTCCGGATCCGCTTCCCATGGCCTGGTCATTTCCCTCGCCCCCTCGGTCGGTCGGGATGCCTCACTGTAGCGTGCAACTCGCCTGCCCGACCATGTGTCAGGCCTGGTTCGCGGGGTATTGGCGAGGATTGATTCCTCTCTGTTCCCTGTGCTCAGGGGCGGAATGATATTGATCGCAAAGAAGATCACATCAACACCTGAACGGGTGCAACGTGCCATCTGTGCTGTCGGAAAAGCGGATGAATGGAGAGGCGGCTGTGGACGCAGAAGTGGCCTTGCTCGCGCAGAGCGCGGGGACCACCTTGGTCGCGCTGATGGCGACCGATGCCTGGCACCACGTGCGTGACGGGGTCACGCAGCTCTGGCGCCGGACACAACCCGAGCGCGCCGGGACCGTCGCCGCCGAGTTGGAGGCCGGTCGCGAGGACGTGCTGGCCGCCGCGGCCGCGGACGACCAGGAGACCCTGGACGAACTACGGCTTCAGTGGCAGGGGATGGTGCGGCGGCTGCTCGTCGCCCGGCCCGCCGCCGTAGAGGAACTGCGCGCCTTGCTGGACCAGTTCGACCCCGGCGGCCCGGCCGCACCGCAGACCACCCAGCACGCCACCGCGTCCGGCCGGGCCCGGATCTACCAAGCGGGACGTGACCAGCACATCGCCGAGCGATGACGGGCGGGACGGACGGCCACGCCGAGGACCAGGGACGCGTCTACCAGTCGCAGGGCGACCAGCACATCAGCGAGCACCACCACTACGGCGGTGGCGGACCGGAGCACGGCGGACCGGACTCGGTACGACGCCCGGCGGCCGGCCGGCCCCCCGTCGCGCTCCGCGACCGCAGCGAGGTGATGGAACGCCTGCGGGCGAGCGTCGCGGCGGGGCACGGCGGCCAGGTCTACGTGCTGTACGGCATGGGCGGCTCGGGCAAGACGGCGGTCGCCTGCGCCCTGTTCCAGGAGGTCACCGCAGAACCGGGCCGGGTGGGCCTGTGGGTCAACGCCTCCGACCGCGCGAGCCTGCGCGCCGGCATGCTCGCCGTCGCCGCCGACCGAGGGGCGGGCGACGGCGAACTGCTCGCCGCACGCAACGGCCTCAGACCCGCCGCCGATCTCGCCTGGACGTATCTCGACCGTTCCGCCGAACCCTGGTTACTGGTCCTGGACAACACCGACGAGCCGGAGATCCTGCGGGACGGCGACTGGCTGCGCACCAGCCCGCGCGGCACCGTTTTGGTGACCACACGGCGAGCGGCGGCCCGGTGGTGGCCGGGCGCCGAGCTGCAGTACATCGGCGTACTGCCCCGGGAGGACGCCGCGCTCGTGCTGCGCGATCTCGCACCGCACAGCGGTACGACGGAGCAGGCGGCGCGGGTCGCGGACCGGCTCGGGCGGCTGCCTCTCGCCCTCACCCTGGCGGGCGGCTTCCTCTCCCGCCAGGTCATCGACCCCTGGACGATGGACACCTACGGGGACCAACTCGACTCGGACGAACGGGTCCAGCTGATCGACCGGGGAGCCGACGCGCTGTCCGCAGCGGACCCCCGCCATCTGGTCGGCCTCACCTGGCAGCTGACCCTCGACGCCTTCGAAGCGCGCGGACTGCCCGAAGCGGCGGCCCTGCTCAGGCTGCTGGCCCGGTTCGCCGCCGAGCCGCTGCCGCTGACCCTGCTCGACCACGACGGCATCGTCGCCGTACTGCCCCGTGCCCGGACCGAGACAGCCCTCAGAGCGCTCCTCGACCAGTCGCTGTCCGAACTGGTCGACGCCGCCGGCGCACGCTGCGTACAGAGTCACGGCATCCTGCTCGACAGCGTCTCGGCGGCCACCCCCGCGGACCTGGTGCCCACCCTCGACACGACAGCCGTCCGGCTGCTCGACGCGGCCGTGCCCGGCGTACCCGACGCAGGCCCGCACGATCCCCGGCTGCGCCTGCTGGTACCGCACGCGCTGGCCCTGCTGCGGCACATCGGCGAGCCGTCCGCCTCCGACGCCCTGGCCGTCGCGACGAGGCTGTCCACCGCCCTGCACCGGACCGGTGACTACCTCTCCGCCCGGGAGACCGCCCGCAACGCCGCGGACCTGGCGCAGCGGCTCCTCGGTGCGGACCACCGTACGGTCCTCGCCGCCCGCTCCAGGGCGGGACGGGCCCTGTTCCGGCTGGGCGGATACGCCGAGGCCGAAGCGGCGCTCCGCGAGGTCCGGGACGCCCAGGAGCGGCTGTTCGGCGCCGACGACCCCGACACCCTGGACAGCGGCTACGGCCTCCAGCTCGTGCTGGCGAACCTCGGCCGAAGGGAGGAGGCCGTCGCGCTGCTCCGCGACACCGTCGCCGGGCGGCGCGCGGCGCTCGGTGCCACGCATCCGCTGACCCTGCGGGCCCGCGCCGGCCTGCTGGAGATGCTGCCCGCCGCCGAAGTGGTCACCGAGGAAGGCGGCACACTGCTCACACTGCCGTCCGAGTGCGAGCGCGTCCTCGGCCCCGACCACACCGTGACACTCGGCGCCCGGCACAACCACGCGTGGGCGCTGTACCTCCTGGGCCGCTTCGACGAGGCCGGCGACGAGATCCGGCGGGTCGTCGAGTCGTATGAGCGGCGCTTCGGGCCCGAGTACCCGATCGTGCTCGCCGCCCGGCAACTCCTCTCCCGGACCCGTGCCGCGCTCGGAGACATGGCGGAGGGGATCGCGCTGATGACCGACGTCGTCGAGCGGCGGGAACGCGGCCTGGGCCCCGAGCACCCCTTCACGGTCGCGAGCCGGCAGCTGCTGGACGCCTACCGTTCGGGGCGATGGCGGCCGTAGCGCTCACGGCGGAACCGGAGCGGCCGGAACGGCCGGTGCGCGAGGGTATACGGCACGGGAGCGATGGGGGTACGGATGTAGGGTGCTGTGCGCAGGCCGTACGGGTGGCATTCGGTACGAGGGGGACGAAGAGTGCGGACGCCGCGAGCCCTTCCGGCTGAGTCGGCCGACGCCGTGAGCGTCGTTCCCGTCCGGTCACCGCACCGCCGGAGCCGTCCTCGCCACCGGCCGGGACAGCCGGCTTGCCGCACCGGCCATCCGCAGCCCTGAGCCCCGCCCCGCCCCTCGGGCCGGCCCCGGGCCCCGGCGGCGGACCCGCACCACATCGAGCACGAGCAGCAGCACCGGACACCGTCAGGGAGAGCGAGACACCCGCAATGGCCCAGCAGCCCCTCCTCCGCGATGTCATCGACATCAAGGAGTCCATCTCCACCTCGGACTTCGTGCTGTCCCTCGCCGAGGCGACGACGCCCGAGGGCGCCCGGCACGCGCTCAAGGACTACGTCGTCACCGAGCGGCTGCTGGAGAACTTCGACGAGGCGCTGGGCCTCATCAAGTCCGCGCTGGACGGGCACCGCTCCAAGGCGGCGTATCTGCACGGCTCGTTCGGTTCCGGTAAGTCGCACTTCATGGCCGTGCTGTACGCGCTGCTCAGCGGCGACCCGGCCGCCCGCGCCCGCACCGAGTTCGACCCGGTGCTGACCCGGCACGAGTGGCTGGGCACGGACGGCAAGAGGTTCCTGCTCGTGCCGTACCACATGCTCGGCGCCAAGGCCCTCGAACAGCGCGTGCTCGGCGGCTACGTCAGCCACGTCAAGAAGCTGCACCCGGAGGCGCCGACCCCGCAGGTGTACCGGACCGACTCCCTCTTCGACGACATCCGCGCCAACCGCGCCGCCTACGGTGACGAGGCCGTCATCCGCGGCCTGGGCGGCGGCGACGCGGACGACGGCGAGGAGGACGAGTGGGGCGAGGGCTTCGCCTGGACCCCGCAGCTGCTGGACACCGCGCTCGACGCCGAGGAGAGCCACGAGGCGGGCGTCCCGCTCGACCTGCGCAACCCCTCCACCCCGGCCGAGCTGCGCGCCAAGCTCGTCAACGACGCGAGCACCAACCTCTTCCCCGGGTTCGCCCGGAACGCCGTCGAGGACGAGCACGGCTTCGTCTCCCTGGACGCCGGACTGTCCGTGATCGCCGAGCACGCCAAGTCGCTCGGCTACGACGGCCTGATCCTGTTCATGGACGAGCTGATCCTGTGGCTGGCCACGCTCATCCACGACCAGAAGTTCGTGGCCCGCGAAGCCAGCAAGATCACGAACTTCGTGGAGGGGGGCGACGCCCGCCGCGCCATCCCCGTCGTGTCGTTCATCGCCCGCCAGCGCGACCTGCGCGAGCTGGTCGGCGAGGAGGTGTCCGGCGCGGCCGAGTCGTCCATCCAGGACACCCTGAACCTGGCCTCCGGCCGATTCGACAAGATCACCCTGGAGGACCGCAACCTCCCGCAGATCGCCCACGCCCGCCTGCTCAAGCCGAAGGACGAGGAGGCGGCCCGGCTGGTCGACGCCGCGTTCGCGCAGACCAAGCGGACCGGCGCGCAGGTCTGGGACACCCTCCTCGGCTCCGACAAGGGCACCACCGGCGCGGACGAGGAGTCGTTCCGGCTGACGTACCCCTTCTCGCCGGCGTTCATGGACACCCTCGTCCACATCTCCTCCGCGCTGCAGCGCTCCCGCACCGGTCTGAAGCTGATGGGGCAGCTCCTGGCCGACCACCGCGAGCAGATCCGCCTCGGGGAGCTCGTCCCCGTCGGCGACCTCTACCCGGTGATCGCCGAGGGCGGCGACAAGCCGTTCACCGACAGCCTCAAGGTCGTCTTCGAGGCCGCCGACAAGCTCTACAAGACCAAGCTCCGGCCCTATCTGCTCAGTTCGTACGACATCACCGAGGACGACGTCGAGCAGTACCGCAACCGGCCCGAATCGATCACCGACCCGAAGCGGCTGGCCGGCTGCCGCATGTTCACCGGCGACAACCGGCTCGTGTGCACGCTGCTGCTGTCGGCGCTCGCGCCCAGCGTGCCCGCGCTGTCGGAGCTGACCATCCGGCGGCTCGGCGCGCTCAACCACGGCTCGGTCCTGGCGCCCATCCCGGGCGCCGAGGTCGGCATCATCAAGAGCAAGGTCGCCGAGTGGTCCGCCCGGTTCCCCGAGATCAAGGAGACCGGCACCGACACCAACCCCGGGGTGCGGCTGGAGCTGTCCGGCGTCGACGTGGACTCCGTCATCGCCAACGCCCAGGTCAACGACAACCCCGGCAACCGGGCCGCGCTCGCCCGGCGCCTGCTGTCGGAGGAACTGGGCGTCGACCACGGGCAGTTGAGCGACCAGCTCGGCTTCATCTGGCGCGGCACCGCCCGCACCGCCGAGATCGTCTTCGGCAACGTCGCCGACGAGGACGAACTGCCCGACCACGACCTGATGCCGCAGGAGGACGGCCTGTGGCGCATCGCCATAGACCTCCCCTTCGACGAGGGCGAATGGGGCCCGGTCGAGGACGCCAACCGGATCCAGCGGCTGCGCGAGCGGCAGCAGGGCGAACGGTCCCGCACCGTCGCCTGGCTGCCCGCGCACCTGTCCGCGCAGCGCTTCGCCGACTTCCGGCGCCTCGTCGTCATCGACAAGGCCCTGGCCGACGAGCACCGCTTCGACACCCAGTACGCCGGCCACCTCAACGCCGACAACCGCAGCCGCGCCAAGGGGCTGCTGGAGACCCAGCGCGAGGCCCTGCTCAAGCAGGTCAAGGGCGCCTTCAAGCAGGCGTACGGGCTGGCGCAGAAGCAGGCCGCCGACGTGGTGCCCGACTTCGACGACCACCTCGTCGCGCTGCCCGACGTGGACGGGCTGACCCTGTCCTTCGGGCAGAGCCTGCGCGACGGCATCCGGCACATCGCGGGCAGGCTGCTCGCCCACCAGTACCCCGCCCACCCCGACCTCGACCCCGATGCCACCGGCACCGCCGTCAGGCCCGCCGACACGCGCAAGGTGTTCGGCCACGTCCGGGCCGCAGCCGAGGCCCGCGACGGGCGCGTGGAGGTCCCGGCCGCCGACCGCAAGCTGATGCAGCGGATCGCCGGGCCGCTGCGCCTGGGGCAGCAGAAGGAGGCGTACTTCGAGCTGTCCCGCTACTGGGCCGACCACTTCCGGCAGCTCGCCCGCTCCCAGGGCGTCACCGGCGACCTGTCCCTGATCACGCTCACCGACTGGACCGACAGGCCCGAGCCGCGCGGGCTGCCCGACTTCCTCGCCCGGCTCGTCGTCGCCGCCTTCGCCGAAATGGACGACCGGGTGTGGGTGCGCGGCGGTACCGTCCTCGACCCCGCGCCCGAAGTGTCCGGCATCAAGGACCACGACGCGCTGCGCAGCCAGCCGCTGCCCGCCGAGCCCGACTGGGACACCGCACGGCAGCGCTTCGAAACGATCTTCGGGCAGAAGCCGCCCGCCCTGCGGCGCGGCCGCATGGTCAACCAGTTCGCCCGCCAGATCATCGAGGCCGCCCGCGCCCACCGGGACCACGCGGCCGACCTGGTGCACCAGTTGGAGACCCACGCCGCCTTCCTCGGCCTCGACCGGGCCGCCGACACCGGGCGGCTCGCCCTCGCCCGCCGCTCCCTGGAACTGCTGGACGCGCTCACGGCGGAGGCCGGCAAGGGCGCGGCCGGGGCGAAGAAGACCGTGGAGGCGCTCGCCTCCTTCGACCTGGGCGAGACCAGCGCCGACCGGTACGGCACCTCCGTCAAGAAGGCCCGCGCCGTCGCCGAGGCCGTCGCCTCCGCCCCCTGGACCACCCTGGAACTCGCCGCCGGGCTCGGCCCCGAGGGCGAGGCGCTGCTCGACTCGCTGCGCAACGTCGCCCGCGACGACCAGCGCACGGCGGACCTGCGCGACGCCCTGGCCCGCACCCAGCGCGAGGTCGTCGCCCTGGTCAAGCGCACCCAGGCCGCCGCCACCCCGCCGCCCGCCCCCGCCGCGCCCCCGCCGCCCACGGCCGACGGCCAGTCCCTGGACACGCCGACCAGCGACCCGCGGATCTCCTTCAACCGGCCGCAGGAGACGCCCTCCCCGGCAGGCGGCGGCAGGGCGGCGACATCCGGCGGCCGCCGGACCACCGCGGCCCGGGCCGCCGCCGACCTCCGGGCGGAACTGGCCGAACTGGCCGCCCGCCGGCCCGAAGCCACCATCGAGATCACCTGGCGGGTCGTCGAATGACGGACACCACGACCACCGGAGCCACGACCACAGGTGCCACGACCACCACCGCCGCGCCCGCCCCGGGCGCCGTCCGGCTGAACACCGCGACCATCACCCAGTACCTGTCCTCGCACTCCTCCCTCGCCGCATCGCTCACCGGGGAGGGCGGCGACCGGCGCCGGGCCGTGCTGCTGCGCTCCGCGCCCCGCTGGGACGGCCCCGCCGAACCCGGCTGGGGCGAGGGCCGCACCGCCGGGATCGCCGTGGCGCCCTCGCCACTGGCCGTCCACGAACTCGTCCTCGACCACCTCGCGGGCCGCCGCCCCGGCCCCGCCGTGCTCGTCGTCCTCACCGACCGTGAGCAGCACGAACTCGACCCGGCGATCCTCGCCCGCGTCCACAAGAAGCGCATCGACACGGTCGACAGCTGGGACGTCGTCCGCGAGGCGTTCGGCGCCCGGCAGACGGACCCCCGGCTCCGGGACGTCAACTGGGCCGCCGAGGCGCTCCTCGACGCCACCCCGCCGACCCGGGGCGGCTGGCCGCCCGTGCCCGGCGGCTGGCTGTCGCGGCAGCACGCCCTCACCGCGCTCGCGCAGCGCCGCCTGCGCCTGGGCCGCTACGACACCGAGGGCGGCGCCCGGCGCCCCGGCGACGACCGGCTCGACGCCCAGGCCCTGCTGGACTGGTCGACCCGGCCCGGAGCACCCGAACGGTTCCTGGCCCTGCGCGGCCCCGAACGCGCGGGACTGGCCGCCTTCCTCGCCGAGGAGGACCAGGCGGGCCTCGCCGGCCGCGCGCTGCTCGCCCTCGCCGAGGCCGGACGCGGCGAGGACGCCGCCGCCTTCGGCCTGGTGTGCGCGGCGCTGTGGCAGCACGCCGAGCCCGCGCCGGAGACGTACCGGGCCCGGGGCCGCGCCGAACGCTACTTCGGCGAACAGCCCCCGGCGGCGGGCGAACAGCTCGACACCCTGGTGACCGTCTTCGGCCGGGCCGCCGAGGAGTACGTGACCACGCTGCTGGCGGCCGGACACCGCACCGGCGGCACCGGCGGCACCGGCGGCACCGACGCCGAGGAGGCCCGCGAGGCGCGCCGCACCACCGGCATCGTGCTCGACCGGGCGTCCGCCCTGGCCCGCCAGTTCGGCGCGGAGCAGGCCGTGGAGGCGAGCCCCGTGCTGCGCGGCGGCCTGGAGGCGCGCTTCACCGCCGTCGGCCGGGCCCTCGCGGCGGGCGACCCGGGCGCGGTGACGGACGCCGTGCGCCGCCTGGCGGACCACAAGCTGGCCGCCGCGCCCGAGGAGTCCGCCCGCGTCGAACGCGCCCGCATGGGACAGCGCCTCGCCCGCTGGCTGGCCACCGACCCGTCCGCCGACGCCCCCACCGTCGCCGACGCCATACAGCGGCACGTCGCCGAGACCGGCTGGGCCGACTGCGCCCTGGAGCACATCGAGGCCGGCGGCGACCCGGACCCCGTCCTCAAGGCCGCCTACGACACCCTCGGCACCCGCGTCCGGGACCGGCGCCGGCGGATCGACGCGTCCTTCGCCCGCCTGCTGGCCTCCTGGACGCAGGCCGGGACCCAGCCCGGCGGCATGCTCACCGTCGAGACCTTCCTCGACCGCGTGGTCGGCCCGGTCGTCCGGCGCGGGGAGGAGCGGCGGGTGCTGCTGCTCGTGCTCGACGGCATGAGCGCGGCCATAGCGAACGAACTCGGCGAGGAACTGCGCCGCTCCTGGGCGGAGTTCGACCCGCTGCCCGAGGGCGGCGCCCCGCGGCGGCGGGTGATGGCCGCCGCCCTGCCCACCGTCACGGCCGTGTCCCGCACCTCCCTCTTCGCCGGCAGGCTGATGAAGGGCACCCAGGCCGACGAGAAGCGGCTCTTCCCCGCGCTGAGGCTGTGGGGCGGAGCCCCGGCCGCCGTGTTCCACAAGGACGATCTGCGCACCGAGACCGCGGGCGACGCCTTCGGCCCGGAGCTCACCGAGGCGCTCGGCGACGGCAGGACCCATGTCGCCGTCGTCCTCAACGCCATCGACGACCGGCTCGCCAAGGAGCAGAAGCTCGGCGACGGCGCCTGGCGGATCGACGACGTGCCCGGCCTGCGCGAGCTGCTGCGGGCGGCGGCCGCCCAGGGCATGGCCGTCGTCCTCACCAGCGACCACGGCCACGTCATCGACCGGCACGGCACCAAGCTCGACACGGCGGCGGCCGGTGCCGCCGGGCCGGAGTCCGCCCGCCACCGCCTGCCCGGCGGCCCGTCGCTCGCCGAACGGGAGATCGCCCTGTCCGGGCCGCGCGTGGTGTGGCCCGAGCCGGGCGCGTCCGTCGTCGCCCTGTGGGACGCCGACTCCCGCTACACCGCCCTCAAGGCCGGCTACCACGGCGGGGCCTCGCTCGCCGAGGTCGCCATCCCGGTGCTCGCCTTCCTGCGGTTCGGTGCGGAACCGCCGAAGGGATGGCGGGAGCTGGGCGACCAGCGGCCCGGGTGGTGGGCCCCGGAGGAGCGGGGGAAACCGGCGCCGGACGAAGCCACCGGCCGGCCGGCGGCCGCCGCCCCCGCCGTGCCCGCCGCCCCGAGGAAGCCGACGGCGAAGACGCAGAAGCAGCAGGCCGAACTCGCCCGCACCCACGAGACGCTCTTCGACGTCGAGCCGGCCCCCGGAGGCGACGACGCCCTCCTCACCCCGGCCCCCGTGCCCCCGGCCGAGGCGCTCGTGACGGCACTGCTCGACTCCGAGGCGTACCGGGCGCAGCTCGGCGGTCTGGCGCGCAAGCCCCAGCAGGAGCAGGTCCGCAAGGCCCTCGCCGCCCTGCTCGACGCGGGCGGCACCCTGCCCGTCACCGCGCTCGCCCAGCGCGCCGGCATGCCCACCGCCCGGGGCGACGGCTTCGCCGCCGTCCTGCGGCAACTCCTCAACTACGACGGCGTACAGGTCCTGGAGACCCTGCCCGATGGCCGCACCCTGCGCCTCCAGGAGGCGCTGCTGCGCGAGCAGTTCGCGCTGGGAGCGGGCTGACGGCGGGCGATGTCCTGCGGGCTTCGGCCGGCAGCTGTGCGACGGCCTGAGCGAGGCGGCTGTCACCTCCCCGGTACGGCTCACGAGAAGGCCGAGGGCCGGGGCTCGTCCGCGGAACCCGCGACGGTTCAGCAGAGCTCCGCAGCGTGCAGCCCACGGCGCCATGCGGACGGGCGCGGTTCTCCCAGCGGCCCAACAAAAACGGCCCCTTGCGGAGTCGTCGACCCGAGATGCCTGCGCTCTCGGGGGGGTATGCCCGCATCGTAGTACATCTCTCTCCGGCGTGGCATGGTCCGGCACGCGAGGGGGCGCGGTCGGGGAGGACAGCCGTCCTTGTCGACAGGGTCAATTTCCACCACCTTCGAGTGGGAGACTGACCCGGTGATCCGCCACCACGCCACACCCGTCTCAGCCGCCCGCCGCCGTACCGTCGTCGACGCCCTGCGCCGTGGGGCCGTGCCCGAGAGCGGGCTCGATCTGCTCGCCACCGGGCTCGACCGGTTCGAGGCGGCGCTCGACGCGGAACTGGACGCCGTCGCGTCCGGCGGGTCCGTGTTCAAGGCCGTGCGCGGCGAGTACGGCTCGGGCAAGACGTTCTTTACCCGCTGGCTGGGGGAGCGGGCCAAGCGCCGCAACTTCGCCGTGGCCGAGATCCAGGTCTCCGAGAACGAGACGCCGCTGCACCGGCTGGAGACGGTCTACCGGCGGCTCACCGAACGCCTCACCACCTCCAGCTTCCCGCCCAGCGCCCTGCGCCCGGTCGTGGACGCCTGGTTCTACGCCCTGGAGGAGGACGCCCTCGCGGCCGGCGCGTCCGAGGACGAGCTGCCGGGCGAGGTGGAGAAGCTGCTCGTGGCGCGGCTCGCCGAGGTCTCCCGGCACGCCCCGTCCTTCGCCACCGCCCTGCGCGGGTATCGCGCTGCGCTCGCCGAGGGCGACGAGGCCACCGCCGCGGCCGTCCTGGCCTGGCTCGGTGGCCAGCCGCACGTCGCGGCCGCCGCCCGCAGGTCCGCCGGGGTGCGCGGCGACCTCGACCACTTCGGGGCGCTCGGCTTCCTGCAGGGCCTGCTCACCGTGTTGCGCGACTCCGGGCACACCGGGCTCTTCGTCGTCCTCGACGAGGTGGAGACGCTGCAGCGGGTCCGGTCCGACGCCCGCGACAAGGCGCTCAACGCGCTGCGGCAGCTCATCGACGAGGTGCACTCCGGCCGCTTCCCCGGCCTGTACCTCGTCATCACCGGCACACCGGCCTTCTACGACGGACAGCAGGGCGTCCAGCGCCTGGCCCCGCTCGCCCAGCGGCTCGCCACCGACTTCACCACCGACCCGCGCTTCGACAACCCCCGCGCCGTGCAGATCCGGCTGCCCGGCTTCACCCAGGAGTCCCTGGTCGGCCTCGGCTCCGCCATCCGGGACCTGTACGCCGACGCCGCCGTATCGCCCGAGCGGGTGCGGACGGTCGTCGACGACTCCTATGTCGCCGACCTCGCGCGGGCCGTCGGCGGGGCGCTGGGCGGGAAGGTCGGGGTGGCGCCGCGGCTGTTCCTGAAAAAGCTGGTGGGGGACGTGCTCGACCGCGTGGACCAGTTCGACGACTTCGACCCCCGCCGGCACTACAAGCTGACCGTCACCGGCAGCGAACTCACCGATGTGGAGCGGAACCTGGCCGCCGCGGTCACCGGCGGTGCCGCGTCCGCCGACGACATCGACCTGGAGCTGTGATGGCGGACGCCGGCAGCCCGGCCGGGGGCGGACCGGAGGGACCGGCCGTGGACGGAACGACCCGGGACGGCCCGGCCGATGCGGGTCCGGCCGGGGGAGGGGCCGACGTGCTCGACCGGCTCGATCCCGTCGTCCTGCACCACATCGTCAACACCCTCGGCTGGCCCGACCTGCGCCCCCTCCAGCGGGAGGCGGTCACCCCGCTCCTGGACGGGCGGGACGCCGTCCTGCTGGCGCCGACCGCCGGCGGCAAGACCGAGGCGGCCTGCTTCCCGCTGCTGTCGGCCATGGCCGGACAGCGGTGGACGGGCACCTCGGTGCTGTACCTGTGCCCCCTCAAGGCACTCCTCAACAACCTGGCCGGCCGCGTCGACACCTACGCCCAGTGGCTGGGACGGCGCGCCGCCCTCTGGCACGGCGACACCAAGGAGTCGCAGCGGCAGCGCATCCGCACCGAGCCGCCGGACATCCTGCTGACCACGCCCGAGTCGCTCGAGGCGATGCTGATCGGCGTCAAGACCGACCACGCGCGGCTGCTGGGGAGCGTCCGGGCCGTCGTCGTCGACGAGGTGCACGCCTTCGCGGGCGACGACCGGGGCTGGCACCTGCTCGCCGTCCTCGAACGGCTGGAGCGGGTCACCGGCCGGCCCATCCAGCGGGTCGGGCTCTCGGCGACCGTCGGCAACCCCGGGCAACTGCTGCGCTGGCTGCAAGGCGCCGGGGCCGGCAGCCGTACCGGGCAGGTCGTCGCCCCGGGCGTGCACCTGCCGGCCGCCGGCGCGGCCGGACACGGGGAGCGGGCCGCCGAGGACCCGTCCCGCAGGCCCCCCGGTGAGGTGGAGCTCGACTACGTGGGCTCCCTCGACAACGCCGCCAAGCTCATCGCCGCCCTGCACCGCGGAGAGAAACGCCTCGTCTTCTGCGACTCGCGCAGCCAGGTCGAGGAACTGGGCGCCGCGCTCCGTGCCCGCGAGGTGACCGTCTTCCTGTCCCACGCCTCCCTGTCCGCCGAGGAACGCACCCGCTCCGAGCAGGCGTTCGCCGAAGCACGCGACTGCGTCATCGTCTCCACCTCCACCCTCGAACTCGGCATCGACGTCGGGGACCTGGACCGCGTCATCCAGATCGACGCACCGGCCTCCGTCGCCTCCTTCCTGCAGCGCATCGGCCGCACCGGCCGGCGCCCCGGCAGCGTGCGCAACTGCCTGTTCCTCACCACCCGCGAGAACACCCTGCTGCAGGCGGCGGGACTGCTGCTGCTGTGGTCGCGCGGCTGGGTGGAACCGGTGCTCCCGCCGCCCGAGCCGCGTCACCTCGTGGCCCAGCAGCTTCTCGCCGTCACCCTGCAACAGCACAAGCTCGGTGACAGGCTGTGGGACCGGCAGTGGAACGGTCTCGCCCCCTTCGACCGGTCCGCCGCCCCCATCCTGCGCTTCCTCACCGAGGAGGGCTTCCTCGACAGCGACGGCGGCCTGCTGTTCGTCGGGCCCGAGGCGGAACGCCGCTTCGGCAAGCGGCACTTCATCGAGCTCACGGCGTCCTTCACGGCGCCGCCGCAGTTCACCGTGCTCTCCGGGCGCACCGAGATCGGCCGCACCGATCCCAGCGTGCTCACCGGGGAACGCCCCGGCCCGCGGCGCCTGCTGCTCGGCGGGCGGAGCTGGCAGGTCACCTACGTCGACTGGCTGCGCAAACGCGTCTTCGTCGAACCGGCCGACAGCGGGGGCGTCGCCAAGTGGACGAACGGAGGCATCGCCGGACTGTCGTACGCTCTCACCCGCGCCATGCGCGAGGTGCTGCTGGGCGCGGACCCGCCCGTCTCCCTCACCCGGCGTGCCGGGGCATGCCTGGCCGAGCAGCGCGAGAGCGACGCCCACGGCACCGTGCGGCCGGACGGCACACTGATCACCCGCGTCGGCCGCGACGTGCGCTGGTGGACGTGGGCCGGCTACCGCGCCAACGCCACCCTCGCGGCCACGCTCCCGTCGGTCGGCGACCCCCTGCAACGCGCCACCGACTGCTGGCTGCGCCTGCGCGAGGACATGACCCCGGCCGAGTGGCGCGCGGCCCGCGAGAGCGTCGGCGAGAGCCTCGTCCTGCCCGACGTGGACCGCCGGGCCGTCCGCGGGCTGAAGTTCTCCGCCGCCCTCCCGGAACGCCTGGCCGTCGCCACGGTCGCGGCCCGGCTCGCGGACTTCGAGAGCGCCCGCGCGGTGCTGGCGGAGCCCGCGCTTCTCGTCGGCCTGGGCAACTCCGCCTGAGCTCCGGGGCGCCCCGGCGCCGGCGTCGATGTCAGTGCCCGCTCATAGAGTTCAGGCACTACTCGGGGAGCAGCGGAGGGGGAGCGGAAGCGTGTCCGCCAACAAGATCCAGCACAAGGTGAACCACGTCGCGCTGGTCGTGGACTGTTCGGGGTCCATGTACCAGCACCAGAGTCAGCTCATCCGCGTGGTCGACGAGTTCGTGGCGGGCCTGAAGGCCGAGTCGGACAGCCTCGGGCACGAGACGCGGATCAGCCTGTACTCCTTCGACCACCGGGTGGAGAACCTGGTCTGGGACATGGACGTGAAGCATCTGCCGTCCATGCGGGGTCTGTACAAGGTCAACAACGGTGCCACGGCTCTGATCGAGGCGTCGCTCAAGTCGCTGGACGACCTGGGCCACATCTGGGAGGAGTACGGCGAGCACAGCTTTCTGCAGATCGTGGTGACGGACGGCGAGGAGAACGCCTCCGGCGGCGACCGGCGGCACGACGGCGACATGGCCATCCTCGGCCCCTGGCTCGACAGGATCACGGCGAAGATGGGTTCGCTGCCCGGCCACTGGACGTCCGCGATCCTCGTCCCGAACTCCCTGGCGAAGCGCACCGCCCAGAACTACGGCTTCCCGGCCGGGAACATCGCCATCTGGGACGCGGATTCCCACGAGGGTGTCGAGGAGGCGATCGGCACCGTGCGCGCCGCCGCCACCAGCTTCCTCCGGGGCCGTGAGCAGGGCGTGCGCGGCACGAAGAACCTGTTCGCCGTCGGCCAGGACATATCGGTGGACGAGGTGCGGGCGACCCTCGAACCGATACCGGCCGACCGGTACCGGCTCCTGAAGGTCGACAAGGAGATGGAGATCCGGCCCTTCGTCGATTCGCATCCGGGCGTGAGCTACGAACGCGGTGCGTGCTACTACCAGTTGGGGGCCAGAGCCCTGGTGCAGCCCAACAAGGAAGTCGTCGTGGTCGAGAAGGACACCGATCGCGCCTACACGGGCGACGCGGCACGCAGCCTGCTGTTCGGGACGGGGATCCAGGGAACCGTCTCCGTGAAGGCGGGGAACAATCCCAAGCTGGAGGTGTATGTGCAGAGCCGTTCGGTGAACCGGAAGCTCAAGCCGCGGACACGGCTGCTCATCATGTTGTGAGGCTCGCCTGCCCCGGGCTGCCCCGAGCTGCCCCGTCGTCAGGGCGACGGGGCAGACCGGGCGGGCCGGGGCGATGTCACCAGTTCTTGTGCTGGACCTCGCCGAGGCCGCAGAAGGTGCAGCCGGGGCTCAGGAAGTCCTCCGTGCGCCGGAACTCCTCGTCGGCCAAGCGCCAGCGCAGCCAGGCGGTGATGATGTGCCGGCCGTTGCGGGTGGCGTAGATGTGGTCGGTGCCGTCGAGGACGTTGAACCACACCGGCACATCGGTGTTGGTGTAGTCGCGTTCCATGTTGGCGGTGGCGAAGTCCTCGTCACCGCCGATGTACAGGGCCGGGTTCCGGAGGTTGTCCGGGCCGTCGCCGTCGAAGGAGCCGCCGGCCACGTGGATGGTGGTCTCCAGCCGCGGCTCGTCGGCCACGTCGAAGGTCCCGATCGACCCGCGGGAATGGCCGCCGAAGGCCACCTCGGAGGTGTCGAGGTCCTGATACAGCGGGTTGCCCGGGTCGGCGTTCCGTTCCTCCAGCCAGTCGAGGGCGTCGACCATGTAGGCGCCGCTGCTGGAGGAGACCTCGCTGTAGACGACGAACCCGTGCGAGGCCCAGAGGCGCAGCATGTCCTCGTAGTCGGCGGGAGCGGATCCCGCCCCCGGGCCCCAGACGAGGATCGGGTGGCCCACACCGTCCCGGCCGGCGTCCGACGGGTACACCAGCCACCCGTCGTCGCCGGGGCCGGCGCTGCTGTCGACGGTCACCGCGTACGGCCCGGGCTCGGTGACGTCGTCCACCGGGGGCAGCGATCCGGGCGGCGGGTCGGTCGGGTCCCCGCCGCCTGCGGCCTCGACCAGCACGTCGTCAATGGTCAGCGTCTCCAGGGCGCTGCCGGCGTCCAGCGAGAAGCGCAGCCGCAGGTCTCGGCCGTCGGCCGAGGCGGGGAGGCGGAACGACGCCGCACCCGTGGCGGTGCGCGCCGATTCCAGCGCGGTGAACGAGCCGCCGTCGAGCGAGTAGGCCGCGGTGAAGGACTCGCCGAGGTCCAGCCCGGACGCCGCCCGGGTGTAGGAGACCGTCACGCCGCTGTATCCGGCCAGGTCGATGGGCGCTGATGTCATGGACGGGTCGGTGAACAGCGACCCGCTCAACCGCGCGCCGTCGGTGCCGGCCCGGACGGAACCGGAGGTAGTGAAGGTGCCGAGCCCGTCGGAGAAGTCCTCGCTGTAGACGGGGGTGGCGGCGGCTGCGGGGGGCGTGAGAGCGCCGGCGGCACCCACGGTCATGATGCTGAGGGCCACTGCGCCGAAGGCTCGCAGGCGCCCGCGGAAGCGAGTCATGTCTGGTATCCCTTCTGCCCGCATCGGCTGTCCGCGCCGACGCGCCGTTGTGTCGGTTGTGTCGGTTGCGCGAGTTGTGCCTGCTTCCGATCGCCGAAAGACGGTTCGGGGATCGGCCCGGGCCGAATTCAAGTGGGAGTCGCGGGGGCGGGCATCAGTGGAACCACCGGTGTTCGCCGCGACGGGCGGTAGGCGGATCGGGCGGCCGGATCCGGGATGTGGCTCAGAGGGTCGGACGGGCGGGGCACACGCCGCCCGTGCGGGCAGGACGCCTGCCGTCCGTGCCCGATGACGGCTGTGCGGTGGCTTCTCGTCACCGGAGTGTTGTCACCGAAGTGACAACAGGCGGCGCATGCTCTGTCGTCCGATGAAGAGCCTCCACACCACCGTGGCGGTATCTTCACCTCGCCTTTGTCCCTCACGCGCAAAGGAACCACTGCATGGTGAATGGTTCTCAGCCACCGGCCGGCGAGACGACGGACACGACAGCCCTCGAGGCATCGGCGACCTTCCGGTCGCTTCCGGCCGGGCTTCACGAGCATCTGAGGCCGTTCTTCGAAGGGATCACCGAAGAAGTCGTCCAGGCCATCCGCAAGGAGATCCACGAGTACCACCGGCCCCGCGACGACACCTACAGCCAGGTCGTCCACCGGGGTGTGGAGCAGGCGCTCCGCGGGTTCCTGGCCAGGATGGCCGAACCCGACGCGGACTGGGAGGAGGTCAAGGCCACCTACCACCGCATCGGCAGGGGCGAGGCCGACGAAGGCCGCAGCCTGGACTCGTTCCAGGCGGCACTGCGCCTCGGGGCACGCATCACCTGGCGCAGGGTCAACGCCCTGGTCGATGCCGAGGTGCTGCCCCGCCACGTCCTGGCCACGTTCGGCGAGGCGCTGTTCCTGCAGCTCGACGAGATGGCGGCGGCGACTACCGTTGGCTACACCGAGGCGCGGCTGCACGCGGCGGGCGAGCTCCAGCTGCGCCGCACCCGGCTGATCGACTTACTGACGGACGAGGCGCCGGCATCCGTCGAAGCGATCACCGACCTCGCCCACACCGCACGGTGGACCGTCCCGCGTGAATTCGCGGTCGTGGCCGTGGACCACGACCCCGTACCGGACGCGGCCCGCCCCATCCTGCCGCCCGAGTTCCTCGGGTGCTTCGACGCACAGCCCGGCGTCATGGTCGTGCCCGACCCCGAGAACCCCGGAACGGTCCGTGCTCTCGGGGCGGTGCTGAAGGGACTGCGCGCCGCCGTCGGCCCGGCCGTGGCGCCCGGAGAGGGGGCCCGCTCACTGCGGTGGGCCCTGGACGCCCTGGCGCTCTCCCGGCGCGGTGTCCTGCCCGGCACCGGGGTGGTGCGGTGCACCGACCACCTGGCCACGCTGCTGCTGTTCCGCGACGAGGCGCTGGTCGACGCGATGGTGCGCCGCCGGCTCCAGCCGCTCGACCAGGTGCGTTCCCCCCAGCGTAAACGTCTCGCGGAGACGCTGCTGTGCTGGCTCCAGTGCGGTCACAACGCGAGTGAGGTCGCCGAGCGGCTGGCCGTGCATCCGCAGACGGTGCGCTACCGCCTGCGACAGCTGGACGAGGTGTTCGGCGAGCAACTGCACGACCCGGCGGCGCAGTTCGAGATGCAGCTGGCTCTGCGGGCGCTGAGCCTGCGCCCCGCCGGGTGACCCGCGCGGGCCATGGGTTCTCCGTCAGCCGACCGAGTGTCTCGCGCCCGGGTGTGCCGGGCATCCGGGGTGCGTTCCGCCGTGCTACCGCTCAGCCCGCCGTGCCGGGGCCCGGACAGGACCGCACCGCGCGGAGGGTGAGGGCCTCATCGAGGCGGACCGTCACCTCACCCGCCGGCGTGCGCAGCAGCAGGCGGCCGTCGGTGACACCACGGGAGCGACCGCAGAAACCACCGTCGGGCGTGACCACCTCCAGCTGAGGCCCAGACTTGTCCGGCCCGTACCAGGTCACGGCGACCGTCGCGGTGAGCGCGCCGGCGCACAGCACTGTCAGGACCACGCCTCGCGTCAGCGCTTTCGCCGCGCACAGGGTCTCTTGGTGGTCGAGCGCCTCCTCGCCCCACGCGAGCACCCCGGGCGGTGTCTGCTGCACGACGGCGGCCGCCGGTCTGCCGTGCGCGGCGCGCAGCAGCAGGACGGCGCCCAGCGCGCCGGTCGCCAGGGTCAGGAGCAGGAGGCAGCCCACCACGACGTCATAGGGCGTGGCCAGTTCCCGGATGTCACTGCGGCCCTTGACCAAGCCGAACCCGACCATGCCGACGAGCAGCGCGGCCAGTCCCGTGCGCCAGGCGGCCGCGGCCTCGCGGACCCGGGTCAGTTCCCAGCGCACCAGCTGTCGGCGATGGCGGGCGGCGGCGCGGTCCGCGGGCACGGCGGGCGGGCCGGGGGAAGCCTGCCAGCTCACCGGCCATCCCATCGCAGCAGCAGGATCCAGTAGGCGCCGCAGCCCTCGTCGTCGTCCGGCCGGCCCGGGTGCTCCTCGGCACAGACGCAGGCGACCTGGACGGAGTAGGTGTCACGGGACCGGGACGGCCGCGGTACGCGGAACCCGGTCAGCGGGTGGACGTACTGGAAGGGATGCTCGCAGCGCGGGCAGATGCCGCTGAGCACCGCTTCGTGCCGACCACCCTCGACCCGCAGCCCGGCGAGGTGCACGGCCGCGTAGCCGGGACGGGTGATCTCCTCGAAGGGCTGGGGGAGTCGGGGCACCGGTACCTCCTGTACCTCCTGCGCGTATGGCGCGCGTCCGCACGCCCACCTGCGGAAGCCGATGGTGCCAGGGGACGGCTGCCGAGGTCGCCGTCCGAGCGCCCGCAGTGCCCGCCACCGCCCTGCTCACGGCTGCTTGTGCGCAGGTCGGGGCGGCTTCGGTTCAAAGCCGGTCGCATTCTGGTCGTACGCCGCAAAGCCCTCCTCCGATCGGGGGAGCCGGAGCATCATGGCCTGTGGCCGTACGGCAGGGTGCCGTGCGGTCGGTCGAGGGCCGGTACCGCCCGGGGGACGGTATCGGCCGGCGGGACGGAACCGACCGGACGGGAGGCAGTTGACGGTGGAACACGGGTCTGAGGCCGGCGCGGACGGGAAGCTTGTGCGACGGCTGCTCGGCCGCGCCGACGGAGCCGGGGTGACGTACGCGGACGAGGAAAAGGAACTGGTCCCGCTCGGCCCGGACGAGGGCGCACGAGACGCGCTGATCCGTGAACTCGACGCGCTGGGGGAGGAGCTGTCGGAAGAGCCCGGGGGCGAGGTCATGGCGCGGCTCGGGGCGCTGCTCGCGGCCCGCTGGGCCGACGGACGGGACCCCGCCGACCGTACGCGGGCCGTCGAACTGCTGCGCGCCGCGCGGAGCGTGGCGGAGCTGGACGCCGGCGTCCGCCGGAACGCCGCACGTGACCTCGCTCTCCTGCTGGTGGCTCCGCTGCTGGACATCCCCCCGGCGGAGGGCGGCGCGGCGGCGCTGCCGCCCGGTCTCGCCCGCCACCTCCCGTTCGGCCTGCCGGGCATCGCGCAGGGCATGAGTGTTCTGGAGGTGCTGCCCGAGCTCGTCGAACTGGCGCGTGAGGTGGGAGGCGACAGCCGGCAGCTGCCGCCCCACATCGAGGCGATCGCCACCATGGTGCCGCTGCTGCGGACCGCCGGGGACGGGGACGCGGGCGCGATGGCCGAGGTCCTGGCCGCGCTGCCCGGTCTGTTGCCCGACAGCGGCCCACTGGGCGGGCTGGCGCAGGCGCTGCCGCTGATGATGAAGACGCTCGGCGTGCGGCCTCCGAGCGGCGCTCCGGGCGGCTCCCCGGCGGACGCTGTGCGGTCGGTACCGCCCGCCGGGCCGCCCGGTCCGGCGGAAATCGAGGAGATGACGCGCTCGCTGGAGGTGCCGACGATCTTAGCCGAGGTGTTCAGCCCCGGGTTCATCACACTCGACGAACAGCGTGCGCTGACCGAGCGGACCGTGGCGGGGGCCGGCTCCGGGGACGCCCCGGCACAGGTCCTCGCGGCACTGTCCTGCGCGGCCCTCGCCATGCGCACCGGCGAGCACGCGCACTTCGGCAGGGCGCTGGAGCTGATGGCCCGGGCCCGGGGAGCGGACGGGCCCGTCGACCACGAGACGGAGTGGCTGCTCCAGGCGACCGTGCCCGCGGTGCTGCTTGGCTCCCACTTGACCGGTCACAGCCTTCAGGACGGGGAGACCGCGCAGGAGCTGATCGCGGCGGCGCTGTCGCCCGGGGGGCTGCTCGCGGTCGGCGCGCCCGACCGGCCGGGCGCGCCCGATCTGCTGCTCCTGAGTCGCTGCGTCCAAGCTCAGTTCGCCATCGAGCGGGCCCACCGCGAGCGCGACACGGCCGCGTTGGCCGGTATCCGGGCCGAACTGCTCTCCCTGGTCGAGCAGGAGACCGGCGACAGTGAGTGGAGCGTGGTGCCCCGGATCATCCTGTGCACCCTCGAACTCGTCCGAGTGCTGCTGACCGCCGACCTGTCCGCGCTGCGCAGTGCGGTCGACCAGCATGCGGCCGCCCTGGCGCACACCGGCACGCCCCCCTTCGTCCGCCCGCTGCTCACCACGATGGAGGCGCCGCTGCTGGCGCTCGCCTCGCACCTCGAACCGGACCCCGAGCGGGTGCGGCGCTCCATCGACTCGGCACGGGCCGCGCTGGACGCGCCCGCCTCCGTGCCCGGTCAGCGTTCCCGCAATCGGCTGGCCATCGCGTTCGCCGTCCGCACCCTGCACGAGCACGAGGGCGACCCGGCGCTTCTCGACGAGGCCATCGCCGAACTCGAGGCCGCGGAGGCCGAGCTGGACGCCGGGAGCGGCGGCGCCCGGGAGGACGCGGCCGATCTCGTCGTCTCCCTGCACGAGCAGTTGGCCACCGCCCTCGCCCAGCGCGCCGGCTCCGGCGACCCGGCCGACGACGACGCCGCACGGGACCGGCTGACCCGTGCGCTCGCCCACGCCAGGCGGGCCCTGCGCGCCTCGGCGGACGATGTGCTGCTCCAGCTCGGCGCGGAGCACGGGCTGCGTGCTGCCCGTGCGGCCGGCAGTCTCGGTGTCCGCGCGGCGGGCTGGGCGGTGCGGCTCGGCCGGCCCGAGGAGGCGGTCGCCTGCCTGGAATCCGGGCGTGCCCTGGTGCTGCACGCCGCCGCGGCCGGGACCACGGTGGCAGACCGGCTGGAGGCGCTCGGCGCGTACGAGACGGCGGCGGCGTGGCGGCGGGCGACGGCGAACGCCGGTGCCGCCGGGCCCGCTGTGCTCGACGAGGTGCTCCATCCGGACGCGACGGGGGTGCCCCGGCTGCCCAGCGCGCTGCGCAGGGAGGCGCTGGAGCTGGTGCGCACGGCGCCGGGTGCCGCGAGCGCGGCGTCGGGGCCGCCGCCCGTGCCGGTTCTCGGCGCGGCGCTCGCCCGCTGCCGGGCCGACGCGCTGGTGTACCTGGTGCCGGGCATGGGTGGCGAAGCGGGTGCCGCGCTGCTGCTGCGGCCCGGACTCGGCGTGCGGACCGTGGAGTTGCCGGGACTGTCCACGGCGCACCGCGGCCCGCTGGAGGAGTTTGTGCGGGCTGGGGCCGCGCTGCGGCGCGTCCAGGACGGGGACGCGGACGGGACGGATCCCGGCGCGATTCCCGCGGTCCGTCTGCCGGGGAGGAAGTGGGAGCGGTCCCTGGACCGGCTGTGCGACTGGGCGGGCGAGTCGGTCATGGGGCCGGTGCTGGACGCGCTGAACCTGTGGGAGCGTGCGCTGGCCGAGAGCGGGCTGCGGCCGTGCGACGCCGGTGAGGCCGCGGACCCGGTCCGGCTGGTGGTGGTGCCTTGCGGCGACCTGGGTGTCGTGCCGTGGCAGGCCGCGCGGATGCGGCTGCCGCGGGCGGGCTCCGACGGGGACGGGGCCTGGGACGGGGAGCGGGCCGGTGTCCCCGCGACCGCTCACCTGTGCGAACTCGCCGTCGTGACCTTCGCCGCCTCCGGTTCGGAACTGGTCCACGGCATACGGCGGTCGAGGCTGCCGGTCGCGCAGGGGCAGGCGCTGATCTCGGTTCCCTCGGACCTGATCTACGCCGAGGACGAGATCCGGGCGCTGCGGGAGGCGTACTACGGCAATGCCCGGGTCCTGGCGGAGGAGGACCCCGGGGCCGGCCCCGGCCTGCCGACACCGGCGGCGCTGCTGGAGGTCCTCGGGGCCGAGTCCGCCACGGCCGCCGGCCGTGCCGCGGTGGTGCACCTGGTGTGCCACGGAAAGGCCGGGGCCGACCCGGCCCGCTCCGCGCTGCACCTGTGGTGCGAGGAGGGCGCTCCTGCCGGGACGGGCCACCTCACCGTGACCACCCTGCTGGACACCCCGCCGGCCGGGGACCGCCGCGGACCGGTCGTGGTGCTCAGCGCGTGCGAGACCGACCTGAGCGACGCGGACCACGACGAGGCCCTCACTCTCACCACCGCTCTGGTGCACCGGCTGGCCACGGATGTCGTCGGCTCCCGCTGGGCCGTCTCCGACCACATCACCCCGGCCCTGATGACGGTCCTGCACCACCATCTCGCCGCCGGTCTCGCCCCGTCCGACGCGCTGCGCGCCACCCAGCGGTACGCCCTCACCCCGGCCGGCCGCCGGGGTCCCGTACCGGGGCTGGCCGCGCTGGAACCGTTCCTCGCCCAGCAGGACATCGGTGGGCTCAAGGACTGGGCCGCTTTCATCCACCAGGGCAACCCCGCCCCCGAGCCTCCCCGGAGGGACCCGGTCCGATGACGCCCGACCAACTGATCGCCCTGCTGCACCGCCACTGGGCGCAGACGCTGGCCGAACTGGACGCCGACGAGCGTGCTCAATTACTGCGCCGGGTCGCCGCGCTCGGCGACGCCGTGGGCCGCGGCCCCACCCTGCGTGCCGTCCGGGACGTGGGCCGGATGCTGCACCGGCTGCCCGCGCACCACCCCGTCGGAGCGGCGCTGAACGACGCCGTGCGCTTCGCCGGGCCGGACACGGGCCGCGAGGCCGTCGTCGACCGGGCCCGGCTCGTCGACCTGCTGGGCTTCCTGTCGGGCCCGCCGCCGACGGCCGACGAGATCCTCGACACCACCCGCCGGCGGCTGCTCCGCGCCCCGGCGCGCGGTGCGGACGCGGCGCTCGCGGCCGTGGCGGACGCGGCGGCGGACGATCTGATCCGGCTGCACCATCCAGAACTCGGCCACCGCTACCCGGAGTTCCAGTTCACACCCGGCACGGACGAGCTGCGCCCGGTGGTGCGCGAGGTGAACCGACTGCTGCTCGCCGGACAGGACCCGTGGGGCGCCGCGGACTGGTGGCTGGGCGGCAACACCTGGCTGGACGGCGTGCCGGCCGAACTGCTGGACGCGGTGCCGCACGAGCTGATCCTCGCCGCTGCCCGCGCCCTGGTGGAGGACGACTGATGGCCGGCCACGCCCCGCCCGAGGGTGCCCGCATGGAACCGCTGGTCCGTGTGGTGCCCGCCGGCACGGAGCTGTACCGCTGTCACCGGGACACACGTCCGCCCGGCTCGTTCAACCCCAGCCGCCAGCACACGTTTTTCGACGGTGACCGCTTCGGCGCCACCGAACAGGATCCGTTCGTCTACCTGTACGCGGCGCTCGACCCCGTCACCGCGCTCAGCGAGGTGCTGTTGCGGTCGGTGCGGTTCGACGGGCCGGCTGCCCAGCGCCGCATCCCCTGGGCGCGGGCGAGCCGGTACTGCCTGTCCGTGCTGAGGACCACCACCGACCTCGCCCTCGTGGATCTGATGAGCGCGGAGGGGCTGGCCGCGGTATGGCAGGACTCCTGGCTGGTCGACGCCGAACGGGACGACTACGCCAAGACCCGGTACTGGGTGCGGCTGATCAGGGAACACGCCCCGGACGTCCAGGGGCTGGTGTGGCAGTCGAAGCGTCACCGGCCGCGCGAGGCCCTGCAGTTGTTCGGGGACCGCTGCGGTGAGCACCCGTTGGAGCCGGTGCCCGAGCGGACGGTGGACCTGCGTACGGAGGAGGGCGTGGCGGAGGCCCGGCGGCTGCTGGGGCCGGTGCGCGCGACGGTCTCGGAGCCGGAGCCCGCGGCGGTGCGCTGACACGGGATCCGCTCAGGTTCCCGCGCCGGACCCCGTGTCCTCGTCTGCCGCGGCCCCGGCCCCCGCGTCGTCGTCCGGGGCGCACAGCGACACGGTTGCCTCGGAGTGGAGCCCCAGGACAAGGCTGTCGCCGTCGGCCAGCCGCCTCGGAACACCGGGCAGCAGATAGTCCTCGTTGACGCGGGTGCCGTGGGTAGTGCCGTCCCGGTACTCCGTTACCCACAGGGTGCCGTCCGGGCGCAGGGCAACCTCGGCGTGGCGGCGGGAGACCGACAGTTCGTCGGCGAAACCGCGGGCTGTCGTGGGTGCCCATTCCGGGGCCCGGCCGAGGTTCCGTACGTCCCCGGGGCGCATCCGCACTTGCACCAGACCGCCGGAGAACCGGAGCACCGCCGTGGCGCCGCCCTCCCCGGTGGGGACCGCGTCCGCGACCGGGGCGGAGCAGCGGGGACAGCCGGTCACTGCCGCGGGTACCTTGCGCCCGCATCCCGTGCACCTCACCAGCCGCGGTGGCGGGGCCGGCGCGGGCGGGTCCGTGACGGCACGGCGGGGTGACAGTGCCTCCGGGGGGTCGTCGTCAGGGGGTGTTCCGGCGTTCCCCTCCGGGTGCCGGACGGGTGGTGTCCCGGGTGGGCCGTCGTCCGCCGTCCGTCCCTCGTCCGGGTGCCGGGGGCCGGGCACTGTCCTGCCCGGAATGCGGAGAGTGCCCGGACGGCGGGGGGTCAGTTCCTCCCAGGGGTCGTCCTCGTCCGTCATCGATGGTCCGTGTCGTGTTCGACCCCCAGGTCGACCGAGCCGTTCTCCTGGTCCTCCGTCACGCGGGTCACCCGGAGCGCGCCGCGAAGCGACCGCGGCCGGATCGTGAAGATCGCGCGCGCCAGCGGGTTGATCAGGTGTGTCTCCAGTGCCATGCCGATGCCCCGCCCCCCGGCATACGGGTCCCGCATACAGTACTCGCCGAGCTGCCGGCGGGCCTGCGGGACGATCTCCAGCCGGATGCCCTGGCTTTCCCACAGCGCGGCGGCGATGTTGCCGATCGACAGGTCGAGGACCTCCTCCGCCGCGGATCCCGTGACGAAGCCGAACACGACCACGTTGCCGCCGAAGCGGTTCATCAGCTCCGGACGCCCCACCTCGGCCTCGAAGTGGTGGCGGATGTTCCCCTTCACCCGCTTCGCGAGGTCGCGGTAGTCGTCCTCGGGCTGCACGTCCCACACCCGCTGCTTGGTGTGCGGATCGGTGTGCTGCACTCCGAGGTTGGACGTGAAGATGAGCACGCATTCACTGAAGTACGTGGTGACTCCCTGCCCGTCGGTGAGCCGGCCGTCCTCCAGGAGCTGGAGGAACTTGTCCATCACTCCCTGGTGTGCCTTCTCGATCTCGTCGAAGAGGATGACCCGGAAAGGGTCGGCGCGCACGGCACGGGTGAGTTCACCGCCCGCCTCGTACCCCACGTATCCGGGCGGCGCCCCCACCAGCCGGTCGGCGGCGTGCGCGGAGGAGAACTCACTCATGTCGAACCGCAGGTACGCCTCCTCGCTGTCGAAGAGCAACTGCGCGACACTCTTGGCCATCTCGGTCTTGCCCGTCCCTGTCGGCCCGGCGAAGAAGAGAACACCGCGCGGCCGGTGCCCGGCGGTTGTCGCCTGTGCCCCGGACAGCCCCAGGGCCGCGCGCTTGAGGATGTCGAGGGTCATGGTGACCGCAGGCTCCTGGCCGCGCACCCGGCTGGTGAGGTGCTCGTACCCCTGGGCGATCCGCTCGCGGATGTCCAGGGAACGCCAGGGGTCCTTCTCCACACCGAGCCGGTAGACGCGTACCGCGTCCGGCATCTTCTCGAACGGCAGGCCCCGCGAGAGGGCGAGCCGGTGGCTCTGCCGCATGGCGTCCAGGGACAGCCCGGTCGCCGCCTTGGCGAACGCGGAGACCGGGTCCAGCAACGCCCGCCGGTCCGGCCCGGCCTGTTCGACCCCCGTGCCGTCCTGGTGTCCGGCCTCGGCACCGGCCGGAACGGGCGGGTGTTCAGAGGCCAGCAGCCCGGCCATCCGCCGACGTTCGTCGGCGTCCGGCCCGGGCACCGCGACCGTGCGGATGCGTTCGGAACCGCTGAGCAGCCAGTGCGGCAGGTCGCGGTCGCTGTCGGCCAGCCAGATGACCGGGTTGAACAGCTCTCCCTCTCCCGAGGGATCGCGGAGAGCGCGGCGCGGCGTGACGGAGAACGGCTCGGCCTCCCGCGCGAGCTGGACGCAGGCCAGGAAGAAGTCCCGCTCGGCGTCGCTGAGCCGGGTGACATCGGTGCTCAACCGGGAGGAGTAGTCGATCAGTAGCGCCAGTCGCAGCGGTTCGGCCTCCCGGCCGTCCCGGCGTTGCGCGGTGCGGCGCTCCCGGAAGCCGCTGACGATTTCCCGCAACAGCGGTTCGGCTTCCAGAAGCTGCGGGGTACGGTCGCCCCTCCGCCCGGTGCGGGGGCCACGCAGGGCGTCGTCGAGCAGCTCGACCACCGTCTCCTGGTCGGGCCCGACCAGGGTGACGAACCCGGTGATCTGGTCGTAGCTCAGCAGTGAGCCGTAGCCGAGGTGACGCAGTCCGTCCCACAACGACTCGGGCAGGCTGCGGTCGGTCTCGACGAGCTTCCCGCCGAGGCGGCGCTGCGCCAGGTATCGGTCGCGGATATTGCCGTGGAGCACGAACTGGCTGTGCACCGCGAGAGTGCCGGTGATTTCGCTGACGAAGGGCGGTGCCGGCTGATGAGGGCTCGCGGTGGCGCGGGGGCCCCCGTCCTTGGTGAGACGGCTCCCCGCCGATCCGTTGGTCTGGCTCACTGGGTGTTCCTTTCTCGCCGGTGCGACACGGGCACCGCGGGTGGTGGGACGCGGCGAGACGGCCGGCCGGGGATCGGGGACGTCCGTCTTCTCAGTGCCGGCGGTCGCGGTCGTCGCGGTCGTCGATCCGCCGGTGCCGCGGCCTGTCGTCCCGGCGACGCCTGTCGTCCCGGGTGTGCGGCCCCGGACGCTCGTGCTCCCGCCCGGACGGCCCGGGCGCGAACCGGGCCGCGTCGTCCGGCGTGCCCGGTGCGACAACGTCCGAGTCGAAGCGGAAGTCGCAGTCCAGCCCCAGGTGTGCGACGGCGCGTTCGAAGTCGGCCGCCCACTGCTTCGCCTCGGCGCACCGCTGTGTGTCCAGCGGCGAGGGCGGGCCGGCCCGGTGGGTGGCCAGGCCGATGCCGTCCGGGCGGACGGTGATCCGGATCCAGTGGTCCGGTTCCCAGCCGGGCGGCGCGTGGGTGATGCACCGGGCGCCGGACCCGGTCTCGTGCCACTCGGCCGGTCCTCCGGCCAGGGCCTCGAGCAGTTGGGCCGCGCTCTGCCGGACGTAGTGGTGCTCCAAGTGCTCCAGCCGTTCGTCCACGGCCGCGCGCACCCGCTCGTGGTCGGCGGCTCCGAGGGGACGTCCCTCCTCAACGGCCTTGCGCAGCGGCGCCACGATGTCCTCGGCGGGAGGCCTCGGCTCCACGTCCGGCGGCACCTCGGTGGTGAGGAACTCCAGCTGGGCCGCCGCCCGGGCCAGTGCCTCGCCGCGCAGCCGGACACGCCGGCCGGCCTCGGCGGCGAAGATGCGCGCCTCCTCCAGGTGTTCCCCGGCGCCGACGCCGTCGCCCGCACGCGCGCAGATCAGCGCGTAGTCCAGGGCGGTGACGACGGGTTCGGTGTCCTCGGCGGTGGCGTCGGCGGGCAGGGCGGCCAGCAGGCCGGAGCCGGCGGAGGTCACCTCCTCCTCATCGGCGCCCCTGGCCGGGGCGGGCCACGTGGTGTCCCTGCCGCTGGTGGGACCCCCGGCCCGGCGCCGTTCGGCGAGGATCTGCTGCCACGCGGTGTCCCGCGGGTCGGCGGCGTCGGTCACGGCCGTTGCGCACTCCCACACCGCCAGCTCGGCCTCGGCTCGCTCGACGGCGTGTTCCGCCTCGGCCACCGCTTCCCGGGTGGCGTCCAGGCGGCAGCCCACCGGCTGGACGGGTGGCGGCAGGACGGGGGCGGGCGGCGGAGGCGAGCCCGGCGGGGCGCTGCGGGCCGCGCGGGTGAGCCGTGCCGCGAGGACGGTGCGGCGGGCGTTCACACGGGTTGCGGCGAACGCCGCGCTCTCCCATTGCTGGGCGGCGTTGCGCGCGGACTCCTGCCGACTCAGCAGGCAGCGCTGTTCCTCGGCGGCACGGACGGCAGCGTGCGCCAGCACGCCGGTAGCGGCCATGGCGGCCCGTCCGGCCAGCAGCGCCCCGCTCATGGCGCCCAGTGCGAGGGCGGCCGGTTCCACCAGTTCCTGCAGGACGCCGGCCAGGCCCTGCGCGAACTGGTCGACGGTGTTGGAGACGTCGACGGCGGGCACCTGCGGGATCTGGTTCGTGACGTCGGCCGTGGAAACGTGGGGCATCCGGCTGGTGACGTCGGTCGCTGACAGGGGCGTCGTGCCGTACCCGTAGGCCGGCCACACTTCCGCGATGCCGGCGTACCCGGTGGCGTAACTCACGCGGTCCTCCCCCCGGGTACGGCGGGCCGGGCCGGGCCGCCGCGGACGGCGGCCCGGAGGGCCCGCTGCCTGCGCAGTCGGCGGCGCCAGTCTCGGTCGCGCCGGACGGTCCAGACCACGAGCGCGACGACGGTGCCTGCGGGCCACAGCCACGGGGCCCACAGCAGCACGTACGGCAGGACGACCAGGAAGAGGACCGCCACGAGCAGGCCGGAGACGAGCCGGGCCCGGCGGCTGCCGAGCACGAACCGGCCCGGCCGTTCGGCCGTGCCGACGACGAGTCCGGCCAGCGAGTGGGCGGGGTGGTAGCCCGGTGGCCCGATGCGGACCGCGATCCACAGCTCGAGAGCGTGGACGACGAACGCGGCGGGCATGGCCAGCAGCCACCCAGTGACGACGGCGGACTGCGGAGCCAGTCCGGCGGCATCGGAGAGGGAGATGACGAAGCCCCACGGGGCGCAGACCAGGACCGCGCCCAGGACCGCCCAGCCGAGGTTCGGCAGCCTGTCCAGGCGGCGCATCGCCACATCGAGTCCGTCGCGGGCGGCGGCCAGGGCGGCGACTGCTTCTTGTTGCCGCCGCTCCTCCAGGCGTGCGTGTTCCCGCGCAGCGTCGTCCCGGGCCAGGCGCACGAGCATCAGCGCGGCCAGCGGGCGCAGCGGATCGTCGGCCTCGTCGAGCAGCCGCTCGAACCAGGGGACGCGGACGCCGAGACTTTCCGCCAGCCCGTGGGCGCTCCGGGTCCAGCGGCCGGCGACCTGCGGCAGCCGGGCCAGGTGCAGCAACCGGGCGTCGACGGCGGTGTCCCGGACGAGCGCGGCCCGGACGGCACGCCGGCGCAGACGGGGGTGTCGCAGGGCGAGTTCCTCGGCCTGCGCGTCCCAGACGTCGCGCAGCCGCCGCCACTGCTCCTCGGTGGCGGCGAGCTGCTCCCCACCCGGACGGACGGCGAGGGCGGTCAGCAGACCGGGGTGGCCGAGTGCGACGACGAGGTCGCGGGCGTCGCGGTCCCCGGCGACGGCCTGCCGCACGATCTCCGGCAGCTGGTGGCCTTCGAGGCCCACCCCGTGCCAGGTGACGGGCAGGAGGGGGCCGAGCCGGTTCAGCAGTTCCGCGAGGGCGACGGGGCCGGGTTCGTCGGCCAGCCGGGTGCGCAGGCGGGCCAGCGGGGCGTCCGGGCCGCCGGCGCCTCCCGGGGCGCCCGCTCCGCCGGCCCCTCGCCCTCCTGCGGCCTCGGCCGGCACGAACTGGCTCAGCCAGTCGACCAGTTCGCGGCGCCGAGGCGCGGAGGACAGCAGTCGTGCGGTGCTGGGGTGGCAGCGGTCGAGGACCTCGGCGAGCTCCTCCGGGTCGGTGTACTCCCGCCCCATGAACAGGAAGGGCAGTGCCCGGGGGCCGGGGCCCGGGCCGGGGGCGTTCGTGGTGCCCCGCGTGGCCGGCACGGGATCGTCCTGGTGGGGGTCGAGCCACCGGCCGACCTCCACCGCGCCCCAGCGGTGTCTCAGGGACCGGGTGAGCAGTCCCTCGCACAGGGCGCGCAGCCGGGGGTCGCCGATGCCGCCCAGGTCCACGTCCTCGGTGCTGACGCGTCTGAGGACGAGACCGCGCTCCCGCAGCCGGATCGGGTGGGAGCCGAGGGCGAGTTCGGCGACGACCATGCCCAGGGACCACCAGTCGACGCACGGGTCGACGGTCTGGACGACCGCGGTGGCCTCCGGCGCGAGGTAGTGCGGCTTGCCGGTCCAGTGCCGTACCCGGGTGGACGACACCGGCAGGGCGGCGCCGATGTCGACGAGGACCAGCCGCGGCTCCCCGTGCGGGCCCTCACGGACGACGATGTTGTCCGGGGCGACGTCGCGGTGCACAATCCCGTGCCGGTGCAGCGCGGTCAACGCCTGGTGGAGCTGGCCGACCATGCGCCGGACGCGCTCCGGCGGCAGCGGGAGGCCCTCCCGTTCCTGGTGGCGCTCGCGGTACTCGGCGAGGGTGGTCTCGCCCTCCGAGGGGCAGACATCCCAGACCGTTCCGGTCGCGACACCGCGGTCGAGGACCTGCGTGACGTGTTCGTCGACCCGGTCGCGGAGGATCTCGTGGACCCGGCGGTCGGGGGCGAAGAAGTGGTGGTAGCCCTTCCAGACCAGCGGGACGCCCGGGGGCACGAGCCGGGGTTCGCGTTCCACGACGCGCAGCACCACGGCCTGCGTGGGGAGTGGTTCGCCGGTGAGGCAGGCGCCGAGATCGGCGAGCCGCTCGAAGCGCCCGCGGAGTTCCTCGGGCAGGTCGTGCAGGTTCGGCCGGGCTTCCCGGCCGCGTGCCGGGTCGGGTTGGACGTCCGCGAACTGGTCGGTCGGCGGAACGGTGTTCCCGGCCACTTCCGGTTCGGCGTCCGGTGGTGCATCGGTACTCATGGGATTCTCCCCGCCCGGCGCTGACATACGGCCTCCGAATATCTCTCCGCCGGAGGCGGATGGATACTAGCGAAAATATGACCTCAACCGCGCCCGTATTTTGTTTATCGCTTTCCGATTGCTTTCGATTAGATGAAGTCAATCCGCGCGATCGAACGTGAACGATCTGTGGCAAGAAATGAAAGGGAGGGGTCGGAGTGCCTTGCGGAGCCGTCTCCGTCCGCTCTGTGCCGATCACGCAAAAACCCTCCACATCGCAAGGAACGCGGTCCTATCGTGCTGGTATGGGTCTGGCACACCGCCCCACGGCGCCCTCGGAACTTCCCCCGCACCACCAACTCGTCGCCGAACTGCGCGCCCTGCGCAAGGCCGGCCTTCCACGCGTCCGGCGGACACCGCACCCCGGTCTCGCCGCGGCGGCGACCGCGGCGGGCCTGCCCACGGGCCCGGAGGAGCCGGCCGCGGGCATCGAACGCCTGCTCCGGGCGGCGGTTCACTGGCTCGACGGCTCGGCGTCGCCGCCCGACGCCCACCTGGCCCCGGTCCCGCCCGACGGAGGACCGGTCGGTGAACTCGCCCGCGCGGCGGCCCACTTGTTCGGGCTCGTCGGCGCGGGCTCCCAGATCGCCGGTGAGCGGCGCAAGGCGGCGGCCGCGGTGTTCGGCGTCACCACGGAGAGCTTCCGGCACCGTCAGGAGCACCAGGTCATGGACCGTCTGGCCGACGCGGTGCTGGCCCTGGCGGGCGCGGGCACCCCGCGGGACGGGAATACGGGGATGCGGGGCTCCTCCCCGGAGACTCCGCCTCGCCCGGTCCGGATGACCGGTCCGCCGGTGCACTACGACACGACCGCGCCCGCCGGTGGCCCTCCCGCGCCCCTGCGCATCCGGGTGCACCTGGCCCCCATAGAACTGCTGCGCGACATCGACGTCCTGATCTCCTCCGAGAACACCTACCTGGAGATGTCGAAGATTTTCAGCGACACCGTTTCCGGGGCGCTGCGGCGCGCGGCGGCCGTACGGGACGGGACCAACGCCGTCGTTGACGACCCCCTCGCCCGCGAGCTGCGCGACTGGCTGGCCCTGCACAACCGCAGCGGCCTCCAGGTGCCGCCCGGCACGGTCGTGCCCACCGGTCCCGGCGCGCTGGCGGAGCGCGGTGTCCGCCGGGTGCTGCACGCGGCGGTCGCGGTGCCCCGGCGCGACGGCAACGGCTACGAGGCGTCCGAGCGGACGGTGGCCGACGCCGTGTCCGCCGCCTTCCGCGTGGCCGCCGGCGAACGCGACGCGTACGACCCCCCGTTGTCGTCCCTGTGCTTCCCCGTGCTCGGCGCCGGACGCGGTGGTCTGCCGTCCGAGCGAGCCGCCCGCTGGCTGCGCTGGGCCGTGGAGGAGGAGCTGCGCGTGGACCCCCGCTGGACGGTCCACCTGGTCACCCGCACCCCCGCCCTGGTCCCCCTGCTGCGGGGCGCCGACCGGGGCTGAGGTCGGGTCAGGGGCGCCAGCTGGGCGCAGAGACCGGCAGTCCACGGCGGGCCCCCTCCCTCTCCCACGCGGTCAGGTCGCCGCGGCGCGGAATGCCGTACCAGTGCACCGGCCACGTCCCGTCGGGTGCCCGACGGCCCACGACGACCTGGAGTCCGGCGTCCCGCCGGTCTCGGGTGCGCGTGAGGTGGGGGCCGTAGCGCAGGCGGCCCAACTCCGTTTTAGGCCAAAGGCGTTGGTTGGCGGAGCCGCGCCAGACGAGGTCTGTCGGTTCGGCGGCGCGGAAGCGGCCGGTGACGACGGCGTCGGCCGGTCCCAGCGCCGCCTGCTGCTCGGCGGTCAGTTCGTCTTCCTCGTACCCGGTGTAGACGAGCAGATCGGGCGCCCCGCCGTCGGACGCTGGACGGGCGGCAGGCGCGCGGCGCAGTTCGTCCGCGCCCCGGAGGAGCGCGCCGAGTCCGGTCGGCTGGTCGCACGGCTCCCCGCCGCTCACGGTCAGCCCCGACGCGCCCCGCTCCAGGGCCCGTTGCCACAGTGCGAGCAGGTCGGCCACGGGGACACGGGTGCCGCCGGCGGGATCCCAGGTGTGCCGTGACATGCAGCCCGGGCAGGCCAGCGCGCAGCCCTGCACCCAGATGCCGAGCCGCGCTCCCGGCCCCAGCGTCCGCAGCGGCAGGTGCGCGCCGCCTACATCGAGCCGTTCCGTGTTCCCGAAGGTGTTTCCCAAGGTGTTACCTCCCCTGCGTACGGGGAGAAATTATTCGCCCCGTTCCCGGCGCGCGGCAATGCCGGGGCGGTTCTGTTCCGGATCGGAACAGCACCGGATCCGGAACAGAACCGGACCTTTTCCGGTTCCGGTACAGGTGCAGATTCTGCCACCAAAAAACATGTGCTTCATTTCGTATTCCGCTATGCTCATTCGCCCCGGCATTCTCGTGCCGCGACGCCGCCCCGCGGACCGTGCCGAGAGCCGATCTTCCGCGCCTCGGGGAGGCACACGCACATATGGGGGAGCTTCCGGTGGACACCAGACACAGCGTCGTGCGCTGCCTGCGCCAGTGCGGGCTCGGCCTCCGCGGCTCGCTGCGCAGCCGACGGCGAGGACGGCTCGACGGGGCCCGGCTGCGGGTGACGGCCGCCGACCAGGCCCCGGACTCGGCCGAACTGATCACGCCGTATGTCCATGAGGTACGGCTCATCGCCGAGCGTGCCACCACCGAGCTGCGCGGCCGCCTGCTGCGCGACCGGCACGCCCTGGTGGCGGGCATTCACTCCGGCGCCGTCGCGGTGGTTACCCAGTACGAGGTGCGCCGCAGTCCTTCGCCCGCGCTGCTGGACCGGTGGGGGCGCTCGGTCGCCGAATGGCGCGCGACCGCGGCGCACTGCCGTACCCGCGCCGAGTCGGTCGTAGGCGGCGCGAACCTGCTGCTGGCCCACTACTGGGACGCCGTTTGGCAGCGGCAGACAGCCGAGCACGGGACCCGCCGGGTCCGTCCGCACAGCTGGCTGCCGGGCGAGATCACCCTCGACGCCGGCTGGCGGGACCTCGACTCCTGGCTCACCGCGGTCCCCGGGACCACCTCGGCGCTGACGACGGCGCTGCGGGTGCTCGACGCGGGCCACGCCCCGGCGGGGCGTCCCGCGGCCTAGGTCCCACAAGGGCTGACGGCACCGCACCCATCTGTCCGAACGGTCCGGGGCCGCCCCCGGTGAGCGGGCACGGACACCGTTCCGTACGCCGCCCCCGGGCTGTCGACCGGCCACACCACTGTTGTGAAGGCGAGTCACGTGAACGCACACCACTCGGGGCGCAGACCGCGGGCCGCCCGCCCGGCACGCGGGCTCCGCACTCCGCTCCGCGCCCATGCCACCCTGGTGGCCGCGCTGGCCCTGGGCCTCGCGGGCTGCTCCGACCCGCCGTGGAACTCGGACGACAAGGCCGCGAGGAAGGTGCCCTGCGGCCTCGTCGTGGACGGCTCCGGCTCCGGGCGCAGCGACGACACCGGCGTCGACGTCAAGAAGAAGCTCCAGGAGACGCTCATCCACTTCCTGGAGAGCCGCAACTGCTCCTCGCTCGCCTACGCGCCCGTGACGGCCTCCTCCTGGACCTCGTCGTGCCGTCACTCACCCGTCGACCTCGACCCGACACCGAAGTCGAGCACGACCGACCGGGAGCTGCTCCGGCAGCGAGCCCGCAACACCGCGGTCAACGCCTCCGTGGAGATGCTCGACTGCGCCCGCACCCAGAACGGTTCGGACGTGCTCGGCGGGCTCGGCCGCATCGCCCGGACCCTGCGCGAGACCCAGGACGACGCGGCCGACAACGCGAGCATCCTCGCGGTCAGCGACTTCGAACAGACCGACCCGGAGTTCCGCATCTCCCGGCAGCCCCTGTCGACCAGGACCGAGCGGACACGGGCAGTCGACAAGCTCCTGGCCGGACGGGAACTCCCGGCGCTGCGCGGGATGGACCTCTACACGGTCGGCTACGCGAAGAACCCGGCCCGCAAGCCATCCACCTACCAGGGCTTCGACCAGTTCTGGACCGACATCCTCACGAAACGGGCGAAGGCGCATGTCCACCACGACTACGAGTAGTGACCCCGATGAGCCCACTCCGCGGCGCTCCCCGATCCACCGGGCACTGCGCCGCGAGGACGGCTCGCGGCGCCGGCTCTTCGCGGCGTTCGGCCGGCGGACCCGGCCCGGCGAACGGCGCATGCCCCTGGTCCTGAGCGACCGCGCGCAGCGACGGCTCGTCACACGGGCGCGGAAGCAGGGAGCCAGGGACGGCAGCGGCACGGCGCTCGACGTCGTCGTCCTGTCCAGCGGCATCCTGCCACCGTACGCGGCCGGACTGGCCGCACGACGCGACCTCGTGCGCGAACTGGTGGAGGAGGAGGCCGCCGACTGGGAGACCCGGGCCTCTCGGGAGGACGCCAACGCCCGTAACGGGATCGTGCGGGAGGAGGCGGGGGTCGCCCTCGCCCAGACCCGGCTGGTCGAGGCAGAGCACGACGTGCGCCGCGCCCGCGAACAGCTCGACCTGCTCGCCCACCGGTCGATGCGCTGGCAGCGGCTGCGCGACGCGGTGCGCGAGCGCTTCGAGCGGACAGGGCCGGGTGGCGGGACACCCTCCGACAGCACGGCCGGCACCGCTCACGGTGCCGGCACCGGTCCCCCGCCGCGCCCCGGCGGGTTCGACGAGGACGACGAGTACCAGACCCTCAACCCCGTGGTGGCGGACCCGCACCTGACCGCGATACCGACGCCCGCGCAGGGCGCGGTCGCCGCGTCCGTCGAGGGCTGGGAAGGGCTGCGGGCCCGGGCCGCGATGCCGGAGAAGCTGGTCCTGTTCCTGCTCGTCCTGGTCTTCGCGGTCGAAGTGCCCATCTACTGGGTGGCGTTCGAACCGTTCCACGGCGTGGGCACCTCCAGTGCGGGTGTGCTCAACGCGACCCTGGCGATTTCCGTGGGCGTGCTCATGCTGGCGGTGCCGCACCTCGTCGGCCGCGCGATGCGGGAACGCGGGGCGACGGGCGCGAGCCGCCCGGCCGGACCGGCAGCCCTGCTCTTCCTCGGTTTCTGGGCGGCTTGCACGGTCACCCTGGGCATCCTGCGCGCGAGGACCGTCCTGGCCGAGGAGCCGGTGGAGGAAGTCACGGGTCCCGCCACCGGATTCTCGGACGCGGCCGCGGACCCGGTCCCCAGCCTGGTGGACCGCCTGGAGCTTCAACCGCAGACCGTCTACTGGATGTTCATAGCGCTCCTGCTGCTCTCCGGTGGGATCGGTTTCCTGGCCGGACTGCTGCGCGAGCACCCCTACGTCGACAGCTTCCGCTCGGCGCTCGAACGCCGCGAGGAGCGCGCGCGTGAACTCGCCGCCGCACACACCCGGTTGGCGGCCGCGCGGGCCTGGGTCGACTCTGCGGGCGAACGCGCCGAGCAGCGCCGGCGGGGGGTGGACGCCCGGTTGCGCGCGGCGGACGAGCTCTACGAAGCGGCGGCGGAGGCCCACCGCCACGGCCTGACGTCGAAGGCGGCCGACCCGGCGATCACGGAGGCGGCCCAGAAGCGCACGGAATCGGGAGCCCCGCTCCTGCCCCCGTCCACGACACGACGCCCACCGGCGTCCCGCCGCTGACCGCGCCCGCACACCTACCGGGTCCAGTCGCTGGACCCGCGGCGGCGACCGGCTCGTTGTGCCGACGACGGCATGCTGGAGCGCAACGCCAGCAGCCCCGATTTGTCGGACCTGATCCTGCGCACCGCGCGCTGCATCCCCGCGAGGCCGCCCGCACCCTCATCGCGGCGATCGCCGACGCCAACAACGGCCACCTCCAGGACGGCGGGACCGTCATGTGCCTGGACTGGCACGGCCTCGGCCACTCCCGGCGAGACGCCGACACCGGCGCCGACCCCGCGGGTGCCTCCGCAGCGTCACGGAGGGGGCCGGCCGCTCCCGGGCAGCGACGCGGGGACTGCTCCCATCGGCCCACGGCCGACAGGGGAACGGCACTTTCGCCGCCGGAACCCGTCCGGGAGGCCGGCTCGGGCGTCGCATATCCGCAAAGGCTGCCCGCCACCGACTGTTACTGCGCCGGGCGGGCTCATCGGTGTGGACGCCGCCCGCGGCCCCCAGCCGGGCCACCGAGCCGCTGGTGAAGGCGCCGACCCGGTGCCGGCCGATGTCCTTGCACCCCGGAGCCCCAGACCCGAAGTGCTGGTTCCCGGTCAGCCCTTCGCCGAACGGCCCGGCGCCGCGCGCCGTTCGGCCGTGACGGAGGGGGGAACCAGCTTCACGTCCGCGGGACACTGGACCGAGGAGTGAGATGGACGACCCGAGGGAGCCCTCCATGGAGACCACATTGGGCGAGCAGCTTCTGCTGCTCGCGCTGGACGACGAGTCGGGGACGGAGAAGGAGTCGGCGAAGGTGGCCTTGGCGGTCTCCGCGGCCGCCCTGGTGGAGCTGGCGCTGGCCCGCCGGATCGACGTCACCGGCGACAAGGTGACCATCCTCGATCCGACGCCGCTCGGTGAACCCGCCCTCGACGCCGCGCTCGCCGAGATCGCCGGCCGGGACAAACCCGGCGGGACCGGGGACTGGATCAACCGCCTCAAGGGCGACGCGGTGGCCGGAGCCCGCAGGGGCCTGCTGGACAAGGGCCTCGTCCGGGAGAAGCGCAAGAAGGTGCTCGGCCTCTTCCCCGTGCGCCGCTACCCGGAGGCCGACGGCTCGGCGGAGGCCGCGGTGCGGCGGCGGCTGGAAGAGGTGGTCCTCGGCGGTGAGGCTCCTGACGACCGCACCGCGAGCCTGGTGGCCCTGCTGCACGGCGCGGGACTGCACCGGCTGGCCTTCCCGGACGCCGACAGGGCCGCGGTCAAGCAGGCCATGGCGGAGGTCGCGCACGGCCGGTGGTCGGCGGAGGCGGTCCGCCGCGTCATCGAGGCGGCGGAGAACGCCCTGACGGTGATCGTCACGACGACCGTGGTGACCACGACGACCATGAACGGCTGACGCCGGCCCGGGCCGCGGCCGTGGACGCGGCTGAGGGACCGGGCGCACGCCTCCGCCCCGGCGGCCTCGTGGACCCCGCTCCACGGTGCGTCCCGGCCTGGCCCGGCTCGTGCCGATGCCCCGGCCCCTCCTGCCGTCTTGACGCCCACCGCGCCGCGACTGATGGTGTGGCGGCGGGGAGCGCTCCCATGGGTGGCTTCCCCCTCCGGCCACGAGCCGTCCAGGACAGCGAAGGGAACCGCACATGCGCAGGTCTCGTCACCTCTCCCGGCGGACGTTCCTCACGGCCTCGGCCGCGGGCCTCGTCACCACCGTGACGTCTCCGTCCCAGGCGTCCCCGGCGTCACAGGCGTCCCCGGCCCGCGCCTCGCGGCCGTCCACCGCCCCGGCCGCGTACCGGACGGTGGGCCGGGTGAAGGAGGCGGACGGCGGATACGTGCGGTACAGCTGGCCCGGCATCTCCTTCGAGGGCCGTTTCCGCGGCACCGGCGTCGGCGTCGTGCTCGACGACGCCGTCAACGACTACGACGTCCGGATCGACGGAGAGACCGTCACCACCCTGGTGACCCCGGGCCGGACCACCTCGTGGATCGACGGCCTGCCGGACGGCGAACACGGCGTGCGGCTCGTCAAGCGGACGGAAAGCGCCTGGGCCGCGGGCCGGTTCGGCGGGTTCGCCGCCGCCGGGGGAGGCCGGATGCTGCCCGCCCCCGCGGCGCGGTGCCGGCAGATCGAGTTCATCGGCGACTCCTACACCGCCGGATACGGCAACACCTCGGACACCCGCGACTGTTCCGCCACCGGCGGTGTCGACCGGAACACCAACGCCGGCCTCGCCTTCCCCGCCCTCACCGCCGAAGCCCTCGGCGCCGATCACCAGCAGAACGCCTTCTCCGGCCGGGGCATGGTGCGCAACTACAACGGCGGCGAGCCCGGCACCGACTACCGCACGTACTACGACCGGGCGTTGCTGCACGTCGCGGGCGACGTGTGGGAGAAGCCGGACACCTGGAACCCGCAGGTCGTGGTCATCGGGCTGGGCATCAACGACTTCTCGACCCCGCTCAACGCGGGCGAGCCCTGGGCCACGCAGGACGAGCTCATCGCCGCCTACGAGAGCGCCTACCACGGCTTCCTCGACAAGCTGCGCGCCCGCTACGGTGCCGGGACCCACCTCGTCGTCAGCGCCACCTCCGTGTCCGGCACCACCGCCTTCGCCGACACCGCCGAGCGCATCGTCCGGAACCGCGTCGCGCGGGGCGATCGCCGGGTGGGCTACTGGTACTACGACGACCCGGCCCTGGACCGTCTCGGCTGCGACTGGCACCCGTCCCTCAGTGACCACCGGATCATCTCCGGCCTGCTCGGCCGGTACCTCGCGACGCTTCCGCTGGACTGGTGAGCGGCGCGGAGCGGTGGCCGGTTCGGCGATCGCGCGCGTCCGGCCGCAGCGATCCCGGTGTCCGGCGCCCCCCGGTTCGGCACCTTGTTAGGTTAGGCTAACCTGTGCTGCGTGCCTGGTGGTGAAGAGATATCCGCGACCCCGAGCCCCCGTGGTCATCGACTGACGGCCACCGGGGTCACCGTGGCGTACGACGGCACCGACGTCGTGCACGACGCCTCGATGACGCTGCGACCCGGTGAGGTCACCGCCCTGGTGGGCCCGAACGGAAGCGGCAAGTCGACACTCCTGCGCACGCTGGCGCGTCTGCTGCGGCCCAGGACCGCCACGCTCGTCCTCGACACGGACACCGACGGCCTCGCCCTGAGTTCCCGCGCGTTCGCGCGCCGCGTGGCCCTGCTGACCCAGGGCCGCCCCACGCCCAGCGGGCTGACGGTGCGCGACGTCGTCGAGTTCGGCCGCTACCCGTACCGGGGCCGCTGGGGCGGGGCGGACCCGGACGGCCCCGCCGCGGTGGACCGCGCGCTCGCCATGACGGGCGCGTCGGAACTCGCCGACCGCGGGGCCGAGCACCTCTCCGGAGGGCAGCTCCAGCGGGTCTGGCTGGCCGGCTGCCTCGCCCAGGAGACCGGCGTGCTCCTGCTCGACGAGCCGACGACCTACCTCGACCTGCGCTACCAGGTCGAACTCCTCGACCTGATCCGCGACTTGGCGGACGACCACGGGATCGCCGTGGGCACGGTCCTGCACGACCTGGACCAGGCCGCGGCCGTCGCCGACCGGATCGTCCTGCTCGACGAGGGACGGATCGCCGCCGAGGGCCCGCCCGAGGACGTCCTGACGCCCCAGCGGCTGACCGAGACGTACGGCATCCGCATCGACGTCGACACCGACCCCGTCACCGGCCGGCTGCGCACCCGCGCCATCGGCCGGCACCACACGCGAACCGAAAGGCTCAGTGCCCCTTCATGAGACGCCTCCTCCTCGCCGCGGTCACCGCCGCGGCCCTCACCCTGACCGCCTGCGGGACGACCGAGCCCGCCGCCGACGGCACGGCGGAGAAGACCGCCGAGCGCATCACCCTCACCGACGCCTCCGGTACGGAGGTCGAGCTCGACGGGCCCGCCGAGAAGGTCGTCGGCACCGAGTGGAACATCGTCGAGAGCCTGATATCGCTGGGCGTCGACCCCGCCGGCGTCGCCGACGTCAAGGGTTACAGGACCTGGGACACCGCGGTCCCGCTGAAGAACGAGCCCAAGGACATCGGCACCCGCGGCGAGCCCAGCATGGACACCATCGCCGCCCTGAAGCCGGACCTCGTCGTCGCCACCACCGACCTGCCGCCGGCCGCCGTGAAGCAACTGCGGAAGATCGCCCCGGTCCTGGAGGTGCGCCCCGCCGACGCCTCCGACCCGATCGGGCAGATGACCGAGAACCTCGACCTCATCGCCGAGGCCACCGGCACCACCGAGCGGGCCGGGAAGCTGAAGAAGGAGTTCGACACCAAGATCACCGAGGGGAGGAAGGCCCTCGCCGGCGCCGGTCTCGACGGTGCCCCGTACGCCTTCGCCGACGGCTACGTCGTCTCCAACCAGGTCTCCATCCGCCCCTTCACCAGCGGCTCGCTCATCGGCGCCGTCAACGAGAAGCTCGGCCTGGAGAACGCCTGGACCGTCAAGGGCGACAAGGCCTACGGCCTCGGCACCACCGACGTCGAAGGGCTCACCGAGCTGGACGACGACACGCACTTCGCCTACATCGGCAACGACGGCGACAAGAACAGCAACCCCTTCGCCGGCGCCCTCGCCGACGACAAGGTGTGGACCTCGCTGCCGTTCGTGCAGCAGGACAACGTCCACCGGCTGCCCGACGGCATCTGGATGTTCGGCGGCCCCGAGTCGATGAACCAGTACATCGACTCCGTCGTCGCCGCGCTGACGCGGTAGCCCATGACCGTCACCGCGACACCTCCCGCCACCCGTCCGGCGGCGGCACCGTCCCGGACGGGTGCGGCCGCGGTGACGGCCGCACTGCTCCTGCTGGTCACCGCCCTCGCACTGGTGGACGTCACCGAGGGCACGGCCGCCGTGGGCGCCCCCGAGGTCTGGAAGGCGCTCACCGGCCGGGCCGACCCCGCCGACGCGTCCGTCGTCATCGCCTCGCGGCTGCCGAGAACGGCCGCCGGGCTGCTCGTCGGGGCCGTGCTCGGGGCGGCGGGCGCCGCCCTGCAGGCGGTCAGCCGCAACGTCCTCGCCTCGCCCGACACCCTCGCCGTCAACGCCGGCTCCTACCTGGCCCTGGGGCTCGCCGCCGCCACCGGCGTCTCGCTCCCGCTGCTCGCCTCCTCCGGCGTGGCCTTCGCCGGCGGTCTCGCGGCGGCGGCCGTGGTGCTCGGGCTGTCCGGCCTCGGCTCCGGAACCGTCCGCCTCGTCCTGGCCGGCAGCGCCCTCACCCTCGGCCTCACCGCCGTCACCCAGGGACTGCTCCTGCTGTTCCCGCGGGAGACGGAGGGCCTCTACGCGTGGAACCAGGGCAGCATCGCCCAGAACGGCTTCGACGGCGTCCTGCAGACGGTGCCCCTCGCCGTCGCCGGGTTCGCCGGGCTGCTGCTTCTCGCCCGCCGGATGGACGCCCTGGCGCTCGGCGACGACGCGGCCCGCGGCCTCGGCGTCCCGGTGCGGGCCACCCGCGTCGGCGCCGTCGTGCTCGCGGCGCTCCTCTCCACGGCCGCCGTCACCCTCGCCGGGCCGATCGGCTTCGTCGGCCTGTGCGCACCCGCCCTCGTCCGCCCCCTCGCGCGCCGGTTCCGCGCCTTCGCCCGGACCCGTGCCGCCCTTCCCCTCGCCGGCCTCACCGGCGCCGCCCTGGTGCTCGGTTCGGACGTGGTGCTGCGCACGGCCGTCGCGGCCGACACCGCCGTCGCCGTGCCGACCGGCGTCGTCACCGGCCTCCTCGGCGCCGTCTTCCTGATCGTCATGGCCACCCGGCTCCGGGACACCTCGGGCGCCGCGGCCGACCCGGTGCGCATCAGGAGCCGGGCCGTCTTCCTCACCACCACGGCCGTTCTCGCGGCCCTGCTCGCCGGTGTGGTCATCGCCGCCGTCCTGCTGGGAGACGCCAAGCTGCTGCTGGGCGACGTGGCCAACTGGGCGCTCGGGCGCGCCGGGCAGACCACCGGGTTCGTCCTCGACACCCGGGTGCCGCGCGTCCTCGCCGCCCTCCTCGCGGGCGGCGCGCTGGCCCTGTCCGGGACGCTCGTCCAGGCCGTGACGCGCAACCCGCTCGCGGAACCCGGCATCCTGGGCGTCTCCCACGGGGCCGCGCTGGGCGCCGTGCTGCTCGTGACGACGGTGCCGGCGGCCGGGGCGTGGAGCGTGGCCGGAGCGGCCTTCGCGGGCGCCGCGGTCAGCGCCCTCGTCGTCTTCGGGCTCGCCGCGCGCGGCGGGTTCCGCCAGAACCGGCTGGTCCTCGTCGGATTCGGCGTCGCCACCGGGACGGGCGCCCTGATCAGCCTGCTCATCGTGCTGACCGACCCCTTCAACGCCACGAAGGCGCTCACCTGGCTCTCGGGCTCCACCTACGGCCGGACCCTGCCCGACGTGGTCCCCCTCGCGGCCGCCCTCGCCGTGGGCCTGGCCGTCGCCGCCGCGCGGCGCACCGAGCTCGACCTCGTGTCGCTCGACGAGGACACCCCGCGCCTCCTCGGACTCGGCCTCGCCCGCGGGCGCCTCGGCTTCCTCGCCCTGAGCGTCCTGCTCAGCGCCACGGCCGTCGCCGCCGCGGGCACCATCGGCTTCGTCGGTCTCGTCGCCCCCCACGCGGCCCGCGCCCTCGCCGGCCGGCGGCACGCCCGGGTCATACCGGTCGCGGTGCTGCTGGGCGCCGTCCTGGTCTGCACCGCCGACCTGGTGGGCCGCACCGTGATCGCGCCCGCCCAGCTCGGCGCCGGCCTCATGACCGCCGTGATCGGCACCCCGTACTTCCTCCACCTGCTGGTCCGCACCCGCCGGTAATCTCAGAGGGTTCTGAGGTTCCGTCGCTAGCGTCCCCGGCATGGTGCGAGATTTCCTGATCATCGGGGCCGGACCGGCCGGGCTGCAGCTCGCGGCCCTCATGGAACGCGACGGCCGCGACTACGTCGTCCTGGAGCGGGGGAGCGGGCCGGGGACGTTCTTCACCCGGTATCCCCGGCACCGCCGGCTCATCTCGGTCAACAAGGTGCACACCGGGTACTCCGACCCGGAACTGAAGCTGCGCATGGACTGGAACTCGCTGCTCAGCGACGATCCGGAGCTGCTCTTCACGCGCTACAGCGAGCGCTACTTCCCGCACGCCGACGACATGGTGCGCTATCTGGCCGACTTCGCGGAACGCACCGGTGCCCGCGTCGAGTACGGCACCGAGGTCGTCCGCGTCTCCCGATCGGAGGACGGCTTCACCGTGCTCGACGGCGGCGGGCGGGAGTGGCGGGCGCGGCGGATCGTCGTGGCCACCGGCGTCTCCGCCCTCAACGAGCCGCCGATCCCCGGCATCGGGCTCGCCGAACGCTACGACACCTTCGACCCGGACCCGGCGTCCTTCACCGGCCGGCGGGTGCTCGTCATCGGCAAGGGCAACTCCGGCTTCGAAACGGCCGACGCCCTGATGGAGAAGGCGGCGGTGATCCACGTCGCCGGGCCGCACTCGGTGCGGATGGCCTGGCAGACCCACTTCGTCGGGCATCTGCGCGCGGTGAACAACAACTTCCTGGACAGCTACCAGCTCAAGTCGCAGAACGCGGTCCTCGACGGCAGCGTGGAGAGCATCGAGCGGGCCGGCGACGGCCGGTTGCGGGTGATGTTCCGCTACGCCCGGACCGCGGAGCGGCTGCGCGAACTGCACTACGACCGGATCATCGCCTGCACCGGCTTCCGCTTCGACGCCTCCGTGTTCGACGCGGACTGCCGTCCCGCTCTCGTCATCGACGACCGGTTCCCCGAGCAGACCTCCGCCTACGAGTCGGTGAACGTCCCGGGCCTGTACTTCGCCGGAACGCTGACCCAGCAGCGGGACTTCAAGAGGTCGACCAACGGCTTCGTCCACGGCTTCCGGTACGGGACGCGCGCCCTGCACCGCATCCTGGGCGCGCGGTACCACGGCGCGCCGTGGCCGGGTGAGCCGCTCGCCGCGGCGCCGGAGGCGATCGCCGACGCGATCACCGCCCGCGTCAACCGCTCGTCCGCCCTGTGGCAGCAGTTCGGTGTCCTCGGCGATGTCGTCAGCGTGGACGGCGACCGGGCCCGGTACGAGGAGGAGGTCCCGCTCGACTATGTCACCGACGGCCTGCTCGGTGGAGCGCCGCACCGCTTCACCGTCGATCTGGAGTACGGGCCGGACCACGAGCAGGCCGACCCGTTCGACGCCACCGTGCCCCGCGTCGCGGAGAACGACGCCGACCACGCGATGGACTCCACCTACCTGCACCCCGTCGTCCGCCATTACCGCGACGGCGTCCTCGCCGGCACCCACCATCTGGCGGAGAACCTGGAGAACGACTGGGACATCCCGGTGGTCCACCGGCAGCCGCTCACCGCGTTCGTGAAGGACTGCCTTGTCCTACGTGGCTGAGTCCGACGTGGCCGAGTCCGATGTGGCCGAGCAGTTCCCCGGCGCCGTCCTGGACCTCCTCGGCGCGGCGGGGGAGCGGCCGGTGTTCGAGCACGCCGGCCGGGCGGTCTCCGGGGACGAGCTGCTCGGTATGGTGCGGCGCGCCGCGCGCTGCCTGCGGCGGCACGGCGTGGGGCCCGGCGACGGCGTCGCCATGCTGCTCGGCGTGGGGCCCGGGGCGTTCGCCGCGATCACCGCCGCGCACACGGTCGGCGCCCGCGTCGTCGGCGTGCGGCCCGGGCTGCCCGAACGCGGCCGGGCCCGGCTGCTGCGGGACACCGGCGTCACGGTCACCGACCGCCCCGGCGGCCCGGACGGTGCGCGGCCCGGGCTCGTCCTGCCGCTCGGCGAACTCCTCTCCGCGCCGGACGACGGCCGCCGGCCGCGCGCCGCGGGCCGGCCGGGGGACGTGGCCAGGCTCCTCCACACCAGCGGCAGCACGGGTGTTCCCAAGGCGTGCGCGCAGACGTACGCGGCGATGACCGCGGGGTGGGCGCTCCGGCCGGACGCCTGGCCGCCGGCGATCCGTGAACTCGCCGGGCACATGCACCGGTTCCTGGTGTTCGGCACCCTGGCGAGCCAGGTGATGATGGAGTACGGGCTGCTGGCCCTCGCGGCGGGCGGCACCCTCGTCACCGCCGACCCGCCGGACCTGCCCGGCGCGATCGTGCGGCACCGGGCGACCGCGAGCGTCGTCACCGTGCCCCGGCTGGTGAAGCTCGTGGCGGACCAGCGTGCCTCGCCCGCCGATCTGAGCGGCCTGCGCGCGCTGATGGTGTCCGGCTCCCCGCTGGAGCCGGGGCACCTGCGCGAGGCCGCGGACGTGCTCGGCCCGGTGGTCTTTCACGGCTACGGCCAGACCGAGACCGGCATGATCTCCATGGCCACCCCGTCCGACGTGCCCGGCTCGCTCGGCGTGCCGCCCGTCGAGCTGGAGGTCCGGGACTCCTCCGGCCGCCCGGTCCCGCCCGGCACCGACGGCGAACTGTTCGTCCGCACCCCGTCGCAGAGCACCGGCTACTGGCGCGAACCCGGCCTCACCGCAGGGGTGTTCGCCGGCGGCTGGGTGCGCACCCGCGACCTCGGCCGGCTCGACGCGGGCGGCCGGCTGTGGCTCACCGGGCGGACCCGCGATGTGATCATCGTGAACGCCGAGGTGCACTACGCCGGACCGGTGGAGCGGCTGCTCGCCGGTCATCCGGCGGTGGCGGAGGCGTATGTCGTCGCCGTCCCCGACGCCGGCACCGGGGAGGCCGTGCACGCCTTCGTCGTGCCCGCCGCCGGTGCCGTCCCGCGCCTCGACGAGCTGCGGGCGCTGGTCGCCGGGGAGCTGGGCGGGGCGTGCGCGCCGACCCGTCTCACGCTCATCGACGAGGTGCCGCTCACGTCCGCGGGGAAACCCGACAAACAGCGCCTCGCGTCCGGGTGACGGCCCGCCCCGCCCCCGCGCGCACCGCCCCCGCGCCCGCCGGCAGCGGCGCGGCCCGGGCGCCGCCGGGGCCGGCCGCCGGGCCCGTCCGCCGCGGTCTCCCCGGCAGGGAACCGCAGGCCGCGGCCCCGCGTGATCAAGGGCATGACGCAGTGGGGGGAGACGAGGCGCGCCGTGGTGCATCTGGTGGCCGTCTGGCTGGCCGGATGCGCCCTGACCGGCATGCAGGTGATAGCGGTGCTCGCCGCGCTCTTCTCCGGCGGAGCGGCTCCGCTCGCCGCCCTTCTCGCCGGGGTGGTGCTGATGGCGGTGGCCGTGCTCGCGGCCCTCGGATCCGCCGTCCGCACGATGGTGCCGCTCCTGCGCAGGCCGCGAGGGCTGTGGGCCTGGACGGCGGGCGTCTACGCGCTCGGCACGGCCGGTGCGTCCGGGGCCGCCGTGGTGTACATCACCGTCAACCGTCTGGACCGCGGTCTTCTGCTCTACGCGGTCGGAGGCGCCTGCTACATGGTCGCCGCCGCGCTCTTCCTCCCCGGCACCCGCGTCAGACTGGGCGCCCTCGGAGCGGCGGCCGCCCTCGCCGCCGGCGTCGCGTACACCACCTGGGCGGCCGCGCAGCCGCCCACGCTCGGCGAGTGGATCAGCGCCAACGGCGTGGACCGCGGCATGCTGCGGGTCGGCGACCCGCCGCCGGGGTACACCCTGCGCGGCGTGGGCGCGAGCGAGGACGGCTTCAGCGCCCATTACGCGCGGCCGCGCTCCGAGCCGCTGCACCTCGGCGTGGAACGGGCGGGACACGACACCCGGCGCGTCGACGCGCGCGACTGCCCGGTTCCCCGCGGCGACCCGATCCGCTGCACGGACGACGGCGGAGGCCGCCAACTGCGCGTCTACGAGGGGGACTACGAGCACTGGGAGCTGCGTCTGCGCCGTGACGGCCTGGTGTACACCGTGGCCGGGGACGGCTCTCCCACCGATCGGTCCGCGGCCCGGCACATTCTGTCGACGCTCAGGCCGGCGACCGACGCCGAACTCGCCGGTTTGACGGAGTTGCCGATGAGGCGATGACGGAGCCGGGGTCCCGGGCAGCCACCCGGCTCCGTCCGGATCACGGGCCGCCGGCCCGGCCCGGCGACGGCGTCACGCCTCCACGGGCTGCCGCACCGCGCCCCGCGGGGCCCGTTCGCGCCGGTCGAGGAACGCCAGCAGCGGCGGCGCCATGACGGTGGTGACGATGGCGACCACCACCAGGGCGCTGAACATCGCCTGGGTCACGATCCCCGCCGCCAGGCCGAGGTTGAGCGCGATCAGCTGCATCAGACCCCGCGCGTTCATCAGGGCCCCGACCCGCAGCGCCACCCTGTTCGGCTCACCGGCGGCCCGGGCGGCGAGCCAGCAGGCGCCGAACTTCCCGGCGACGGCGACCACCACGCACCCCGCGGTGAACACCAGCACCGAACCGTCGCCCAGCAGGGCGAAGTCGGTGTTCAGCCCGGAGTAGGTGAAGAACAGCGGCAGGAACACCGCGCCCACCGGCTTGAGCGCGGCGACCGTGTGGTCCAGCCGTTCGGAGCGCGGGAACACCACGCCGAGGCTGAACGCGCCGAACACCGCGTACAGCCCGACGACATCGGTGTACCAGGCCGCCAGGAACAGGACGCCGACCAGCACCGGCAGCAGGTTCTCCGGCGCCGTCCGGTCGGCGAGCAGCGCGGTGCGGCCGTGCAGGCGGAGGAACACCGCCATCGCCGCCAGGAGGCCGAACGCGCCCGCGACGGCGAGCGACACCAGCCCGGCGCTGCCGGCGGCGATGCTGAACACGGCGGCGAGAAGCACCCACGCCACGGCGTCGTCGACGGCACCGGCGCCCAGGGCGATCGACCCGAACCGGCTGCCGGTCAGGCCCCGTTCACTGATGATGCGGGCCAGCATCGGGAACGCGGTCACGGCGAGCGCGACGCCGGTGAACAGGGCCGACACCACCAGCGGCACGCCCTCGGCCAGGACGCCGCCGCGCTCGCCGGCCACGACGACGAGGGCCGCGCCGAGCACCACCGGGACCAGCACCCCGGCCGCGGAGATCAGCCCGACGGGCCGGGCGACGCCGCGCAGCCGGTCGACGCGGAAGTCCCAGCCGACGTGGAACATGAACGCGACCAGGCCGATCTGCCCGACCACATAGAGGACCGGGCGCAGGTCCTGCGGGAAGAGACCCGCCTCGACGCCGGGGAACAGGGCGCCGAGCACCGACGGGCCGAGCACCACCCCGGCGAGCATCTCGCCGACGACGGGCGGCTGCCCGAGCGGGCGCAGCAGCCGGCTCACGAGCCGGCAGACGGCCAGGATCACCACGACCGAGAGGAAGAAGGCGGGCGCGAGCTCCGCGGGCGTCATCCGCGTTCCCCTTCCGGGCGGCCCGGGACGGGGCGGGCGGCCGGGCAGCGCGTGGCCGGCCGCTCCTCGAAATGGCGTGCGGCCGGCCGCAGCCGGCGGGCGTGCAGCACCATGACCGTGCCGAGCACCAGCTGGCGCACGCCCCGGGTGACGTCCTCGACCCCGTCCCGCAGCCGGAGATACGTCCGCAGCGCCCCGAGCCGGCGGGCCCCGGGGGAGAGGCCGCGCGGAATCAGCAGGCAGGGGGCGCGGTGCGGCAGGGATCTGGTGTGCGAGGCGGCGGAGTCGAGCCGGTACCGGCCGAGCACCTCGCGGACCGCGGCCCGCAGCACCACCGGTGACAGCCGCCACGCCGGGCAGGGCCGGTTCGCGGCCACCCCGAACGGGATGTGGTGGGCGTGCTTGGCGGACAGGGTGGCCCAGCGGTCCGGGTCGAACACCTCCGGCCGGTCGTACCCCGTGGCGTGGTAGCCGGGGTAGCTGAAGCACACCACGGAGCCGGCGGGCAGCACGGTGTCCGCGTCGAGCGGGATCTCGCCGGTGGTGATGCGGTGCGCGATGCCGAACAGCGGGTAGAGCCGCATCGTCTCGTCGAGCACCCGGGTGAGGTACCGCTCGTCCGAGGGGTCCGCCGACAGGCGCCGCTGCACCGGGTGGTGGCGGGCGAGGGCGAGCAGGACGTGCGCGGTCGCCTCGGACAGCTGGACGACGGCGGTGTTGAAGAACGTCCCCTGCAGATAGTGCACCTGTTCCGCGGGCGTCAGTGTCTCCGGCAGCCGGTGCGGTACGTCGCCGGCCGCGACCCGTGCGTGCAGATACGCGGTGAGCCGGGCCCGGCGCCGCGGATGGCGCAGGCCGGTGCACTTCAGGGCGGTGACCACGTCGTTCGCGTGCGCGGTGATCAGCTCGCGGGCGTGCGGCGGGCACGGCTCCCTGAACACCAGTTCGTAGCAGAAGGCGGCCCAGGCGGGCATCACCAGGTCCCGCAGCCGGACGAGGCTGATCCGGGTGTCCGGCAGGGCGTCCAGCACCTGCCCGACGGCGCGGCCGGCCGCGGCGGCGAGACCGGCGGAGTCTCCGGCGAGGACGCGGCGGGTGGCCGCGGCCACGTCCTCGTAGCGTTCGCCGGCCTCCAGGTGCTCCTGGTGCACCTCCGGCCCCGGGGACAGCCAGTACCAGAACAGGTCGGACAGGCCCGCCCCCGCGCTCCGCCCGTTCGCGGCCGGGTGGGCGTACACCCGCTCGAACACCTCCGGGCCGTACCCGGCGCCCGGCAGGGTCACGACCCGGTCGCCGTTGACCCTCTCGAAGATGCGCACGCGCAGCGCCACCACGCCGCGCGGCAGCCACCAGCCGTCCGCGGCGGCCCGCTTGGGCTCCCCGCTCACCCCGGCTCCGCTCACCCCGTCCCCGGCTCCGCTCACCACGTCTCCTCCCTCCGGACGACCATGTCCCCGGTCAGATCGGTGTTCCGGCGCCCCCCGCACAGGGCGAGCGTGTGGTCGTACTCGTCGCGCAGCGCCGCGAGGACCCGCCGGACCCCGGCCTCGCCCTGGGCGGCCAGGCCCCACACCACCGGGCGCCCGACACCCACGGCCGACGCGCCCAGCGCGAGCGCGACGGCGATGTCCCCGCCCCGCCGCACACCGCCGTCCAGCAGGACCGGGACCCGGCCCGCGACCGCGCGGGCGACCGCGGGCAGGCAGTCCACCGCCGCCGGGACGGTGTCGCACTGGCGGCCGCCGTGGTTGGAGACGATCACCCCGGCGGCGCCGTGCTCGACGGCCGGCAGCGCGTCCCGCGGGTGCAGGATCCCCTTGAGCAGGACGGGAAGTGCGGTCATCCGCCGGATGCGGTCGAGGTCCCGCCACGAGACCGCCGGGGACATGGCGATGGCGGCGGGCCGGCCGGGCGGGGCACCGGGCAGGCCGCGCATGTTCTCCGCGGCGTATCCGGGCGGCAGGTCGGTGAACCCGTTGCGCAGATCCCTGGTGTGCCGGCCGAAGACCGGTGAGTCGACCGTGAGCACCAGCGCCGTGCACCCCGCGTCCTCGGCGCGCCGGACGAGCGCCTCGGTGACGTCCCGGCGGGGGTGCGGATAGAGCTGGAACCACACGGCCGGGTCCGCGGCCGTCCCGCGCGCGGCCGCGACGACGTCGGCGACCGCCGTGGTCGCGGCCGTCCCCGTCACCAGGACGGCTCCCTCGGCCGCGGCGGCGCGGGCCGTGGCGCGTTCGCCGTGCCGGTGCGCCAGCCGGTGGAACGCGGTCGGCGCGACGACCACGGGTGACGCCCCCGGGGCCCCCGGCAGGTCCACGGCGGTGTCCCGCGTCTCGCTGCCGCACAGCACCCTCGGCAGCAGCGCGTACCGGTCGAAGGCCCGTTCGTTCGCGGCGAGGACCCGCTCCTGGCCCGCGCCGCCCGCCACGTAGTCGTAGGTGACCGGGTCCAGCGCCGCGCGGGCCGCGTCGTGCAGCTCGCGGAGCGTCACGGCGCCACCCGGGCGGCCGGCGTCACCGGGGCGGCCGGGGCCGCGGGGGCAGCGGGGGTCCCGGCGGCGGCCGGGCGGAGCCGGTCGGTCAGGAACGCGCGGAGCGGGGCGCGGTGGATCTCCTCGCTGTCCCACTCGTTCTCCAGGTTCTCCGTGAGGTGGTGCTCGGCGGTGAACTCCCCGCCCCGGTACCAGCGGACGACCGGGTGCAGATAGCGGCCGTCGAGCCCCCGCACGTCCTGCTGGGACGTGCGGCCCGCGCGGACGTCGAAGGGATCCACCCGGTCGTGGTCGGCCCCGTACTCCAGGGTGATCACCGCGTGGGCGGCCACCTCCCCGAAGTCGCCGGCCCGGACGGCGTCCGGCGCATGGCCGACCGGGACCTCCTCGGCGTAGCGCAGCGTCCCGTCGGGGGCGGCCAGCAGCAGGTCGCCGAGGACGCCGAACTGCTGCCACAGCGCCGAGGACCGGTTGACGCGGGTGATGACCGCGTCCACGGCCCGCTCCACGGCGTCCCCGAGGTCCGTCACCGGCCAGGGCTCCCCGTGGTGGCGCTGCCGCAGCACCCGGTGCAGGGCGCGGACCGAGTAGCGGAACCCGTGGATGAAGCCGGTGGTGGCCTTGCGGAACTCCCGGGCCTGCATCAGCGTCCCGGCGAAGTACAGACCGGGCACGTTGACCGACTCGCCGACGGGCGTCACGGCCGGGAAGCGCCCGTTGACCGCCAGTCCGGGCCGGCAGCCGTCGTCGAAGAGGGAGGCGTCGAAGCGGAAACCGGTCGCGACGACCACCCGGTCGTACCGGATCTCCCGGACCGCCTCGTCGACCCGCTCGAAGGCGACCGGTACGCGGTACCCGTCCGCGTCGCGGCGGATCGCGAGCACCCGGCCGTCGAGGACCGCGTTCTGCGACTTGAGCTGGTAGCTGTCCAGGAAGTTGTTGTTCACCGCGCGCAGATGCCCGACGTAGTGCGACTGCCACGCCAGCCGCAGCGACCCGGGGCCGACGACGTGGATGACCGCCGCGGTCTCCATCAGGGCGTCGGCCGTCTCGAAACCGGAGTTGCCGCGGCCGATGACGAGCACCCGCTGCCCGGTGAAGGACTCCGGGTCCGGGTCGAAGGTGTCGTAGCGCTCGGCCAGTTCGATGCCCGGGATCGGCGGCAGGTACGGCAGGGACACCCCGGTCGCGGCCACCAGGCGCGGCGCCCGCCAGGTCCGTCCGGTGCGGTCGAGCGCCGTGAACCCGTCGTCCGAGCGGGAGACGCGGACGATCTCGGTGCCGTACTCGACGCGCGCACCGGTCCGTTCCGCGAAGTCCGAGAGGTAGCGCACCATGTCGTCGGCCGGCGGGAAGTACCGCGGGCTGTAGCGGGTGAACAGCAGCTCCGGATCGTCGCTCAGCAGGGAGTTCCAGTCCATCCGCAGCCGCAGCTCCGGATCCTCGTATCCGGTGTGCACCTTGTTGACCGAGATGAGTTGACGGTGCCGGGGGAACCGCGTGAAGAAGGTGCCGGGGCCACTGCCGCGCTCCAGAACGACGTAGTCCGCACCGTCCCGCTCCAGGAACGCGGCGAGCTGCAGTCCCGCGGGTCCCGCTCCGATGATCAAGTAGTCGTACGCCATGGCCCGGGAAGCTATCCACCGCATCTCAGAGCGCTCTGAGATTGCCCCGTTACGTTTCCGCCGTGCTGACCACCACGGACACCGTCCCGCTCACCCGCCCCCCGGACTCCGCCGCCCTGCGCCGCGCGGCGGCACCGCTCACCGTCACCGTGGACGACGAGGTCCGCGCACGCGTCGCCCGGGGCCGCCGCTTCTTCCACGCGGCACGCCACGGCAACGGCAACGGCGGCGGGGACCGCCGGATCTACGGCGCCACCACGGGCTTCGGCGCCCTCGCCGGATTCGCCGGCCGCGCCGACGAGGCCGACCAGTGCGACAACACCCTGGCGCACCTCGGCGCCGGCCAGGGCCCGGACCTGCCGCCCGGCATCGTCCGGGCCGCCCTGCTGCTGCGCACCGCGTCACTCGCCCGGGGCCTCTCCGGCGTGTCCGCCGAGGTCGTCGAGCGGCTCGCCGCCATGTTCGCCACGACGTTCTGCCCGGCCGTCCCCCGCTACGGATCGGTCGGGGCGAGCGGCGACCTGATCCCCCTCGCCTACGCCACCCAGGCGCTGCGCGGCCGCGGACACGCCTACCTGGACGGCCGCCGGACGGAGGCCGCCGCCGCGCTGGCCGGAGCCGGACTGCGCCCGCTCGCCCTCGACGGCCGCGACGCGCTCGCGCTCGTCAACGGCACCTCCGTCACCACCGCGGCCACGGCACTCGCCCGCGACGCCGTCCGCACCGCACACCGCGCCCTCACCGCGCTGACCTGCCTGCTGGCCGACGTGCTCGGCTGCGACCCCGGCTTCCTCGACGCCGACCTCATGCGCGCCTACGGCCACCCCGGCGCGGTCGGCGTCGCCGCGCGCATGCGCCGGACGCTCACCGGCACCGCGCCCTCCGGCACCCGGCCCCTGCAGGAGCCGTACAGCATCCGCTGCGCCCCGCAGCTGCTCGGCGCGGCGGAGGACGCGCTGCGCTACGTCGACGGCGTGGTCGCCGCCGACCTCGGCGGCGTCAGCGACAACCCGCTCTTCTTCCCCGGCGGCCCGGAGGAGGCGGCGGAGTGGGACGGGGCGGCGGGGGACGGCACGGCGGGGGACGGCACGGCGGGGGACGGGGCGGCGTCGGAGGGCAAGGTGGTGCACGGCGGCAACTTCTTCGGGCAGCCCGCCGCGTTCGCCGCCGACATGCTCGCCTCCGTCACCGCCCAGCTGGGCAACCTCGCCGAACGCCAGCTCGACCTGCTGGTGGACCCGGCACGCAACGGAGGGCTGCCGCCGATGCTCGCCACCACCCCGGGCACTCAGCACGGCCTGCAGGGCGTGCAGTTGGCCACCACCGCGTTCGTCGCGGAGATCCGCCGCGCCGCGGCACCGGCCGGCATGCAGAGCCTGCCGACGAACCTGCACACCCAGGACGTCGTCCCGTTCGGCACCCAGGCGGCCCTGCGCTCCCACGACATGGCGGAGCTGCTCGGCCTGCTGTGCGGGTCGCTCGCGCTCGGACTGCGCCAGGCCGTCTACGTCGGAGCCCGCCGCCCCACCGCGCCCCGGTGCGCCGCGCTCCTCGACGCCCTCAGCGAGGCGGTGCCCCCGGTCGACCCGGACCGCCCGCTGGACGCGGACGTCCGCGCCGCGGCAGACCTCCTCGCCACCCCCGGCCTCCTCGCCCCGAGCGACTCCCTCGCCACGAGCGCGCCGCCCGCCACGGGCGGCCGGCCCTGACCCGCCGCCACCGTCCCTCCGGGGCGGGCGGACGCCCGGACTCGGGAAGCCGGATGGTGAACCGCGCGCCCCGCCCCGGGTGACCGGTCGCGGCGACCGTGCCGTGGTGGCCGGCGACGATCTCCTTCAGCAGCGCCAGCCCCAGCCCGTACCGGCCGCCGTCGCCACCGCGGTGGAAGCGCTGGAACAGGCGTTCCGCCTCGGCGGGGTCGAAACCGGCCCCGGTGTCCGTGACGGTCAGCTCGACCACGCCGCCCGCCCGCGCCAGGGACACCTCGATCCGCCCGCCCGGCGGGGTGTGCCCGATGGCGTTGGCCAGCAGTTCGCCGACCGCGCGGCGCAGCGCGGACTCCACCCCGTCGACGTACAGGCGGTGCGGCGGCCGCTCCACGACCACGGTGAGCCCGCGGTCCCGCGTCCGGTCGGCCTCCTCGGCGGCCACCGACCGGGCCAGTTCGGCCAGTTCGACCGGACGGCACTCGGACCGCCGTGCCGGACTCGCGCCCAGGCTCGCCGACAGCAGCAGATCGTCGATCACCTCGCCGAACCGGCCGACGGAGCCGACCAGTCCGGCCAGCCCGTCACGGTGCGGGGCCGGCAGGTTCTCGGCGGCCGCCTGCCGTGCCAGCACCTGCGCCTTCGTGTACACCCGGGTGATCGGGGTGCGCAGCTCGTGGCTGGCGTCCGTGACGAACCGGCGCTGCCGCGTGAGCGCCTCGGCCAGCGGGGCCACCGCCCGGCGCCCGAGGACCAGCCCGGTCAGGGCCGCGGCGACCAGACCCACGAGCTCGGCGACGCCCAGCGCGGACCACAGATGGGCGCGGTCGGCCAGCTGGAAGCGCAGATCGAACACCGCCTGGACCACGGCGCCGTCCGCCCGCCGCTCCGTGCGCACCAGATAGACGGTGTGGTTCCGCTCCACGGTGCGCTCCACGGCCCGGTGGGTCCGGCCCACCCGGTCGACGTCGGCGCGCAGGGGGAAGCCGGCCGGGGCGTTCGCCAGCGGTTCCACGCCGGCGGCGAAGAGCCAGGTGCACACCGGCGGGCTCGACAGGTCCCCGTACTGGGCGCCGTAGCGCAGCTCCCGCCACACCTGGTCGTTCTGGGCGCGCACCATCACCGTGTGGGCGATCCCGCCGACGGCCGTGACCAGGAGCGTGATGATCCCCCCGGTGACGAGGGCGATCCGCAGCCGTGCCCGGCGCACCGCCGCCCACTCCGCCTTCGCCGACGCCCTCACAGCGAGCCCAGCCGGTAGCCGAGCCCGCGGACCGTGCGCACCACCTGCCGGCCGAGCTTGCGGCGCAGGTAGTAGACATAGGTGTCGACGATGGAGGACGCGGGCGCCTCCTGGAACACCAGCCGGCGCAGCTCCGACCGGGAATGGACGAGGTTGGGGCGCGAGGCCAGCGCCCACAGCAGGGCGAACTCCCGTGCGGCGAGGGCGATCCGCTCACCGTCGGCCAGTTCGACCTCCCGGGGGCCGACGTACAGCCGGCCCGAGCCGATGCGGAGCACGTCGGTCGCGTCGCGCCCTCTGCGGCACAGGGCCCGTAACCGGGCGCTCAGCTCGTCGAGTTCGAACGGCTTGACCAGATAGTCGTCGGCGCCGGCGTCGAGTCCGTCGACCCGGTCGTGCACGGTCCCCAGCGCGGTCAGCAGCAGCACCGGGGCGCGGACCGCCCGGGACCGCAGCCTGCCCAGCAGGTCGAGGCCGTCCAGCGCCGGCAGCCGCCGGTCGATGACCAGCGCGTCGTACCGCCGGGTCAGGCCCAGGTGCAGGCCCCGCTGCCCGTCGGTCGCGACATCGACGGAGTAGCCCTCGTCCCGCAGCACCCCGGAGAGCAGGGACACCAGCTCCCGGTCGTCCTCGATCAGCAGCAGCCGCCACGGGTCCCGCACACGTCCCTGTGCCACCGTCCCACTCCCCTTCACCTCCTCCCCGCCGCCCCGCCAACGACCGGGCCCGGCACGGAGATTCCCGGGAACGGGACCGGGGCCGGCCGGACGGGGGCCCGAGCGTCGGGATCGCGCCACCGCGCGGTACCCGCCGGTTGCCCCCGGGCGGCACGCCGCCGACGCGCGGTCCCCTCCCGGCCGCGCCCGCGGGCCGGGGGCCGCACCCGCGGCCGCAGGACGATCCGTCCCGCCGACGGCCCGCGGAACCGGCGGTGGACGCCCGGCGGACCGGCCCCTAGATTCGCCGCATGGGAGACGTCTCGCGCCGGCGCCTGCTCCTCCTCGACGCGGCGGCCGCACTCGGGTTCGCCCTGCTCCCGCAGTTGTCGGTGCTGCGGCCGGACACCGGCGGCACACCCGGCGGGCTCACCGCCTGGCTGCTCCCGCTCGCCGCCGCGCTGCCGCTCGCCGCCCGCCGGCTGTGGCCCGTCCCGGTCCTCGCGGCCGTACTCGCCGCCTCCTGTGCCGCTCTTGCCGCCGGTCTCGGCCCGGCCGTCCTCCTCGCTCCCGCTTACGCGCTCTACCCGGTCGCCACGACACGGCGGAGACGGCCAGGGCGGTCGGCCGTCCTCGTCGGAGGGGCCAGCGCGGCCGGCGCGGCCCTGTTGGCGGTGACGGGAGGGCAGACGTACGAGGGCGGGACCCTGGCGGTGCACCTGCTGTTCGGCCTGCTGGTCCTCGGCGCCACCTGGGCCGCGGGGACGGCGGTCCGGGAGCGGCGGGAGAGCCTGCGCCGGGCCATCGAACAGGCGGCCGAGCAGGCGAAGGTCGAGGAGCGCATGCGGATCGCCCGGGACATCCACGACGTCGTCACGCACAGCGTGGGCCTCATCGCGATCAAGGCCGGTGTCGCCAACCATGTGGTCGCCACGCGTCCCGAGGAGGCGCGCGAGGCCCTGACGGTCATCGAGGAGGTCAGCCGCAGGGCGCTGCGGGACATGCGGGCCACCCTCAAGGTGCTGCGCCGGGAGCCGGGCGGGGAAGCGCAGGACCTCCGGCCGGTCCGCGGCCTGCCGGACCTGCCCTCGCTGGCCCGCACGGCCGAGGCGGCGGGTGTCCGGGTCGACCTGCGGACCGACCGCGCGGAGGAACCGCCGGACGGCGTGGCGCTGGCGGCGTACCGGATCGTGCAGGAGGCGCTGACCAACGTCGTCAAACACGCCGCCCCGACCCGGTGCCTGGTCCGTGTGACGGCGCGGGAGGGCGTACTGACGATCGACGTCACCGACGACGGCCCCGGGCCCGGGCGCCGGGCGGCCGTGCCCGGCGGCGGCATGGGCATCGTCGGGATGGCGGAACGGGCCGCCGCCCACGGCGGGACCCTCACCGCCGGGCCCCGCCCGGGTGCCGACGGCTTCCGGGTCCTCGGGACGCTGCCCTACTGACGTCCGTTCCCCGGCGTGCGTTCCGGCGCGCGCCTCTGGCATGCGCTCCCGGCATGGGCCCCGGGCACGGGCTTCAGGTATGGCCGAAACCGCTCTCATACCCTGGTATGGGTCCGTCCCGGGAGAGCGGCCCGGCCGCTCCCGACCCCGGTCCGATGTGCCCGGCGGCGGCGGCCGGAAGACTCGTCCCGTGATTGACGTCGAAGACCTGACCAAACGGTACGGGCCGGCCACCGTCGTGGGCGGTCTCACCTTCACGGTGCGGCCCGGAGCCGTCACCGGCTTCCTCGGTCCCAACGGCGCCGGGAAGTCGACGACGATGCGGATGATGCTCGGCCTGACCCGCCCGGACGCCGGATCCGCCCGGATCGGCGGGCGGCCCTACAGCGAACTGACCCATCCGCTCCGGCACGTCGGCGCCCTGCTGGAGACCTCGGCCCCGCACCGCGGCCTGACCGCGCGCGACCACCTGCTCTGGCTCGCCCGGAGCAACCGGATCGCCCGGAGCCGGGTCCGCGAGGTCCTGGAGACGGTGGGCCTCGCGGACGCGGCCCGGCGGCGGGTCGGCACCTTCTCCCTCGGCATGGGCCAGCGGCTCGGCCTGGCGGCCGCCCTGCTCGGCGACCCGCCCGTGCTGGTGCTCGACGAGCCCGTCAACGGCCTCGACACGGAGGGCATCCGGTGGCTGCGCGACCTGTTGCGCTCGATGGCCGCCGAGGGCCGGACCGTCCTCGTCTCCAGCCACCTCATGGCCGAGATGTCCATGGTCGCCGACCACCTGGTCGTCATCAGCCGCGGCCGGCTCCTGGCGGACACCGGCATGGCGGACTTCATGCAGCGCCACGGACGGCCCTACGTGCGCGTGCGTACCCCGCACGCCGAACGGCTCGGCAGGGAACTGGAACGCCACGGCGTCACCCCGTCCCGTACCCCCGACGGTGCCCTGGACGTGGTCGGCATGACGGCCGCGGAGATCAGCCGGCTCGCGGCGGAGGGGGGTTTCCCGCTCCGGGACCACCGGCTTCAGCCGGTGGGGGAATCGCATCCTTGGGCCGGAGCCGCGCAGCGGCGGAGCACGCTGCGTTGTCAGTGGGGGCCGGTAGCGTGAACCCGTCAGTGTCGGCCGCGGGGAAACTGGGGAGGTGGGGTGGGTGTGAGGCGGGCGTATCGGTTTCTTCTGCGGCCCACGGTCCGGCAGGAGCGGGCGCTGGTGGAGATGCTGCGGGATCACTGCTCTCTGTACAACGGGGCCCTTCAAGAGCGCCGTGATGCCTACCGGCACAGCTCCCGGACCTCGGTCCGGTATGGGGACCAGTCCGCGCAGCTGAAGGAAATTCGGGCGTTCGATCCGGACCGTCAGGGCAGGTGGTCCTTCTCCAGCCAGCAGGCGACCCTGCGCCGCCTGGACCGCGCGTTCCAGGCTTTCTTCCGGCGGGTGAAGACCGGCGGCACGCCCGGGTACCCGCGGTTCAAGGGGGTCGGCCACTTCGACACCGTGACCTTCCCGAAGGACGGGGACGGCTGCCGGTGGGACTCCACCCCCCACGACACGCAGATCCGGGTGCGGCTGCAGGGCGTCGGGCACGTCCGGGTCCACCGGCACCGGCCGGTGAAGGGCTGGGTGAAGACGGTCGGCGTGAAGCGGGAGGGCCGCCGCTGGTACGTGATCCTGGCCTGCGAGGGGGTGCCCGCAGAGCCGCTGCCCCCGACCGGCAGCAGGGTGGGTATCGACCTGGGCACGGTCCACTTTTTCACCGACTCCGACGGCCACCACGTCGCCAACCCCACATTTCTGCAGGCCTCGGCCGAGGAACTGGCCGCAGCGCAACGGCACCTGGCAACCTTTCCCCAGCGCACGCGGCGTCGGACGAAGAAGCATCGTGCCGCGGCCCGCAAGGTCGCCCGCCTGCACGCGAAGATCCGGCGCCGGCGTCTGGATCATCACCACAAAGCCGCCCTCGCTCTCGTACGCGAGCACGATGTGATCGGGCACGAGCGGCTGAACACCGCGGGCATGACCAAGGCGCCCGCACCCCGGCCCGACCCCGACCGCGACGGTGCGTTCCTGGCGAACGGTGCCGCGGCGAAGGCCGGGCTGAACCGCAGCATCCTGGACGCGGGTTGGGGGCAGTTCCTGCGGATCCTGGCGGACAAGGCTGAAAGCGCCGGTCGCCGCGTGATCCCGGTGGACGCCCGCAACACGTCCCGCACCTGCCCACCCGCAATCGGCGGATGCGGGCACGTGGCGAAGGAGAACCGCGTCACCCAGGCGAAGTTCACGTGCGTCAACTGCGGCCTGGTGGCACACGCCGACCACGTCGGCGCACTCAACGTCAAACACAGGGCCGGGCTGGTCCTCTGCGCCGGTGCCTAGCCACCGACACAGGAAGCCCGCGAGACTTCAGTCGCGGGTGGAGTCACGAACTGAGCACTCACGCGGGGTGCTGGTCACCCGCCGAAGTGCCTCTGGCCGAACTGGTCCGCGTCGCCGGTGTCCGCTGGAGCGTCGAGGAGTGCTTCCAGGCCGCCAAGGGCCAGGTCGGACTCGACCACTACCAGGTCCGCAACTGGACCTCATGGCACCGGCACATCACGCTCGCCATGCTCGCGCTGGCGTTCCTGACCGCCCTTGCCGCCGACCCGGCACCACAACGGCCCGTCGATCCACTCCACCCCACCCGCGGCAGCGACCCGATCACGTTGACCGTCCCCGAGATCCGCCACCTGCTCGCCGCCGTCCTCACGGCACCGGCCGTGACCGCGGGCAGACTGCTGCACTGGTCCCACTGGCGCAGACGCCACCAGGCAAGAGCCCGCCGCAGCCACTACCGACGACGATCCTGCTGGATAGACCACGAAACCGTACTGGAGTACTAGGTCCGAGTCGTGATCGACGCCCATGAGATGGGCCGCGAGAGCAGTACGCCCGAGGTCGTGCGCGTGCGCGGACGTGGTGACTTCCCGGGACACAGCCGTCATCCAAACGGTGCCGCTCCTGCGCTGCACCTCCCAAACCAGAGTCGGACTACCGACGTCTGTCCTGGCTGGGCCGTGACGGCCCTCACCCTTAGGTCTCCCTGTTGCGTTTGTTATTGTTCAACCACTAACAGAGGAGTATTCATGAGCGTCAACCCGACCCGCGACCTCACCCCCGCACAGCACGCCCTGGCAGAGCACCTTCGGCTGGTGTCGTCCGGCCAGATCGACGAGTGGATCGAGCTGTACGCCGCGGACGGCACGGTCGAGTTCCCCTTCGCCCCCGCCGGTGTGCCTACCCTGGTGCAGGGACGCGAGGCGCTGATCGCCCACATGCGCGGCTTCCCGCAGACCTTCGACGTGAAGTTCGTCGACGTGAAGTTCATCGAGACGGCCAACCCCCGGACCGCGGTCGCCGAATACCGCTCGGAGGGAATCGCCCTCAGCACCGGCAAGCCGTACGAGCAGACAGTCATCACGGTGATCCGCCTCGACGAGGCGGGCCTGGTCGAGCAGTTCGTCGACTACTGGAATCCTCTCGTGGTCATCGAGGCCATGACCCCCGACGAGGCGGCCAGCGGCCAAGACGTGTCGTGGCCCTCGGAGAGTTGATACCGGTTCGACGGGGTGAGACGGGTCACCCACCCGTCTTGCCCCGTCGCACCCTGTCCCACTCCGCAGTGAGAGACTGGGAGACATGCCCGCCCCTGGCTCCAGAGTGAAGAGCGATCAACGCCGTCGAGTCGTGCTGGACGCTGCCGTGGCCTGCTTTGCGCGCAAGGGTTACTACGGCACGACCACTGGTGAGATCGCCGAACGGGCCGAAATCTCTCAGCCCTACGTCTACCGCCTGTTCGCCAGCAAGGAGGCGTTGTTCGCCGGTGCCATCCTCCACGTGTCCGAGCTGATCTCGGATGCTCTGACCGGCGCCGAAGCCGGCGCCGATGAGGCCGGGCCGCACCGGCAGCCGGAGGCGGTGATGCGTGCGATCCGGTCCGCCTACAGCACCCTGATCGAGGACCGGGACGTCATGCGGTTCCTCATGCAGGCCAGTTGCGCAGCCGATGAGCCGCTCGTGGCTGAGGCGTTGCGCACGTGCTATGCCAGGCAGGTCGAACTCGTCAGTGAGCTCCTGAACCACGACGACGCTGCGGTCCGGCACTGGTTCGGCGCCGGTATGCTCGAAAATGTCACGCTGACCCTCGGCCTGGCCGACGTCGACGAGCCCTGGGCGCGGACCCTCAGCGGACAACGGTCTCGTTCGGACGGCGGTAGCTTCGCCCACCGGGAGTCGCCGTAGCTTCCGCCGAAAAACAGGCGGCTATGTAGGCGGCCGGCCAGGCCGTCCCACTTCCTTGGAACTGGGACGCCGTCCGACGGTGTCGACGTCGATCGACACTGCCCAGGTCAGGACCGTCCCAGAAGTTGTGCCACAAGTGCGTCCCGGACTAGTACTCCAGTCTGGTTTCGCGATCTTGTCGCGGACCCGGCTGGGAACGGGTGCGGCCGCCGCGTGATCATCGGGGGTTGTGTGGACTCCTGAAGATCGTGCGGTGGCCGCGGGCCATAGCGTAGACCCTGCTCGCTGGCGGACGATGTTCGACCAGGTCATGGCCCGGATCGCGGACCGCTTCGGGCGAGTTGAGCTGCGGGCCGCGGCCCGTGCCTACCTGCTCGGGCTACTGTCGAACGTCGAGCGCAAGAACTGCTGGCAGCTGGCCGAACAGGCCGGCCACAGCCGACCCGGGCCGATGCAGCGCCTGCTGCGCTACGCCCGCTGGGACGCCGATGCGGTCCGCGACGACCTGCGCGCGTACACCGCCGAACACCTCGGCGCCGACGGCGCCGTTCTCGTCGTCGACGAGACCGGCTTCCTGAAGAAGGGCCGGGCCTCGGCCGGTGTGCAACGGCACCGCGAGACGCATCGAAAACTCTCAGGTCGGCGTCTTCCTCGCCCTGGCCACCAGCCGGGGACGGGCCCTGATCGGCCGTCGGCTCTACCTGCCCGAGCAGTCCTGGTGCTCCGATCCCGAACGCCGTCACGCGGCCGGGATCCCCGAGGACATCCAGTTCGCGACCAAGCCCCGCCTGGCCGGGGAGATGATCGCCGCCGCGCTGGACACCGGGATCACCGCGTCCTGGGTGACCGGCGATGAAGCCTACGGCCAGGACCCCCAGCTCCGCGCCGCCCTCGAGGCGCGCGGCACCGGCTACGTGCGGGCCGTCGCCTGCTCGATGCGGGTGAGAATCAACCACGGCCGCACTGCCGTCCGCGCGGACACCGTCGCCGACCGCCTGCCCGCCACGGCCTGTCAGCGCCACAGCGCCGGAAACGGTGCGAAAGGCCCGCGGTACTACGACTGGGCCTGGATCCACATCGGCACCGACTGCCACCGCCACCTGCTCATCCGACGTAACCGGACTACCGGTGAACTCGCCTTCTACCTGTGCTGGTCACCCACAAAGGTGGCCCTGTCCGAACTGGTCCGCGTCGCCGGTGTCCGCTGGAGCGTCGAGGAGTGCTTCCAGGCCGCCAAGGGCCAGGTCGGACTCGACCACTACCAGGTCCGCAACTGGACCTCATGGCACCGGCACATCACGCTCGCCATGCTCGCGCTGGCGTTCCTGACCGCCCTTGCCGCCGACCCGGCACCACAACGGCCCGTCGATCCACTCCACCCCACCCGCGGCAGCGACCCGATCACGTTGACCGTCCCCGAGATCCGCCACCTGCTCGCCGCCGTCCTCACGGCACCGGCCGTGACCGCGGGCAGACTGCTGCACTGGTCCCACTGGCGCACACACCACCAGGCAACAGCCCGCCGCAGCCACTACCGACGACGATCCGCCGACAAATCCGCTGGGTAGATCACGAAACCGCACTGGAGTACTAGTTGACAACCGGTCGAACGGGCGCGCGTCGCGGTGTCCGACGAGCAGGCGGGGGCGAGAGGAATGGCCCAGTCGGTCCGGGTGCTGATCGCAGACGATCAGGCGCTGCTGCGCGGAAGCTTCCGTGTGCTGGTCGATTCCACACCCGGTATGGAGGTCGTCGGCGAGGCGGGTGACGGCGCCGCGGCGGTGCGGCTCGCCCGCGAACTCGTCCCCGATGTCGTCCTGATGGACCTGCGGATGCCGGTCCTGGACGGTATCGCGGCCACCCGGGAGATCTGCTCGGACGAGACGCTGGCCGGTGTCCGGGTGCTCGCCCTCACCATGTTCGACATGGACGAGTACGTGTACCCGGCTCTCCAGGCGGGAGCCAGCGGCTTCATGCTGAAGGACGCATCGCCGTCCGACCTGGTCGGCGGCATCCGCGTCATCGCCACCGGGGAGGGCGTCCTGGCCCCGACGGTCACCCGGCGCCTGATCCGCACCTTCTCCCGCCGCGGCGAGGCCGCCCGGCCGGCGCCGCGGCTCGTCGGACTCACCAAGCGGGAACAGGAAGTCCTCGTGCTGATCGCCAACGGGCTGTCCAACGCGGAGATCGCCGAGCGCCTCGTCATCAGCATGCCGACGGTGAAGACCCATGTCGGCAGCCTCCTGGCCAAGCTGCACGCCCGGGACCGAGCACAGCTCGTCATCATCGCCTACGAGAGCGGCCTCGCGGAGCGCGGTATGCCGTCGTGACCCCCGGTTCGCCCGGTCCCGCCAGGGCGGGCGGGACTCGGCGGACGTGGCCAACGGTGGTGAATTCGAAGCGAGTTGGCCGGCCCGTCAGCGCCTGCGGCCCTCAGCCGCTCCGTACGGCGCGGCGGGAGCGGGCCAGTGCCGGCGCGCCGAGGGATGTGGCGATCAGCCCCAGCAGCAGGGCCACGACGGACCCGCCGAGCCCGTTGCCGGTGCCGAGACCGCCGCCGGCGGTGGCCGCGAACAGCCCGCCGAGGACCATGGCCAACGGCCCCGCGGTCAGGGCCACGAGGGCTCCGCGCCGCCCGGTGCCGGTGCCCGGACGACCGCCGGGGCGGGCCAGGGCCAGCGCTCCGGCCACCACGCCGATCAGCCCCGCCACGGCGGCCGCGGTGCCCCCGAACCGCCCGGAGGCCAGCGGGCCGGCGGCCTCCTGGACCGGTGTGTGCGCGGCCGCCGGTGCGGCGAGCACGAGGACGGCGAGGACGAGCCCGCCGAGCAGGGCGGCGCCGGTCATCGCGGGCTTCTCCCGGAACGGCCCCGGGGTTCTCGAACTGCTCATGTCCCACTCCTCTTCCATGTCTCGGTCGGGCCTTCGCCCACCGCCCGATCGTGGCCGACCGGGGTGCCGCCGGTCGTCCCGCGGGCGGACGCACTCCGCGCTGCCGCCGGGGGCGCAGCCGGCTGCCGCGGCTGCCGCAGTCGCGGCGGAAGTACCGCGGGCGCGGTAGGCGGCCGGTCGTCCGCGAGCGGGATCCGCCGCCGGCGGCCCCCGGCTAGGGTGCGCGCATGAACACAGGGCGGTTCGGGGTTCCCGCCGGTGCCGCGGACGGGCTGATCGCCGTCGGTGTGGCGGCGGTGCTGCTGGTCACCGGGGTTTCCGGGCAGCAGTCCGCCACCGGTCCCGCGCCGCTCGGCCACGGACTGCTGGCGGCCGGCGGCCTGGCGCTGGCCGCGCGCCGCAGGGCGCCGGTTCCCGTCCTGGCCGTCACGGGGCTGTGCGCGGTGGGCTACCAGGCGGCGGGCTTCGACGTGCCCGCCGTCGCCTACCTGTTCGCCGTCTACGCCGCCGTACGCGCGGGGCACCGCACCGCCGCGATCGTCGCGTCCGTCGTCATGCTGGCCGCACTTCCGCTCGCGGCCCTGGTCTCCCTGCCCGACGCGGGCGAGGCGTTCGCGCGGGGCCGCGGTGCCCTGGAGCTGGCCTGGCTGATCGCGGCCGGCGCGGCGGGGGAGGCGCTGCGGCAGGCCGAGCGGCGGGCGGACGAGGCCGAGCGCACGCGCGAGGAGACCGCGCGGCGCCGCGCCGACGAGGAGCGGCTGCACATCGCGCGGGAGCTGCACGACTCGCTCACCCACCAGATCTCGGTCATCAAGCTGCAGAGCGAGGTCGCCGTCCATGTGGCCCGCAAGCGCGGCGAACAGGTGCCGGAGGCCCTGCTGGCCATCCAGGAGGCGGGGCGCGAGGCGGCCCGGGAGCTGCGCGCGACCCTGGAGGCGCTGCGCGACGACGGCACGGCCCCGCCGCCCGGGCTCGCCGACCTCCCCGGACTGGTGGAGCGGGCGGGCCGGGCGGGGCTGGAGGCGTCGCTGACGATCGAGGGGCGGCGGGAGGACGTGCCGGCCGCGGTGAGCCGGACCGTCTACCGGATCGTCCAGGAGGCGCTGACGAACACCGCCCGGCACGCCGCCGCGGCCACCGCCTCCGTCCGGGTCGACTGCCGCCCGGACGTCCTCGCGGTCCGCGTCGACGACGACGGCGGGGCTGCCCCGGACGCCGCCCCGGTGCCGGGCGTAGGGCTGCTGGGGATGCGCGAACGCGTCACCGCCCTCGGCGGCCGGCTGCGCGCGGAGCCGCGCGACGGGGGCGGCTTCACCGTCCGGGCCGAACTCCCCGTGGACCGGGCGCCGTGATCCGCGTCCTGCTGGTCGACGACCAGCCGCTGGTGCGCAGCGGGTTCCGCGCCCTCCTCGATCTGGAGGACGACATCGAGGCGGTGGCCGAGGCGGGCGACGGCGCGGAGGGCCTGGCCCTCGCCCGGGAGCACCTGCCCGACGTCGTGCTCCTCGACATCCGGATGCCGGTGATGGACGGCATCGAGGCGACCCGGCGCATCGCCGCCGACCCGGCGCTGTCCCGGGTGCACGTCGTCGTCCTGACCAACTACGGCATGGACGAGTACGTCTTCCACGCGCTGCGCGCGGGCGCCGCCGGGTTCCTCGTCAAGGACATCGTGCCGGACGACTTCCTGCACGCGGTGCGCGTGGCGGCCCGCGGCGACGCCCTGCTCGCACCGTCCATCACCCGCAAACTGATCGACCGGTACGTCACCCAGCCGCTCCCCGGCGACCCGGGCACCGGGCTGGAGGAGCTCACCAACCGGGAACGCGAGGCCGTCGCCCTGGTCGCGCGGGGCCTGTCCAACGACCAGATCGCGGCCCGCATGGTGATCAGCTCACTGACCGCGAAGACCCACGTCAACCGGGCGATGACCAAGCTCCACGCCCGCGACCGCGCGCAGCTCGTCGTCCTCGCGTACGAATCCGGCCTGGTCACTCCGCGCAGTCCATGATCAAGAGATTATGGTGGCTGCAACTATGATAGTTGTAGCTATCATAGGCGTCGGAGGTGTTGTCGTGGCCAAGCCGGAGCGACTGTTCGCGCGGGACGCCGAGTGGCGCGAGTTGGAGAGATTCGCCGCGTCGGAGCAGCAGGGTGCCTCGCTGGGGCTCGTGTACGGGCGGCGGCGGCAGGGGAAGACGCTGATGCTGGAGCTGCTGGCGCGCGAGTCGCGGGGTTTTCTCTTCGCGGCGACGCAGCAGAGCGAGGCACAGAATCTCGCGGATCTGGGCTCGGCGTACTCGGCGTTCCGCGGGCTGCGGCGGCCGGTGCTGTTCGCCGACTGGCGGGAGGCGCTGGACGAGCTGCTGCGGATCGGTGAGGACGCCCCGCTGCCAGTGGTGATCGACGAGTTTCCGTATCTGGTGTCGGCGTCCCCCGCCCTGCCCTCCTATCTGCAGCAGGCTCTCAGTCCGCTGAGCCATGCCAAGGAGCACACCCGGACGCGGCTGATCCTGTGCGGCAGCGCGCTGACCACGATGGCGCAGCTGCTGGGCGGAGGCGCCCCGCTGCGCGGACGGGCGAGCATGGAGCTGGTGGTACGGCCGTTCCGGTTCCGGGAGGCGGCCTCCTTCTGGGGCGTGGAGGACGACCCGGAGCTGGCGTTCCGGCTCCACGCGCTGGTGGGCGGGACCCCGGCGTACAAGGAGATGTGCGGGGGTACCGGGCCGGCGGACCTCGCGGACTTCGACGGGTGGGTCGCCCGCCGCCTGCTCAACCCGGCCTCCGCCATGTTCCGCGAAGGCGGGCTGCTGCTGCGTGAGGAGCCCTCGATTTCGGATCCGACCTCGTACGCGGCGGTCCTGGCGGCGGTCAGTGCCGGGCATCACCGCAGGTCGGAGATCGCGGGTCTGCTGGGGCGGCCGAGCGGCGCGCTGGCGCACCTGCTCTCCGGGCTCCGGGACATCGGCCTGCTGGAGCAGGTCGAGGACGCCATAAGAGACAAGCGCAGTGTTTTCCGGGTCGCCGAGCCCGCGGTGCGGTTGTACCAGCTGCTGATCCAGCGGCACGAGCCGGAGCTGGTGGTGGGCCGGGCCGACCGGGTCTGGGCGGACAACGCCGACACCGTCGCCGGGAAGATCTACGGCCCGCACTTCGAGGAACTGGCCCGCCAGTGGTGCTTCGAACACGCCGCACCGGAGAGCCTGGGCGGCCGGGCGACCTGGGTGCGCCCGACCGAGATCGCCTGCCGGGAGCACCGCCGCGGGCACGAGCTGGATCTCGTGGTGGCGGAGTCACCAGCGTTCGGGCCCGAGCGGATCACCGCGATCGGCGATGCCAAGGGGACCGCCACCCCCGTAGGTCTGCCGCAGTTGGAACGGCTGGAACACCTGCGCGGGCTGCTGCCGAGCGCCCGGGTGGGGGCACTGCCCAGACTCCTGCTCTTCGCCCGCTCCGGCTTCACCGAGGACCTGCGCCGCGAGGCCGGCCGGCGCGGCGACGTCGAACTCGTCGACCTGTGGCGGATGTACCGGGGAGAGTGACCCGCCGGGGCAGGAGGGCGGGACGCGTGCAGGCCGGACTCGGTGGAAGCCATGGCAGGGCGCCGGCCGGGATGGCGCGCCGCCCCGGTCCCCGCACATGGCACCACTGCCGGACCCGCCATTGTTCCGCGGTGGCCGGCACCGGCTCGCGGCAGGCGTGGTTCCCCGCCGGAGCCCCGTCCGGCGGGTCCCGCCCTGCCGGGCCGGACGGGTCCCGCCCTCCCGGGCCGCCGCGGCGTGCTCAGCCGGCCGCGGCCCCGAACCACTGGGGCAGCCGGCCGAGCAGGTCCCGCTGGTCGTCGCCGACCCACGCCACATGGCCGTCCGGCCGCAGCAGCACCGCGGGGACGTCCAGTTCCTCGCCGGCGTCGATGACGTCGACGACGTGGTCCACCCGGTCCTCCCAGCCGGCCACCGACAGCCGGCCGGTCTGGTCGAGCAGCAGCCCCCGGCCGCCGTGCATCAGCCCGTAGAGGCGCCCCCGCCGCAGCTGCACGTCCCGCAGCCGCCGGCCGAGGAGTTCATGGCCCTCGCCGAAGTCGTAGCGGACCGCGACCGCGGTGATCTTCTCGATCAGATACCGGTTCACCTCCTCGAACTCCATCAGCTCGGCCAGCAGCCGGCGCACGGCCCGGGGGCCCGGCTCGGAGGACAGCAGCTCCATCTGGGCGCGGGTGTTGTCCAGCACGGCGGCGGCCACCGGATGCCGTTCGGTGTGGTAGCTGTCCAGCAGCCCTTCCGGTGCCCAGCCGCGGACCTCGGCGGCCAGTTTCCAGCCGAGGTTGAACGCGTCCTGGACGCCGAGGTTCAGACCCTGCCCGCCGGTCGGCGGGTGGATGTGCGCCGCGTCGCCGGCCAGCAGCACCCGGCCGGTGCGGTAGCGCTCGGCCAGCCGGGTGGCGTCGCCGAAGCGGGAGAGCCAGCGGGGTGAGTGCACGCCCAGGTCGGTGCCGGCGAACTTCCGTACCTGCTGCTTGACTTCCTCCAGGGTCGGCGGGGCCGTGCGGTCCTCGGCCACGCCCTCGGCCGGCACGATGAGCCGGTACACCCCGTCCCCCAGCGGCATGGTGCCGAACCGCCACTGCTTCGTGCGGACCTCGGCCACCACGGCGGCCAGCTCCTCCGGCCCGACGCCCACCTCCACCTCCCCCAGCAGCGTCTCGACCCGGCTGGGCTCACCGGGGAAGCCGACGCCGAGCAGCTTGCGCACCGTGCTGCGCCCGCCGTCGCAGCCGACGAGATAGCGCGCCCGGAGCCGGGACCCGTCTCCCAGTTCGGCGGTCACCCCGTCGTCGTCCTGGCTCAGCCCGGTCAGTTCGCGGCCGCGCAGGATCTCGGCGCCGAGCCCGGTGGCGTGCTCGTGCAGCAGGCGCTCGGTGACCACCTGCGGGATGGCGAGGACGTACGAGTGCGCGGTGTCCAGCCGCTCGGGCCAGGACGTGCCGAGGCCCGCGAAGAAACCGCCGACCGCGTACTTCTTGCCGCGCGCGAGGAACTCCTTCAGCAGGCCGCGCTGGTCCATCACCTCGACGCTGCGGGCGTGCAGGCCCTGCGCGCGGGAGTGCGCGGTCGGCTCGGCCAGCTTCTCCACCACGACCACGTGCACGCCGTGCAGCCGCAGCTCGGCGGCCAGCATCAGGCCGGTCGGTCCGCCACCGGCGATGATCACGTCAATCATGAAACCCCCCATTTCGACAAGGCTGTGTCTCGGCCGGCCGCTCGGCGCGGTCGGGCACCGGGCACGCGCACGTCGCGCGTCGTCCGGTGCTCCGGTGTCCCCTGCGCACAAAGCTGTACGTAGTCCGCGTATCCCCGATTTCCGCAGGTTCCGGCCTCGGGCGGAGATTCTGCAGCATGACCGGGGCCTTGCCGCAAGGCCCCCCGTGCGCTATACGTTGAGAGTGGCAAGGAGAGCAGACCTCCTTGCCTTTGTTCTTGCGCCGTCCGTCACCGGCCCCATGAGGAGGTGACCGCGGCCACCGCGACCGCGGCACCCACCACTGTCCGAACCGTCCTCTTCCTCCGCGTCCGGGATGACCCGAGCCGGCTTCCTTGACCTCAACCCCGGTTCAGGTCGGACCCTCGGCGTATGGAGATCACAGACAGCGGCACCATCCTTTTCCGCAACACCATGCGCATCACCGACGGCCACCTCGACGGCTTCCGGCGCGCCATCGCCCGGGCCGTGGCCTTCGCGCACGAGCACGGCCCCCAGCTCATGGTGGAGGTCTTCCTCGACGAGGAGCGGATGCTCGCGCACAGCTTTCAGCTCTACCGCGACTCCGAGGCGATCCGCACCCACTGGCGGCTGTCGGACCCGTACATCCGCGAGGTGATGGAGCACTGCACCGTGCAGCACTTCGAGGTCTTCGGCGCACCGGACCACGACATCGTGGCGGCCCTCAGGACCCCCGACGGCGCGTCCTTCCCCGTGACCATCTCGCCCCGCCTTGCCGGCTTCAGCCGCCTGGGGACGCCTTGAGGGGCGCGCAGGCCGCGGCGGAGGGGCGCGTGCGGCGCAGGTGAAGGGGGTTGCCGGCGCCGGTGTCGACTGGCTGACGTCGGCGTCCGTGACCCCGGCTCTGCGCACCGAGCGGCTGCTTCCGAACGGTCGTGCAGACGGGCCGCCGTGCAGGCCTGCCCGCCGAGGTCGTTGCGATGTACCCGTGCGCGGACGGCAGTTGGGCCCTTATGACGGTTCGGGCCCTGCCGCGTCCCGCTCGTGGCCCGTGCAGAGCTGGGCGGTCAGGGTCGTGCGGGCCCACTCCTCCCAGGCGTCGGGGGACCAGCCCCGGTCGCGGACGAAGATCAGGTACAGCTCCGGGCTGAGCAACCCGTACAGCAGGTCGGCGGCGCGGGCGGTGCCGACGTCGGGGCGGGCGTCGGGCTTGGCGGTCAGTGCCTCCGCCGCGGCGTGCTGGACGGTGTAGCGCGGGTCCTCCGGGCCGGCGGGCCACTGCGCGGCGATCTCCGGGTCGGTGGCCGCGGCGGCCGCGATCAGCGGCACGATCGGGGCGACCCGTTCCTGGATGGCGCGCACCCCCCGTACGTGGGCGCGCAGTTGACCGGCCGCGGTGGGCTCGGCGCAGGCGGCGCGGAACCAGTCGCGCTCCATCGTGGCGACCGGTTCGGTGTCGCCGGCGATGGAGGTGTCGACCACGTCCTTGAACAGCGCCCGCTTGTTGCGGAACACGAAGTACACGGTCTGGACGGCCACGCCCGCGCGGTCCGCGACCTCCTGAAGGCTCGTCGCTCCGTACCCCTGTGCGATGAACAGATCCCGCGCCGCCGCGATGATCTTCTCGCGGGTGCGCCGCGAGCGCTCGGCCCGCTTGTCGGGGCGTTTGCCGTGGTGTGTGCCGGATCCCTTGACCGCGTCCATGCCAGGAGTCTATCTCTAGTATCCATCACTAGAGTTGGACTCTGATTTCTTGGAGGAAGCGATGACCGAGACCCGGACGGCCGCGGAGCTCGACGAGGAGGCGGCCGTGCGCCGCTCGCTGGAGGACTACTACCGGGACGGCAAGCCGCCGTGGGACACCGGCGTCACACCGCCCGAACTCGTCGCCCTGGTCGAGGGGCCCGGCGCGCTCACGCCCGGGCGGGCCCTCGAACTCGGCTGCGGCACCGGGACCAACGCGGTGTACCTGGCCCGGCACGGCTGGCGGGTGGCGGCCGTCGACTTCGTCCACCGCGCGGTCCAGCAGGCGCGGGAGAAGGCCGAAGCGGCCGGAGCGGACGTCACGGTGCTGTGCGGGGACGCCACCCGGATGGACGAACTGGACGTTCCCGGCCCGTACGACCTGTTCTTCGACCTGAGCTGCTTCTGCGTGATCCCGGCGCACCGCCGCGACGCCTACGCGACCGGCCTCACCCGGAGGGCCGCCCCCGGTGCGCGGTTCCTGATGTTCGGCTACGGGCCCGAGGTGTTCGAGGACCCGATCTCCGGCGTCACCGCCGACGAACTCCGCACCCGGTTCGCCGGATGGGAGCTGACCGACGTGACGCCCGGTACGAACCCGTTCCCGACGTTCTGGTTCACGCTGATCCGCGCCGCGGACGGAGCGGCGTGAGCACCATCGTGACGTGAGGGGCCCGGGGTGCCGGCCGCTGAAAACAGGCGCCGGTATCCCGGACACCGCGGGGCATCCCTCCCGGCTGGTCCACCCGAGGCAAAAAAATCCGCCGGCGATGTCGAGAACCGGCGGCCGGCTCCGTCCCCGCAGTGAACGCGACCACAATGGGCCGCACCCGCTCCGAGGAGAGAGACACGATGGCCAAGTACCTGCTGCTCAAGCACTACCGCGGCGCGCCGGCCGCGGTCAACGACGTACCCATGGACCAGTGGACGCCGGAGGAGATCTCGGCCCACATGCGGTACATGCAGGACTTCGCGGACCGGCTGGAGAAGACCGGCGAGTTCGTCGACGGCCAGGCGCTGGCCCCCGAGGGGGCGTGGGTCCGCTACGACGGCGAGGGCCGCCCGCCGGTCACCGACGGCCCGTTCGCCGAGACCAAGGATCTCATCGCCGGCTGGATGGTGATCGACGTCGACGGCTACGACCGCGCCGTCGAGCTGGCCGGAGAACTGTCGGCCGCCCCCGGCAAGGGCGGCAAGCCGATCCACGAGTGGCTGGAGGTGCGCCCGTTCCTGACCGCGCCGCCCACCGTCACGGAGTGACCTGAGGTGAACGAGGTCCTCCTCCGGAGCCTCATACCGGGCGTCATCGCGATCCTCGTCCGCCGCGGAGCCGACTTCGCGGCGGCCGAGGACGCCGTGCAGGACGCGCTGGTCGAGGCGCTCCGCGCCTGGCCGGCCGACGGCTCCGCGAACTCCCCGCGCTCCGGCGGCGCTTCGGGCCCTGCGGGCTCCTCGGGCGGCGGGCGGCCCGTACGGGACCCGAAGGGCTGGCTGGTCACCGTGGCCTGGCGCCGGTTCCTCGACGCGACCCGGGCGGACGCCGCCCGCCGTCGGCGCGAGCACCTTCTCGACGAGGAGCCGGCGTCCGGGGCCGCGCCCGCGGTGGACGACACGCTCCAGCTCTACTTCCTGTGCGCCCACCCATCGCTGACGCCGTCGTCCGCGGTCGCACTGACCCTGCGCGCCGTCGGCGGGCTGACCACCCGCCAGATCGCCCGGGCCTACCTGGTGCCCGAGGCCACCATGGCCCAGCGGATCAGCCGGGCCAAGCGCACCGTCTCGGGCGTGCGGTTCGACCGGCCCGGCGACGTCGCCACCGTGCTGCGCGTCCTCTACCTCGTCTTCAACGAGGGCTACTCCGGCGACGTCGACCTCGCCGCCGAGGCCATCCGCCTCACCCGGCAGCTCGCCGCCGCGATCGACCACCCCGAGGTGGCGGGTCTGCTCGCCCTCATGCTGCTGCACCACGCCCGGCGCGCCGCCCGGACCGCGCCCGACGGCAGCCTCGTGCCGCTCGCCGAGCAGGACCGCGGGCGGTGGGACACCGCGTCGATCGCCGAGGGCATCGGCATCCTCCAGACGGCCCTCGCCCGCGACCGGCTGGGCGAGTACCAGGCCCAGGCCGCCATCGCGGCCCTGCACGCCGACGCGCCCACCGCCGGGGAGACCGACTGGGTGCAGATCGTCGAGTGGTACGACGAACTCGTACGGCTGAACGACAGTCCCGTCGTCCGGCTCAACCGTGCGGTCGCCGTCGGCGAGGCGGACGGACCGCGCGCCGGCCTGGCCGCACTCGCGGCAGTGGACGACGCCTGCTCCGCAGGCTCCTCGGCCAAGGGGCACCGCATCCCCCGGTACACCGCGGTCGCCGCGTACCTGCACGAGCGCGACGGCGACCTGGCGACGGCGGCACGGCTGTACGCCGAGGCGGCCCGCCAGGCACCCAACCTCGCCGAGCGCGACCACCTCACCCGCCAGGCCGCCCGGCTCAACGCCCGCCGGTGAAGGCCCCGATGGAACGCGTCCGCCTCCCCGCGTCACCTGGCGGTGCCGCGGCCCCGTGGCCGGGGCGCCGGCCTCCCCGGGAGGCGGCGGGCCGTACACAGTCCGGCCTCGGCATCCGGCCTCGGCATCCGGCCTCAGCAGTCGAACACCGACCAGCAGATGTCGTTGCGCAGCCGCTGGTCGTCCAGCACGAGCTCGCGGATCGCCGCCGGGAGCTGATCGCGCTGCCACCGGCACTCGAGCCGTCCCGCCGCCTCGCCCTCGCCCTCCGGCGCCGCGGCCCGCACGGCCTTGATCGCGTAGGCGGCCGCCCCGAGTTCGTGCGCGGCGACGTGGGCGACGGCCCCGGCCTGACCGGCGGCGTACGCGGCATGCCGAGCCGCCCCGCGCAGGTCCCTGGCCGCTCCCATCGCGTGACCGCCCGCCGCGCGGGCCCGCATCATCGTGACCTCGCCCCGCGCCCAGGCCCGGGCGTGCCCGATCGCCCGGCGCGGTTGCGGGTCCCCGGGCCGGGCCGGCTCGAAGAGGCCGAGCACGTGCTCCGCGCACGACGCGGCCCAGAGAGCGAGGAGACGGTGATCCGCGTCCGTGAGAGTCCCGCCACGGCGGATCGTCACGAAGCGGGGGTCGCGGACCTTCGGGAGGATCACGACGCGCTCCCCGTCCTCCGCGCCCCGGCGCCACTCCCCGCGGGGCACCCCGGCAGCCGGCCGGCCGCCGGCCGCAGGGAGCGGTCCAGCGCGCTCATCAGGCGGGCGACACGACTGCTGCCACCTGCAGCGGGCGGGTAGCGGCGGAGCACGTCGACGAGCACCGGTGTCGCACGCTGCCGCGACCGTTCCAGCAGGGCGTCCCCGATCGCGGGGTCACCGCCCGCCTCCAGCTCCCCGATGCGCGCGGCGCTCGCGGAGGCGCGCAGGATGTGCCCGACCTGGTGGGCGCGGGCGATGGGGTGCAGATAGGCAGCCGATGCGGCGTCACCGGCGGATCGCGCGGCCAGGCGGGCGGCTTCGGAGGGCGCGGACCGGGCGGCTCGATGGGCGTCGAGGGAGGCGACGCGCTGCAGTGCCGTCCGGTTGGCGCCGTTGATGAACTCCCAGGCCGCGTCGATCGCTTCACGGGGGCGCGGGTCGCCGGGAACGGCCCGCTCGAAGACCGGCAGGACGTCCTCCGCGTGCCGGACCGCGTAACGCGCCACGACGCGCAGTTCGTCCGGCGTCAGGTCGAAGTCCCCGGACACGGTGTGCGTGTTCTGCGCCATGCTTCTGCATCGTATCCATCGAACGCCGGGCGGAGACTGCGCGACGAAGCCCTGCAGCGCGTCGACGAGGGGGCACGATCCGCCGGAACCGGCTGAGTCGCGCGGCGCGACGTGACTCCGGCGGGGAGGGGCCGAGCGCCGCCTTGACGAAGGCGTAGCCGATTCCGGACGGCACACCGCTGCCGCCGGAACGGGAAGACATCACTTTCTGTTCGCCGGCCGTCCGCCGGACGGTTGGCCTGGTGAAAGCGCGGGGTCATGAGCTGTCCGGCCGTTCGTGTGGTGCGCCCGGGTGCTTTTGCTTGCCGGGAAGTGCCCGAAAGGACCGGGGTTTTCGAAGCGGACATGCGTTCCCGGGGCAAAGACCGGCACGAAGACCCATGGCATTCGTGTGGCTGGAAATCCGAGGAGATCGTTGACGGCTGAATCCGGTCTGGGCCGCTGGGGAAGGCTCTGCTTGACTGGCCGTGGCCGCGCGAATGCTTCCGGGGGGAACGGGACGGAAGCGGTGGCCACCGGCCCGGCGCCGGACTCAGCGCCGGATCAGCCCCGTTGAGCGGGTGCGCTTCCTCCACAGCACAGTGGTTTCCACAGCAGGGGAGTGGGTTTTCAGTGGGTGTTTCGTCGGATTACCCTGACGTTCCCGAATGGGTCGCGAAACCCGAGGGTTATCAGGCAGGAGCCGTCACCAAGTACAAGGGCAACATCTTCCGTGCCGCCTTCTGGGCCGCGGAGCCGGGGGTGGGCGACGCCAACACGAATGGCTGGCGGTTCTTCGACGAACTGTACGACCAGACCTCGAACACGCCGGCCCAGCAGTCGAAAGTCATCGCCTACATCCCGACGTGGCGCACAGCGGAGGGATTCGACTACGGCAATGGCGAGATGTATCAGTACATCACGCACGGCATCATCGCGTTCCTGACGTTCAGCGAGACCAACCCCGGCGAGTTCGACCCCACGTCGGTCAGGGACATCAAGACCATCCTCCCGGACGTGGTCATCGCCGCGCATCTGGCCAACACCAAGATCATGGTCGCGCTGGGCGGGGCGAACGACTACGCCTTCCTGGACCTGATGACGGCGGTCGGCAACGATCCGGCCGCCCCGCAGCTCGAACAGGCCGTGCGCAAGGTGGTGGACTTCGTCACCGCCAACGGCCTGGACGGCGTCGACCTCGATCTGGAGTGCTGGTGGGGCAGGCCCGGCGAGCCGGACCAGGGCGGCCGGACGAAGAGCGACGGGCCGCATCCGGCAGGGCGGGGTCTGACGCTGTTCGCCCGGAGACTGAAGCAGGTCATGCCCGACAAGATCGTGTCGGCGGCCGTCTTCGGCACCTCGTGGTACGGGAACAACTACGATCCCGAGGTCGCGGACCACCTCGACTGGCTCGGGGTCATGACCTATGACTTCACCGGTTCGTGGGACCGGTCTCCGGTGGGCCCGCACTCCGCCCTGCTCAAGATCCGCAGCGAGGACACCTCGGACATTCGCGAGTCGGATGTCTACCAGGAGACGTACCTTCCCGAACAGCATGGCAGCTGGCCGGGCCCCAGAACGGGCGGCAGTTCCACGGAAGCGGACAACATCGAGAACAATCCGGTCCTGTCCGTCGAGGACTCCCTCTGGTACTGGACGAACCCCCTCTTCGTGAACCATCAGGGGGCGGGACAGCAGGTGGCCCGCGACAAGATCGCGGCAGGGGTGCCGGTCTACGGCTATGACTTCTCCGCGGCCAAGGACCCGGACGATCTGACCGGGGAGGTTCCCCCGGGCTACAAGGTGCTGCGGTACAAGGACCTTCTGGCCGAGTTCCCGGACGCCCACCGAGCCGGGAACGCGAACATCAAGGTGCCCGGAAGCACCCCCCGGCCCGCCCTCAACGAACCCCTGCCTCCGGGCGACTACCCGTACGCCCACAACATCTACTTCGAGACCCCGGACACCGCCGTCACCAAGCTCGACTTCCTCCAGAACGTGGGAGCCCAGGGCGTCATCATCTGGGAACTCTCCAATGACGTCTGGGACAACAGCAAGAGCATCATCAAGGCCCTCTACCGCGCCGCCGGCCATCCCGAGCCCGAGCCCATCACCGAGCCACCGACCGTGGTGGCCAGCCACTGCCTGTGGGACTCCGTCGGGTTCCTGGGCTTCTCGACCGACGCCCTTCAGTTCCAGGACGACGACATCATCCGCCCCGGTGTGCGGCAGTTCTCGGCCCGGCTGTGGAACATCCCCGACGGGGCGGACTGGGTGGACGTGGCCCAGCGCTCTCCGGCGGTGATCAGGAGGCAGTACTTCAACCGGCCGACCCGCATCGTCGACAAGGGCGCTCTGGGACTCTGGGGGGAGTTCGACGTCCTCGAATCGGTCGATGCCCCGGCCTGGTACTGGGGCCACATGGAAGCGGAGGAGGGCGGCCCGTCCGGGTACACGCGGTACCGGTCACGCCTGTGGGGCCTCTCCCTCAGTGACGACTGGAAAGCCGGCGCGAGGAAGACCCCGGCGCTCATCGAAGGCCAGTACTTCGACCAGCCGACGGAGATCGACGACCAGGGAATCGGCGGCCTCTACGGCCTCTTCGACGTCAGCAACGAGCCGCGCACCGTGCCGGCGCTGGTGTCGCAGGCCCTGGGGCCCAACGACTGCTCCTACTGCCTGATCGGCACCATACCTTCGCAGGGCGACAACGTGGAGATGGTGAACCTGACGGCCCCGATGCTCGTCAGGGAGGGCACGCCGTACCTCTACTCGGCGGTCATGCGGGACGACGACTCGGTGGAATTCCCCGAGGGGGTCGTCATGACCCTCCAGGACCCCGGCGGGACCACCTACGACCACGAGGTACAGGACGACGGCACCTTCGTCATGATGGCCGGTTCCTCGGTCCGGTGCCTGATCATCAAGGACCCCCAACCGGGCACCTGGACCATGCACATGAGCGCGCCGGCCGGTACCGGCTTCCGCTGCGAATGCAACACCGTGCCGAGCGAGGACGTCTTCGACACCATGGTGGAGACCTGGCAGAAGCTCGGCGGGACGCAGGGCATCGCGCCCCGGGACATCAGCGGCGGCCAGGTCGCGGCCTTCCTGGCCGTGGCGGCGATCACCCTCATGGTGCCCTTCCCGCTCAACCTGGCCACCAGAGGCCTGATCCTGGCCGTCACCGGAGTCGGCTGGCTGGGCTTCTCGAACTCGGGTGCCAAGGACGCCGTGTCACGGAACATGGCGGAAGCCGCGGGAATCCTGTCCAAGGTGATGAAGGACCTCCAGGAGGAAGGCTTCTCCGCACTGCGGAAGTATGTCTACCTGGTCGGAAAGAACATCTCCTCCGAGGAGTACCAGGTGATTCTCCGGTACCCCGGGAATCTCTTCCACTGGCTCGGGGTGCACCGCAGGGTGTTCCAGGTCGTCGAGCACATGACGGACGCGGAGGAGCAGAACGCCGTACGCCATGTGTACTGGCAGTGCCTGCTCAAGAAGCGGCTGGGCGAGGAGTTCGCCGTCGCGATGGGCGACGCGCACGAACTCGGCCGCCCGGGGTCCGAGGCGGACAACAGGGCGGACGAGATCAACAACATCATCGGTCTCCGGCTCGCGGACGAAGTGGAGTCCGAGGAGGACTGCCTGAAACGCGCCCGCGAGATGTGGGCGGCTGGAGAACTGGCCACGCGCGTGGACCTGGAGGGCGACCCGACCTGATTCCGGCGCCACCGTTCGAGGGCCGGCCGGTCCTGGGGGACCAGGACCGGCCGGCACTCCTCGGCGAGCCCTACCGCCAGGTCGGCGACTTGGGGGCGCCACAGCCGAGTGGCCGGTCGGCACATGTCCACGATCTCCCGCAGCACGAAGCCGGCCATCTCCGGGTCACGGTCCAGTGGGTCGGGCCATCGCGGACGCACCTCGTCCACCTGCGGTGTCTTCCCGCACGCGTCATCAGTGCCCGTGCTCCACCACCGTCCGGTGCCACCCAGCGGACGCCGAGCGGCGGATCACCGCCAACTCGGGGACGGCCCGTGCGGTGGCTTGTAGGGGACGGGGCGGCCGGTGTGGGCGTCGAGCAGGACGCGGTCGCCCACGGGCCGGTCCGGTTTCACCGTCACCTGCTGCCTCTTGGCCTGCTTGGTGCAGTTTCCGGTGTACTCGGGGCTCTTGACGAAAGCCGACAGGACCACGCTGCCGCGTGTTTCCAGGACGTCCACCACGGGGCCGTCGTCGCAGGCTCCGTGCAGCGCGACCACGGTCACGGATCGCCCGTCGCCGGAGACCTCGACCAGCCGTTGGAGCGGATAACCGGGGACGCCGTCGGCCCGCCGGATCGGCGGCCGGGGGAGTTCCGACGGGAGGACGGCGGCCTGCTCGAGGGGAGAGCCGTACCCCTTCAGGCGGAACCGCCAGGCCGGTACCACCGCCGGCCCGCGGCTGGTGGCCACGCTCATCTCCCCGAGCTGCGCCCTCGTCACCGTCAGGTGCGGCTGTCCGCCGGCGCGACCGCGCGACAGGGTCTTGTACGCCTCCTCCGCCCCCACCAGCGGCCGGTCGAGCGAACCGCCCTTCGCCCAGGCCACCCGGCCCTCCTTGGGTGAAGTAGCGGGCAACTTCCCGTCCAGGACGAAGCGGTGGTCCCGGAACGCCTGCTCGTCAGCCGTGCTCCGCGGGCCGCCCCGCGGCAGCCGGATCACGTCGCCCATGGGGTGGAAGCCGGCACGCCAGGCGGTGGCGGCCTCCGACCCGTCCCAGGCCGCGGCGACCCGCCGGGCACGCTGCGCCCGCGCCTCCGCGTCACCGTCCTCGGCCCCCTTTCCGCTGCCACAACCGGAGACGGCCCCGAGGCCGGCGGCGGTCACGGCAAGCGCGGCGAGCAGGCTGACAGAGGGCGCTGTCCGGACACGCATGTGACCTCCCGGGCGAACGGAGCGGCAGGCTGCCCGGTCCTCTGACGCGGCTGGGCGGAAGCAGGTTTCACCGGCTGCGGCAGCCGGGAGGACCGCGTTGAGGTGGCGTTGTTCTATCGGCCCGGGGCCGCGCCGATATGTGTCAGCGCTTGGCCGGCCAGCTCCCGCGGGGGCAGTTCGCCGTCCAGGAACACGGTGTTGTCGGGCAGGACATCGACCGCGGCCGTGCACGGTCCGATCCTGTCCTTGCACCAGCGCCGGACGCGCTCGTCCTGCTCGGGATCGTGGGGGGTGAAACTCCGGCCGTCGATCCGCTTCTCCAGGATCTCGCGGGAAACCTGGAGGAAGAAGTGGTGGACGGTGATGCCCGCGCCGTTCAATACGCCGAAGATCTCACCGGCATACTGCGGGTTGACCAGGGTCATGGGCACCAGAACGGGGCGGCGGTACTCCTCGACGAGGCCCACCGCCAGGTCCGCGACCTGGCGTCGCCACAGCCGCAGATCCTGGAAGTCGCCGGTCGGCACCTCCACGATCTCCCGCAGTACGTAACCGACCATCTCCGGGTCGTAGACCAGCGCCTCGGGCCAACGCCGGCGCAACTCGTCCACCAACGTGCTCTTCCCGCTGCCGAACGCACCGTTCACCCAGACGAGCAAGACAATCCCCCCACCTATCGCCGGGCCCGCGCGTTCCGTCTACGCCGGAGTCAGGGACGGCTTGGCCTTCAGCCCGCCGTTGTCCTCGCAGCCCAGTTCCTTCGCCATGGCCAGGGAGAAGGAGTGGGCGACGGTGGCGTAGGCGTCCTTCAGCGCCTGCAGTTCCTCCGCGTCGCCCTCGGGCTCGACGGGCTTGCCTCCGGGCTCGACGGTGATGGTGATGTGCCGGCGCATGGGGCCGGTCAGTTCATGCCCGTCGTGGCAGGCGAAGGTGACGAACGCGACGTCCGGTGCGGTGCCGGCCTGTTCGCCCATCGGCAGCAGGGTGAACCTCCCGGCGGAGATGTCCTCCGGCGCACTGCCGGTCAGGTGCCAGCTGACCCGCAGTTCCTTGAACGGAGCGTCGGTGGGCGGGTAGATCCAGCAGATGTCCCCGATCCCGCGCACGGAGGAATTGTCCGTGCGGCCCAGCTCACGCGCGGCGGCCGCGACCGTGGTCTTCTCGTCGGATGGCTCGAACCGTGCCGAGCCCATGATCACTTGGAGAGATTCACCCGCCTCCGTGGACACGGCCTTGCCGCCGCAGAGGCGTTCGGCCGCCACGGAGGTGTCGGGCTCCTTCCCGCCGCTCCCGTCGTCCCCTCCGCTGCAGCCCGCCACGGTGAGTGCCAGGGAGCCGGCCACGGCCGCACAGAGGAGCCCTCGCGTCCCTCGACGACTGGTCACGGTCACCATCAACATCCTTCTGCGTCGTCGGCATCGTCCGCCCCCGCCTCGGCCCGTCCCCGGACTCAGTCCGTCTCCGGGTCGTTGCCTTGCTGGTCCTCGCGTTCGTTGCCCGTCGAGTAGCCGAGCCTCATCGATTCCTTGAGGTCCTGGATGAGTACCTTGTCGGGCTCCACGTCGATGCTCCGAAGGAAGCCCTCCATCGGGGCTTCGGCCATGCTCTCACCCGCGGAGTAGATCTTGCGCTTCTCGATCCGGGTGAGCTCCTCCACCTTCTCCTTGTGCTCGTCCACCGAGTTGTCGGAGACGTCGCCGACCACCTGGCTGATGCCCTGTTCCAGGGCACCGCTCGCGGTGTCCGTCGCCAGCGGGATGAGGACCGCCGCCGTGCCCACGGCTGCGGTCGCGGGCAGGAAGGCGACGCCTGCCGCCACAGCCGCCGTTGCCCCGAACTCGACCCAGCCGGCGCGCTTGGCGACCGCCTTCTCGTACTCCTCGTGCGTCTTGAGGTTCGTGGCCTCGACCTGGTCGGCGCGTGACTGGTCGAGCATGCCCTGCACCTCGGCGCCCACGTGCACGGTCGACCGCGCCGCGCCCTCGTCGATCCCGCCCGGGCCGACCTGCGTCTCCAGCACGCTGCGGGTGTAGACCTGCTCCGCGGTCGAGAGCGTCGCGTAGGCGTCCGGATACTGGCCGAGGGTGCTGAGGAAGCTCCGGGCGACGCTGCGCCCGTTCCCGTCGTCGGTGTCCGAGAAGTCGAGGCGCCCTTCCGGGTTCCTGCCCGGCGCGAAGACACTGTTCTGGTCGTTCTTGTCCAGGGCCCAGTTGATGTCGTCGATGTATCCGGCGCCCATGGTTCCCAGGCTGTCGGCCATGGCTTCCTGTTTCTTGAGCAGGCCCGGGTCCGATCCGTACTTCTCCATGACCTGCTGCATGACCGCGGCGTTGTCCGCGTCCCGGGTCACGCTCCCGTCCGGATGCCCGGCCGGATAGCCGAGAGTCGCGGCCTCCAGGGCCTTGCCGAGGGCGTCCGGCATGTGGTTGAGCGAGCCCTCGAGCTCCTTCTGGTCGAGCGAGTTGACGTCGCCGAAGCTTTCCCACTCCTCCGTGCCGAAGAAGTCGAGATAGTTGTCGACCGGCTCGCCGTCGGCCTTTCCGAGGTCGGCCGTCGCGCCCTGGTTGACCGTGCCGTCTTCGTTGTACGCGGTCGGCGGGTCGGTGAAGAAGCGCTTCGCCGCGTCCGGGCTGTTGCCGAGAGCCTCCAGCATGGCCGTCGCCGGGTCGTAGCCCGCGCCGTTGACCCCCGAGGGGTTGAACGGGTTCTTGTAGGGGCTGTTCACCATCTTGGTGTCGGCGAACAGATACGGGTCCTTCTGGTGGAGCTGCGCCACGTGTTCGGCGATCGGGTTGAGGAACTTCGCGTCGTAGTTCCCGTACCGCATGATGCCGCCCAGCAACTGGTATCCGAACGGCCCGTTGCTGTCGTACTTGGCCAGGGGAATGCGTTCCGTGCCGAGCTTGCGCAGCTCCGGGCCCCACTCGGCGGTGAAGGCCTTGTCCTGGGAGGCGTTGGCCAGGTTCAGCCCCAGGTTCCGCTGGAGCTCCTGGACGTCGGCGAGCCGCTCCTTGTCGACCTTGCCGTACTCGTAGGTGTCCGTGGAGAGCTGGCCGAAGAAGGCGAGGGCCTTCTCGGGGCCGAGCTTCTCGTAGAAGGTCTTCGAGAACTCCACCGACCCGGCGTTGTCCTTCAGCAGCTCGTTGAGCTCCTGGAGTTCGGCGTGCGTGATGTCGCGTCCCTTGGCGGCCAGGTTGACGGCCCGTGCGGCCTCCTCCTGGTCCATCTTCGTGTACGTCGGGGCGCTGAAGTCCTTGCGGTCGGCGACGTTGGCCTCCAGGGAGTTCTTGAAGGACACGTCGGTCTCGTTGCATTTCTCGACGATGCGGTCGATCTTCGCCTGCCAGGCGGCGACGTTCTTCTTCTCCTGCTGCACGAGCAGGGGGTAGTCGGGATTGTTGTTGCGGTGCTCCGGGGGCAGGTCGGCCACCGGGCGCCGCGCGGTGACCTTGCCCTTCTCGTCCACGTGGACGTCGGCCGCCGGCCCTTCGTGGTCCCTGATGTTCGTCAGGTCGTCCTTGGCCTTCTTGATGGCCGCGTGAGCTTCCTCGAGGATCAGCTTCACGCCCTTGGCCTCGGCGGCGGCGTCCTTGAACTCCTTGGCCGTCTTGGCGACGAACGCCTTGGTGACGCCCGCGTTGACGCCCTCCCACACGGCCTTGTCGGCCTTGGCCTTCATACCGTCCGCTGCGTCGTCCGCCAGCCGGTCCAGATCGCCCGCCATCTTGGCCCAGGCGTCGACCGCGGCCTTCAGCTTCCCCACCGGTGCGTGGACGACGTCCTCGTACTTCAGCATCCCGTTGCTCCCCCGGCCGCTACTTCAGATATTCCGTGAGCTTGGAGACCGGGGCCATGGCACCCTCGACCCTCACATCGTCCTTGGAATGGACGGCCTTCGTGAAGTCCAGGTGGTTCGCGATCTGCCCACAGGCGTCGAGCAACGTCTTCAGATGAATGCTCCAGCGGTCGTGCACCTTGAGCAGCGCGGAACCGCTGACGAACTCGCCATTGGTCAGCGCGATGGCCGCGTCGAAGGTGGAGGGCCGGGCGTGGTCGCCCTGCTTGGAAAGCCGCCCGCGCAGCTCGTGGGCATCCTCCCCGATACGGTTGAGGTCGGCCCGGGTGACCACCAGATCGGGCGCTCCGCCCCCGCTGCCCTCGTCCGGAACGCTGTTGATCCGCATGGCGCTCCGCTCCGCCGCCGCCGCGCGAAGCTCAGCCCATTCCTCGTCGAACGACATGACTCCCCCGTACTCGCCGGCCGTCCTGTCCGGTGAACGCGGCGGCCTCGGACCTGCTGACCGCCCACCGTATCGGAGACGCACACACCGCCGTCGAGTGCTGCAGTGTCAACTCCCGCCCGCCGCAGCAGTACTCTGCGCCGCAACTCGCATAGGCGCCGGCACACATGGGCCGGTCCTGCGGACTGCGTCATGGGGAGCCCGGTTCACTCGCAAGCCTTGGTTGCCGCCAACGCCATCCGCAACGGGCGGGCCCTCAGCGTCCTGGGCCGATACGGGTCAGCACCGCATCGGCCAGTTCCCGCGAGGTCAACTCGCCGTCCAGGAAGACCGTGTTGCCGGGCAGCCCCGGGCGGCTGAGGTTTCCTTCACCCGGCCACGAAGGTCGTCACGCTTCGAGCGGGGAGCGTGCCCGTGAAGGAGCGGTTCGACATGGTGGTCCCGCCCTGCGGGGCGAGGGTCCTGCCGGCGTCCGTCAGCCAGGACGACACGCTGGACGCGGTGGTGTTCGCCAGGGTGAACGTCTGACTCACCTGCGAGGCCGCCTTGTTGACGGCGACGATGACCACCTTGGAGCCACCGCCCGTGTACGCGGACGTGTAGACGTTCGGCTGGGGGTTCGCGGCCGTATTGATCCGCACATACCCCGGTCGGACGAATTTCGAGAAGTGCGCCATGCAGGCACCGCGCTTGCTGATGCGGCCGTCCTCCCTCATGGGGCCGTAGCTGCGCCGGATGTACCACCACACGTACGCCTGGAACTCGGCGTCCACCAGGGCCCGGTGGACGTGTTCTCCCACGTCGAGCGCCTGGGGCCAGAGGTCCGCCGAATCGCTGCTGTTGGGGTGGTAGACCTCGGTCATCCACAGTTCCTTGCCGGCGCCCCTCTCCCTGAAGAGGGGATAGGGGAAGTTCTGGGGCGGTGTTCCGTAGAGGTGAGCCCCGAGAATGTCCAGGTTGGCGAGTGCCTGGGAGTCGTTGAGGATCGGGTCCGAGAAGCTCTTCACATACTGGAACGACTCCGGGGCGATGACCTTGGTGCCGAGCGAGCCGGCGTTCTCCCGGAGGAACCGGATCATCTCGTTCGGGGTCCACCACGTCCAGTCCTGGGCGTAATCGGGCTCGTTCTGCACCGATATCGCATACAGGTTCACCCCGTTCTCCGCCATGAATCCGGAGAAGTCGTTCAGGTGCTGCGCATAGGCGCCGTACATGTCATGGCGGAGCCGCCTCGCGTTGGTCTGGTTGCCGCGGACGAAGGTCTCGGTCATGTGCGCGGGGGGATTCCACGGCGACGCGATGACGGTCGCCCCGTGCTCGGCCGCGCGCCTCGCCGTCGCCACCTCGCGGCTCCAGTCGGCCCGGTTCTCGTGGACGGGGATTCTCAGCACGGAGAACCCCAGCTGTCCCTCGCCGTTGCCGAACGCCGTGTCCCGCTGGGCGGGTGTCAGGTCGCTGATCCAGACCGTGTGGTTTATGCCGCCGAAGCCCCGGATCGTCTGCCGTGCCGCGGAGGGGTCGACGATCACGTCAGCGGCCGGCGCGGTCGCTGCGGCCGGTGTTTTGGACGCTCCCGCGGCCGGCGGGGCCACCGCGAGGAGCGGAAGGGCGCCCATCGCCGCCAGAACAGACCTCCGGCTCGGAGATTCCGGCCCGCTGGCCGTGGACTCATCCCGGCGTAACGTCATGATTCCTCCTGAACCGATGTATTGGTCTGTGCCGTTCGGGTCCGGTGCGGTCGACGTCATTCCCCGAAACTCCTCACCCCTGTTATGGCGGGGGGCGGGGGTGTGTGACGGTATTGCCCCGAGTGGCTTTCTCTGTCTTGCGCCGCACCCGTCTTGGGAGCGCTCCCGTGGTGCCGTGGTCAGGGAATGTGTCTTCATGGCGGTGGTTGGACGCAGATGTTGCCTCGGTCTGCCTTGCGAAGTACCGGGAAACGCGGGGCCGACTGCCGGACGGCGTCGACGGTTCGATATTGCGAACAGCGCGCGAGATTCCGGATCGCTGGCACGGTAACGACCCAACTCCCGACCGTCAACCCATCCTTGAGCGCTCTGCGCTCGCTACCCCGGGACCGTCGGCACTCCAAGCCCCGGCGTCCGCACGCAGGGAAGGACTGCGAACGAGCACGGCCGAAGGGCGGGGGGCACACCGTTTCGGAAACGTAATCCTCCGGAGCCGCTACCGGGGGAGTCGCAGATCCGTGCAGCCGTGCCGGTCCGCCGACCGCTTGGCGAACTCGGTGAGTGCCGGCAGGCCGAAGGTCTCCTCGCGGGGTTCGTTCTCCTTGTCCATGTGGTACTCCACGCTCGCTTCCGGAGGGATGGACACGGAGAAGTGAGCGCGAGCCGGATCACCGGGGCAGTGGGCGGTCGCCCACATCGAGTACTCCGACCGCCCTGCCTCTCCGTACGCCTCCTGCTTGCGCCGCGCGCGTTCCGCGAAGGGGCCGAAGTCGGCTGCCAGGACGTACGGGGTGTTGAAGGGACCCAACTCGCCGCTGACTTCGCAGCGCTCACTGACCGCCGACGCGCTCGTTGGCGTCTCCGTCACCGTGTCGAACCGCTTGTCGCGGGCGAACGGCAGACCGGCGCACGTGCCTTCGGCCCGTCCGGTGTCCCGTGGACCCGCCGGGGCCGGGAGTCTCGTGACCCGTGTGCCCTTCTCGACAGCGCAGTTCCAGCGGTCGGCGGCCTTGACGACGGTGGCGGTGGCGAACCGCACCCACTCCTCGTCCATACCGAACCAGCCGTCCTCGGGCCGTTCACGATGGCCACCGGAAAAATACGGGGAGATCGTGACGGCGACTGCCGCATCGCCACCCCGGCAGTCGGACACGACCCGGATCGAATGCCCGTTGGTCACTCCCCGCCAGCCGCCCGGCAGGGGAACCGGCAGCCGATCGCCCTTCAACGGCAGCAGCACTCCGTCCAGGTTCAGGGTGCGGAGGTCGTCCCGGGTCACGCGGACGACCGTCACGTCCGTGAGCCCGAGCATGCAACGGTGCGCTTCAGGCCCGTACCGTTGGTCCAACCGCAGGTCGGTCTCGTGCCACAACCCGTCGTACAGCTCGCTCCGCTCATGGGCGAGAAGGCCGCCGCAGTACGTCTTCATCGCCTTCTCGAAACGCCAGCGGGCCGCCGTTCCGCTCTCGCGCCACCAGATCCAGGACGCCACCAGGGACAGGGCGACAACCGCCGCCGTTCACGACATCCACCGCACCGTTCCGGCCCGCGCCACATCGCCCCCGTTGGCTCGTTTGTCGTGCCCCTGCCCGTCAAGTGACGCTATCAAGACGGGGTTTCACCATGCCGACGCCGAACCGGCTCCAACCCGGCAACAGCCCGGAGGGCGCGTATGGGGGCGCGACCGGACCCCGCCGATCCCCACCCCGGCAGGGTGAGGCACATCCCGGCGGCGGTGCGCATACTCGGCAGCATGAACAAGCACGGGCACCTCGCCGAGTTCCTCCAGGCACGCCGAAGCCAACTGCGCCCCGACGACGTCGGGTTGCAGACGTACGGCGAGCGGCGCCGGGTGCCGGGGCTGCGGCGCGAGGAACTGGCGATGCTCGCGGGCATCAGCGCGCCCTACTACGCCCGCCTGGAGCAGGGCCAGTCACGGAACGCCTCGCGCGAGGTGCTCGACGCCATAGCGGGCGCCCTGCGCCTGGACGAATCGGAGCGTGCCCATCTGCACGACCTCGCCCGCGCACCGAAACGCAGCAGAGCGGCGGCCCGGCCGCGGGCCGAGCGCATCACCCCGGCGACCAAGGCCCTGCTGGCAGCCATCGAGGGCACACCCGCCATCGTCCTGGGCCGTCGCAGCGATGTCCTGGCCTGGAACGGCCAAGGGCACGCGCTGTTCGCCGGGCATCTCGATCCGGACAGCCCCGACAGACCGGCCCGGCGGCCGAACATGGCCAGGCTGGTGTTCCTCGACGCGCACACCCGCGAGCTGTACGCCGACTGGCCCGCCAAGGCCAGGGCCGTGGTCGGCCATCTGCGCCTGACAGCCGGCCGGTACCCGGACGATCCCCTCCTGACCGGGCTCATCGGCGAACTGACCATGCGCAGCCCGGAGTTCGCCACGATGTGGGCCGATCACCGGGTCCGTATCTGCGATGCCGCCGACTTCGAGATGCGCCACCCCCTCGTCGGGGCACTGACCGTCACCCAGCAGACACTGCAGAGCCCGCAGGGCAACGGTCCGTCCCTGGTGGTGGCCACGGCCGCCCCCGGCTCCCCCTCCGCGGAAGCCCTCGCTCTGCTCGCCCACGGCACCGCACCGCCGGAAGCGGCCCGGCCGCGCCGGGACGCCGAACCCCGCACCGCCTGACCTGCACCGCCTGACCTGCACCGACTGACCCACACCGCCTGACGCGAGCCACTTCTCCCGGTACGCCTCCAGACCACGGCGCCGCACCGCGGCTGCCGCCTGCCCGAAAACCGTGAAGGAACCCGGCCGCGGCAAAGAGGTCCTCGCCGGCCTCAACGCCCCCGGCAAGAGCGTGCGCATCCGGCCCCACAGCACCACCACCACGGTCCCGGACACCGGCGACGGACCGCGGAACCCCACCTCCGTCGCGCTGCGCGGCAAGGACGTGTACGTGCTCAGCGCCGCCCGCACCACCGCGACCGATCCCAGCCTGCCGCGTGTCCGCCTGAGCGGCCACCGGTGAGACCCGTCCACGACACGATACGAACACAGGAGCACACACCATGAGTGACATGACGCTCGGCGCCGTCGAGGTGACCCGGGTCGAGGAGCTGCACGGCCCGGTCGGCATGACCCCGGACGTGTTCTTCCCGGGCTCGCCGAAGGAGGACTGGGACGAACACCGGTCCGTGCTCGTCCCGGACTTCCTCAACGACGAGACCGGGATCTGCGAGGTCGCCGTGCAGACGTGGGTGCTGCGCAGCGAGGGCAAAACCATCCTGGTCGACACCGGGGTCGGCAACCACAAGGAACGCCCCTACGCACCGGTCTGGGGCCACCTGGAGCTCGACTTCCTCGGCAACCTCGAGCGGGCAGGTGTGCGCCCCGACGATGTCGACATCGTCGTCAACACCCACCTGCACGTCGACCACGTCGGCTGGAACACCCGCCTGGAGGACCGGACCTGGGTGCCCACCTTCCGCAACGCCACGTACCTGATGCCCAGGGCCGACTTCGAGTTCTGGAACCCGGCCAACAACCCGAAGATCGCCGGCGGGGTCAATCAGAACGTCTTCGAGGACAGCGTCGCGCCGGTACACGCCGCCGGCCAGGTCCTGCTCTGGGAATCCGGTCACGAGATCGACGCCAATCTGGGTCTTCAGGCCACACCGGGCCACACGCCGGGATCGAGCGTCGTCATGCTGGCCTCCGGCTCCGAGCGCGCGGTCTTCGTCGGCGACCTGATGCACTCCCCCTTCCAAGTCATGCGGCCGGAGCACAACAGCTGCTTCTGCGAGGACGCACCGGCGGCCCGCAGTGCCCGGCAGGAGATCCTCGGCTGGGCCGCCGACAGCAACGCGCTCGTCCTGCCCGCCCACTTCGCCGGACACGGCGCGCTGGAGGTGGAACGCAGCTGCGGCTCGTTCGGCATCAAGCGGTGGGCCCCGTTCGACCGGCTCTGACCTCTCGACGGCCCACCACCACGGCCAGGTGCCCTGGTGGCGGGCCACACAGCAGCAGACACGGCAGAGGCAAGCGGAAAGGCACCACTGTGAACCACGCGAAGCCCCACCACCCCCACCCGGACCCCGACCCCGTCGTGACCACCGCGCAGGGGGCGGTCCGCGGCCTGCGCCTGGACAGCGCCATCGCCTTCCTGAACATCCCTTACGCCGCCCCTCCTCTCGGCGCCGGCCGCTTCGCGCCGCCGCAGCCGCATGCGTCCTGGGACGGCGTACGAGACGCCACCGTGCCCGGGCCCAACGCGCCGCAGTCCGAGCGCAAGCTCGGCGGTGTCGACATGTCCCCCTACTTCGGCGCCGGTTGGAGCCGCGGGGAGGACTTCCTCACCGTCAACGTCTGGACACCCGAAGCCGCGGGCGGCCACAGCGGCAACCGCGGCCACGGGCACCGGCCCGTCATGGTCTTCGTCCACGGCGGCGGGTTCGTCGCCGGATCGACGCAGTCCGCGCTGTACGACGGCTCCGGCTTCGCCCGCGACGGTGTCGTCCTCGTCACCCTGAACTACCGCCTCGGCATCGCCGGGTTCCTCGACATCCCCGGGGCACCCGCCAACCGCGGCCTGCTCGATGTCGTCGCCGCGCTGCGCTGGGTCCGGGACAACATCGCCGCCTTCGGCGGTGATCCGCGCAACGTCACCCTCTTCGGCCAGTCGGCCGGGGCCACCATCGTCTGCGGCGTCCTCGCCACCCCCGAGGCCACGGGCCTCTTCCACCGGGCGATCGTCCAGAGCGGCAGCGGCCTGGGGGCGTTCACGGCCGAACAGGCCGCCCGCGTCACCCGGGCGGCGGCCGGGGTCCTGGGCATCGAGCCCCACGCCGACGCCTTCGCGGGCATCTCCGACGAGCGTCTGGTCGAGGCGGCCAGCCGGCTCGCGGGCATCGACCTGCGGACCGAGACGCACCGCGACCCCCTGATCGGGCTCAGCCCCTTCAGTCTCGTCCTCGGCACACAGCCCGCCGAATCCGTCGCCGCCGGCCTCGGTGCCGACGTCGACCTGCTCATCGGGACCAACACCGAGGAGGGAAACCTCTACCTGGCCCCCGTGGGCGCGTACTCCACCTCGACCGCCGAGGACGTCCACGCGGCGGCGGCCCGCTCGCACCCGGATCCGGCGCGGCTCGTCGAGACGTACCGGAAGGCCCGCCCCGGGGCGTCCTTCGGCGAACTGCGGTCCGCCATCATGGGCGACGCCGCGTTCGGCGCGGGGAGTCGGGCGCTGGCCGGTGCTCACGCCACCCACCCCCAATCCGCCACCTTCGCCTACGAGTTCGCGTGGCGCTCCCACGCCCTCGACGGAGAGCTCGGCGCCGCCCACGCGGTGGAGCTGCCCTTCGTCTTCGATCTGGCGCATCTTCCGCAGCTGCACGGACCGGGCGGCCTGCTCGGCCCCGACAAGCCCCCCGCGGATCTCGCCGCCCGGGTGCACGAGGCGTGGATCCGGTTCGCGAGGACGGGCAACCCCGGCTGGGACCGGTACGACAGCGAGCGCCGGGCCACGATGCGCATCGACGCGCGGTGGGCCCGGGCCAACGACCCCCGCGGCCGCGAAGGACGGGCCTGGGCCTGACCGACGGCGCAGGCATCGCTCCGCGCAGGCATCGCTCCGCACACCCCGGATGGCCGACTGATTGAACCGGACGGCCGGCACAGCTTCCAGTCACCGCGAAGCCGTTGTCCCGATGAGCGGCTAATCGCGGCCGGTGCCGTCGGCCCTGCCGACAGATGCCCACCAGGCGATCACTCGGGCGGCCATCGCGTCCGGCCGCAGTCCCAGAGGATCGAGACCGAAGTGATGCTCCAGCTCCTGCCGCAGGAATTCCCCGATCTCCGCCTGGTCGGCGCCACCACGGAGGCGCTGGAGCAAAGGGGCGAGCATGCAGTCGTACTCGTCCTGCACCTCATCGGCGACACCAATAGGATCCCACTCATTGAGCAAATGCCGCAGATCGTTCTCGGGTGCGTCGGTTCTGGGTCGCATCGCTCCAGGGTGCCACCCTGGAACCGCCGTGATCACTCGCCCCCACTGTGAATCAAACAGGACCGTCCGAGTGCCTGGGCGCCGACGAGAGCGACCGAACGACTCGCCCCCGCGCGAGCGGACGCAGTCCCGGAGTGGCAAGAGTGTGCTCGGCGCCTTCGGAGCGCACCGCGCGTCGGCGTAAGGACAGTTGATACGTTGACCGGCAAGTCCGGCGCCGATCGCACATCGGCGAGTGGAGGGGGAGAAGATGGCATCTGACACGGGGATGCGCCTCAACGAGTACCCCGCCGACCATGGGGGCGGCTCTGGAGGCGGGCAGCAGGACCTGGTCTCGACACCTGCGGAGAAGAAGGCGGCTGCCAAGGCGATCGAGGACCACATCGAGCCGGAGACCAAGAAGGCCGGCGACTACGCGGACGAGGCGACATCCGGGGTCGTGAAGGCATTCGACGCCAAGGACGGGCACGGCTGGCTCATGTCGTCCTCACTGAAGAAGGCACACAAGACCTGGGGCGAGCAGGTGCGGACGTTGATGAACCGCCTCGGATCCGAGAAGGTCGCGCTGCGCAGCTCCAACACCATTCTCGCGAACACCGACTTCCGCGTGAGTGCAGGTGCGCGGGCGGTGCGTACGCCTTCGGCTCTGGATCAGTACTGAGTCAGCAGCACGCGCTTCGAGCTGCTGCGCAGGAAATTCACGGGGGATGGCGATATGCCGACGTACCACGAGGTCATGACCACAGATCTGGGCACGCTCATCACGGCCGCCGACCGTTGGGATGGCATGGCCAAGGAATTCCGCGACCAGGAAGTCGCCTATCGGCGGGACGTGCACGGTATCTCGCTGGGCGGCGGGTGGCAGGGCTTGAGTGCCTGGGCGGCCAGTGCGCGATTCGATGTCACGCTGCGCGAATACCAGTACGCGCAGAAGGAAGCCAAGGCCATTGCCTCGCTTCTGCGTGATGCGCACACTCAATACACGGACCGAAGTTGGAAACGGCCCGGCGCGAGGCGATCGCGGCCGACATGAAGGTTTCTGATCAGGGCGTGGTCTCGTACGACTACGAGAAGCTGTCCGACGGTGAGAAGGCGGCGCTGCACCATGATCCGGACTACCGGCAGAGCTTCGACAAGGCGGTGACGTCCTGGCAGGACCGTATCGACAACGCGGTCAAGGCTGTCAATGACGCGGACAAGGGCGTGGAGATCGCCTTCCAGCGCGCGGTCCAGGACTCGGACCTCCTCGATGGCACGGCCAACGGCTTCAACGGCAGTGCCAGCGGCGACATCGAGAAATACGAGGCCGATGAGCTCGCCGACATCGCCACGCGCATCGAATCCGGAGATGCGACCCCACGGGACATCCAGGAGGCGCGGCGCGCGTTCCGGGACAACGCGAAGAACACAGAGTTCCATCAGATGTTCCTGAACAATCTTGGAGCCTCGGGCACCATCGAGTTCTCCAACGCACTCAGCGACCTCGGGCACAGCGGGAAGGACAAGGGCCTGTACGCCGGGCTTCAGGGGGACCTCGCCAACTCCCTCGCCGTCGCGACCAAGGACACCGGTTCGGCGTTCTACAAGAAGTTCCGTGCCGACTTGGAGAAGGCCGGCACCCGGACGTTCGACCTCGATGTCGCCGGAGAGAAGCTTCGGGTCGGCCCAGGAGCCGAGCAGCAGGTACGCGGTTACCAGAGCCTGGTGACCCTGATGCAGCAGGGCGACGGCTACTCGGGGCAGTTCCTCAAGGACATGGCGACCGACATCCGGGCCGCCGAGGACGGGAAGCAGGGCGGGAATCCCGACATCTGGGACCTGCGCGGTCAGTTCAGCGGTAAGCGCGACGGCTGGTTCGCCAACGACCCGCTCGACGGCGTCCTGGGCATCATGTCCAAGGACCCCGATACAGCGACCAGTTACCTGGACCCGGGGGTCGGCGGCAAGAACGACAATCTCGAGTATCTGCTCACGGAGCGGGACTGGAACCATGTCGACACCTCGAATTGGAACGGCAAAGTCGAGACCGTCGGCAAGGACACCTTCGACAAGGACGTGCGCACCGGTCTTGGACTTGCCCTGGCGGCCGGTGCCACCGGCAATGTCCCCGGTGGCGAAGGCGAGGAACTGGGTCGGCACACCGCCGCGCAGGTGCGTGTTCTGCACGACGCCGTCAACCTCATCGACTACGGCCACCCGGACGGCAAGTTCGGCGAGAACGCTGAGCACCCGCGGGTCGGCAAGGCCGACGAGGTGCTGGCCCAGGACGACTACGCGGCGCTCCGCGGCCCCCTTTCCCAGGCCCTGGCCGACTACTCGCCGGACGCCGTCGACATCATCAGCGGCGACGCGCCCGGCGGCCGGTCCGGCAAGGCGGACGTCTACGAGCACGGCGACGCATCGCAGATCCAGAACAGCCGCAGCAGTCTGATCCGCATGATGCGCGGCGTCTCCGAGGCCGACGACACCACCAACTTCGAGCGGATCTACCACGCCCAGCAGGGTTATATGTCCGAAGAGTTGATGGGTCAGGACTTCCCGAACGTCACCGCGGCCACCAACGAGGCCCGCAAAGTGGGGGAGGTCACCGGGGCGCTCAACGCGGTGGGCGGCGACGTAAAGATGGATATTCACGACGACAAGATCAGCGATGATACCGACACGCGCTTCTACGGCTACCACGTTGGCGGCGGTCTGGTCACCGGCATCCCCGTCATCGGAGATGCCGCCCAGCGGCTCGTCGATGTCTCGCTCAACAACTGGCTCGCCGGAGTCCAGGCCGAAGAGGGGGCGCTCTCCAAGGAAGAGCTGAGCCGCGGCAACGACATTGCTCAGGACAACCTCGACCGCACTTTCGACGCTTGGGGCGAGGAACGCCGCATGGCTCCGGAGACCACGGAAGCAGCTGCCGGGGAGGCACGGCAGAGTTACGTCGACGGCCGGCAGATAGCGTACGAAGCCCTGCGCTCCCGCACCTGATGACTGCATCCGCCATTGCTGTACACCACAAGACAGGGAACCGATGAGCAGCACACAGACATCCAGGACGCGGAGGAAGAAGCCGGTATGGATCGCGGCGGGCGTCCTGGTCGCGGTCGCCGCAGTCACCTCCTCCTACCTCTGGTGGAACACAGACGTCCTCGGATCGGGGTCGTTCTGCGACGGGAGGCTGGAGAGCGGTGATGTGCGATCTGCTCTGGACTCCACCGGCAGGGTCTCCCAGGTACGTGCTCAAGTCGACTCCAGCAGGGCGGAATTCGCATGCACCGTCGAGCGCACCAGTCGCTTCGCCGGAGGCGAAGGCCAGCGGATAACCGTCAAAACGCACAGTGAAGAGGGGGCGTTCCCCTTTACGACCGCCGTTTGGAAGAAGCCTGCCTCTCGCTCCTACTTCAAGGACAGGATGACGGGTGCGGTCTCATCGACCCGTGGATATGTCGTTCTGCCCGAGTCGTGCTGGGACAAGGTAGGTGGGATCCAGGGCAGCCGGGTCGTCTTCTCCGGCGATGCTCCGGTAGCGACCGTTGAAGCCGTCGTCGAAAAGGGTTCAGCGGATCGTGCGGGCCTGGCCCGGCTTCTGACGCACTCGGCTCGGCAGGTTGCCGAGAAGGCCGGCTGTGCAGCACCGGCTGGCACGGACGTGCCCGCTCTCGCCGCGCCGGACTCTCCGCGCGCGACGGATGTGCGGAATGCCTGTGGTCTGCCGGGGTTCTCGCTGCCCGAGGAAGCCGTGCCGGCCGGTCGTGCCGAGCCGGACCGCGAGGTGGTGAACGACGCAAGCGCCCACACCTGGGCCTGTGACATGCATCTGGCAGGCCCGGACAAGGCGCATCTGTCCTTCGCCGTGACGACAGACGACTCCTTCGTCGAGGCGGCTCCCAAAGGGAAAACCTTCCGGACGCTTCCCGACGGCAAGGGAGTCGCTACCACCGACGAGGCCGTCCTGAAGTGCAAGGACAACAACGTTTACTTCACCGTACGCGGTAGCTTCGAGTATGACCGGGCCCTTAAGGGTGCCGACGTCACCCCGACCGCCTATGTGCGTGTCCTGAAGGGCACATTTCAGAACTTCCTCGACGCAGCGGCCGACACCTACTCCTGCCCGCGGGTCGACTTGCTCTAATGGGGGAGGAGGGACCGGAGCGATCTCATGGTGACTGCCCACTGCGTCTCCTCCTGGCCGGGGGACAAGGTAAAGGCGCGGTAGAGCATCGCCGGCCCCCGGCGCGTGAACACCGGGGGCCGGGCTGCGGCGCCGGGGCTACCGTTCCTTCGGCTCGTCGCTTCCGTAGGAGCGGCGGGCCGCGTCGGCGGCCTTGTCGGTCTGGGCGTCGTACTTGTCGCCCGTCCGCTCATCGATCATGCGCTCGGACCTCTCGACGCCCTTGTCGGCCTGGTCCGGGTGGCCCTTCGCCGCCTGCTTGGCCTTCTTTGCCATATCGCCCAGTTTCCCCATGGGACACCTCCCGGGGTCTCGCGTACGTCGTGCCAGACCTTCGGGTACCCGCCGGACCTCGTATCTCACCTCCGAGTTTCCGCAGGTGGCGCGAGCCGCCGAACGGGGAGAGCCCTGCCGGTCCGCAGAGGACCGGCAGGGCTCTCGGGTGCGGACGGACGGCCGTCAGGCGCCCCGCTCCGATGAGGCCAGCCCAATGAAGCCCGTCCACGCCCCACGCGAGACGCGGATGACGGGGCCGGCCGTGTCCTTGGAGTCCCGGATGTGGACAACTCCCTTAGCGGGGGCGATCTCTACACACTGACCACCCTCGGCTCCGCTGTAGCTGCTCTTGAACCACGCAAGGTCGGAGGCGACGACCGAGGACTTGGAGTCGTTCATAGCGATCTCAGCAACCTTTCCAGGAAGTCGAGCGACTCTCGCGGCGTGAGAGCCTGTGATCGGATGATCCCATAGCGTGCCGCCGCGAGAGTTGTCTGTTCCGGGTCGGTCTGCAGAGCGCTCGCCCCCTGGGCCTCGGTGTACAGGAACCTCTTCCCGTCTTTCCGGGTGATCACCGTGAAGGCGCCGTCCACGCCCGCGTTGTCCTCGCGCTCGGTCGGCATGACCTGAATTTCGACGTTGCGCCTCTCGCCGGTCAGAAGGAGATGCTCCAGCTGCCCTCGGTGCACGGTCTGCCCACCCCAGGGGTGCCGCACAGTCGACTCTTCGAGGACGAAGCTCAGCAGGGGCGCCGGCCGACGGTCGAAGATGTCTTGCCGAGCGAGCCGTGCGGCCACGCGCTGGTCGATCGTCTCCTGATCCAGGGGCGGGCGCCGCATGGCGAGCACGGCCCGCATGTACTCCTCGGTCTGCAGCAGACCGTTGAGGACGTGCGTGTCATAGGCAAGCAGTTCGATTGCCGCCTTCTCCAGCGCCGCCATCCCCTGGAAGAACACCGGGAACTGCGCACGCTCCATCAGACCTTCTTTCGAGGGGACCACCGGCTTCAGCCGGTGGGGGAATCGAATCCTTGGGCCGGAGCCGCGCAGCGGCGGAGCACGCTGCGTTGTCAGTAAGGGCCGGTAGCGTGAGACACCGGCGTTGGTCGGGGGAAACTGCGGGGAGGTGGGGTGGGTGTGAGGCGGGCGTATCGGTTTCTGCTGCGTCCCACGGTCCAACAGGAGCGGGCGCTGGTGGAGATGTTGCGGGATCACTGTTCCCTGTACAACGGGGCGTTGCTGGAGCGTCGTGATGCCTACCGGCACAGTTCCCGGACCTCGGTGCGGTATGGGGATCAGTCGGCGCAGTTGAGGGAGATCCGGGCGTTCGATCCGGAGCGTCAGGGGCGGTGGTCCTTCTCCTCCCAGCAGGCGACCCTGCGCCGTCTGGACCGGGCGTTCCAGGCGTTCTTCCGGCGGGTGAGGGCCGGTGGCACGCCCGGGTATCCGCGGTTCAAGGGGGTGGGGCATTTCGACACCGTCACGTTCCCGAGGGACGGGGACGGCTGCCGGTGGGACTCCACCCCCCACGACACCCAGACCCGCGTGCGGCTGCAGGGGGTCGGGCATGTCCGCGTTCACCGGCACCGGCCGGTGCGGGGCCGGGTGAAGACGGTCAGTGTGAAGCGGGAGGGCCGGCGCTGGTACGCGGTCCTGGCCTGTGACGAGGTGCCCGCCGAGCCGCTGCCTCCGACCGGCAGCCGGGTGGGTATCGACCTGGGCACGGTCCACTTCCTCACCGACTCCAGCGGCCACCACGTCGCCAACCCCAGGTTCCTGCAGGTCTCGGCCGAGGAACTGGCCGCAGCGCAGCAGCACCTGGCGACGTTCCCCCAGCGCACGCGGCGTCGTACGAAGAAGCATCGTGCCGCGGCCCGCAAGGTCGCGCGCCTGCACGCGAAGATCCGGCGCCGGCGTCTGGATCACCACCACAAAGCCGCACTCGATCTCGTGCGCGAGCATGATGCGATCGGGCACGAGCGGCTGAACACCGCGGGCATGACCAAAGCGCCCGCACCCCGGCCCGACCCCGAACACGACGGTGCGTTCCTGGCGAACGGTGCCGCGGCGAAGGCCGGGCTGAACCGCAGCATTCTCGACGTGGGGTGGGGGCAGTTCCTGCGGATCCTGGCGGACAAGGCTGAAAGCGCCGGCCGCCGCGTGATCCCGGTGGACGCCCGCAACACTTCCCGCACCTGCCCACCCGCAATCGGCGGATGCGGGCACGTGGCGAAGGAGAACCGCGTCACCCAGGCGAAGTTCGCGTGCGTCAACTGCGGCCTGGTCGCGAACGCCGACCACGTCGGCGCACTCAACGTCCAACACAGGGCCGGGCTGGTCCTCTGCGCCGGTGCCTAGCCACCGACACAGGAAGCCCGCGACTTCAGTCGCGGGTGGAGTCACCTGCTCCTTCCACACGGACAGGAGCCCGCCCGCTTGCAGCACCTCGTCCGCCCGGTCGATCGTCCGGGGTGACGGAATCCTCCGGCCCTGCTCGAAGGACGCGACGCTGGAGGCCGTGTAGCCCAACTGCTGTCCGAATTCCGCGCGTTCCATGCCGCTCCGCAGTCGCAGCATCTTCATGCTCCGCCCGAATGCGTTGATCACGCCCTGGCCGGACCTGTCTGCCGGCCGCGCGGCCGTGCCGTCGTCGTTGTCCCAGCCGTCCCCGACATTCACCGGTGCCTCGTCGATCGCCATCCCCGTTCCCCGCCTTCGTGTCCGTACGCCAGTCGCGCCAGTTGGCTGTTCTGCCTTCCTGGCTCAACGCGGGCGTCGGGGCGCCGTCACGCCGCTCGCCGCGTACCCGTATCGGCGTCGCGCGTACAGACGGCCATTGACGGCGGTCACCGGGTTGCGCTGTGACTGATCGCGTTGCGCGGGTAGCCGGGCCACACGCTCCGCTCAACGGCCACGAGCACATGCCGGGCAGGGCTGGAGGGATCGGCGGAGGAAAGCTCGGGTCTGCGGGCTGTCAGTCCGCCCGGCGGCCCGTCCACGGGACGGTCGGCTGGAGTACGGCCTCGGTCAGGGCCCGGCTGCGCAGGTCCGTGACCTGCTGGTACTCCGGGTCGGCGACCATGCGGCTGAAGACTTCGCGGCTGGGGTAGCGGACCAGCAGGACCGCGTCCCACGCCTGGCCCTCCTCGGCGACCAGCGGCGTGGTGCCGTCGCCGGCGTAGAGCAGTTCGGCTCCGTAGCGTTCCAGGAACTTCTGCGTCCGCCGGGCGTACTCGGCGTACGAGGAGCGGCCGTCCTCGGTGAACCGCAGCAGGTTGAGCATGACGACGGGGCCGCCCGGGTCCTCCGCCACCATCCGTGCGAGGTCGGCTCCCGAGGGATCGATTGCCATCCGGCTTCCCCTTCTCGTCGTTTCGTCGGGGGTGGTTCCCGCCGCCGGAGCGGCGCGGGAAACCGCCCGCGCTTCCGCGGTGTCCTGGCGCCGCAGCAGCTTAACCGGATATGCCGATCCTAGATACCGCCCGGTCGGTTTCAAGGGGCGGATGGATTCTGTTCGGAGGTGCGTGGCGCCGCCGGGTTCCCCACGTACGGGGGCCGCCCGGCTCAGCGCTCGTACAGCCCGTACAGCGTGCCGCTCGCGAGCTGCCGGTCGTCCACCGCGGAGTGGACTTCGCCGGTGGTCGCGCCGTCGCGCAGGGAGACCGGGCCGGGGAGGGCGTAGAGACGGAAGAAGTAGCGGTGGGCCCGGTCGCCGGGCGGCGGGTACGGGCCTCCCCAGCCCCGGTCCCCGAATCCGTTCGTCAGGGGCGTGCCGCCCGGGGGCGTCTGCCCGGCCTCCACGCCGCCGGAGGCCGGGTCGATGCCGGTGACCAGCCAGTGGAGGAACGTGCCCCTCGGCGCGTCCGGGTCCTCGCAGAGCAGGAGGAGTTCCGCCGCCTCCTGCGGCACCCCGGACCAGCTCAGCGGGGGAGAGAGGTTGTCGCCGTCCCGGGCGTACGTGCGCGGGATGAAGGACTCGCCGCTGAAGGCGGTACTGCGGAGTTCGATATCGGCCATGCGGCGGCGAGTACCCGTCTGCGGGTCGGATGTGCACGGAACATGCCATGTGTCCGCCCTGTGCCGCTTCGGGTGCGGCCGGGGGCGGGCCGGAACAGACTGGAACGGGTGGGCCCCTCGGGCCCGGGCCGTTACGGCCCCCTACGACACGGCGAGAGGGCGAGCATGAAGAAGAACGAGGAGCGCAAGGCGGCGTACCTGCGGGAGAGCGGGCGCAAGGACGTCACCCCGCGCCAGAGGCGGCGCCTGAAGAAGAAGGCCGGGCAGGGCAAGGAGTGAGCGCCGGTCCCGAGGCCGATCCGTACCCCGGCCGCCGTAGCGACCGGGGCCGAGCCGGAGCCCCCGCGCGGGCCCGTTGTCCCAAGCCGGACCCGCGCGGAGAACCGGGTGGCGCGGAGCCGCCGCGCCCCGTTCCCGGAACGAGGCGGCTGCGCGCCAAGGCTGCTGACGCCGTACGGACGGCGGTGGCCCCGGACCTCCCCGGGCGGCCACCGCCGGTCCTGGACCTCAGCTTGGACGGAGCGGAGGGCCCTTGCAACGGATGTGGCCGCTGGGAAGCCTGAGCCAAGCGCCACATAACCGGCCCTTAACGACCGGCTGCCGGGCGGGCCCTCCTCGCGCCGGGACCGCCCCGCCGGCCCTCTTCGCGCCCGGGACCGGGCGGACCGTGCGCCGCGGCCCTGAGCGGCCGGATGGCCGGGTGGCCGGGTGGCCGTTACCCGGGGCAGCGGTCCCGGTAGGCGAGCAGCAGCGGGTCGGTCTCGGTCCGCTTGCCGTCGGTGGCCCAGATCTCGGCGGTGTAGTCACCGACCGGGGCCGGTGCGAGCTCCATCCAGACGAAGGAGTTGACCGTCAGAGCGTTGCGGTCGTCGGTGTCCCGGAAGTTCGAACCGGGGGCGATGGTCTCGTTGTACGGGCTGGAGGAGCCGGGAGGCAGGTCGCGCACCCCGGTCGTGATCGGGCTCGACCAGCTTCCGGCCACCGGGGAGAAGGCGTAGGTGAGGGACCATCCGGACTGCGCGTCGACGCATATCCGCTGCTGGTCGGCTTCCAGCGTCCATGTCGGCGCCGAGGCGGAAGCCGGGGCGCCGCTGACGAGCGTCAGCGCGAGAGCCGAGAAGAGGCCGAGGGATAACCCGATTCCGCGAGGGCTTGTCTTCTTCATCGATACCTCCTGGTTGGGGGTGTGGAGGCGCATATGGCGGCACGGCGTGCCTTCCGGTCGATTCCGCCGACCGGCCGCCGTCAATGAGTCTCACGTACGCGACAGCCCGTGAACAGGGTGATATTTGCGTTTTCAATAACTGTCTTGATCTCGTCACCCGGTGTCCGGCGAAGGCCGTCCTGCGCCCCCGGCCCCCCGCGCCCCCGGACCCCGTGCCTGCGACGGCCCCCGCCCCTCCGGCCCGGAGCCGCCCCGGAGCCGCCCCGGGCCGGGCAGGCGCACCCCGCCCGCCGCCGTCACCGCCAGCGCGCCGAGCAGCGCGAGGACGGCGGCCGGGGCGAGCACCGCCCACGGGGCGCGCTCCGCGTACGGCTGGTTCTCGGCCAGCAGCAGGCCCCACTCGGGAGACGGGGGCTGGGCGCCCAGCCCGAGGAAACCGAGGGCCGCCAGGCTCAGCGCGATGCCCGGCAGCCGGAGCAGCGCGTGGCGGGCCACGGACGGCAGGACGGCCGGCAGCAGCACGCGGGCCAGCAGGAATCCGGGTCCGGCGCCGAGCGCGCGGGTGGCCGTCACATGGGTGGCCGCCCGTTCCTGGCGCAGCAGGGCGGACGTGTGGGCGGCGAGCGGGGACCAGGCGACGACGGCCACGGCCAGCGCCGGGGTCCACGGGCCGCTGCCCGCGGTCCCGGTGACGAGCAGGCCGGCCAGGACGGGCGGTACGGCGTTGACGGTGTCGGCCACCGGTCCGGACAGCCGCGGCAGCAGCCCCAGGAGCACTCCGGCCGCGAGGGCGGCGGCGCTCACCGCGCAGGCCGTGCCGAGGGTGGTCAGCGCGCCGTGCGCGGTCCGGGCCAGGATGTCGCGCCCGAGGGCGTCGGTGCCGAACGGGTGGGGCGCGGACGGGGACTGGAGGCGCGCGGTGGTGTCCAGCACGAACGGGTCGTGCGGCAGGCCGAGGCCGATGACGGCGAGGAGCACCGCCCCGTACAGCAGCGGCAGGGCGCGGGGCGCGGAGGCGGCCGGACGGTGCAGGCTGTGCAGGGCGCCGCCGCGCAGGGCGGGCCCGATGAGCAGCCGGGTTCCGAGCCGGGCCAGGGCGCCGGCGGTGGCCGCGAGCAGGACGAGGGCGAGCACACCGGTCTGCAGGACGGGCAGGTCCTGGGCGAGGGCGGCGCGCAGCGTCAGCCGGCCGAGCCCCGGGATGTCGAAGACCTGTTCCACGGCGACCGACCCCGCGGTCAGGCCGACTACGAACAGCCCCGCGTTGGGCAGCAGTCCGGGCAGGCAGCGCCGCACCGTGTGCCGGGCCACGGACCCCGGGGGAATGCCGCGCGCGGCGGCGGCACGGGCCCACGGCTCGGCGAACGCGGCGGGCAGCAGATCGTCCAGCATCCGCCCGAGAACCGCCCCGGCGGGGAGGCCCAGGGCGAGCGAGGGCAGCACCATCCACTGCGGGCCGTACCAGCCCAGGGCGGGCAGCCAGCCGAGTCGCACCCCGACCACCGAGGCCAGTACGGACGCGACGAGGAACTCGGGCAGGGCGGCGAGCACGGCGGGACCGGTGCCGCCGAAACGGCCCGCGCCGCCCGCGCCGCCCGTGTCACTGGCGCGGCCCGTGCCGCTGCCCGCACTGCCGCCCGCACTGCCGCCCGTGCCGGGACCGCGCTCGCCGAGCCGGCGCCGCGAGCCGAGCCACACCGTCCGCGCGCACACCGCGGCGGCCGTGGCCACGGCGACCGCGAGGGCGCCGGCCATCAGCAGCAGCGAGACCCCGAGCGCCTGTGCGACGGCGGGCAGCACCTCCGTACCGGAGACCCAGGAGCGGCCCGCGTCGCCGTGCGGCAGCCCGCCCAGCCAGCGCCCGAGCAGCATCAACGGTCCGTCGTCGAGGCCCAGTTCGTCGCGGATGGCGCGCAGCGTCGCGGGGTCCGGGTCGCGCTCCGCCGAGCGCGCCCTGAGCACGGTCAGCGCGGGGTCGGTACGCGCCAGCCAGGGGAGCAGCCCGATCGCGCACACCAGGGCCGCCATGAGCACGGCGCGCCACAGCAGGGACGGACCGCCGCCCCGCGCCAGGGTGCGCAGGACGGCGGGCATGCCCCCGGTGCGGCCGGCCCGGACGGCGCCGTCGGCGGCGCCGGCCCTGTCGGTGCGGCAGGTGCTGCTGCCGGTGTTAGCGGGGCGGCCGGCGCTCCCGGTGCCCCCGTAGCCACCCGCCTGGCCGGACGCGGCGGCGGTCAGCGCCGGGTCCCCGTGGAGACGAACTGCCGTTCGTACGGGTCGAGCACCGTCCCCTTCACCGACGCGGCGACCCCCGTGACGGCCTTCAGGTGCACGAGCGGGATCTCCGCGTCCGTGCCGAGGATCGCCGCCTCGGCCTTCATGGCGGCGTCCTGCCGCTTGGCGGGATCGGTCTCCGCCCGGGCGGCGGCGATGAGCCGGTCGGCCTTCTCGTCGCACAGGAACGACAGGTTGTAGCCGCCGTCGCAGGTGTAGTCGCTCACCAGCACGCTGACCGGGTCGCCGGTGTCCAGCATCATGTTGCGGGAGGCCACGACGGCGTCGAACTTCCCTGCGAGCAGGTCGCTTTCGAGCCGTGCGTAGGTACGGACCTCCAGCTCGACCCGGAATCCCGCCTTCTCGAGTTGCTGCTGGAGCACTTGGGCGGTCTCGGCCAGTTCGGGGCGGTCGTCGTACGCGGCGAGGGTGATGCGTGTGCCCCTCGGGTCGGTGGCCTCCGCCTGCCCGGCCGGCTCGTCGCGCTTGCCGCCGGCCCAGGCCAGGGCGGGTCCGTAGAGGCCCCGGGCGGGCTGGGCGTGCCCTTCGTGGACGCCCTCGGCGACGGCCGAGGCGTCGACGGCCTCGCGCGCGGCGGCCCGCAGCCCGGCGTCCGTGAAGGCTCCGGAGCCGGTGTTGAGACGCAGGCTGGTGTTGCGCGCGGTGTCCGTCTCGTGGACGGTGTCCTCGTCCAGGGAGGCGATCTGGGCGACGGGGAGCGACTCGGCGATGTCCGCGTCGCCGGTGCGCAGGGCGTTGGCGCGCGCCGTGCCGTCGGAGACGAACCTGACGTCGATCCCCGCGGCTTGGGCGCGGCCGCCCCAGTAGTCGTCGAAGCGGTCGAGGGTGGCGGCCGTGTCCCCGGTGGTGCCGGTGAGTTCGAAGGGCCCGGTGGCGGTGCCGGCCGGGTTGACGGTGCCCTTCTCCCCGTACGCCCCGGGCGAGAACACCGAGAGGCTCGGGTTGCTCAGCCGCAGCGGCAGCACCGGGTCGGGTTCGTCGGTCCGCACCCGGACCCGGTCCCCGCCCACGGCGTCGGCGGTCAGCCGCACACCGGACAGCGCGGCGGGGGCCGGGGAGGCGCCGGCGGCGTGGTTCAGGGAGGAGGCCACGGCCTGCGCGGTGACCTCACCGCCGTCCTGGAACGCGGCCTCGCGCAGCGTGAACACCCAGCTCCGGCCGCCCTTCTCGCGGCTCCACGACTCGGCGAGCGCGGGCGCCGCGGCGCCGTTCGCGTCGAGCCGGGTCAGGCCCTCGGCGACGCCGAGGCGGGACAGGGCGAAGGCGTCCTGGCCGTGGGGCGAGTAGTTCTCGGTCGGCTGGAAGGCGAGGACGACGCGCAGGCGCCCGCCCGCACCGGAGGCGGACGGGTCCGAGGAGGACGACGACGCACCGCCGGCGGAGAAGCAACCGGAGAGCAGGGGGGCGAGCAGCAGCAGTCCGGCGGTCAGCCGGCTCCGGGGCGATGTCATCGTGTCTCGTTCTCGTCTTTCCGGTGTGTTCGGGGGCGCGGGGCGCGACCGGCCACATCGTAAACGATTGTCGTTTTCATTTACGCGCCGGGGGTCACGGCATCGGAATCTCGAAGTGGAGGACCCCCTGCCCGCTCCCCGGCTCCTCCTCCCGCTCGTCGCACACCAGCGTGCCCAGCGACCGCCACAGCGCCTCCGCGCCCGGCGACGCGGGGTCGGTGTGCAGGTAGACCGAGCGGTAGCCGCCGTCGGCCGCGGCGAACTCCATCAGCTCGCCGACGAGTTGACGCGCGAGCCCACGGCGCCGGTACTCCGGGCGCACGTACACGCGCCGCAGCTGGGCCGTCTCGCCCGACGGGTAGCGCTCGGCCAGCGGGCGGGGGTTCGGCGGGTGTGCCGGGCCCCGCGCGTCCAGCGCTGCCGTGGCGGCGACGCGCCCGTCGCGCTCGTCGACGGCCACGAGCAGTGTGTGCCGGGGCGGGGTCAGGTAGAAGCGCCCGGGATCGATGATGTCGGCGTGCCAGTGCGGCACGTACCCGGTGCCGAAGTCCCGGTAGACGGCGTCCAGCATCACGGCCCGAGCCTCGCCGAGGTCGTCCGGGGTCGCGGTTCTGATGCGGGATTTATGCATCTGCACATCATATGCAATAAGAGCCCGGCCGTTCGCTCGCGGCCCGGTCGCCGGCCCGGCGCTCCCGCTTTCCCGCGTTGTCCGGGCTGGACCCCACACCCCTCGAACGCGGAGAGCCCTGCCCGTCCGAAAGGACCGGCAGGGCTTCGTGCTCCGCCCGACGGTGGCACCACAGGGCCACCGCAGGCCGGGCCGGACGGCGGGGCCGGACAGCGGCGCCGGACGGCGGCCGGCCCGTGGCTCCCGTCAGCCGGTGGCGGCCTCTCCCGGGCCCGGCACGTTGCGGAAGCGGAACGGCTCCGGTTCGCGGCCGGGCTGGATGAACCAGCACTCCCCGGTGGCGTCCCCGGTGAGGATGCGCAGCACCGTGTCGGCCACGACCTGCGCCGGGATGATCGGCAGGTGCTGCGAGGAGAGCATCTCCCGGATCGGGTCGATGATCCGCGACTCGGCGAAGCCCGGGCAGATCGCGTTGAAGCGGACCCCCTCCGGCGCCAGCGCCGGGCCCAGCGAGCGGGCCAGGCCCACCACGGCGTGCTTGTTGGCGGCGTACAGCGGGTCGAACGGCACCGCCGTCAGGCCCGCCAGGGAGGCCGTCGCCACGATCGAACCGCCGCCGCGGGCCCGCAGCGCCGGCAGCACGGCGTGGGCGCCGTAGACGACACCGTCGAGGTTGGCGCCCATCGCCCGGCGGTACAGGGCCGGGTCGAAGTCGTCGCCGATGCCGCAGCCCGTCGCCACGCCCGCGTTGAGGAAGGCGATGTCGACGCCGCCGCAGCGCTCCACGGCGAAGTCCACCAGGGCGCGGTTGGCGTCCAGGTCCGAGACGTCGCAGGCGCGGAAGTGGCCGCCGACGAGTTCGGCCACCTCCTTGCCGCCCGCCGCGTCCAGGTCGGCGACGACGAGCTCGGCGCCCGCCTCCGCCAGCGTCAGCGCGGTGGCGCGGCCCAGGCCGGACGCGCCTCCGGTGACGACGGCGACCTTGCCGCTCAGCGGCTTCCCCGGCTGCCCCTGCTGCCCTTCCGCCCGCTCTCCGGCGGGTCCCGCGGCCGTCACGACAGCTCCAGGACGAGCTTGCCGACGTTCTCGCCGCGGAAGAGCATCTGCAGGGTCTCCGGGAAGTCGTCCACGGTGCCCTTGACCACGTGCTCCTTCACCTTGAGCCGGCCGTCGCCGATCCAGCCGGCGATCTCCTGCGCGGCCTCCGCGTAGCGCTTGGCGTAGTCGAACACGACGAAGCCCTCCATGCGCGCCCGGCGGACGAGCAGCGAGAGGTAGTTCGACGGGCCGCTGACCGGCGTCTCGTTGTTGTACTGGCTGATGGCGCCGCAGATCACCACGCGAGCGCGCATCGCCAGCCGGGTGAGCGCCGCGTCGAGGATCTCGCCGCCGACGTTGTCGAAGTAGACGTCGATGCCGTCCGGCGTCTGCTCGCGCAGGGCCCGCTTGACGTCCCCGGCGCGGTAGTCGATCGCCGCGTCGAACCCGAGTTCGTCGGTCAGCAGGGCGCACTTCTCCGCGCCGCCCGCGATGCCGACGACCCGGCAGCCCTTCACCTTGGCGATCTGGCCGACGATGGAGCCGACCGCGCCCGCGGCGCCGGAGACGACGACCGTCTCGCCGTCCTTCAGCGCGCCCACGTCCAGCAGGCCGAAGTAGGCGGTCATACCGGGCATGCCCAGCGCGCCGAGGTAGGTCGAGGCCGGCGCCAGGCCGACGTCGATCTTCAGGGCGCCCTTGCCGTCGGAGACGACGTGCTCCTGGACGCCGAAGGTGCCGACGACGTGGTCACCGGGCCGGTAGTCGGGGTGGTTGGAGGCGGTGACCTCGACCACGGAACCCGCCCGCATCACCTCGCCGAGGCCGACGGGCGGCAGATAGGAGGGCCGGTCGTCGAGCCAGCCGCGCATCGCGGGGTCCAGCGAGATGAAGCGGGTCCGCCCGGCGAACTGTCCCTCGCCCGGCTCCTCGGCGGGCGCCGTGGCGTGCTCCCAGTCCTCGGGCCGTACCTCGCCGACGGGACGTGCTGCCAGACGGATCTGGCGGTTGGTCGCTGACATGAAGCCTCCTGTTGAGTGCCGCGCAACCAGCACCATACCGACCGGTACGTACGATGCGGCGTGTGGCGTGCGCCACAGCGGGCGCCGGGACGGTGCCGGGGGCGCCCGCCACCGCGGGCGGCCCTCCGTCACCCGGGCGGCCGTCCGGTCGCGGAGACCGGGCGGGGCGGCAGGCCGGAGCGGCCGGACCGGGAGCCCGCGTAGGCCGACTCCCGGAAACCGCTGAGGCGGGAGGTCGGCCGCAGGCCCGGCAGGGCGTTGAGATACGGGTCGTACGAGGACGTGGACCCGGGCGGGGCGTCCGACGGCGGCCCGGTGGCCAACGTGCCCAGGGCGCGCCAGGGTTCACCGTCCCGGACGGTGCAGAGCACGAACACGAGGGGTTCCGTCCGCAGTGCCTGCCGCAGCCCGGCCAGATCGCCGCGGACGCGCGGCGAGCCCGGGGCCGGCGTGAGGGCCAGCAGGCGGCGGTGGGCTCCGACCCGGTAGGAGAGGAGCGTGGAGTACGGCCCCGCCATGGCGTTCCTGCGGGCGAGTGGCAGGTGGCGGGTCCGGCGTCCGCCGCCGCTCGTGGTGAACAGCAGGTCCAGCGGACGGCCGGGACCGCCCGCGTCGGTCACGCGGAGCGCGAGGCCGAGCCCGTCCGGACACCATGCGGGCACACCGGCCGCCCGCGACCAGCGGACGTCGGTCCGGTAGCGGCCGGGCCGGTCGAGCCAGGGCTCGCCCAGGGCCGGGCCCGCGGGGGCGACGGCCAGGGTGCCGGTGAACCGGACCCCGGAGGGGTGCAGCGCGGGCGCGCCCCGCCACCGCGCCACGCGGCCGGCCAGGGAGGCGGTGGCGCGGTGGCGGAGGGCGGGGCCCTGCGGGCCTTGCGGGTCCGGTGGGCCCGGTGGGTCCGGTGGGTCCGGCGAGGCCGTCATACGCGATCTCCCTCACTGCCGTCCGCCGCGGCGCTGTGTCACCGCGGCGGGTGGGAACGTCGCGGAGGCGGGTGCCCGCGTCGCGCCCGGTGAACCGCCGCCCCCGGCATGTCGCTGCTCGGGGGCGGGTGTGCGGCGCGGGGGAGGGGGGGCGGAAGCGGCCGGCCCCCGTCACGCCGCCCCGGCCGGCGGAACGGCGGACGGGACGGCGGACGAGGGCCGCGGGCGGGCGCCCGGCCCGGGAGGCAGCCAGCCCGGAACCGGACCGCCCGGAACCGGACCGCCGGATCAGACCGCCGGGGCCGGGTAGGTCGGGTACTCCACCCCGGAGACGTACTGGACGACGCGGACGACCTGGCAGGAGTAGCCGAACTCGTTGTCGTACCAGAGGTAGAGGATCGCGTTGTCGCCCTCGACCTTGGTGGCGCCGGCGTCGACGATCGAGGCGTGACGTGAGCCGATGAAGTCGTTGGAGACGGCGTCGGGGGCGCTGGTGAAGTCGATCTGGCGCTTGAGCGGCGAGGTCAGCGACACCTCGCGCAGGTGGTCGAGGACCTCCTGGCGGGTGGTCTCCCGCGCGAGCTGGAGGTTGAGGATCGCGATCGAGACGTCCGGCACCGGGACGCGGATCGAGCTGCCGGTGATCTTCGCCTGGAGGTCCGGCAGCGCCTTGGCGACGGCGGAGGCGGCACCGGTCTCGGTGATGACCATGTTGAGCGGCGCCGAGCGGCCGCGGCGGTCGGACTTGTGGTAATTGTCCAGCAGGTTCTGGTCGTTGGTGAACGAGTGGACGGTCTCCACATGGCCGCGCAGCACGCCGTACTCGTCCGCCATCGCCTTCAGCGGCGGGACGATCGCGTTGGTGGTGCAGGAGGCGCAGGACAGGATCTGCTCGTCCGGCTTGATCGTGTCGTGGTTGACGCCGTGGACGATGTTGGGCACGTCGCCCTTGCCCGGGGCGGTGAGGACGACCTTGTCGATGCCGGGGCGCAGGTGGTTCGACAGGCCCTCGCGGTCCCGCCACCGGCCCGTGTTGTCGATGAGGATGGCGTCCTTGATCCCGTACGCCGTGTAGTCCACCGAGGTCGGGTCGTCGGAGTAGATCACCTTGATCTCGTTGCCGTTGGCGACGATCGTGCTGTTCGCCTCGTCCACGGTGATCGTGCCCTGGAACTGGCCGTGGATGGAGTCGCGGCGCAGCAGCGAGGCGCGCTTGACGATGTCCTGGCCGCCGCCGTTGCGGACGACGATGGCGCGCAGCCGCAGGCCGTTGCCGGAGCCGGCCTTCTCGATGAGCAGCCGGGCGACGAGGCGGCCGATGCGGCCGAAGCCGTAGAGGACGACATCGCGCGGCTCACGGCGCTCGATCTTGCTCGCACCCGTGGCCCCGGCGACGGCCTGGGCGGTGAACTCCTCCACCGACAGCCCGCGGTCGTCCGCCTTGTACGTCGCGGCGAGCATGCCGATGTCGATCTGGGACGGGCCGAGGTCGAGCGTGGTGAGCGTCCGCAGGAACGGCATCGTCTCGGTGACGGACAGCTCCGCGCCGGCGATCTGGCGTGCGAAACGGTGGGTCTTGAGGATGCTCACCACCGACTTGTTCACGAGGGAGCGGCTGTGCAGCAGGACCGTGACGTCCCGCTCCCGGTGCAACTTCCCGATCATCGGGATCATCGATTCCGCGATCTCTTCGCGGTTCTTCCAGTTGGTGAACGAGTCCACGGTGGCAGTCACTGGTCCATCTTTCGAGCTAGGCGGTGCTCATATGCTAACCGGCTGCTCTTCCGGTCCTTCCGGCGGTATGCCTGGTCGGAGCGGGTGTGACCGGGGCCGTGGCCGCGCGGGACGGGGCGGGGGTGCCGCCGGGACGAACCGGTCCGGCGCGGTGGGGAGTTGCCGGGGGTTCACTCGGGGCGCGCGGTGGCGCGGTCCCCGCTCCGCTCCCCGGGCCGGCCCCGCTCCCCGTCGTCGTCCTGCTCCCGGCCGCCGCCGGAAGCCCCGTCGCCCGCGCCCGCGCTTCCGTCACCGCCTCCGTCACCCTCACCGTCTGCGGTGCCGCCACGGCCGTGCTTCCCGTTCCGGCCGTGCCTCCTGCGGCGCGTCACGAGATGGACGACGAGCGCCAGCACCACGGCGGCCAGGACGATCTTGGAGGAGAGCCCCACATACGTCTCCACCACGTGCCAGCGGTCCCCGAGCCAGTAACCCGCCATGATCAGGGCCGAGTTCCACAGCAGGCTGCCGAGGGTCGTCAGCAGGACGAAGACCCGGAAAGGCATCCGCACCACTCCGGCCGGGACGGAGATGAGGCTGCGGAAGACCGGCACCATGCGGCCCAGGAAGACCGCCTTGGTGCCGTGCCGCCCGAACCACGCCTCCGTGCGCTCCAGGTCGGCGGGGTTCAGCAGCGGGACCCGCACCCACAGCCGGTGCAGGCGCTCCTGGCCGAGCCACATCCCCGCCCAGTACAGGAGCACCGCGCCCGTGACCGAGCCCAGCGTCGTCCAGAAGATCGCCGAGGGCAGACCGAGCACGCCCCGCCCGGCGGCGAAGCCGGTCAGCGGCAGCACCACCTCGCTGGGCAGCGGCGGGAAGATGTTCTCCAGGGCGATCGCCAGCCCGGCCCCCGGCCCGCCAATCGTCTCGACGAGATCCGTGGCCCAGCCCGCGAGGCCACCGGGGGACTGCTGCGCCTGGGCCGAGATCATGCCGTGCATCCGTGGTCTCCCGTCAGCGGGTCGGGTCCTGCCGGTGAGAGCGCCCGCCCTCCATGGCACTCCGGTCCCGGGACGCGCCCCCGCCGGACGCCGCCGGGGCCCGCCGGACCGCGGCGGGCGGAGCGGCGACGCGGGCGGCGGCCGGGGCGGGGCGCCCTCTGCGGCCCCGTTCCCGGGTGCCGCCGCCCGCCGCCGGGCCACACCCCCGGAACGGTGCGGTCGGCGCCGTGGCGCGCCGGCCGCGCTGTGCCCGGTGGCCCGGTATGGGCTGATCAACGGCCATCAGCGGCCTTCTTGCCCGTTCCGGCGCCCCGAAACCGCCGGCCGCCGCGTCCCGCTGCCCGAGGGGGCGACCGCACCCGGCCCGTCGTGTCCGTGCGGCCGGGCGCAGTCGATCACTGCTGCTCGCACTTCTCACTGGTACAATTTCCTGTACCACTCGAAAAGGAGGGGGTGCGGCCGTGTCCATCACCGCCAGTGAAGCCCGAAAGAATCTTTTCCGGTTGATCGAAAACGTCAACGACGATCGGTCTCCGGTGCACATCACTTCCCGTAACGGGAATGCCGTGCTGCTGTCCGAGGAGGACTTTGCCTCGTGGCAGGAGACGATCTACCTGCTGCGGTCGCCGGCCAATGCCCGCCGGTTGGCTGAGTCGATCGCGGAAGCGGAGGGCGGCAGGACGGAGCCCCGAGAGCTGATCGAGGTCGACGACGCCGAGTGAAGACCGTATTCACCGAGCATGGTTGGGCCGACTACGTGCACTGGGCCGAGACGGACCGTCGCATGACCAGGCGCATCAATCGGCTCATCGAGGAGAGTAAGCGGGATCCGTTCACCGGCATCGGGAAGCCGGAGCCGCTCAAGGGGGATCTCAGCGGCTACTGGTCCCGGAGGATCGATGAGGAGCACCGGCTCGTCTACCGGGCCAAAGGTGACGAACTCGTCGTCGTCCAGGCGCGGTACCACTACTGAGAGCTGAACCGGTGCGGTCCCCGGCTCGGGCGCGCGTAGCGTCGCCGCTCAATCCATCAGACCTTCTTTCGAGGGGACCGCCGGCTTCAGCCGGTGGGGGAATCGAATCCTTGGGCCGGAGCCGCGCAGCGGCGGAGCACGCTGCGTTGTCAGTAAGGGCCGGTAGCGTGAGACACCGGCGTTGGTCGGGGGAAACTGCGGGGAGGTGGGGTGGGTGTGAGGCGGGCGTATCGGTTTCTTCTGCGTCCCACGGTCCGGCAAGAGCGGGCGCTGGTGGAGATGTTGCGGGATCACTGTTCCCTGTACAACGGGGCGTTGCAGGAGCGTCGTGATGCCTACCGGCACAGTTCCCGGACCTCGGTGCGGTATGGGGATCAGTCGGCGCAGTTGAGGGAGATCCGGGCGTTCGATCCGGAGCGTCAGGGCCGGTGGTCCTTCTCGAGCCAGCAGGCGACCCTGCGCCGTCTGGACCGGGCCTTCCAGGCTTTCTTCCGGCGGGTGACGGCCGGTGGCACCCCCGGATACCCGCGCTTCAAAGGGGTTGGGCATTTCGACACGGTCACCTTTCCCCGGGACGGGGACGGCTGCCGGTGGGATTCCACCCCCCACGACGCGCAGACGCGTGTCCGGCTGCAGGGTGTCGGGCATGTCCGCGTTCACCGGCACCGGCCGGTGAAGGGCCGGGTGAAGACGGTCAGCGTGAAGCGGGAGGGGCGTCGCTGGTACGTGATCCTGGCCTGTGACGAGGTGCCTGCCGAGCCGCTGCCGCCGACCGGGAGCAGGGTGGGTATCGACCTGGGGACGGTCCACTTTTTCACCGACTCCAGCGGCCACCACGTCGCCAACCCCAGGTTCCTGCAGGTCTCGGCCGAGGAACTGGCCGCAGCGCAGCAGCACCTGGCGACGTTCCCCCAGCGCACGCGGCGTCGTACGAAGAAGCATCGTGCTGCGGCCCGCAAGGTCGCGCGCCTGCACGCGAAGATCCGGCGCCGGCGTCTGGACCACCACCACAAAGCCGCACTCGATCTCGTGCGCGAGCACGATGTGATCGGGCACGAGCGGCTGAACACCGCGGGCATGACCAAGGCGCCCGCACCCCGGCCCGACCCCGACCGCGACGGTGCGTTCCTGGCGAACGGTGCCGCGGCGAAGGCCGGGCTGAACCGCAGCATTCTCGACGTGGGTTGGGGGCAGTTCCTGAGGATCTTGGCGGACAAGGCTGAAAGCGCCGGTCGCCGTGTGATCCCGGTGAACGCCCGCAACACTTCCCGCACCTGCCCACCGGAGATCGGCGGATGCGGGCACGTGGCCAAGGAGAACCGCGTCACCCAGGCGAAGTTCGAGTGCGTCAACTGCGGCCTGGTCGCGAACGCCGACCACGTCGGCGCACTCAACGTCAAACACAGGGCCGGGCTGGTCCTCTGCGCCGGTGCCTAGCCACCGACACAGGAAGCCCGCGACTTCAGTCGCGGGTGGAGTCACGACTGCGTGACCGGTGGAGTGCTTGGCTTCGCGTTCCTGTCGTCTACGCCTGTCTTCCGCGGCCGACGGGTGTGGAGGGCGGGGGGTTCTTGCGCAAAAACATGAAACCTCTTTCTGGTCAACTTGTCGAGCGGCGTGGCAAGTTGTCGCCGGTGTGCCCTTCGCTGGCATTTATGCCCGGTCGATCAGCCTGGCCCGGGCAGGCTCTGCCCTGATGTTCGCCGGTTCCCGTGCTGTGTCGGCAAGGGCTTGCCCTCCGTCCGGACGGCGTTGAGCTGTGTGGGGAGCCGTCCTCTCTCTCTTTCAGTCGGTGGGATGGGGAAGCGCGCCCACTCTTGCGCAAGTGGCGCAATTTCTTTCAGGCTCCATGCGCCGCTCCTACGCTCGGGCTCGTTCCGTTCGGCACGTCGAAGGAGGGTCCCCATGTTCACCCTGTCGCGCTCGATCGCACGGGCCTCGGTGCCGGTGCTGCTGGCCGCCGCCGCGGGACTCGCGCAGCCCGGTGCGGCGTACGGCGCCCCCGCCGGTGAGCAGGAGGAGACGGTCTCGGCGGCGGCGCCCGCCTGTGTCCAGTACGCGGCGAGCTGGCGCTACACGTTCGTCACCAACAACTGCGGCACCCCGCAGCGGCTCACCGTCCGCTACCGCGATGCCGCCACCCCGCCCTGCCGGACCGTGAACCCCGGTGACACCGTGACGTTCCCCGGGTACGGCGTCGGCGGCGACGAGGTGCTGGGAGTGGACCTCTGCTCGTGCGAGACCGGTTGAGGTCCCGTCCGGTGCTCCGGAGCGTGCGTCCGCGCGGCCGTCTCCCCGGTCCGCCGGACCGGTCCCGCGCCCGTGCGGCCGCCCCGCGGGGGCGCTTTCGAGACGTCGCGGCATCCCGGGGAAGCCGGGGTGCCGCTTCTCTTCCGCGCCGGGGTCCGCACCCTTAACATGGGAGCGCTCCCACCCGGTCGGCCGGATCCGGAGCGTGCGACACCCCACGCCCGAGCCCCGAGCCGGCCGCCCTCCTTCGCCCGCCCGCGCGGACACCAGTTTCTCCCTCATGCCGAGGCTGACCGCCTCGACCGGACTTCGCGGGCGCGGCGGACGCGCGTACGGCATCGTCGGGAGCGCCGCGCGCGCCAGCAGTGACCGGCCGGGAGCCCGGTGTTGACCGAGGCCCGGCACAGATCCGATGTCAGCGGGGCGGCGCCGGGGTGGCGCGCCGGGCCCCGTACGAATCGATTGGAGAACCATGTCTGGTGTTCTTGCCGCCGGCGGCGCGGCCGCGGCGTTATTCGCCTCTGTGCTCGCGGGCCAGAGCGCGCCGGCGGAAGCGGCCGTACCGGCCGAGCAGGCGCAGGTCGGCATCATCACCGTCAACGGCTCGGGTTGCCCCGCGGGTACGGCCGCCGTCGCCGTATCACCGGACAACTCGTCCGTGATCGTGAGCTACAGCGACTACCTCGCCCGGACGGGGGCCGGCGCCGACGCCGCCGACCAACGCAAGAACTGCCAGCTCGCCCTGGACGTGCGGGTCCCGTCGGGCTGGACGTACACCATCACCGGTGCCGAGCACCGCGGCTACACCCACCTGGAGAAGGGGGCCACGGGCCTCCAGCAGTCGCAGTACTACTTCCAGGGCTCCTCGGAGACGGCCGTCAACTCGCGCAGCTTCGCCGGGCCGTACGACGGCGAGTGGCGCATCTCGGAGAACACCCCGGCCGCCGAGCAGGTCTGGGCGCCCTGCGGCGCCAAGCGGCTGCTGAACATCAACACCGAGCTGCGGGTGGACGCCGGCTCCTCGGGCGCCAACGCGGCCAACATCATGGCCATGGAGTCGACCAAGGTCCCGGGCGCCACCTACAAGCTCAAGTGGAAGCGGTGCTAGGACCCGGCTGACGGGATGTCCGCCGGCGCGCCCGCGCGCCGTACGGACGGGAGGCCGCCCACCGGCCAGGGCTCCGGCCGGTGGGCGGCCTCCGCATGTCAATTTTTCTCCCGGTCTCTTCTTCGTGGTCCGCGTACCTCCCTGTACGGCTCCGCTGCCCGCCGTGCGTCCTCGGCCGCGACGCGGTCCGTGGCGGCGGCCCGGCGGCGCCGGTTGAGGACCACCGCGCCCACGGCGAGGGCCGCGAGGGCCGCGCCCGCCGCGCCGGTGGTGGTCCGCCGTGGTGGAGGCGGCCGACTGCTCCCCGGCCGAGACCACCTTCCGGGTTCCACCGGTCACGTCGCGGCGCCGTCAGCGGCCGGGGCGGCGTGCTTCCCGTGCCCGGCCTGCTCCCCGCCGACCGGGTGCCCGCCGTGGACCGCCTGCCCGTCCGGGACCGGCTCGGCACCGGTGTCCTCGGACGTCTCCCCGGCCACCGCGACCTCGCCCGCGGACAGCGCACCGGAGCCCAGGCCGGTGACCTCCCGCCTCCGGCGCGGACGCGGCGCGCCCCGGACGGCTCCGTCCCCGCGCGCCTCCGGTACCGCCGCGCATGCCACTGCCGCACCCGCCGGGCAGGGGGCCGGCGGGACGAACAGGACATCTCCCGGGGCGTCTTGTGTGGCTTCGCCCCGGGTGTCAGTGGTTCTCAGTAGTGTCTTCGCATGTGTATTTCCCGGCTCCGGGGCAAGAACGATGCCTACGAGCCCACCACTAGGAGGTCAGGTGAACGGCCGTTACGACGTCACTGATCAGCAGTGGGAAGGACTCGCCGAGGTCGTCCCGCTGCGCGGCGACACCGCATGGCCGTCCTGGCCGGGCCACCCGGCGCTGCCGGGCGAGGAGGAACGGGTGGCGGACACGCGCCGGTTCGTGGTGCTGAGGGTGCAGATCTTCGCCGACGCGCGCGATGTCGCGGAGCATCTCATGGGCCGTACGCCGGTGCTGCTGGACCTCACCGGCGCCGACGCGGATGTCGCCAAGCGCATTCTCGACTTCTCCAGCGGGGTCGTCTTCGGCCTCGGCGCGGGGATGCACCGGGTCGACCGGGACGTCTTCCTGCTGACCCCGGCGGGCACGGAAGTCGCCGAGCCCCGGCTGGGCGCGGGGGCCCGGGAGTAACGGCCGTGCGGGCAGCGGGAGTTGGGAATCGATCCGGCGAGGTGGTCCTTGGGGCCGTCGCCGCGTACCCCGATCGTAGGAAGATCCGGACGATGTAACGGTTCGCCGTGTGACGGGCCGCTTACGGTCCCGCCATGGATCTCGACCTGCCCATTCCGCCCGCCCCCGTCCGGCCCGTTCTCACCGAACTCCGCCTGCCCGCCTATAAACGGCACCGCGGCACCGTGCTCCCGCTCGCCCCGCTGACCTTCCTCACCGGCCCCAGCGGGAGCGGCAAATCGGCCGCCCTGGAGGCCATGGCGGCGCTGGCGCGGCTGGGCGCGGGCGCCCCGCTCGGCGAGGTGTTCCCCGACCCGGCTTCCTGCGTGCCGGAGTGGGCGGCGGCTGGCGGCCGGCAGGGGCGCGGCTTCCGGATCGGCTGCACGGTCGACGGCCCCGCCGGTCCCGTCCGCCTCGACGTGGCCGTCCGGGCGGAGCCGGAACTCCGTCTCATCGGCGAGCGGTTGACGGCCGACGGCCGGGTCCTGCTGACCACCGCCCTCCGCTCCGTCCAGGCCGAGTGACTCCACCCACGACTGAAGTCGCGGGCTTCCTGTGTCGGTGGCTATGCACCGTCACAGAGGACCAGCCCGGCCCTGTGCAGGACGTTCAGTGCGCCGACGTGGTCGGCGTTCGCCACCAGGCCGCAGTTGACACACTCGAACTTCGCCTGGGTGACGCGGTTCTCCTTCGCCACGTGCCCGCACCCGCCCATGCTGTGTGGGCAGGTGCGGGAAGTGTTGCGGGCGTCCACCGGGATCACGCGGCGACCGGCGCTTTCAGCCTTGTCCGCCAGGATCCGCAGGAACTGCCCCCAACCCGCGTCGAGGATACTGCTGTTCAGCCCGGCCTTCGCCGCGGCGCCGTTCGCCAGGAACACACCGTCGGGGTCCGGACGGGGTGCGGGCGCCCGGGTCATGCCCGCGGTGTTCAGCCGCTCGTGCCCGATCACATCGTGCTCGCGCACGAGAGCGAGTGCGGCTTTGTGGTGGTGATCCAGACGCCGGCGCCGGATCTTGGCGTGCAGGCGCGCGACCTTGCGGGCCGCGGCACGATGCTTCTTCGTACGACGCCGGGTGCGCTTCGGAAACGTCGCCAGGTGCTGCTGCGCTGCGGCCAGCTCCCCGGCCGAGACCGCAAGGAACTTCGGATTCCTGACGTGGCGGCCGCTGGAGTCGGTGAGGAAGTGGACCGTGCCCAGGTCGATACCCACGCTGCTGCCCGTGGGCGGCAGCGGCTCGGCGGGCACCTCGTCACAGGCCAGGATCACATACCAGCGCCGGCCCTCCCGCTTGACACCGACCGTCTTCACCCGGCCCTTCACACTCCGGTGCCGGTGGACCCGGACATGCCCGACCCCCTGCAGCCGCACGCGGGTCTGCGTGTCGTGGGGAGTGGAGTCCCACCGGCAGCCGTCCCCGTCCCGGGGAAAAGTGACCGTGTCGAAATGCCCGACCCCTTTGAACCGCGGATAGCCAGGGGCGCCACCGGCCTTCACCCGCCGGAAGAACGCCTGGAAGGCCCGGTCCAGACGGCGCAGGGTCGCCTGCTGGGAGGAGAAGGACCACCTGCCCTGACACTCCGGATCAAACGCCCGGGTCTCCCTCAACTGCGCCGACTGATCCCCATACCGCACCGACGTCCTGGAACTGTGCCGGTAGGCATCACGACGCTCTTGAAGAGCCCCGTTGTACAGGGAGCAGTGATCCCGCAGCATCTCCACCAGCGCCCGCTCCTGCCGGACCGTGGGACGCAGCAGAAACTTGTACGTCCGCTTCACACGACCCCACCCCCCGTTTCCCCGCAGCCGACACTGACGGGTTCACGCTACCGACCCCCACTGACATTGATGGTGGTACGCAGGTTCCGGTGGTCGTGGCTCTCCCACTGACTGACGTCCTGCTGGACTGTCCTCCAGTTGTTCTGTCCGGCCGCTGGGACTTGTTGCTCACGGCTCCGGCCGGGCGGAACATGACCTCTTAGGAGCTTGGTCAGAAGCCCCCTCAATGTCCTGTCTGCGCCGCCCCGACCGGATGCGGTCACCGGCCGCCGTCGGCGAGGGCCGCCTGCGGGGCGGGTGCGGCAATCTCGCCGAGGTCCTGCGGCGCACCCGCGGCGAGTGCGGGACCCGGCACGCCGCCCTCGTCACCGCCTCCCGCACCGGCTGCGCCGGCGTCGTGGAGGATCTCGCCGACGGCACGGTACGGGCGGTGCTGCGGCGCGGCGCGCACGCCGCGACCCCCGTGGAGCGGCTCGGCGACGGCGAGTTGCGCTATCTGGCCCTGGCGCTGGTGCTGCTGACCGGGCCGGGCGTCCTGGACGTGGACCCGGTCGCGGAGGTGCTGTCGGCCCGCCAGGTGCTCACCGTCCTGGCGGACGACTTCGACCGCAGCCTGGACCGGCGGCAGACGGCGGAACTGCTGGCGCTGGCGGCCCGGATGACCCGGCGCGGGCACATCCGGCTGCTGGGCGCCCTGCGGGAGGGGACCCCGGTGCCCGGCGCGGAGGGGGCGGACGGGGCGGAGGGCGTGGAGGACAGGGAGGGCGTGGACGGTGCGGGGCGCGCCGGTGGACCGGAGGGGGCGGGCGGCGCGCGAGGGGCCGGCGGCGCCGGGGGAACGGGCGCGGTGCGGGTGGTACATCTGGCGGATGAACGAGACGACCCCCGGGGCCGGGACCGGCCGTGAACTGCCCGCGCTGCGGCGCCGGCTCGCCGCCTTCGCGGCGGCGCGCGACTGGCAGCCCTACCACACACCGAAGAACCTGGCGGCGGCGCTGAGCGTCGAGGCGGCGGAGCTGCTGGAGATCTTCCAGTGGCTCACGCCGGAGGAGTCGGCGCGGGTGATGGCCGACCCGGAGCGGGCGCACCGGGTCGAGGACGAGGTGGCCGACGTCCTGGCGTATCTGCTGCAGTTCTGCGAGGTGCTGGACATCGATCCGGCCGCGGCCCTGGCGGCCAAGATCGACCGCAATGAGCGGCGTTTCCCGGTGCCGGAGGGGCCCGGGCGGCGGGCGCGGTCCAGGGGGTCGGCGGGGCCGTTCAGGGATGAATCGAAGGACCGGAACCTTGATCGCAACTCTCCGTAGTGGAAAGCTAATCAACACGGGAACTATTGTCCACAGATTCGGAAAAACCCTGGTCTCCTGACTGTTGGTCAGTCACTCTAGGTGATGGCAGTGATCGCTCCAAGGAGGGAGGTGGACCCATGGACGCAGCTCGGCTGATCGAGGACACCCGGCACGGCCTCGCTCGGGCCCGGGCCCCGCAGGAGATCGTTGCCGAGGCATGGCAGGCACAGGCGCTGGCGGAGGCCGTGGGCACCCATCTTCTGCTCTACGGTCCGCAGGAGTTCGAGACCGAGGCCCGGGGACTGAGCGAGGCGGGCGGCCGGCTGCGCGGCTCCCTCCCGGAGACGGCGCGGCGGGCGGGCCGCGTGCGGGCCGCCCGGTTGTCGGACGTCCAGGACCAGCGGCGGGTGCTCATCGGGCTGGGAGCGCTCCTGGGCGAGGTGGGGATCGCGCTGGTGGGGGTGGCGTGCTCGGCCGAAGTGGAAACGTTCTACTGGCAGTGCATGGAAGTGATCGACGCGGTGGACGAGTCGGGGGACCGGGTCGGCGGACTGCTGCGGCAGCTCGAGGAGCTGGAGCAGCCGCGTTCGGACTCGGCCGCGTGGCCGTCCTGAGACCGCCACCGGGCGGCCCGGCGGAGCGGTGGCCGCCACCCCGGTGCGGCCGCCCCGGGCCGCCGTCCGGATCGGAGCCCGGATCGGAGTCCGGACTGGAGTCCGGTTGTGCCCGGCAGGCGCCGTCCGCCGCGCCGTGACACGGCGGACGGCCGCGCTTCCGCGTCCGCGCCCGGGCTCAGTCCAGCTGCGGCCTGACCTCGGTGGCGATCAGTTCCAGCTGGTCGAGGTCGGAGAGGTCCAGCAGCTGCAGATAGATCCGCTCCGAACCGGCCTCCCGGTAGCGGCCGATGCGCTCGACGATCTCGCCCGGTGAACCGCACAGCCCGTTCTCGCGCAGCTGGTCCACGTCGCGCCGGATCGCCTCGGCCCGCCGGGCGACCTCCGCGTCGCTCCGGCCCGCACAGATCACCAGGGCGTTGGAGTAGACGAGTTCGGACGGATCGCGCCCCGCCTCCTCGGCGGCGGCGCGGACCCGGGCGAACTGCCGCTCCGTGTCCCCGGGCAGCGCGAACGGCACGTTGAACTCGTCGGCGAAGCGCGCCGCGACTGCCGGGGTCCGCTTGGCCCCGAGCCCGCCCACGAGCACCGGCACCTTCCGCTGGGCCGGCTTCGGCAGCGCGGGGGAGTCGGAGAGCTGGTAGAAGCGGCCGTCGTAGTCGAAGCGCTCACCGACCGGGGTGCGCCACAGACCGGTGACGACCTCCAACTGCTCCTCCAGCCGCGCCAGTTTCTCCTTGGGGAAGGGGATGCCGTACGCGGCGTGCTCCTCGGCGTACCAGCCCGCGCCCAGGCCGAGTTCGACCCGGCCGCCGGACATCTGGTCGACCTGCGCGACCTGGATGGCGAGCACCCCGGGGAGCCGGAAGGTCCCCGCGGTCATCAGCGTGCCGAGGCGGATGCGCTCGGTCTCCCGGGCCAGCCCGGCCAGGGTGATCCAGGCGTCCGTCGGGCCGGGCAGGCCGTCGACGCTCCCCATGTGCAGATAGTGGTCGGACCGGAAGAAGGCGCTGTAGCCCAGATCCTCGGTGGCCTTGGCCACGCGCAGCAGGGTGGCGTAGCCGGCGCCCTGCTGGGGCTCGGTGAAAACTCGGAGATCCATGTCCCCATCTTGCCCGCGGAGTGCGGCGGAACCGCAGGGAACCGCCGGGTCCCGGACGGGTGGGGGAGGCGCCCGCCTGTGTACGAGGAGGCGCCGGAGCGGGCGGGACGGAACGGCGCCCGGCCGGCGGGGAGTCGGTTCGGCGGGCGGGGGCCGGGGATGCGTGGGTTCGCGCCGTCCCCCGGACCGTCGCCTGTCCGCTTCGGTCCGTCGCTGGTCCGTCCCGGCCCCGCCCCGACGCCTCCTCGGTCCGTCCCCGATCCGCCTCGGTCCGGCCCGGCCGGGGCCGGGCGGCGCGGTCGCGGTTCCCGGCCCGTAACCTGGAACGCCCGAGGTCAAGAGCGGGACCGCGCGGGCCGGGGCCGGTTCCGCCACGACGGACGCCGTCCCGCTCCAGCCCGCCCGTCCGGCTTCACCCGCCCGTCCCGTTCCGCACCCGGCCGCTCCGTCCCGTTCCGTCCAGCACCGACCGCCGCCGCAACCGTCCGTCCGAGTGAGGTGACCGCCCGCCGTGTCCGTACCCGCCCGCCCGCTCGCGGCCGCTCTCGCCGACGGGCCCGTCGTCCTCGACGGAGGGCTGTCCAACCAGCTCGCCGCCCAGGGGTGCGACCTCTCCGATCCGCTCTGGTCGGCCCGGCTGCTGGCCGACGGCCCCGGGCAGATCGAGGCCGCCCATACCGCCTATCTCCGGGCGGGCGCCCGGGTCCTCATCACCGCGAGCTACCAGGCCACCTTCGAGGGCTTCGCCCGGCGCGGCCTCGGCCGGGCGGAAACCGCGGAACTGCTGCGCCGCAGCGTGCGGCTGGCCCGCCGGGCGGTGGAACGGAACGCGGCGGAGCGGGACACGGCGGGGGAGGTCCACGTCGCCGCGTCCGTCGGGCCGTACGGGGCGATGCTCGCCGACGGCAGCGAGTACCGGGGCCGGTACGGGCTGAGCGTGCGCGCCCTGGAGCGGTTCCACCGGCCGCGGATCGAGGCGCTGGCCGAGGCCGGGCCGGACGCTCTGGCCCTGGAGACCGTCCCCGACACGGACGAGGCGGAGGCCCTGCTCGCCGCGGCCGAGGGCACCGGCCTGCCCGTCTGGCTGTCGTACACGGTCTCCGGTGCGGCGACCCGGGCGGGGCAGCCGCTCACCGAGGCGTTCCGGGTCGCCGCCGGCCGCGGGCAGGTGATCGCGGTGGGCGTCAACTGCTGCGATCCGCGCGACGCGGACGACGCGGTCCCGCTCGCCGCCCGGGTGACCGGCAAGCCCGTCGTCGTCTATCCGAACAGCGGCGAGACCTGGGGCGCGGCGGCCCGCGACTGGCGCGGACCGGGCACCTACGATCCGGCGCGCGCCCCCGTCTGGCGGGACTCCGGCGCGCGGCTCATCGGCGGCTGCTGCCGGGTGGGCCCCGAACGGATCGCGGAGGTGGCCCGGAGGATCGCCGGCGGCGACACCGGCGACACTGCCACCACCGGACCGTGAAATCCCGTGGTCGGGCGGGGTGCCGTCCGGCGATACTCACACGGTGTTCCTGACCATCGGCACCACCGGCACGCCGGACCGTCCCGCGACCGACCTCGGCTTCCTGCTGCACAAGCACCCCGACCGGGCGCAGGCGTTCCCCACCTCCCACGGCACGGCGCACGTCCTCTACCCCGAGGCGTCCGCCGAGCGCTGCACGGCCGCGCTGCTGCTGGAGGTGGATCCGGTCGCGCTGGTGCGCCGCGGCAGGGGGCGCGACCGCGGCCCGTCCCCCGACGGCGCGCTCGCGCAGTACGTCAACGACCGCCCGTACGCGGCCTCTTCGCTGCTCGCCGTCGCCCTCGGCAAGGTCTTCGCCAGTGCGCTCAAGGGCCGCTGCGACGCCCGGCCGGAGCTGCCGGGGCGGGCTCTGCCGCTGCGGATCGAGGTCCCGGCGCTCTCGGCGCGGGGCGGACCGGCGCTCGTACGGCGCCTGTTCGAGCCGCTGGGCTGGACGGTCACCGCCGAACCGGTGCCCCTGGACGACCGGTTCCCCGAGTGGGGCGACTCCCGCTACGTCCGGCTGGTGCTGGAGGGCGAGCGGCAACTGCCGGACGCGCTGCGCCAGTTGTACGTCCTGCTGCCGGTCCTCGACGACTCCAAGCACTACTGGGTCGCCCCCGACGAGGTGGACAAGCTGCTCCGCTCCGGCGCGGGCTGGCTGCCGGACCACCCGGAGCGCGAGCTGATCGCGGGCCGCTATCTGACCCGCCGCCGCGGCCTGGCCCGGCAGGCGCTGGAACGGCTGGCCCTGGCCCGGCTCGCGGAGGCGGACGACGCCGAGCCGGAGGAGTTCGACAACGCCGTGGAGGACGACGGGGCGGAGGAGGCAGGGCCGGAGGGTGCCGGGGAGGCTCGCGAGAGCGGCGCCGGCCCCGGGGGCGCCGTGCGTGCGGTGGGCCCGTCGAGCGCGGAGGCCCGTGCGGCCGGCCGGGCCGGGGGCCCCGTCGGCGCGGGGGAGAGTGGCACGGGTGCGGGCACGGGTGCGGCCGCCCGTGCCGGCACCGGTGTGGGCGGGCACGGCACCGGCGGTGCCGCTTCCGGTGCCGTCGAAGGCGCCGGTGAGCGGCCCCCGGTACCCCTGGCCGTACGGCGGCGCGAGGCGATCGCCGCGGCACTGCGCGACTGCGGTGCGGCCCGGGTGCTCGATCTGGGCTGCGGCCAGGGCCAGTTGGTGGCCGCACTGCTGTCCGACCCCCGGTTCACGGAGATCGTGGGCATGGACGTGTCCCCGCGCGCCCTCCAGGCCGCCGCGCGCCGGCTGCGGCTGGAAAGGATGGGCGAGCGCCAAGCCGGACGCGTCAAGCTGATCCAGGGGTCCCTCGCCTACACCGACACCCGGCTGCGCGGCTATGACGCCGCCGTGCTCAGCGAGGTCGTGGAGCACGTCGACCCGCCGCGGCTGCCCGCCCTGGAGCACGCGGTGTTCGGAGCGGCCCGGCCGCGGACCGTCGTCGTCACCACGCCCAACGCCGAGTACAACGTGCGCTGGGAGAGCCTCCCCGCCGGGCGGTTCCGCCACCACGACCACCGCTTCGAGTGGGACCGGGCCGCGTTCCGCGACTGGGCTCGGCGGGTGGCCGGACGCTACGGCTACGAGGTCGCGTTCGCGCCCGTCGGCCCGGACGACCCGGAGGTGGGCCCGCCCACCCAGCTCGCCCGCTTCACCCTGCCCGTCGCCGTACCGGAGCGGACGGGGCGGCGGGCGACGGCCCCGGCGGACGCGGAAACGGCCTCCGGCGCCACGGCCCCGGTGACCTCCGGCAGCACGGCCCCGGCGCCCGCCGCCCCGGCCCCGGAGCCCACAGCACCCGGCGGCCCGGCCGTCCTCCGTGCCACCACCCCGGCTCCCGCGGCCACCCCCACTTCCACCACCCCGAAGGAGGCGACGACGGCATGACCGACGAGCAGCCCCGCGAACCCACCGCCACCGCCCCCGCCCGCCCCGGCCGCACCCTCGCCGTCACCGACCTCTCCCTCGTGGTCCTCATCGGCGCCACCGGCTCCGGCAAGTCCACCTTCGCCGCACGGCACTTCAAGCCGACCGAGGTCATCTCCTCCGACTTCTGCCGCGGCCTGGTCAGCGACGACGAGAACGACCAGACCGCCAGCCGCGACGCCTTCGACGTGCTGCACTACATCGCGGGCAAGCGGCTCGCCGCCGGGCGGCTCACGGTCGTCGACGCCACCAGCGTCCAGTCCGAGAGCCGCCGGCAGCTGATCGCGCTGGCGCGGGAGCACGACGTGCTGCCGATCGCCGTCGTCCTCGACGTCCCCGAGCGGATCTGCGCCGAACGGAACGCCGCCCGCCCCGACCGGGCCGGTATGCCCCGCCATGTCGTCCAGCGCCACCAGCGGGAACTGCGCCGCTCGCTGCGCCACCTGGAACGCGAGGGCTTCCGCAAGGTGCACGTCCTGCGCGGCCCCGAGGAGATCGACGCGGCCGAGATCGTCCGCGAGCGCCGCTACAACGATCTGCGCCACCTCACCGGGCCGTTCGACATCATCGGCGACGTCCACGGCTGCCGCTCCGAACTGGAGACCCTGCTCGGCCGGCTCGGCTACGCGCTGCGGTACGACGAGGCGGGCCGCCCGGCCGGGGCGGCGCACCCCGGGGGCCGTACCGCCGTGTTCGTCGGCGACCTCGTCGACCGCGGCCCGGACAGCCCCGGGGTGCTCCGGCTGGTGATGAACATGGTGGAGGCGGGCACCGCGCTCTGCGTGCCCGGCAACCACGAGAACAAGCTGGGGCGGTACCTCAAGGGCCGCAACGTCCGCGTCTCGCACGGACTCGCCGAGACCGCGGCCCAGCTGGAGAAGGAGGACGACGCCTTCCGCGCCCGGGTGCGGGCGTTCATCGACGGGCTCGTCAGCCACTACGTCCTCGACGGCGGCGGGCTCGTCGTCTGCCACGCCGGACTGCCCGAGAAGTACCACGGCCGCACCTCCGGCCGGGTCCGCTCGCACGCCCTCTATGGCGAAACCACCGGGGAGACCGACGAGTTCGGGCTGCCCGTCCGGTACCCGTGGGCGGAGGACTACCGGGGCCGCGCCGCCGTCGTCTACGGCCACACCCCCGTGCCCCGCACCTCCTGGCTCAACAACACCATCTGCCTCGACACCGGCTGTGTCTTCGGCGGGCGGATGACGGCCCTGCGCTGGCCCGAGCGCGAGCTGGTGGACGTACCGGCCGAGCGGGTCTGGTACGAGCCGGTGAAGCCGCTGGACAGCGGGGCACCGGGCGGGGCCGAGGGCCGCCCGCTCGACCTCGGTGACGTCACCGGCCGCCGCGTGATCGAGACCCGGCACCACGGCCGGGTCGCGGTCCGCGAGGAGAACGCCGCGGCCGCCCTGGAGGTGATGAGCCGCTTCGCGCTGGCCCCGGAGCTCGTGCCGTATCTGCCGCCGACCATGGCGCCCTGCGCGACCTCCGCCGAGAAGGGGTATCTGGAACACCCGGCCGAGGCCTTCGCCGGCTACCGCGCCGACGGCGTACGCGAGGTGATGTGCCAGGAGAAGCACATGGGTTCGCGCGCCGTGGTCCTCGTCTGCCGGGACGCGGGGACGGCGGCGGAACGCTTCGGCGTGCCGGACGGCGGGGTGCCCGGCGCGATCTGCACCCGCACCGGGCGGCCCTTCCTCGACGACCCGGAGCCGGCCCGGCGCATCCTGGCACGGCTGGCGGAGTGCGCCGAGGCCGCCGGGCTCTGGGCCGAACTCGACACGCCCTGGCTGCTGCTGGACGCCGAGCTGATGCCGTGGTCGCTGAAGGCGGCCGGTCTGCTGCGCCACCAGTACGCGGCGGTGGGCGCGGCCTCGCGGGCCGTCTTCCCCGGAGTCCTGGACGCCCTGGAAGCAGCGGCGGCGCGGGGCGCCGGGGCGCCCGGTCTGCTGGACCGGCAGCGGGAGCGGCTGGCGGACGCGGAGGCGTTCACCGCGGCCTACCGCCGCTACTGCTGGCGGGTGGGGGACCCGGCCCGGCCCTGGCCGGGAGCGGCGGCCGAGTCCGGCGGCCCGGCCGGGACCGCCGTGCGCGCCGGGTCCGATGCGTCCGAAACGTCCGGGGAGTCCGGCGGCTGCGGCGGTGGGGACGGTGACGGCCGCGGCGGGGACGGCCCGGAGACGGACGGTCTGGACGGCATCCGGCTGGCACCGTTCCAGCTGCTGGCCGCCGAGGGGCGCAACCTCGCCACCGAGCCGCACGATGTCCAACTCGCCTGGATCGACCGCCTGATCGAGGCCGAGGCCGCGATGGCCGCGCGGCCGGGAGCGGGCCGGCCGGCGGCGGAGGGAGCCAGAGCCCCGGCGGCGACGGCTTCCGGCGGGCCGGACGGGGACGCGCCGTCCTCCGGGCCCCGCCCGATGCGCGTCAACCGGCTGCTCCACCCCACCCGCCGGCTGCTGGTGGACACCTCCGACGAGGCGTCGGTCGCCGCCGGTGTCCGGTGGTGGCTGGAGCTCACCGGGGCGGGCGGCGAGGGCATGGTCGTGAAACCGCTGCGGCCGTTGGCGCGGGACGGCCGGGGCCGCCTCGTCCAGCCGGGCGTCAAGGTGCGCGGCCGGGAGTACCTGCGCATCGTGTACGGCCCCGAGTACACCCGGCCGGAGAACCTGGAGCGGCTGCGCGCCCGGCACCTCGGCCACAAGCGGTCCCTCGCGCTGCGTGAGTACGCCCTCGGGCTGGAGGCGCTGGACCGGCTGGCCGGCGGTGAACCCCTGTGGCGGGTGCACGAGGCGGTCTTCGCGGTGCTCGCCCTGGAGTCGGAGCCGGTCGACCCGAGGCTCTGACCGTTCCGGGACCGGGGCCGGGGCCCACCGGGGCCGGCCCGGCCCCGCCCCCGTCCCGCGTCCCACCGGCCGCCGCCCCGCCCGGCGCCGTATCCGTCCCGGCCCGTCCGCGATCCGGGCACACTCCGACCGAACCGTCACCCGGGAGACACCACCGCATGAAGACGCCACCATCGCCCGCCGGAGCGGCCCGGACCGACGGGCCGCCCGTCCGGATCGGTGCTCTCGCCCCGCTCACCCGGCCCGGCTGGGTGGAGGCGGGCCGCCATCTGCTCGCCGGACTCGAGCTGGCCGTTCGCGAGGTCAATGACGCCGGCGGGATCGCCGGGACGCCTCTTGAGCTGGTGGTCCGGGACACCGCGGCCGATCCGCGGCGGGCCGCGGCGGCCGTGGACGAACTCGCCCGCCTGGGCGTGGCCGCCCTGGCGGGGGAGTATCACAGCGTCGCCGCTCGCGCCGCCGCCGCCAGGGCGGACGCCCTCGGTCTGCCGTTCCTCTGCTCGTCGGCGGTTCTCGACGCGCTCACCGAACAGCCGGCGGAACGGGTCGCGCGCATCGCCCCGGCGCAGTCCCACGGCTGGCGGATCTACGCGGATTTCCTCCTCGGCGCCGGCCACCGCCGGATCGCCGTGGCGGCCGAGCCGAGCGTCTACTGGGCATCCGGGGCCCGCGTCCTGCGGGAGCACCTCGCTCCCCGCGGCGGCATCACCGTCGAACCGGACATGCGTGTGCTCACCCCCGCCGCCCTGTGCGACGAGCTCGCCGGCCATCGCGCGACAGCCCTCCTTCTCCTGGTCGGAAACCCGGAGCCGGCGGTGCCGATCGTCAGGGCCGTCCGCCGCGACGAGCGCCTCGCCGGGGTCCTGATCGGCGCTCCGGCCGGGCAGCCCGAGTTCCCCGCATGGGCGGCGTCGCTGGGCGGCGACGGTGCCGCGATCCCGTTCCTGCGCTATCTGCCCGAGCGCCTCGGCCCGCTCGGCGCACGCGTCGGGACGGCCCTCCGCGAGCGGCTGGCCGAAGCGCCGTCCTTCGTCGCCTTCGAGGGCTACGACACGGTCGCCGTGCTCGCCGAGGTGCTGCGTTCTCACGGCGCGGACCGGGAGCGCATTGCCGAGGCCTGGCCGGGTGTGGAGGCCGAGGGCACCCGCGGGCGGATCCGGTTCTCCCGCACGCCGGGGACCGGCGTGTGGCAGTGGGCCTGGGCGCCGGTCCACGTCGCCGACCGGGACCCGGCGGACCCCGGTCGCTTCCGGATCCTTCACACCGGCTGAGAGGGCCCCGAGGCCGGGCCGCCGGGATCCGTCCGAACTCGGGGCCGCACGCCGGTCCCTGGGGGACGCGGACTCCCGGCTTCGCGCGTCCGGAAGCCCAGCCCCCGGCCCGGCCCCGCCCCGATTCGCACGGCAGTGCGACACTCCGTGGCCCCGGAGGGGGCGGTACGGGCGCCGGCGGCCCGCCTCGGCCAGGATGGGAGCATGGCGTTCCATGTGGATTCCGAGGCCGGGCGGCTCCGCCGCGTCATCCTTCACCGTCCCGGCAGGGAGCTGAAACGGCTCACTCCCGGCAACAAGGACACTCTGCTCTTCGACGAACTGCTCTGGGTGAGCCGCGCTCAGGAGGAGCACGACGGGTTCGCGGAGGTGCTGCGCGGGCGCGGCGTGGAGGTCCACCTGTTCGAGGAGTTGCTGGGGGAGAGCCTGGACATCCCGCAGGCCCGGGGGATGGTCCTCGACCGCACCTTCGACGAACGGGAGTACGGGCCGCTGGCCACCGGGCATCTGCGCGGGCTGTTCGAGGAGTTGCCCGGCCCGGAGCTGGCCCAGGCGCTGATCGGCGGGGTGACCAAACGGGAGTTCCTGGAGCGGTACGCCGAGCCGGCCTCGGTCCGCTTCCACGTGATGGACCCGGACGACTTCCTGATCGCGCCCCTGCCCAACCACCTCTTCACCCGGGACGCCTCGGCCTGGATCTACGACGGGGTGGCGATCAACGCGATGCGCTGGCCGGCCCGGCAGCGCGAGACCGTGCACTTCGCCGCCGTCTACCGGCACCACCCGCTCTTCCGCGGCGACCGCGCGGGCGGCTTCCGCGTCTGGTCGGAGGGCGAGGGCGACCACCCCTCCACCATCGAGGGCGGTGACGTGCTCGTCCTCGGCAACGGAGCGGTCCTGGTCGGGATGAGCGAGCGCACCACGCCGCAGGCGGTGGAGATGCTGGCACGCGGCCTGTTCGCGGCCGGCTCGGCCCGCACGATCGTGGCGCTCGACATGCCGAAGGGCCGGGCCTTCATGCACCTGGACACGGTGATGACCATGGTCGACGGCGACACCTTCACCCAGTACGCGGGCCTGGGCATGCTCCGCTCGTACACCATCGAACCGGGCGCGGAGGTGCAGGACCTCAAGGTCACCGACCATCCGCCGGAGCACATGCACCGGGCCGTCGCGGCGGCGCTCGGGCTGGACCGCATCCGGGTGCTCACCGCGGTCCAGGACGTGCACGCGGCCGAGCGCGAACAGTGGGACGACGCCTGCAACGTCCTCGCCGTGGAGCCGGGGGTCGTGGTCGCGTACGAGCGGAACTCCACCACCAACGCGTACCTGCGCGACCAGGGGGTCGAGGTCATCGAGATCCCCGGCAGCGAACTGGGGCGGGGGAGGGGCGGGCCGCGCTGCATGAGCTGCCCGGTCGAACGGGACCCCGTGCGGCGGTGACGCCGGGAGGGGTGGCCCGGAGCATCCCGGCCGCCCCTCCCGCCGTCAGCACCGCGCCCCCGGCTCCGCCGGGTCAACCGCCCCGCCGGGCTCTCCGCCCCGGCCGGCTCGGTGCGTCCGGGATCACCCTGGCCGCGTATAGCAATGCGGGCTATCGTATAGTCTTCCATCGCGCCGGACGGCGCCCGCCACCCCACCATCGTCAGTGACCGAGGAGCTTCCCCATGGCGACAGACCTCACGGGCCGCCACTTCCTCAAGGAGCTGGACTTCAGCGCCGAGGAGTTCCGCCATCTCCTGGCGCTGGCAGCGGAGTTGAAGGCCGCCAAGCGAGCCGGCACCGAGACCCCGTCCCTCCGGGGCCGCAACATCGCGCTGATCTTCGAGAAGACCTCGACCCGCACCCGCTGCGCCTTCGAGGTCGCCGCCGCCGACCAGGGCGCCTCGACGACCTACCTGGACCCCTCCGGCTCGCAGATCGGGCACAAGGAGTCGGTCAAGGACACCGCCCGGGTGCTCGGCCGGATGTTCGACGGCATTGAGTACCGGGGCCACGGCCAGGAGACGGTCGAGGAGCTCGCCGCGCACGCCGGGGTTCCCGTCTTCAACGGCCTGACGGACGAGTGGCACCCCACCCAGATGCTCGCCGACACGCTCACCATGACCGAGCACAGCCCCAAGCCGCTGCACGAGATCGCCTACGCCTACCTCGGCGACGCCCGCTGCAACATGGGCAACTCCTACCTCGTCACGGGCGCGCTGCTCGGCATGGACGTCCGGATCGTGGCCCCCCGGTCCCTCTGGCCGTCCGCGGAGGTCGTGGCGGAGGCGGAGCGGCTCGCCGCGGGCAGCGGAGCCCGGATCACACTCACCGAGGAGATCGCGGAGGGCGTGCGCGGCGCGGACTTCGTGGCCACCGACGTCTGGGTCTCCATGGGCGAGCCCAAGGAGGTCTGGGACGAGCGGATCGCGCTGCTGAAGCCGTACGCCGTGACGTCGGACATCCTGGCAGCGACCGGCAACCCGGACGTCAAGTTCCTGCACTGCCTGCCCGCCTACCACGACCTCGGCACCAAGGTCGCCCGCGAGATCCACGAGCAGTACGGCCTGACCTCGCTCGAAGTCACCGACGAGGTCTTCGAGTCCGACCGCTCCGTCGTCTTCGACGAGGCAGAGAACCGCATGCACACCATCAAGGCCGTGCTGGTCGCCACCATGGCCGGCCTGACGTAGGCACGGTCGGCCCCGCCGGAGGCGGCAGCGGCGGCGGGACCTTGTCCCTGAGCCGCCGTTGAAGCCGCACCGCCGCTTCTCAGCTCTCCCAGGCCGGACGGTCCGTGCCCCAGATGCCGGGCGGGCGGCTCCAGTTGGCGGGCGCGCCCGCGTACCGGACGGGCGGGAGGGCGTGGCGGAGCGTGCCGACGGGGGAGGCGGTCTCCGTCAGCCAGGGCTCTGGCTCGTACGGGTCGCCGTCCAGGGGCGCCGGGCGGATGCCGCGCAGCAGCCAGGAGGCGGTGCCCGCGAGGGAGAGCCGCAGATGGCGTCCGGCCCCCGTCGTCCGGCGGTCGGTCAGCGCGCGCAGGACCGCCGCCGCGAGCAGATACCCGGTGCCGTGGTCCAGCGCCTGCGCGGGCAGCACGCCGGGCCGGCCGTCGTCACCGGCGGCCTCGGCCGCGGCGATGCCGCACGCCGCCTGGACGAGACTGTCGAAGCCGCGCCGCCCCGCCCACGGCCCGGACGGGTCCCAGGCGCGGAGCCGGGCGACGATGAGGCCGGGCCGGCGCGCGGACAGCGCCTCCGGCGACAGCCCGTACCGGTCGAGCGCTCCGGGCCGGTAGCCGGTGATCAGGACGTCGGCCGAGGCGAGCAGCTGCTCGAAGGTCGCCCGCCCGCCCGGGGCGGAGAGATCGAGCAGCGTCGAGCGCTTGCCCATGCCGGTGTCGGCGTGGGCGTCCGCGAACTCCCGGACGCCGGGCGGGTCCACGCGCAGGACGTCGGCCCCCAGCAGGGCGAGGGTGCGGGTGGCCACCGGGCCGGCGATGACCCGCGTCAGGTCCAGGACCCGGACGCCGGACGCGGGCAGCGGCGCCGGCGGCAGATCCCGTGCCGGGCCCGCACCGGCCGTCCGCGTCCCGGTGATCCGTGTCCCGACGAGCGGGTGGACGGCCGGCGCCGGCCCGGTGGCGACGGCCACGGCCAGGCCGCCCGCCGCGTAGACGGTCTCCTGCACCTCCCGGGCCGGGCGCGAGGCCACTTCCGCCGCCAGCGCCGCGGCCGCCGCCCCGTCGTCGGCGGTGTCGCCGATGCCCAGGGCGGCCAGCAACCGGGCACGGTGGTGCGGGTAGTTGGCGTGCGTGCGCACCCAGCCGTCGGCCGCGCGCCAGAAACCGGACAGCGGTGCGAAGGAGACCGGTGCCCGCCCGTCGATCCGCAGATGGCGCTCACTGACGAACGCCGTGGCCACCGCCCCCTCGTGCACCCGCACCTCCGGCAGCGGGGAGGCGTTGCGCGCCGCCAGCAGCTCGGCGGCGGCCAGCGAGCACACGCCCACCGTCGCCCGCGCCAGCTCCCGCACCGGCAGCCGGGCCGGGAGCACGCCCTCCGCCCCGGTGAAGGAGACCTGGCCGGCCAGGTCCTCCGGGCCGCCGAGCGCGGCCCACGCGTCCGCGGTCGCGGCGTCGATGCACCTTGTCATCCGGCCATGGTGCGGCAGGAGCCCGAGCCGGGGACCGTCCGGAGACGGACATCACACCCGCCGCGGCCGACCGCCGTCACCGGCCACTTCCGGCCAACCCCCGTACACAGCCCGTGGGAACGGCACAACGGGGGCAGACGAAACCGAACAAGCCGCCTCCGAGAAGCGGAAAGGGCGCGCGGCCATGCGGAACACGCGAAGCATGCGGAAGCTGACGCAGAGACTCGAACGACACCTCGGGGCCCAGGCGCTCCTCATCCTGCTGGTGGCGTGGCCCGCGCTCGCGTTCACCGGCCGGGAGTCCTGGTCCGGCTCCTTCGCGCGCGCCGCGGTGTTCGCGGCCGTGGGCACGGCCGTTCTGGCGTTCGACCGGCGCCGGGACAGCAGGGCCGCCGGGCTGAGCGAGGCCGACGCGGCGGACCTCGACCGGAGGCTCCGCCACGGCGAGATCCCCCGGCGCCGGCGGGAGCGGGTGGCCATGTACCGGCTGCTGGTCCACCGCCGCCACCGGATGCGCCACGCCTGGATCGCCCTGCCCGCGCTGGCCGTGGGCATCGCGACGGCCCTCGCCGTCATCGTCAAGGGCGCCGTCGGAGCTGGCCTGTTCCTGCTCGCCGTCCTGGTGTGCGTCACCGCCGTCGGCGCCTGGGGCAGCCACCGCCAGCTCACCCGCCTCCGCCGCCTGGAGGAATCCCTCGTCCGCGAGCGGGAGCGTGAACGCGAACGGGAGCGCGAACGGGAACGGCGCCGCGCCCGCGTCCACGCCTGAGCGGGTGCCCGATCCCCACGGGCTCGCGGCCGTCACATCACCGCAGGACGGCGTGGACGCCCCGCTCCTCGCCGCGGCACCCGGATTCCGACGCGGTCCGCTCACGCCTCCCGGGCAACCGGGTGCGGGCCGTCAGCCGGCAGGCCCCCCGCCGGGCCTTTCCCCGTGCCGCTCCTCCGCCTGGGCGATGGTCCACGCGGCGTTGACCAGGCCGATGTGGCTGAACGCCTGGGGGAAGTTGCCCAGCGGCCGGCCGGTGTCCGGGGCGGCCTGCTCGGCGAGGAGGCCGAGGTCGTTGGCGTGCGCTGCGGCCCGTTCGAAGGTGGCGCGGGCCTCGGCCGTGCGTCCGGCCACCGCCTGGGCCTGGGCGAGCCAGAAGGTGCACAGCAGGAAGCTGCCCTCCTGCCCGGCCAGCCCGTCGGTGCCGGTGACGCCGGCGGCCGTGGCGTAGCGCCGTACGAGGCCCCGGCCGTCCGTGAGGCGGGCGGCGACGGCGTCGAGGGTGGCCAGGAAGCGCGGGTCGTCGGCGGGCAGGAAGCCGGTGAGGGGCAGCATGAGGGCGGAGGCGTCCAGGGCGTCGCCGCCGAAGGACTGCGTGTAGGCGCCGACCGCCGGGTTCCAGCCCTGGTCGAGGATCGCGGCGCGGATCTCCTCGCGGGTCCGGCGCCATGCCTCCGCGTGCCCGGTGGCGCGCAGCCGCGGCGCGAGCCGCACGGCGCGGTCGAGCGCCACCCAGCACATGAGCTTGGAGTACAGGAAGTGCCGCGCCTCGCCGCGGATCTCCCAGATGCCGTGGTCCGGGTGGCGCCACGCCTCGGCGGCGGTGTCGGCCAGGCCGGTCAGGAAGGAGCGCAGCGCCGGACCGGAATCGAGCTGGTCCTCGAAGCGGGCCGCGGTGTCGAGGAGTTCGCCGTAGACGTCCAACTGGGGCTGGTTCCAGGCGCCGTTGCCGACGCGCACGGGGCGGCTGCGGCGCCAGCCGGCCAGATGGGGCAGCTCGCGTTCGCTCAGGTCGTGCTCGCCGCCGATGCCGTACATGATCTGCAGGTGGGAGCGGGTCCAGCCGGTGGCCGCGGCGCCCGCCATGAAGGCGAAGAACTCGTCCGCCTCGTCCGGGCAGGCGGCCACCCACAGGGCGTCCATGGTGAACGCGGCGTCCCGCACCCAGGCGTAGCGGTAGTCCCAGTTCCGCACCCCGCCGGGCTCCTCGGGCAGCGAGGTGGTCGCCGCGGCCACGATCGCCCCCGTGGGCTGGTACGAGAGGGCTTGGAGGATCCGGCCGGAGTGGTGCACCTGCTCCTTCCAGGGGCCGGAGTAGGTCTGGTGCATCCGTGACCACCGCTGCCAGGCCGTGACGGTGTCCTCCAGCTGCCGGGCGAGGTCGTCCTGGCTCCACACCCGCGGGTCCGGGCCGCCGGACGGGGCCCACTGCAGGGCGAAGCGGAGCGTCCGCCCGGCCCGTACCCGTACGGTGCCGTGGGCCGCGCCGGCGGCCCGGGTGAGGGGAACCGGGCTGGTCAGGGCGAAGTCGGCGGGGCCGCCGCGGGCCCGGAACCCGCCCTCGCACTCCGAGAGCAGCGGGACGACCAGGCCGTACTCCGGGCGCGGCCGGAAGTCCACGGTCAGCTCGGCGGAGCCGCGGGAGCAGTGCACCGAGCGGATCAGCAGGTGCGGGGCGCGTTCCCCGAGCCGGTGCGGGTCCTCGCCGGGGCCGGTGGCCAGGGCGTCGGTGAGCACGACCGTGCCGGTGGGCGTGGTGAACTCGGTCCGCAGGACCATGCTGTCCGCCACGTACCGGCGGGTGACGCGGGTGTCGCCCGCCGGCCGGATCGTCCAGCTCCCCGCGCGTTCGTCCAGGAGGGCGGCGAAGACGGCGGGGCTGTCGAAGCGGGGGAAGCAGAGCCAGTCGACCGCGCCCGTGCGGGCGACGAGGGCCGCGCTGTGCCGGTCGGAGAGCAGCCCGTAGTCCCCGATCGGGGTGTCCGCCCCCCTGGTGCGGGATCGCGCTGGCATCACGCCCGGCCCTCCGGTTCCTCTGCGGCGACGATGCGGTGCCGGACGGTCACACGCCCGCGGTCCGCCGGGCGGTACCGGCGGTGGTCCCGGGCGGTCCCGGGCGGTCCCGGTTTACGTCCGGCCGGGTCGCCCGCTCGCCCGCCGCGCCCGGTGGCGGCGCCGCCCTGCCACGCGCGGGGCCGTGCCGCCGGGGCGTGCGCGCGGGCCCGCCGGGTGACGGGGTGCCCGTCCGTCCGGCCGGCAAACCCCCTGCCACCAGCGGTGACGGGACGGCGCCGAGCGGCTCCCCGCCCCGTGCCCCATCGGCGGAGACCACCCCGGCGGCACAGGCCGGCAGGCACCCGCCGACACCCCCGGCACCCCTGCCACAGCAACCGCACACACGCGCTAATGTGCGCGCGTGAGCCTTTCTGTCGTCTTAGGTTTCGGGCCCGCCGGGGCAGCCACCGCACGGCTGCTGGCCGATCAGGGGCATTCCGTACGAGTCATCAGCAAGTCGGGCCGAAGTCCGGAGCCCGGTATCGAACACGTCGCACTGGACGCGACGGACAGCGGGCGGCTGACCGAGGCCGCCCGGGGAGCGACCGCGATCTACAGCTGCGCCGCACCGCCCTACCCGCGCTGGGCGAGCGACTGGCCGCCGCTGGCCTCCTCCCTCCACACGGCGGCCGAGGCGACCGGGGCCGTCCTGGTCATGCTCGGCAACCTCTACGGCTACGGCCCCGTGGACGGCCCCCTCACCGAGGATCTGCCGCTCGCGGCGACCGGCCCCAAGGGGCGCGTCCGCGCCACCGTGTGGGAGCGGACCCGGCGCCTGCACGAAGAGGGCCGCATCCGGGCCGTGGAGGTGCGCGCCTCGGACTTCTTCGGCCCGGGCGTGACCGACGGCGGGCACCTCGCCGGGCGCGTCATGCCCCGGCTGCTGCGCGGCAAGCCGGTCTCCACGCTCGGCGACCCGGACGCCCCGCACAGCTGGAGCTACGTCCCCGACGTGGCGCGGGCGCTCGCCGAGGTCGCGGGCGAGGAACGGGCCTGGGGCCGCGCCTGGCACGTTCCGACGGCGCCCCCGCGGTCCGTACGGGAGATGACCGACCGCCTCGCCGCCCGGGCCGGGACGGAGCCGGTCGCCGTGCGCGGCCTGCCGCCGGCCGTGCTGGGCATCGCGTCGCTCTTCTCCCCGATGCTGCGCGAACTGAAGGAGATCCGCTACCAGTTCGACCGCCCGTTCATCATCGACGCGAGCGCCTACGAAGCCGCGTTCACGGTGCGGGCCACCCCCCTCGACGAACAGGTCGGGGCGACGGTGGACTGGTGGCGCGAGCGCCTGGCGGCCTCCCGGTGACGGCCGCGACGGCGAAGGAACCCCCCGTGGGCTTACCCGGAGCACGGCGCGACGACATCGCGATCGTGGGCATGGCCTGCCGGTTCCCCGGGGCGCGGAACGTCAACCAGTACTGGCGGCTCCTCATGGACCCGCGGGCGCAGTTCTCCACCGTCCCGGACTCCCGGTGGCGCGCCGCCGCCTTCCTCCGCGACGACTTCCGCGACACCTGCTCGGCGTACACCGGCACCATGGCGCTGCTGCCGGACATCGGCCACTTCGACGCGGTGCACTACGGCATCCCGCCGCGGCGGGCCCGGGCGATGGACCCCCAGCACCGGCTGCTCATCGACCTCGCCCGGGAGGCCGTCCAGGACGCGGGCTGGGAGGCCGAGGGCTTCGACCGCGAGGAGACCTCGGTGATCACGGCGCTCACCGAGAGCGGCTACCGCGGGCTCAGCACCCTGCAGATCCGGATGCGCCAGCTCGCCGGCGGCGAGTTCGGGGCGCGGGCGGCCGGCCCGGGCTGGGCCGACACGGTTCGCGGCGTCAGCGGCCTGCACGGCACCTCCGTGGCCGGGCTGCTGCTCAACATGGGCCCGAACACGATCAGTTCGGTCCTCGATCTGCACGGCGAGAGCTACGCCCTGGACTCGGCGTGCTCCGGCGGGCTCATGGCCGTGGCCAACGCCGTGTACGCCCTGCGCGCCGGCCGGTGCCGTATCGCCCTCGCGGGCGGCGCCCAGCTGCACGTCACCCCCGACCTGCTGGTGGGGCTGTGCCGGATCGGCGCCATCTCGCGCACCGGCAGATGCCTGCCCTTCGGCGCGGAGGCCGACGGCTTCGTCCTCGGGGAGGGCGCCGGGGTCCTGGCGCTGCGCCCCCTGTCGGACGCGCTGGCGGCCGGCGACCGGGTCTACGCGGTGATCCGCGGCGTCGGCACGGCGAACGACGGGACCGTGCAGGGCGGTCTGCACCCCGAGGCGGCCGGCCAGCTCCGTGCGCTGCGCCGGGCCTACCGCGACGCGGACCTGGCCCCGGACGCGGTGGGCTATCTGGAGGCGCACGGCACCGGGACCACGGTCGGCGATCCCGTCGAGGTCGGCGTCCTGCGCGAGCTGCGCGGGGAAGGGGGCGCGCCCGCCTACCTCGGCGCGGTGAAGGCGGTGGTCGGGCACGCGCTCAACGCCGCCGGCATCGCCGGGCTCGTCAAGGCCGTCCTGGCCGTGCACCGGGGGGTGATACCGCCGCAGCCGGACTTCGGCCTGGCGGACCGCTCCGGGCTCGACGCCGCGCGGCTGACCGTCCCGGCGGAACCGTCCCCGTGGCCGGGGTCCGGGCAGCCGCGCCGGGCGGGGGTGAGCGCCTTCGGCTTCGGCGGCACCGGGGTCCATCTGGTGGTGGAGGAGTGCGGCGCGGCAGCGGCCCGCCCCGCACCGGACGGCACGGCACCGGACGGCACGGCACCCGGCGAGGGCCCGCACCTGCTGGTGCTCAGCGCCCGCGACCGCGCCGGACTGGCCCGGCACGCAAAGGAGTTGGCGCAGATCATCGACGACGACCGGCCGCCGCCGGCCGGAGTGGCGGACACCCTGGCCCGCCGGACCCTCTTCGCGGAGCGGCTGGCCCTGGTGGCGGAGGACGCCGCCGACGCCGCCGCCAAGCTGACCGAGGCGGCCGGGGCGGTGGCGGCGGGGCGGACCGGAAACCTCGGCCCGGGACTGGTGGCCGGTACGGCGCGGCCGGCCGGCGACGAGCTGCCCGAGGTCGCGGTGCCGGCGCCGGGCTCGGTGTCCGCCGAAGCGCGCTGGGCGGTGCTGGCACGGCTCGCGGAGCGCGTGACCGCCGGTGCGGACCTCCGCCCGGCGCGGGAGCGCATACCCCCGTACACCCTGCCACCGAGCCCGCTCGCCCCGCGCCACCACTGGGTGGTGGACGAGTCGGCCCGCGAGGACGGGGACCCGTCGCACGCCGCCGGGGCGCCGGGGGACGTCGGAGCCTCGCACGCCGCTGCCGAGCCGTCGGACGGGGGCACCTCCCACGCCGTCGGGGCAGCGGACGGGGGCACCTCCCACGCCGTCGGGGCAGTGGATGGGGGCACCTCCCACGCCGTCAAGGCAGTGGATGGGGGCACCTCCCACGCCGTCAAGGCAGTGGATGGGGGCACCTCCCACGCCGTCAAGGCAGTGGGGGAGGGCCGCCCCGCCCCGCCGGCCCCGTCCGGGCCGGCGCCCGTCACGGCGTACCCCGGCGCCGCGTCCGCCGCGGCGTCCCTCGTCTTCGAGGAGGTGTCGCGCACCAGCGTCTTCCCCGTCTCCGACCTGAGCGAGCGGACGGTGCTGGTGACCGACCTCGGCTTCGACTCGCTGATGCTGCAGGAGCTGGAGGTCAACATCGGCAAGCGGATACCCGGTTTCCGCACCGACGAGATCTTCTCGCCGGACCTCACCATCGCGCGGCTGATCGCGCTCGTCGCCCCGCAGGTCACGCGGCCGCCCGCGCCCGGGGGACTGCTGCCCGGTGAGACACCGGCGGACTGGGAGGCGGGCACCGCCCGCGTCGACGACTTCCCGGAGGTACGGGAGTTCGAGACGCGGCTGAGCACGATCAAGGGCAGCGGCGCGGACTTCCCGTACTTCCGCGTGCACGAGGGCAACATCCGCGACAGGACCGTCATCGGCGACCGGGAGTACCTGTCCTTCGGCAGCTACAACTACCTGGGCCTCTCCGGCCACCCGGCGGTCACGGAGGCCGCGCGGCAAGCGGTGGAGCGGTTCGGGACCTCGGTCTCCGCGAGCCGGGTGCTCTCCGGCGAACGGGACCTGACCGTACGCCTGGAGCGGGCGCTGGCGGACTTCCTCGGCGTGGACGACTGCCTGGCGCTGGTGAGCGGCCACGCCACCAACGTCACCGCGATCGGGCACCTCCTCGGCCCGAGGGACCTCGTGCTCCACGACGAGCTGGCCCACGACAGCATCCTGCAGGGCTGCGCGCTGTCCGGGGCGGCGCGGCGCCCGTTCCCCCACAACGACACCGGCCGGCTGGAGCACCTGCTGCGGCTCAACCGCTCCCGGTTCCGGCGGGTCCTGATCGTCGTCGAGGGCGCCTACAGCATGGACGGCGACCTGGCCGACCTGCCCGCCGTGATCGGGCTGAAGAAGCGCTACGGCGCCCTGCTGATGGTCGACGAGGCGCACAGCATCGGCACGGTGGGCGAACGCGGCCGCGGTGTGGGGGAGTTCTTCGGAGCCGACCGGTCCGACGTGGATCTGTGGATGGGCACCCTCTCGAAGGCCTTCGCGAGCTGCGGCGGCTATCTCGGCGGCTCGGCCCGGATGGTGCGGTGGCTGCGCCACACGCTGCCCGGCTTCGTCTACAGCGTCGGCCTGACCCCGGCCAACGCGGCCGCGGCCCTGGCCGCCACCGAGCTGATCACCGCCGAACCCCACCGGGTGCGCGCCCTGCGGCGGAACGCGGAGCTGTTCCTCGGCCTGGCCTCCTCGGCCGGCCTGGCGACGGGCTCCAGCGCCCACACGCCGATCGTGCCGTGCCTCCTCGGCGACTCGGCGCGGACCCTGCGCGTCGCGGACCGGCTGTTCGACCGGGGTGTCATCGCCGACCCGATCTTCCACCCCGCGGTGGAGGAGGGGCTCGCGCGGCTGCGCTTCTTCGTCACCAGCGAACACCGGGAGGAGGACATCGGACGGGCCGTGTCGGTCCTGGCCGAGGAGGTGGCGGCCGCCGGGGGATAAGGGGGACGGGCGGGACAAGGGGCGCATCTCAGATCATCTCAGATCAGCGTGCGTTCGATCCGGTCGAGCGTGGCGTCCTCCCCGGACCCCCCGCCCTCCCCGGACGCCCCCGCCCGGGCCCGGGGCGCGCCGCGCCGTCCCTTGGTGCTGCCCACCCGCTGGGAGAGCAGGTAGGCGATGATCTCCGCCTCCTGTTCCTGCACGTCGTCGTAGGTCGCGCGCAGGAGCATGTCGCGCACGAGGTCGGGGTCGAGGTTGGGGAAGAGGAGGCGGGCGCTCGCCTCGTCCAGCCAACCCGCCCCGCGATGGCAGCAGATGATGTGGCCCAGCTCGTGCAAGATGATGTGCTCCCGATGCGCGCTGGTGGTGTTGGCGTCGTAGAAGATGAGGTCCTCGTCGCGCGCGGCGACCCACATGCCGCACGGGTGCGACGCGGGCATCTGCATCGGGACCACCGTGATGGGACGCTCGCGGATCTCGCCGAGGTAGCGGCAGAGCTCGGCCACGTCGGCCACCTTCGGCAGGTCCAGCTCGGCCAGCCGCCGCGCGCCCTCCTTGCGGAGCCGCTTGAGCCGGCTGCGGCGGTCCTGGCCGGCCGGCTGCGCCTTTCTGCCGCTCATCACCGGCCGCCGCCTCTCACTTCTGCTCCGAGGGGCCGGCGGGGTCGGGATCGGGATCGGCGACGGGCGGGAGGCCCTGCAGCTGCCGGTACTGGTCCATGATGGCCGTGATGGCCTGGAGGTTCTCCTTCTTCATCCCGGCGGCCCGCATCGCCACGGAGCGGACCCCCGCCTGCCGCAGCGCCTCGATGGCGGCGACCTCGCTGAGTACCGACTCGGCGACCTCGTCGTCGAAGAAGTAGGCCACCGACACGCCGAAGAAGCGTGCCAGGGCGGCCAGCAGGTCCGGGGAGGGATTGGAGCGCTTGCCCGTCCGCAACTGCGAGAGGTACACGCCTCCGACGCGGAGTTCGGGGTTGGCCCGCTTCAGCTCGTCCGCCACCTCGGCGTTCGTCCAGTGCCTGCCCTTGGGGCGAACCGTCTTGAAGAGCTGGTCCAGACGCACTGCCAGTACGGGCCGCTCGTCGGTCTCGGACATTCCCAATCTCCCTCCCGCCACCTCCTCGGTCTTGCTCTCAGCTAACCGTCAGTTTTCCAGATTAGCGGTCAGTTGACAATCTGACAGCATTGCGCCAACGTGGACCCCGGCCGATAGCTGGCAGCTAATTCGCTTACGGGGGAAGCGAGTTGGGTGCCGGCCGCGTCGGCCCGGCCCGGTACGGGGGATCGAACCGGGCCGGGCCGGGCGGGTCGTATCCGCCCGGTCCACGGGAAACACGGGGGAACGGGGAGGCCCGCCCGGTCTGCAGGGGGCAGACCGGGCGGCCCCCTCAACCCGCCCTCCCCGGCCCGTACCCAGCCACTCAGCCCGTCTTGCCGAGCCTGCGGTAGGCGGACGCGACCTTGGTGAGCCAGACGATCTCGGCGGTGAGGTTGTCCGTGTCGCGGTCCTCGAAATCGCCGCCGGCGTCCTTGTTGTCATCCGGGATGGTGCCGGTGCGCTTGGCCTGCAGCGCCTGCCGGATCTGCGCCGCTTCGGCGAACGCCTGCCGGGACTCCTCGCTCGCCCCCGGACCCGCCCCGCCCGCGCCGTTCGAGGCCCGGTCGATATAGGGGCGCAGGTCCCGCCAGCCGTCGCGTATCTCCACCACCCGCCGGTGGAGGCGGTAGTTGAGATCGGAGACGGAGGCGGCCCCGGACGGCTCCAGAACGATGTCCGGGGAGGACTCGTACAGATCCCGCCACAGCGGATACAGCACCCGGTACGACCGGTAACTGCGCGCCCACTCCACCAGCTTGGCGACCGACCCGCCCCAGGACGGGATGGTCAGGCTGAGGGAGAGGACGAGGATGCCCGCCGCGCTGAAGATGTTGGAGGCGAGCTGCCAGACGCCGATGTCCACCCCGGCCGCGGCGGTGAGGATGTTGACCGTCCGCGCGGAGCAGTAGAGGAAGAGGACCACCGCGGCGACGCGGAGCATCCGCAGGGCCTGCCGCAGCGAGTCGTTGTCCGTCATCCGCGCGTAACGGCCGCACTGGCGGAAGATCGTCACGCACGGAATCGCCTGGGAGACGATGAAGAACAGCAGATAGGTGAGCACCAGCGGCTGCCCGCTGCCGGTGTTGAAGTCCGACGCCGGCCGGCCGGGCCCGTCGGCGACGAAGAACAGCGCGATCAGCAGCGCGTTCAGGGCGATACCGGCCACCAGCCAGGTGCGGGTCTTCCACGCCGCCTCCTCACCGTCGGTCGCCCAGCGCAGCAGGATGATCTGCGCGCTGACGCAGAAGGCCACCGCCGACACGTGCATCACCAGGATCGCGAGGTTGCCGACGCCCAGGAAGCTGTCGCTCCCCATGGCGACGGCACCCATCGTGAAGGTGAGGCACTGGAGGAGCAGCGTGACCATCAGCGTGCGGTAGGTGGTGTCCCGCCAGCTGCGCCTCACCTGGAACAGCCGGTAGGCGAGCGCGGCGTAGGACGAGACCGCCGCGATGACGAAGCAGAGGATTCTGATGCTGTTCACTGACTGGCCTGATCCCCCGGTTGGTGCCGCGCGGCGCGCGGCCGGACTGGTCGGACGGACTACTCGGCGGTCTCGCCCGCGGGCACCGTGAGCCCGATGCCCTCGGCGGCCACGGCGACGGCGTAGTCGAAGAACGCGGACTCGTCCCGCACGCTGTCGTGGGTGCGGCTGAAGACCTGGAACACCAGGAGCCCGATCAGGCTGCTCCACAGCACGATGCCGCGCTCGATGACGTCCGAGAACGGAGCCGGTGGCGTGCCGCCGAAGACCTGCACGGCCTCCGGCAGGAGCAGCGGCGGCCCGGGCACCTCCCGCCGGGGCGGGGTGAGTTCACCGGCCTCCAGCGCCGAGCGTACGATCCCGGCCAGTACGGCGGGGGTGCGCGCGGCGGGCGGCACGGTGTCCTGCGGGGCGTGGTAGTCCGGCACGGGGGAGCCGTAGATCAGCGTGAACTCGCCGGTGTTGGCGAAGGACCACTCCCGCAGCGCCCGCGTCACCGCCAGGAGCCGCGCGCCCGCCGGGGCCCCGGCCTCCCGGGCGGCCTGGTCGGCCCGCTCCATCGCGGCGGCCGAGTTGTTGTAGGCGTCGATGACGAGTGCGGTGAGGAGATCGTCGCGATGCGGGAAGACGGCCTCCACCTCGGCGACGGCGAAACCGCCCTCCTGGGCGACGGCCTCCGGGGACAGCCCTGCGGCCCCCAGTTTCACCAGTAACTGGCGCGCGGTGGCCTTGACCGCCTCGGACGGCCCGCTGTTCTCATCTTCGGTCACGCTTGATCCGGAAACTCCCATGGCCAAACCGTAGCGGTCGGTTACGGCCGCGATAAGTACCGTCAGCCGCGAGCGACCGCCGTGCGCTGTGATTCGGCCACAAGCTGTCCGAAGGGTGCCCCGCGCGGATGGAGCACCGGCTGACGGTCGGCCGGAAGGGCGAGGGTGGGCGGGCGCCCTCGTACGCGGCGTGAGTGTACGGACACGGACGGTGGACAGCGCGCTCGCCGGCCCCTCACGCTGAGCGGTGCACATGTACGGGGGCCGTGGGGAGTCGTCGCGGTCCGGCACGGAGAAAGGGTCGGCGGATGGGCATCGTCGAAGGGGAGGCGGCCGGGGGCGCGGCCGGACAAGGGGTCGGGGGTGTCGGTATGCGGCCGGCCCCCACCGAGGAAGCCGCGGCGCGGCGGGGACGGGCCGGAGGTGCCGACGGGTGGCCGGATCCGGCCGGGGACCGGGAGCGGGAGGGGCACCCGTCGGACAGCATGCGCACGTTCGGTGCGTTCGTCCAGGCGCTGCGGGAGCACGCCGGGCTCAGCCGCGCGGATCTGGGGATCCAGGTGCGGTACTCCAAACACACCGTCGAATCGGTGGAGTTGGGGCGCCGGATGCCGGACCTGGCGTTCGTGGAGCGCGCCGACGAAGCCCTTGGCGCCACCGGTGCGCTGCGGAGGGCCGCCCGCCATCTCACCCGGGGCGAGGCGGGTCTCGCCGCGTGGTTCCGGCGGTGGGCGCGGCTGGAACGGGAGGCGGTGAGCCTGTGCACGTACGAGAACCGGCTGGTGCCGGGGCTGTTGCAGTCGGAGGCGTACGCGCGGGCGGTGTTCGACAACAGCATCCCGCTGCTGACGGATGAACAGACGGAAGCTCAGCTCACCTCGCGGATGGAGCGGCAGGCGATGATGCGGGAGCGGCCGACCGTGCCGTTCAGCTTCATCGTGGAGGAGTCGGTGTTCCGGCGCCGGCTGGGTGGCGCGCGGGTGCAGGCGAGCATGCTGGATCACGTGCTGGAGCTCTCCGCGCCGCGCAACGTGACGCTCCAAGTCGTGCCGCTGGAGCTGGAGTTCCACGGGTGCCTGGACGGGCCGGTGCGCATCTTGGAGACCCCGGAGGGGCGGCGACTCGGCTACTCCGAAGGACAGCAGAACGGCCGGCTGATCTCTGACCCGAAAGAGATGAGTCTGCTCTGCCGACGCTGTGAAACACTGCGCTCGCAGGCCCTGAACCCGAAGGAATCCCGGGACCTGCTGGAGCGGATTCGAGGAGAGCGATGAGCAGCGGTGCGACGGAACTCGCCTGGTTCAAGTCCAGTCACAGCGGCACTCAGGGCGACGACTGCGTGGAGGTTGCGATAGCCGAACAGGCTGTCCACGTCAGGGACTCCAAGGATACGGGCCGCCCGGCCTTCACGGTCGGCCGCGAGGGCTGGGGGCGGTTCGTCCGGTTCGCGTCCGAGCGCTGAGCGGTTCCGGGGCGGGCTCTCAGCCGTGCTGGAAACGGGAGCGGTGGGCAGCGATATCATCGCTCCATGACGATGAATGGCGAAGGGTCCGCTCCGGCGGCCACCACCTCCTGCGGGTCGCGGTCGGCGGCCGTGGCCCTGTTCCGTTCCCTGGGCGACCCGGCCCGGCTGGCGATCCTGCGCCGGCTGGCCGAGGGCGAAGCCCGTACCACCGACCTGGTCGCCTGTGTGGGGCTGGCGCAGTCCACCGTCTCCGCACACCTGGCCTGCCTGCGTGACTGCGGCCTGGTCACCTCCCGCCCCGTCGGCCGGGCCTCGTGGTACTCGCTCGCGCGCCCCGAACTGCTGGACCTGCTGGCCGCCGCCGAGCAGTTGCTGGCGGCGACCGGCGAGGCCGTCGACCTGTGCCCCGCCTACGGCACCCGGCCCGCCCAGGACTCCGCCCGGTGAGCGGCGTGTCCTCCACCGGCACCACGCCGGATGTGACCGGCCCGGCCGCTCATCGCGCGGTGCGCTACGCGAAGTTCACCAGACATCTCCCAGGAGGACCCGCCTTTAGGGCGGGGAGGAATGGGTCCTTGGCGCGGAGGCGCGGAGCGCCGGAGTTCGCCGCGCATCTGTTCTGACTTGCGCTCTCTTCCGTTGGCAGTGGGAGGTGTTGGGTTGCGGATCATGATGACGACACCGACAGCCGCGCAGGGGGCCGGTCATGCCCGGTACACCTTCCGGCTCCGTGTGTCGTCCGGCGTGCTCGCCCAGCTCGAAGACGAGTGGGCGCGCTGCCGCTGGGTGTGGAACGAGTGCGTGGCGATGGCGCGCAAGGTCCACAAGCACAACAAAGCGACTGGCGAGAACGCGACGTGTGGTCCGGCGCAGCTCGACAAGATGCTGACCGATGCCCGCCAGTCGATGACCTGGCTGCGCGAAGGTGCCTCGGTTCCGCAGCAGCAGATCATCCGGGACTTCGCCAAGTCCCGCGCCAAGGCCCTCAAGGACATCAAGGCGAAGCTGCCGATGCGGCAGCGGGCAGGGATGCCCCGCATCAAGCGGAAGCGCGAGGCCGCGCCGTCGCTGAACTACACGACCCGTGGTTTCCGGATCCGGGACGGGCGGCTGCACCTGGCCGGCGGGATCGTGCTGACGGTGGTGTGGTCGCGAGAGCTGCCCAAGCCGCCGTCCTCGGTGCGCGTGTACCGGGACAGTCTCGGACACTGGTACGCCGGCTTCGTCGTGGCCACGGTGACCGAGCCGCTGCCGGAGACCGGCGCGGTCATCGGCATCGACTGGGGCGTGAAGGAGACCGCGACCACGACCTCCGACGCCCACGACCTGCCGCACGCCCAGCACGGCAAGACGGCCGCCCAGAAGCTCGCGCACTATCAGCGGATGATGGCCCGGCGCCGCACTCCGAAGAACCGGCCTGACACCAAGGGCTACAAGAAGGCGCGCCGGGCGGCGGCGAAGGTGTCGAAGAAGATCACACGGCAGCGGACCGACACCGGCCGCAAGTGGGCCAAATCCGTCGTCCGTGACTTCGACGTCCTGGCGGTGGAGGACTTCCGACCGAAGTTCCTCGCCAAGTCCACCATGGCCCGCAAGGCGGCCGACGCCGCCATCGGCGCCACCAAGACCGCACTGGTCGAGATGGCCCGCAAGCACGGCCGCGCCGTGCACCTGGTCAACCCCGCGCACACCACGATGGACTGCGCGCACTGCGGGGCGAGAGCCAAGCACCGCATCCCCCTCTCCGAGTATACGTGCACCGCGTGCGGAACCGTCTCGCCCAGGGACAAGAACTCCGCCCGCGTGATGCTCGTCCGGGCTGGTCTCAACCCGGCTAGTGCTGATCTTGTAAGCCCTGCCCGTCGCTGACGGTCAGGCGAAGTGAGCTAGGAATCCCCCTCGTTTACCAGGGGGAGAAGTCAACATCGGCTACAACGTCGTCGAGGGCGTCGTCGCCGTCTCCGCCGGGGCGGTCGCCGGAGCGATCTCCCTGATCGGCTTCGGCATCGACTCCGGCATCGAGGTGGCCGCGGCCACCGTGGTCCTGGTGCGGCTGCTGGCGGAGATCAAGGGCGGCGAACCGGACGAGGCCAAGGAACGCAAGGCCCTGAAGTTCATCGCCCTCACCTTCTTCGCCCTCGCCGCGTACGTCACCGTCGAGGGCATCCGCGATCTGGTGGCCGACGAGAAGCCCGACACCTCTCCGGTGGGCATCGCCCTCACCGGCCTGTCGATCGTCGTCATGCCGTGGCTCGCCCGGGTCAAGCGCAGAGCCGGGCTGGAGATGCGCTCCCGCCTGGTCGTCGCGGACGCCGCCGAGACCAGACTGTGCGCCTGGCTCAGCGTCTCCACCTTCACCGGACTGCTCGCCTTCGCCGCCTTCGGCTGGACCTGGATCGACCCGGTCGCCGGATTCGTCATCGCCGCCTTCGCCGTCATGGAGGGCAGGGAAGCCTGGGAGGGCGAACTCGTCTGCGACGACGACTGAGCGGACGAGGGCGCGAGCACGGACGGAGACGCGGACCCCAGGCGTCCCTCCGGTGAAAAGCCCCCTTGCCGGGAGCGCCGCAAGAACCGTCCCTGCCGCGCCCGCAGCCCGGCCCGGTGCCCTGAAGCGGGACTGGGCCGTTGACCCCGTCCGTTCTTCTCACCGGTAGGGGGTGACGCCCATGCTGTGTGCGGTGTGATCAGTCGATGTCCGGATCATCTTCGAGGAGGCGGGTTGCGAGATCGTCGGCCCACTCCACGGCCCAAGCGCGGAGTGCGGTGATGGCGGCCGAACTCCTCCAGCTCTGTATTGCCAAAGCGGCGGGAGGCCGCGAACACGTCGATCAGATCGCGGGGCGCTCCGCGGTCGGCCAGGGCGCGGACCTTGGTCCCGATCACGTCCTCCTCTGCGAGGACGGGCCCGTACGGGGTCTGGGCGACCGGCCGCCAGAAGATCTCCTTGAGGATGTCGACTTCACAGTCCTGTCCGGTGGCCGGGTCGGTCACGGTGAAGCGGGCGGACAGCGGGGCGGTTTCCAGAGCGTGCACCGTCCAGCCGCGGGCTTCGAGTCCGGTGCGGAGCGTGGTGGCAGTGACTCCGGCAGGCGCCGCCGGAATTTCTCCCGGTACAGCGCGAGGTCCTCGGCGTCCGCGCCGGAGAGCTGCATCGGCGCGGGTGCGGTGTGCTGCGGGCTGGAGGACATGACTCCATTGCGAAGGCCGTGCAGTCGTGCGGGCCATGATGGGCGAGCCGGCGAACCTCCGGCCCCGGCCGAGGGCCTCGGAAAGGCCCTGAAGGCACCGCCACATCCCCTCCCGCCTGGCGTGTATGCAGGTCGGGCAGTGGTGTGGCGGCGTCTTTTCCGGAGTCCTTCAGATGTCGCGGAAGATCTCGATCTGGGCGCCCACCGAGTTCAGGCGTTCCGCCAGTTCCTCGTAGCCGCGGTTGATGACGTAGACGTTGCGCAGGACCGAGGTGCCCTCGGCCGCCATCATCGCCAGCAGGATCACCACCGCCGGGCGCAGGGCCGGCGGGCACATCATCTCCGCGGCCCGCCAGCGCGTCGGGCCCTCGACGAGCACCCGGTGCGGGTCGAGGAGTTTGACGTCGGCGCCGAGCCGGTTGAGGTCGGTGAGGTAGATCGCGCGGTTGTCGTAGACCCAGTCGTGGATCAGCGTCGAGCCCTGCGCGGTGGCGGCGATGGCCGCGAAGAACGGAACGTTGTCGATGTTGAGGCCGGGGAACGGCATCGGGTGGATCTTGTCGATCGGGGCCTTCAGCTTCGACGGGCGCACGGTGAGGTCGATCAGCCGGGTGCGGCCGTTGTCGGCCGGGTACTCGGGGCTGCGCTCGTGGTCCAGGCCCATCTCCTCCAGGACCGCCAGCTCGATCTCCAGGAACTCCACCGGCACCCGCCGGATGGTCAGTTCGGACTCGGTGACGAGGGCGGCGGCGAGCAGGCTCATCGCCTCCACCGGGTCCTCGGAGGGCGAGTAGTCCACGTCCCGGTCGATGTGCGGGACGCCGTGCACGGTGAGGGTGGTGGTGCCGACGCCCTCGACCGTCACGCCCAGCTGCTCCAGGAAGAAGCACAGGTCCTGGACCATGTAGTTGGAGCTGGCGTTGCGGATGACGGTGACGCCGTCGTGCCGGGCGGCGGCCAGCAGGGCGTTCTCCGTGACGGTGTCCCCGCGCTCGGTCAGCACGATCGGGCGGTCGGGGCGGATGCTGCGGTCGACCTCGGCGTGGTAGATGCCGTCGGTCGCCGTGATCTCCAGGCCGAAGCGGCGCAGCGCCGTCATGTGCGGCTGCACGGTGCGGGTTCCCAGGTCGCAGCCGCCGGCGTACGGGATGCGGAACCGGTCCTCGCGGTGGAGCAGCGGGCCGAGGAACATGATGACGCTGCGGGTGCGCCGCGCCGCCTCCATGTCCATGGAGTCCAGCTCCAGCCGGTCCGGCGGGACGATCTCCAGGTCGGCGCCGTCGTTGATCCAGCGGGTGCGGACGCCGACGCTGCCCAGCACCTCCAGGATCCGGTAGACCTCTTCGATCCGGGCCACCCGGCGCAGGATGGTGCGGCCCGAGTTGAGGAGGGTGGCGCAGAGGAGGGCGACGCAGGCGTTCTTGCTCGTCCTGACGTCGATGCCGCCCGAGAGGCGGCGGCCGCCGACCACGCGCAGATGCATCGGCCCGGCGTAGCCGAGCGAGACGATCTCGCTGTCCAGGGCCTCGCCGATGCGGGCGATCATCTCAAGGCTGATGTTCTGGTTGCCGCGTTCGATGCGGTTGACGGCGCTCTGGCTGGTGCCCAGGGCTTCCGCGAGATGCGACTGTGTCCAGCCGCGGTGCTGCCGGGCGTCCCTGATGAGGCGTCCGATGCGTACGAGGTAGTCGTCTCCCATGGGGTTCACGTTATCTCAGATATGAGATTTCCGCGCTTCGGGGCGACCGGGGCCGTCGGCCGGGTGGAGTCCGGAGTGCCCGTTTTTCCGGCGTTCTCACCCGGCCGGCCGCACGGCCGCCGCACGGCCGCCGGACCCGGGCCGTCCGTCCCGGAAAGGGCGGAATGCCCGGGGCCGCCGGGGCGCCGCCCCGGCGCGGACCGCACGGTGCCCGGCTTCCGGGAGGGTTGACAGCGTGCGCTCAGGTAAGGCGAGGGGCATGAGAGAACCCGATCCGATACGTGACGTCCGGGGCCCGTCGGGGGCCCCGGCGCCGGCCCCGCGCGCGCCGGCGACCGCGGTCGGCACCGGGCGGTACGGCGGCGGTGCCCGCGCGCTGGAACCGCAGCGCGGCGGCGAGGGCAGCCTCGCCCATGTCGTCGAGACCCTGCTGGACAAGGGGCTCGTCCTCAACGCGGACATCATGGTGTCGGTCGCCGGTGTCGAACTGCTGGGCATCAGGCTGCGCGCCGCCCTGGCGTCCTTCGAGACCGCCGCCCGCTACGGGCTGGAGTTCCCCTCCGGCACTGACGTGGAGACCGCCGCCTGGCGCGAGGTCAAGGAGGACAAGGAGAGCTGCCCGGAATGCCACAAGAGGGTTCCCACCCGGGAACTCCTCGACGAGTGGTGCCCGTGGTGCGGCTGGCGCAGCGCCAAGGCGCTGTCCCGGGCGTCCGCCGCGGAGGCCGCGGTGGACGGCGACGGCTCCGGCGGCGGTGAGGCCGCGGAGGCCGGGGCGCCCGCCGCGGTGGAGAGCGGGCGGACGCCGGACGGCCGGCGAAGCGAACGGCAGAGCAGGCGGCAGCCCGAACGGCAGGGCGGGCCGCGGTCCGAGCGGCAGCCCGAACGGCGGGACGAGCGGCAGCCGGACGATGCCTGACCGCGCTCCCGCCGCTCCCGCCGTACCGGCCGTCCCCTCGCTCCAGCCGACCCGCGACCCCCGGGTGACCCTGGACGATCTGCTGGAAGTCGTGCTCAACAAGGGAGCCGTCCTCCATCTGGACCTGATCATCGCCGTCGCCGACATCCCGCTGATCGGCGTCAACGTCCGGGCCGCGATCGCCGGTATGGAGACGATGCTGGAGTACGGGATGCTCCGGCAGTGGGACGAGGCCACCCGCGCCTGGGCGGAGCGCTCCGGCAGCCGGGGCCTCGAACTGCGGGACGGGGAGCGGCTGATCACCCGGATGTTCGGCGGTCACCGGCTGACGGGCGAGGTCTACTCGGGATGGCGGCCGGGCAGCGTCCATCTGACGGACCGTCGCCTGGTCGTGCTCCGCCGTGAGCCGCGCGAGGTCCTCTGGGAGGCCGAGCTGGCCGAACTGGAGTCCGCCGCCCTGGAGACCGAGCGGGCCGTCGGCGGCGAGGACCGCACCCGGCTGCGCCTCCGGCTGCGCGACGGCGGGGAGGCGCTGCTCTCGGCCGCCGAGCCGGAGCGCCTGCACCGGGAGTTGCTGGAGCAGACGCCCGGCGCCAAGGCCCTGGCCGCGGCCGACGGGGGCGGTGGCGGGACGGCCGGTCCGGCGGGGAAGGACGGGCACGAGGGCCATTTGTGGTACCACGAGCCCCGCCGCGGCGGCGCGATGTGGCGCGGCGGCCGCGGCCGTCTCGACGCGGGCGGGCTCTCCTGGAAGTCGCCCGTCGACGCCCGCCCCGCGCTGGTGCTGGCCCCCGGCGATCTGCTCGGCGTCCGGCTGGAGGAGCGGGACAACCCGGCCGGCAGCCCGTACACGCTGGTGCTGGACACCCCCGGCGGCGAGGTGGTCCTGGCGGCCGACGCACTCCCCGACTGGACCGGCCCCCTCCACCGCATGGCGGCGGGCGGCACGGGTCAGGAGGACGGGGAGTCCCCGGAGCGAAGGAGGGATGACGGTGGCCCTCACCGTTGACGAGAAAAGCCTCAAGCACGGTGTGCTGACCCTGGTCGTCACCCTGGTCGAGGTGATCCAGGAGGCGCTGGAGCGGCAGGCCCTGCGGCGGATGGAGGGCGGCGACCTCACCCCCGAGGAGACCGAGCGGCTCGGCGAGGCGCTGCTCGAACTGGACGAGGCCATGAAGGAGATCAAGGACGAGCACGGGATCACCGTCTCCGTCGCCGATCTGCACCGCGGCCTCGACGAGGTCGTGGACGACGTGGTGGACAAGCTGGTCAACCCGGCGCGCTGGGCCGAGGAGGCCGGACCGGGGGGCGGGAGCGGGACCGGAACCGGAACCGGGACCGGAACCGGGACCGGGACGGGAGGGGCGCGATGAGCGACACCCCCACCGGCACCCACCCCGGCGCCACGACCGGCCACAGCGGGCCGGAGCCGGGCGAGCCGCCCCGGGCCCTGTACGTCTACGCGCTGCTGCCCGATCCGGGCGAGGCCCTGCCGGACACCGTCACCGGCATCGACGGCCGGCCCCTCCGGCTGGTGGGCGACGGGCCCGGCGGCCCGGTGGCCCTCGTGCACGCCACGGCTCCGGCGCCCTACCAGGGCCCCGACGAGGACGTGCGCCGCTGGATCGTCGAGCACGACCGGGCCGTCGACGCGGCCTGGCAGCTCACCGGGGCCGTCCTGCCCATGACGTTCAACGTGCTGGTGCGGCCGGAGGAGGGACGGAGCGCGGAGCAGCGGCTGCTGAGCTGGCTGGCCGAGCGCCGCGACGAACTCACGGCCAGGCTGGACGAGTTGGCGGGCCACGCCGAACTGCAGGTGGAGATCACCCTCGACCGGGAGGCCGCCGCCGTGAGCAACGAGCGGGCCCGGTCCCTGATGGCGGACATGGCGGAGAGCTCGCCCGGCGTGCGCAGGCTGCTGGCCAAGCGGCTGGAGATGGCACGCCGCGAGGCGTCCGAACAATTGGCCGACACGCTGTACGCGGACGCCCGGCGCCGGCTGGCGGCCGTCTCGGAGGACCTCCAGGACCGCCGCCGCGCGGTCCGCGACCCCGGCGAGACGGATGTGCTGTCGGTGTCCCTGCTGGTGCGGCAGGACGGGATCGAGACGGTGGGCCGGGTGCTCGCGGAGATCCAGGACGAGCAGCCGGCGGTCCGCATCCGCTTCCTGGGGCCCTGGCCGCCGTACTCCTTCGCGGACCTGGGGCACGGCCCCGGCGGGGCGGAGGAGGCCCCGCCCGGCAGAGCGGTCCCCGGCCTCCGGACCTGAGGGCACTGCCTGCTCCGCACGCCCCGTCCGCCCCGTCCGCCCCGCCTGCCACGCCGACCACGCCGGCCCGTACGGCCCGCCCGGAGCGGCGTCACCGGTCCCGCCGCACCCGGCCCGCTCAGGGGTTCGGTCCGGCTCCGGCGGGTACCCGGCCCCGCCGGAGCAGCCGCTCCGGACGGCGAGGGAAGGCGACGGGAGGGGCGGCGGAACGGCAGCCGGACGGGCAGCCGGACGGCAGCCGGACGGCGGAGTGAACAGCAACCGCACGGCAGCCGGGATGCCCGCCGCGTGATCCGTGTACTAGAGTTATCTCGACATCGAGATATCTGCCGAGCGGGCACACCGCGGCCGCCGGGGACACGGGCTCACACGCAAGTAAGCCTTACCTCAGCGGAGGGACTGTGAGTCGGGGCGGCAGCATGGCGGTAACAGACGCACATTCATGAAGGAGACTGTCGTGTCGGCGAACAGCTTCGACGCCCGCAGCACGCTGCGCGTGGGTGACGAGTCGTACGAGATCTTCCGGCTGGACAAGGTCGAGGGCTCCGCGCGCCTCCCCTACAGCCTGAAGGTGCTGCTGGAGAACCTGCTCCGCACGGAGGACGGCGCGAACATCACCGCCGACCACATCCGCGCGATCGGCGGCTGGGACGCGGCCGCCCAGCCCAGCCAGGAGATCCAGTTCACGCCGGCCCGCGTGATCATGCAGGACTTCACCGGTGTGCCCTGTGTCGTGGACCTGGCCACCATGCGCGAGGCCGTGAAGGAGCTCGGCGGGGACCCCGCCAAGATCAACCCGCTCGCCCCGGCCGAACTGGTCATCGACCACTCCGTGATCGCCGACAAGTTCGGCACCCCGGAGGCCTTCACGCAGAACGTGGAGCTGGAGTACGGCCGCAACCGCGAGCGCTACCAGTTCCTGCGCTGGGGCCAGACGGCCTTCGACGAGTTCAAGGTCGTACCCCCCGGCACCGGCATCGTCCACCAGGTGAACATCGAGCACCTGGCCCGCACCGTCATGGTGCGGAACGGCCAGGCGTACCCCGACACCCTCGTCGGCACCGACTCGCACACCACCATGGTCAACGGCCTCGGTGTGCTCGGCTGGGGCGTCGGCGGCATCGAGGCCGAGGCCGCGATGCTCGGCCAGCCGGTGTCGATGCTCATCCCGCGGGTCGTCGGCTTCAAGCTGACCGGCGAGATGCCGGCCGGCACCACCGCCACCGACCTGGTGCTCACCATCACCGAGATGCTGCGCAAGCACGGCGTCGTCGGCAAGTTCGTCGAGTTCTACGGCGAGGGCGTCTCCGCGGTGCCGCTGGCCAACCGCGCCACGATCGGCAACATGTCGCCGGAGTTCGGCTCCACCGCGGCGATCTTCCCGATCGACGGTGAGACCATCACCTACCTCAAGCTCACCGGCCGTTCCGAGCAGCAGCTCGCGCTCGTCGAGGCGTACGCCAAGGAGCAGGGCCTCTGGCTCGACCCGGCCGCCGAGCCGGACTTCTCCGAGAAGCTGGAGCTCGACCTCTCCACGGTCGTCCCCTCCATCGCCGGCCCGAAGCGCCCGCAGGACCGCATCATCCTGGCCGACGCCAAGAACCAGTTCGCCCAGGACGTGCGGAACTACGTCGCCGTCAACGGCGACCTGGACGAGGCCGGCAAGGAGTCCTTCCCGGCCTCCGACTCCCCGGCGGTCTCCAGCTCGATCCCGAGCAAGAAGGTCAAGGTCACGGCCCCCGACGGCACGGAGTACGAGCTCGACCACGGCGCCGTCACCGTCGCCGCGATCACCTCCTGCACCAATACCTCGAACCCGTACGTCATGGTCGGCGCCGCTCTCGTCGCCAAGAAGGCCGTGGAGAAGGGGCTCACCCGCAAGCCGTGGGTCAAGACCACCCTGGCCCCCGGGTCCAAGGTCGTCATGGACTACTACGACCGGGCCGGACTCACCCCGTACCTCGACAAGATGGGCTTCAACCTCGTCGGCTACGGCTGCACCACCTGCATCGGCAACTCCGGCCCGCTGCCGGAGGAGGTCTCCCGGGCGGTCAACGAGCACGACCTCGCCGTCGTCTCGGTGCTCTCCGGCAACCGCAACTTCGAGGGCCGGATCAACCCCGACGTCAAGATGAACTACCTGGCCTCCCCGCCGCTGGTCGTCGCGTATGCCATCGCCGGCTCCATGAAGGTGGACATCACCACCGAGGCGCTCGGCACCGACCAGGACGGCCACCCGGTCTTCCTCAAGGACATCTGGCCCTCCGAGCAGGAGGTCGAGGAGGTCGTCGCCTCCGCGATCGGCCAGGAGATGTTCGGCAGCAGCTACGCCGACGTCTTCGCGGGCGACGCCCAGTGGCAGGCGCTGCCCATCCCGACCGGCGACACCTTCGAGTGGGACAGCGAGTCCACCTACGTCCGCAAGCCCCCGTACTTCGAGGGCATGGGCATGGAGCCGGCCCCGGTCGAGGACATCTCCGGCGCCCGCGTGCTCGCCAAGCTGGGCGACTCGGTCACCACCGACCACATCTCCCCGGCCGGCGCCATCAAGGCCGACACCCCGGCCGGCCAGTACCTCACCGAGCACGGCATCCAGCGCCGCGACTTCAACAGCTACGGCTCCCGCCGCGGCAACCACGAGGTCATGATCCGCGGCACCTTCGCCAACATCCGCCTGCGCAACCAGATCGCGCCGGGCACCGAGGGCGGCTACACCCGCGACTTCACGCGGGCCGGCGAAGAAGGGGGAGCGCCGGTCTCCTTCATCTACGACGCCTCGCGCAACTACATCGAGCAGGGCATCCCGCTGGTCGTGCTGGCCGGCAAGGAGTACGGCTCCGGCTCCTCCCGCGACTGGGCGGCGAAGGGCACCGCGCTGCTCGGCGTCAGGGCCGTCATCGCCGAGTCGTACGAGCGCATCCACCGCTCGAACCTCATCGGCATGGGCGTGCTGCCGCTCCAGTTCCCGGAGGGCGCCTCGGCGGAGTCCCTGGGCCTCACCGGCGAGGAGACCTTCTCCGTCTCCGGCGTGACCGCGCTCAACGAGGGCACCATCCCGGGCACCGTGAAGGTCACCACCGACACCGGTGTGGAGTTCGACGCGGTCGTCCGCATCGACACCCCCGGCGAGGCGGACTACTACCGCAACGGCGGCATCCTCCAGTACGTGCTGCGCTCGCTGATCCGCAAGTAGGCACGGCCGCCGGCGCCGGTCCACGGACCGCCCGGACGGCGACGACGGGCCGCGCTCCCCACCCGGGGGCGCGGCCCGTCCGCCGTTTCCGGGTGCGCCTCAACTGCCGCTGAGCGGGGTGGAGACCGGCCTGAGTCCGCTGCCGGACGCGCTGCCGGACGCCCGCCTGCCGGGACGGCTTCACCCCGGCCGAGCAGGGCGTCTTCACCCGCGGCCCGCGCTCGCTGCCCCTGGAGTTCACTCCCGCGGGCTGACCCCGCCCCGGATGCGCCCGCCGTACGGGCCCGCCGTCCGCACCCCGGGCGGGGGCCCGTACCGGCGGTGCCGTCCGCGCACCGCCGTCCCCCGCTGCGCCCAATCGGCTGAAAATCGGACCGGTGGCGCCGTCGTGACCGGACGCGGGGGCCGGTGCCGGGTTTGGATGGTCCCCGGCGGACCACCGCTCCGGCCCCAACTCCCGCCGGGGGCAGGCGGACCGCCCGTCCGCGACGGAAACGGCGGCGGATGTGTGCCGCCCAGGTCTCAACTCGGGAAAGACTCCTGCCGAATGCTGTATTCGATCTTGCCCACCCGGCGCGGAGTGGACTATACCTGTCGGCGTCCCAGGGCCTGTGACACCCGTGGAAGCGGGGGACGGGAAACGGCGGGAGACGGCTTCGCCGCGCACCACCGGGGTACTCCGACCGATCCCGGCGCACACCCAGCACGACTCAGCTGCACATGACCGCGGTGGCGGTGCCCTTCGCCGAGGCGCGTAGCACCCGGAGGCCGGCACACACCGCCCGAGTCCGGGAGAGGGCGAGGACACCAGTATGCGATCCACCTCCGACCACAGCCGACGCGACGTCATCAAGAGGGCGGCGGCCCTCGGCCTCGTCGCCGTACCGGCCATGAGCACCCTCGCGGCCTGCGCCTCCAGCGCCACCGGCGGGGACAAGGTCGAGAAGGGCGAGAAGAGCGCCGCCAACCCGCTCGGGGTCAACGGGAGCGCCCCCCTGGACGTCGTCATCTTCGACGGCGGATTCGGCGACCAGTACGCCAAGGACGCCCAGGCCGTCTACCGGAAGAAGTTCCCGGGCGCCGAGGTGAAGCACGCCGCGACGCAGAAGATCCAGTCGGTGCTCCAGCCCCGCTTCAACGGCGGCACCCCGCCCGACCTCATCGACAACTCCGGTGCCGAGCAGATGGACCTGGGCGTCCTGGTCGGCAAGGACCAGCTGACCGACCTCACCCCGCTGCTGGACGCGCCGTCCTACGACGACCCGGACAAGAAGGTGCGCGACACCCTCCGCCCGGGCGTCGCCGAGATGGGGCAGTTCGACGGCGACCCCGTCCACGTCCTCTACTACGCCTACAACGTGCACGGCGTCTGGTACTCGAAGACGGCCCTCGACAGGCTCGACGCCGAATACCCGCAGACCTGGGACGACATGCTCGCCCTCTGCGCCAAGGCGAAGAAGAAGGGCATCGCCGGCTGGACCTACGCCGGCAAGAACCCGTACTACCTCAGCTTCAGCCTCTTCCCCTTCATGGCGAAGATCGGCGGCCGGCAGGTCCTCGACGCCATCGACAACCTGGAGCCCGACGCCTGGCGCGACCCCGCGGTCAGGTCGGCCCTGGAGGCGTACTACGAACTCCAGCGGAAGGGCTACGTCCTCAACGGCACCCCCGGCCTGAGCCACATCGAGTCGCAGACCGCCTGGACGGAGGGGAAGGCGCTCTTCATCCCCAACGGCTCCTGGGTCGAGAACGAGTCCAAGGCCACCACCCCCGACGACTTCGAACTCCGCGTCGCGGCACCCTCCGGGCTGGACGGCTCGGACAAGATGCCCGCCGGCACCCTCTGGGCGGCCGGCGGCGAGCCGTTCATCGTCCCGGCCAAGGCGAAGAACCCCGACGGCGGCATGGAGCTGCTGCGCACCATGCTCGGGGAGCAGTCGTCGAAGAACTTCACCCGCCAGGTCTCCTCGCTGACCTCCTACGACGGCGGCACCGAGGGGCTGTCCCTGCCACCGGGGCTCACCTCCGCGGTGGACGCCCTGGACAAGGCCGGGGACAACATCGTCAACCCGCGGATCAAGGACTGGTACGTCGCCCTGTGGAAGGAGAAGGTCGGCGGCGGGCTCGGCGAGATGATGGCCGGCCGGATCACCCCGGCCGAGGCCGTCAAGAAGATCCAGGCCTACACCGACGAGGCGGCGAACGACGACTCCGTCAAGCACTACCAGCACCAGTGAGGGCACGTCACCAGCGGCCGGCGCGGGCGGCGCGGCCGGGGAACGGGGTCGGTCACCATGCACCACGGTAAGTACCGCTTCATCGCCGGGTTCCTGGCCGGCCCGCTCGCGCTCTACACCGTCTTCGTGATCTGGCCCTTCCTCCAGGCGGTCTACTACTCCTTCACCGACTGGACGGGCCTGAGCCCCGACTTCGCCTTCACGGGGCTGCGCAACTACGAACGGCTGCTGGACGACGAGGTCTTCTGGAAGTCGTTCCAGCACAGCGTGCTCCTCGTGGTGCTGGTGCCGCTGGTGACGATCGCCCTCGCGCTCTTCTTCGCCTTCATGCTCAACGTCGGCGGGCGGCGCCGCCGGGGCGCCGCCGTCACGGGCGTGCGCGGCTCCGCCTTCTACAAGATCGTCTACTTCTTCCCGCAGGTCCTCTCGATCGCCATCGTCGCCCTGCTCTTCCAGTTCGCGTACAACCCGGGCAACGGGGCGATCAACGCCGGGCTGCGGGCCGTCGGCCTGGACTCCGTCCAGCCGGACTGGCTCGGCGACCCCGACTACGCCCTGTGGTCGGTGATGGCGGTGCTCGTCTGGTGCACGGTCGGCTTCTTCGTGGTGCTGTTCTCGGCCGGCATGTCCTCCATCCCCCTCGACTTCTACGAGGCGGCCCTGCTGGACGGCGCGAGCCGCGTCACCACCTTCTTCCGGATCACGCTGCCGCTGCTGTGGGACACGGTGCAGTCCGGCTGGATCTACATGGGCATCCTGGCGCTCGGCGCGGAGGCCTTCGCGGTCGTCCAGATCATGACCGTGGGCGCCAACGGCGGCGGCCCCGACTACTCCACGACCGTGCTGCCGCTGTACGTGTACGTGAAGGCGTTCCGCGACGGACAGGCGGCCTACGCGACGACGATCGGCGTCGCCCTGCTCGTCGTCACCCTGGCCTTCGCGGCCGTGGTGATGCGGCTGGGCCGGCGCGAGCGGCTGGAGTACTGATACCGATGGAGACCACCGACACCCCGCCCCCGCCGGCCCCCGACGCCGTCCCCCGGCACGGCGTCCCCGAGGAGCCGCCGGTACGCAAAACCGGGCCCGGCGGGCGCCGGCGACCCCGGAGGAGCGGCGAGGGGAGGACGCTCAACGCCTTCTCCCACGGCATGCTCGTGCTGTGGGCCTTCATGGTCGTCATGCCGCTGCTGTGGGCGGTGATGACCTCCTTCAAGACCGACCGGGAGATCTTCACCGCGCCGTGGAGCCTGCCCGCCTCACCGCAGTTCGAGAACTGGGCCCGCGCCTGGGGCCAGGCGCACATGAGCGACTACTTCCTCAACACCGTCCTGGTGGTGGGGGGCTCGCTGACCGGCACCATGCTGCTGGGCTCCATGGCCGCCTATGTGCTGGCCCGGTTCGAGTTCCCCGGAAACCGGTTCCTCTACTTCCTCTTCATCGGCGGGATGAGCTTCCCGGTCATCCTCGCCCTGGTGCCGCTGTTCTACGTGCTCAACAACCTCGCCCTGCTCAACACCCTGCACGGGCTGATCCTGACGTACATCGCCTACTCGCTGCCGTTCACCGTCTTCTTCCTCACGGCCTTCTTCCGGACGCTGCCGACGACGGTGGCGGAGGCCGCGCTCATCGACGGGGCCTCGCACGCCCGGACCTTCTTCCAGGTGATGCTGCCGATGGCCCGGCCCGGGCTCATCAGCGTGGGGATCTTCAACTTCCTCGGCCAGTGGAACCAGTACATGCTGCCGACCGTGCTCAACACCGACCCGGAGCGGAAGGTGCTCTCCCAGGGCCTGGTGCAGCTCGCGGTCAGCCAGGGCTACAAGGGCGACTGGTCCGGGCTCTTCGCCGGCCTGGTGATGGCGATGCTGCCGGTCCTCGCGGCGTACATCGTCTTCCAGCGGCAGGTGGTCGCGGGGCTGACGGCCGGGGCGCTGAAGTAGGCCCGTGCCCCGTGCCCCGTACCCCGGAGCCGTGCCCGCCCGGGCCGCCCGGCCCGGTGTGAGATATCCCGCCGCTGGGCGGCTCCGGGCCGTGCCGGCCCGGAAGTCCGGCAAGAGGTGCTTTGTTGGGATCTGCGCAACTTGTGTTCGGATGGTGCATGGCCGCTACCGCCGCGGCCACGGCTCCGGGGCCCGGGGGCGCACCGGCGCCCGGGCAGGTCGCACGCGGTACGGGCGGGGGCGCATCGGCTCCCGCCGCGGGTCCAGCTCTTGACGAGATCTGCTCCACGGGCTCAGCTTAGAGTTCACAAGTTGGAGGAACGGCCGGATCACCCTGGTGGGGAGCGGGCCGGGCGGCGGTCGAGCCGCCGTTCCAGGCGGGAGTGGATGATCGTGGAGACTCCGGGATCGCAGTCGTCGCTGCACCGGGCCAATCTGGAGCGGGTCGTGCGCGCGGTGCGCCTGGCCGGCTCCCTCACCCAGGCGGAGATCGCCCGTGCCACGGGCCTGTCCGCGGCTACGGTCTCCAATATCGTCCGGGAGCTCAGAGACAGCGGGATCGTGCAGGTCACGCCCACGTCCGCGGGCGGCCGGCGGGCGCGCAGCGTCTCGCTCAGCGGGGACGCGGGGATCGTGGTGGGGGTGGACTTCGGCCACACCCATCTGCGGGTGGCCGTCGGCAACCTCGCCCACCAGGTGCTGGCCGAGGAGGCCGAGCCGCTGGACGTGGACGCCTCCGCGACCCAGGGCTTCGACCGGGCCGAGGCCCTGGTGAAGCGGCTCATCGACTCCACCGGCCTCGGCGTGGGCAAGGTCATCGGGGTCGGGCTCGGCGTGCCCGGGCCGATCGACGTCGACAGCGGCGCCCTGGGGTCCACGGCGATCCTGCCGGGCTGGGCCGGCACCAATCCCAAGGAGGAGCTGGCCGCCCGGCTGGGCGTGCCGGTCTCCGTCGACAACGACGCCAACCTCGGCGCCCTCGGCGAGCTGGTCTGGGGCACCGGCCGCGGGGTGAAGGACCTGGCGTACATCAAGGTCGCCGGCGGCGTGGGCGCGGGCCTGGTGATCAACGGTCACATCTACCGCGGCCCGGGCGGCACGGCGGGCGAGATAGGGCACATCACCATCGACGAGTCCGGTCCGGTCTGCCGCTGCGGCAACCGGGGCTGTCTGGAGACCTTCACCGCGGCCCGGCACGTCCTGGATCTCCTGCGCACCAGCCACGGCCCCGATCTGACGATCGAGCGGATGGTGCAGCTCGCCCGCGAGGGCGATCCGGGCTGCCGCCGGGTGATCGCCGACGTCGGCCGGTACATCGGCACCGGTGTGGCCAACCTCTGCAATCTCCTCAACCCCAGCCGTGTCGTGCTGGGCGGGGACCTGGCGGAGGCCGGGGAGCTGGTGCTGCTGCCGATCCGGGAGTCCGTGGCGCGCTACGCGATCCCGAGCGCGGCCCGGCGGCTGTCCGTCCTCCCGGGCGCGCTCGGGGGGCGGGCCGAGGTACTGGGGGCCCTCGCGCTCGTACTCAATGAAATGGGCGATTCGACACTTCTGGACGGATCGGTCGCCACGGCGACCCCCGCCTTCACTAGATAACGGTTGGCACCGTTGTCATCTCGTTAAGTCTTTACTTCTTGACGGTTACGACCCGGCCGAGTTGACTTCCCCACACCTCGGCCGCAGGGACGCGGCCTCGTCAGGGAGGTTTCAGCACATGAACAGCACGATGCGCCGTGTCGTCATCGGCACCGCAGCGATCTCGATGGCCCTGTCCGTAGCGGCTTGCGGAGAGGCCGGCAGTGACGCGGCAGACAGCGACAACAAGTCCATCGGCATTCTTCTGCCGGAGAACAAGACGACCCGGTACGAGACCTTCGACCGGCCGCTGATGGAAAAGAAGATCAAGGCGCTCTGCTCCGACTGCGAGATCTCCTACAACAACGCCAACCAGGAGACCGAGCTGCAGAAGAAGCAGTTCGACGCGCTGATCACCAAGGGCGTCAAGGTGATCATCCTGGACGCGGTGGACGCCACCGCGACCAAGTCCTGGGTCGACGCGGCCGCCAAGAAGGGCGTCAAGGTCGTCGCCTACGACCGTCTCGCCGAGGGTGATGTCTCCGCCTACATCAGCTACGACAACGAGAAGATCGGCGAGCTGCAGGGCGAGGCCGTGCTCCAGGCCCTCGGCGACAAGGCCGGGGACAGCGAGCTCGTGATGATCAACGGCTCGCCGACCGACCCCAACGCCGCGCTGTTCAAGAAGGGCGCCCACACCGTCCTGGACGGCAAGGTCAAGAAGATCGTCTACGAGCAGGACATCCCGGACTGGTCGCCGGACGAGGCCAACAAGAAGATGGCCGCCGCGATCACCACGCTCGGCAAGGACGGCTTCGACGCCGTCTACTCCGCCAACGACGGCATGGCGGGCGGCATCATCACCGCCCTGAAGTCGCGCGGCATCAAGGACGTCCCGGTGGGCGGCCAGGACTCCGAGCTCGCGGGCCTGCAGCGCATCGTGGCCGGCAGCCAGACCTTCACGATCTACAAGGGCATCAAGCCCGAGGCCGAGCGGACCGCCGAGATAGCCGTCGCCCTGCTGAACGGCGAAAGCATCGACGAGTTCACCGAGCACAAGGTCGACAGCAAGAGCAAGAAGGGCATCCCGAGCCAGCTCTTCGACGCCACGGTCGTGACCAAGGACAACATCAAGGACACCCTGATCAAGGACAAGGTCTACACCGTGGACCAGATCTGCACCACGGAGTTCGAAGCGGCCTGCAAGGACGCCGGACTCCTCTGATCCGGGCAGGCGCCTGAGGCGCCACCGGCCCGCCGGACTTGCCCGGCACCCGCCCCCCACTTCACCCCGCTGCCGGGGGCGGGTGCCGGGCAACGGCGGCACCATCCGTCGCTGCTCGCACCACCTTCGCGCCCACAAGGCGCGGCACCCCCCTCCGCCTGTGAAGGCGGCTAAGGAGATGATTCACGTGTCCGCTACGCCCGTGCTGGCGTTGCGCGGGGTCTCCAAGCGGTTCGGCGCCGTACAGGCGCTCACCGACGTCGAACTGGAGATCCATCCGGGCGAGGTCGTCGCCCTGGTCGGCGACAACGGCGCCGGCAAGTCCACCCTGGTCAAGACCATCGCCGGGGTGCACCCCATCGATGAGGGCGTCATCGAGTGGAAGGGCCGCAGGGTCCGGATCGACAAGCCCCACGACTCCCAGGACCTGGGAATCGCCACCGTCTACCAGGACCTGGCGCTCTGCGACAACCTCGACGTCGTCGCCAACCTCTTCCTCGGCAGCGAGCTCCGCCGCGCCGGGGTCATCAACGAGGTCGCGATGGAGAAGCGGGCCCAGCAGCTGCTGGACACCCTCTCCATCCGCATCCCCAGTGTGCGCATCCCCGTCGCCTCCCTCTCCGGCGGCCAGCGCCAGGTGGTGGCCATCGCCCGCGCCCTGGTCGGCGACCCCGAGGTCGTCATCCTGGACGAGCCGACCGCGGCCCTCGGCGTCGAGCAGACCGCGCAGGTGCTCGACCTGGTGGAGCGGCTGCGGGAACGCGGCCTCGGCGTCATCCTCATCAGCCACAACATGGCCGACGTGAAGGCCGTCGCCGACAAGGTGGCGGTGCTGCGCCTCGGCCGCAACAACGGGGTCTTCCCGGTCCGGACGACCTCCCACGAACAGATCATCGCCGCCATCACGGGTGCCACGGACAACGCCGTGACCCGTCGCCAGGCGCGCACCACGGAGGCAGGACGATGAGCCACACCGTGCAGAAAGGTTCCGCCCAGGGGGCGCCCGCCCCGGCCGGCGCCGTCGACCCCCGGCTGCTCGTCCGCGAGCAGGGCCTGAAGGGCTACCTCACCGAGTTCAAGCGCAAGATACGCGGCGGCGAGCTCGGCTCCATACCGGTCGTCCTCGGCCTGGTGGCCATCGGCATCATCTTCCAGTCGCTGGACGAGAGCTTCCTCTCCGCGGGCAGCCTCAGCAACATCAGCGTCTACATCGCCGGCCAGGGCATCATGGCCGTCGGCATCGTCTTCGTCCTGCTGCTCGGCGAGATCGACCTCTCCGTCGGCTCCGTCGCCGGCGTGGGCGCCGCCATCTGGGCGGTGCTGAGCGTCACCAACGGCATGGGCGACCTGCCGTCCGTCCTGATCGCCGTCGCCGCGGGCGCCCTCATCGGCGGCCTCCACGGCTTCTTCTTCGCCAAGGTCGGCGTCCCGGCCTTTGTGGTCACGCTGGCCGGCTTCCTTGGCTGGAGCGGTCTGCAGATCTGGCTGATGGGCTCCGAGGGCAGCATCAACACGCCCTCCGGCAGCATCGTCGAGAACCTGACCAACTACTACTTCTCGGACGTCGCGGCCGCCTACGGCCTGGCCGGCGCGGCCGTCGCCGCCTACTTCCTCGCGATGGTGCTCGACAGCCGCCGCCGGCGGGCCGCGGGGCTGCTGCACCGCCCCTTCGGCGAGGTGCTGTTCCGGGCCGGCGTGCTCGCGGCCGTCGCGTTCGCCGCCGCGTACCAGCTCAACCAGTCCCGCGGCCTGCCGCTGGCGCTGGTGCTCTTCCTCGCCGTGCTGGTGTTCGCCGACTTCGTCGTGCGGCGCACCACCTACGGCCGGCAGATCTTCGCGGTCGGCGGCAACGCCGAGGCGGCGCGCCGCGCGGGCATCAACGTGGAGAAGATCCGGATCACGGTCTTCATGATCGCCGGTCTGCTGGCGGCCTTCGGCGGCCTCTTCATCGCCAGCCAGTCCGGCGGCGCGACCAAGAGCCTCGGCGCCGGCAACGTGCTGATGAGCGTGATCGCGGCCGCGGTCATCGGCGGCACCAGCCTCTTCGGCGGACGCGGCAAGATCTGGTCCGCGCTGCTGGGCATGCTGGTCATCCAGTCCATCCAGCAGGGCCTCAACCTGCTCGGCATGGCGAGTGAGATCCAGTACATGATCACCGGTGCGGTGCTCCTCGCCGCCGTCGTGATCGACTCGGTCTCGCGCCGCACCCAGAAGTCGGCGGGCCGCACCTGACCGGCTGCCCGTGCGGACGTGCCCGGTACCGGCCTCGCGGCCGGTACCGGGCATCCGTGCGTCCGGGCGCCGGGGCGCACGAGGGCCGGCGGACGGCCCCCGGGGCCCGCGGGGACGGGCCTCCCGCCGCGCGGCCCGGTCCGCGCGGACCGCTCCGGTGGTCCGTGCGGGCCGTCCTCCACCGCGGCCGGGTCCGCGCCGTCCGAAAGGGAACATTAGACTCAGCGGACCGGCAATGTGCTCGAAAGCAAGACGGCCAAGAGGAGACACAGTGGCAATGGTGCCGCGCGAAGAGCGGGAGCTGCTGTCCCGCATCACCGGACCGCGCGATCTGGACCGGCTGGACCAGGAACAGCTCGCCCGGCTGGCCGGCGAGATCCGGACCTTCCTCGTCGAGGCCGTTTCCAGGACGGGCGGTCACCTCGGACCGAACCTGGGCGTCGTCGAGCTGACGATCGCCCTGCACCGCGCCTTCGAGTCCCCGCGGGACAAGGTGCTCTTCGACACCGGCCACCAGTCCTATGTCCACAAGCTCCTGACGGGGCGTCAGGATTTCTCGAAGCTCCGGGCCAAGGGCGGTCTGTCCGGATATCCCTCCCGGGCCGAGTCCGAGCACGACGTGATCGAGAACAGCCACGCCTCGACGGTGCTGGGCTGGGCCGACGGCCTGGCCAAGGCCAACCAGGTGCTGGGCCGCGAGGACCACGTGGTCGCCGTCATCGGCGACGGCGCCCTGACCGGCGGCATGGCCTGGGAGGCGCTGAACAACATCGCCGCCGCCAAGGACCGCCCCCTGGTCATCGTCGTCAACGACAACGAGCGCTCCTACGCCCCCACCATCGGCGGCCTCGCCGACCACCTCGCCACCCTCCGCGTCACCGACGGCTACGAGCGCTTCCTCGCCCGCGGCAAGGACCTCCTGGAGCGCACCCCGGTCGTCGGCCGCCCGCTGTACGAGACGCTGCACGGCGCCAAGAAGGGCCTCAAGGACTTCATCGCCCCGCAGGGCATGTTCGAGGACCTCGGCCTCAAGTACGTCGGCCCCATCGACGGCCACGACATCGAGGCCCTGGAGTCGGCCCTGGTGCGCGCCAAGCGGTTCGGCGGCCCCGTCATCGTCCACTGCCTCACCGAGAAGGGCCGCGGCTACTCGCCCGCCCTGGAGGACGAGGCCGACCGCTTCCACGCCGTCCCCGTCATCCACCCCGACACCGGCCTGCCCGTCTCCGCCGCCGGCGCCGACTGGACCTCCGTCTTCGGCGAGGAGATGGTGAAGCTCGGCCGGGAGCGGAAGGACATCGTCGCGATCACCGCGGCCATGCTCCAGCCGGTCGGCCTGGAGAAGTTCGCCAAGACCTTCCCCGACCGGGTCTACGACGTGGGCATCGCCGAGCAGCACGGCGCCGTCTCGGCGGCCGGCCTGGCCACCGGCGGCCTGCACCCCGTCTTCGCCGTCTACGCCACCTTCCTCAACCGCGCCTTCGACCAGGTGCTGATGGACGTGGCGCTGCACAAGTGCGGGGTCACCTTCGTGCTCGACCGGGCCGGCGTCACCGGCACCGACGGCGCCTCGCACAACGGCATGTGGGACCTGTCCATCCTCCAGGTCGTGCCCGGCCTGCGGATCGCCGCCCCGCGCGACGCCGACCAGCTCCGCGCCCAGCTCCGCGAGGCCGTCACCGTCGACGACGCCCCCACCGTCGTGCGCTACTCCAAGGGCGCGGTCGGCCCGGCGGTCGCGGCCGTCCGCCGCATCGGCGGCATGGACGTCCTGCGCGAGCCGGCCGAGGACACGCAGACGCGGGACGGCTCGCAGGCGGACGTCCTCCTCGTCTCCGTCGGCGCGCTCGCCCCGATGTGCCTGGAGATCGCCGGGCTCCTGGACAAGCAGGGCATCTCCGCGACCGTCGTCGACCCCCGCTGGGTCAAGCCCGTGGACGAGCAGCTGCCCGCGCTCGCCGACCGGCACCGGGTCGTGGTCACGGTCGAGGACAACGGCCGCGCCGGCGGCGTCGGCTCGGCGATCGCCCAGGCGCTCCGCGACGCCGGAGTGGACGTGCCGCTGCGCGACTTCGGCATCCCGCAGCGCTTCCTCGACCACGCCTCCCGCAAGGAGGTCCTGGCCGAGATCGGCCTGACGGCGCCCGACATCGCCCGCCAGGTCACCGGCCTGGTGGCGAAGCTCGACGGCCGCTACGACACCGAGCCGGCCGAGGTGGCCGGCGACTGACCCGCCCGCGCCCCACCCCCGTACGGCCCCGGGCCGGCCGGCGCGACCGTCACGGCGCGTCGGCCGGCCCGTCTCCGTGCCCGGGCGGCTCCGTCCCCGTTCCCGCGCCCCGCGCTCGTCCGATGAGGTGAATTCCCCTCCGCCCGGCGGTGTAGTGCCCCGCCCGGACGGGGGCACGTGAAGCATGACGCCGACGAGCGAGCGCGTGGAGGTGGACGGTGAGCCAGGGAAAGACGGGAACCCGCGGGCCGGGCGGCGTCCTCCGGACCAAGACGGTCGAACAGTCCATCAGCGACACGGAGGAACCGGACCACCGGCTCAGCAAGTCGCTCTCCGCCTTCGACCTCATGGTCTTCGGCGTGGGCGTCGTCATCGGCACCGGCATCTTCGTGCTCACCGGCGCCGTGGCCAAGGAGACCGCCGGCCCGGCGGTGGCCGTCTCCTTCGCCGTCTCCGGCCTCGTCTGCGCCCTGGCGGCCATCTGCTACGCGGAGTTCGCCTCCACCGTGCCCGTGGCCGGTTCCGCGTACACCTTCGCCTACGCCTCGCTCGGCGAGCTGCCCGCCTGGATCATCGGCTGGGACCTCATGCTCGAACTCGCCCTCGGCTGCGCGGTGGTGGCCGTCGGCTGGTCCGGCTACATCCGCTCCCTGCTGGACAACGCCGGCTGGCAGCTGCCGGAGGCCCTCGCCGGCACCAGCGAGCAGAGCGGGTTCGCCTTCGACCTGCTGGCCTTCCTGCTGGTGCTGACGCTGACGGCCGTCCTCGTCGCCGGGATGAAGCTGTCCGCGCGCGTCACCTCCGTCATCGTGGCGGTCAAGGTCGCCGTGGTGCTGATCGTGATCGTCGTCGGGGCCTTCTTCATCCGGGCGGAGAACTACGACCCCTTCGTGCCGCCCGCGCGGGACACCGGCTCGGGCGGGGGCGCCGACATCGGGGCGCCGCTGGTCCAGCTGCTCTTCGGCTACACCCCGTCCACCTTCGGCCTGATGGGGATCTTCACCGGCGCCGCCATCGTCTTCTTCGCGTACATCGGCTTCGACATCGTCGCCACCGCCGCCGAGGAGACCCGCAACCCGCAGCGCGACCTGCCCCGCGGCATCCTCGGCACGCTCGCCGTCACCACCGTGCTCTACATCGCCGTCTCCATCGTCGTGACGGGGATGCAGAAGTACACCGAGCTGTCCGTGGACGCCCCGCTCGCCGACGCCTTCAAGGCGACCGGCCACCCCTTCTGGGCCGGGCTGATCAGCTTCGGCGCGGCCGTCGGCCTCACCACCGTCTGCATGATCATGCTGCTCGGCCAGACCCGGGTCTTCTTCGCGATGAGCCGGGACGGGCTGCTGCCCAAGACCTTCTCCCAGGTCCACCCGCGCTTCCGCACGCCCTACCGCTCCACGGTCCTGCTCGGCGTGACCGCGGCCGTCATCGCCGGTTTCACCAGCATCTCGGAGCTCGCCGAGCTGGTGAACATCGGCACCCTCTTCGCCTTCGTCGTCACCGCCCTCGGTGTGATCATCCTCCGCCGTACCCGGCCCGACCTGCCGCGCTCCTTCCGCACCCCGCTGGTGCCGCTGCTGCCGGTCGTCTCCGTGCTGGCCTCGGGCTGGCTGATGCTCAACCTCTCCGGCGAGACCTGGCTGCGGTTCGTCGTCTGGATGGCCGCGGGCGTCCTGCTGTACTTCCTCTACGGCCGCCGCCGCAGCCGCCTCCACGGCGGCGCGGACCGGCCCGCGGCCTAGGGCTCCGGCCCGGCGCGGGCTCGCGGGAACCGGGGCTCGCCGCCCGCGGCCCGGCGCGGGGCCTTACGTTGGAGCGCATGCCCGCCGAGTCGTCCCCCTCCGTACGCGCCGACGCCCCGTCCCCGCGGGGCCTCCCGCTGCCCGCGCCCCGCAGGCCGGACGGGCCGGAGGGGCCGGACGGACCGCCCGCGCACCCGGGCCGGCGGCGGTACTGGGCGCGGCTGCTGCCGCTGCTCGCGGGGATCGTCCTGGTGGCGCGGCTGCCGTCCTTCCTCCGCCCGCTGTGGAACCCGGACGAGGGCTATCTCGCCGTCCAGGCACGGATGCTCGCCGCGGGCGGATCGCTCTACGAGACGGTCGTCGACCGCAAGCCGCCGCTGCTGCCCTGGCTCTACCAGGGCGCCTTCGCCCTCTTCGGCGACGACTCGCTGTGGCCGCTGCGCGCCCTCGCCGTCCTCGCCCAGCTGCTGACGGCGGTGCTGCTCGCCTCGCTCGCCCGCCGCCGCTGGGGCGACCCGGCCGGGCGCACCGCCGGTGTGCTGTACGCGCTGGTCTCCATCGGCCTCAACCCCGAGGACACCCAGGCGGCCTCCTTCGGCGTCTTCATGCTGCCCGCGACCGCCGCCGCGGTGTGGTCCGCCGACCGCGCCCGGTGGGGCGCCGCCGGGCTGATGGTGGCGGCGGCCGCCCTCACCAAGCAGACCGGGGCGGCGGTGCTGCTGCCCGTCCTGTGGCTGCTCTGGCGGCACGGCCTCCCCGGGAAGCGGTGGCGGGCGCTGCTGCGGCTGGCCGGCGGCGCCGTGGTCCCGGTCGCCGCGGCGGCGCTCCTCACCGATCCGCGGGGCTTCCTCTTCTGGACGGTCACGGGCTCGGCCGGCTACGCCTCCCCGGACGGCTCCGTGCTCCACGTCCTGAGCCGTGCGGCGGGCAACGCGGGCCTGCTCGCCGCGGCCTGCGCCGGGCTGCTGGTGCCGCTCGCGGCCGTACTGTTCCGCCGTGCCCTCCGCGCCGGTGCCCTCACCGGGGACCTGTGGGTGTGGACGGCCTCCTCGGCGCTCGCCGTGACCACCGGTTTCCACTTCTTCGGGCACTACTTCCTCCAGCTCATCCCGCCGCTGGTGCTCCTCGGCACGGCGGCGCTGCGGCGGCTGCCCCGGCCGTGGACGCGCGGTGCCGTCCTCGTCTCGGCCGCGTCCTGCCTGGCGTTCGCCGGGTGGGGGGTGCTCGCGCCCAGCGGGGAACTGAACCATGCCCGGCGGCTGGCCGAGCGGGTGGAGCGGCGCACGGACCCGTCCGACCGGGTGCTGTTCTGGGGGATGCACCCCGAGCAGTACTGGTTCGCCGGCCGCCCGCCCGCCACCCGCTTCCTGACGGCCGGACTGCTCACCAACTACAGCGGGGGCCGGGAGGACGGCCGGCAGGTGGGCCCGCGCCACGCCGTGCCGGGGAGCTGGCCGGTCTTCCGGCGCGAACTGGCGTCCGCCCCGCCGGAGTTGATCGTGGACGACTCCCGGGGCAAGCCGTACGGCCCCGCCCGCGTCCCGGAACTCCGCGAGCTGCTGCGCGAGCGCTACGAGCCGGTGGAGCGGGTGGACGGGGCGGTGCTGTACGTGCTGCGCGGGGACGCCGCCGGTGGCGGCGGCGCGGGCGGCTGAGCGCCGGGGCGCCGCCCCGAACGCCGCGAGAGCGGGCGACGGCCGGTGCCGTTCCGCGTCGCCGCCGTGTGACGGCGGTCAGCTGCGGCGCGCGGCCCACACGGTGCGCGTGGTGCGGACGGCGAGGTCGCCGCGGCGCAGGACGCTGTCCGGTCCGGCGGTGTCGAGCAGGCGGTCGAGGGCGGCGACGTCCTCGGCCTCCAGGGCATCGGCGGCACTGTCGCGCAGACGGCCGAGGACGCTCAGCGCGTAGGGGCCGACCGCCTCGTTGCCGGAACTCTCCACGTGCACGGTCGTGGTGCGTTCGCCCTCGACGGTGAAGCCGGCGGCGGCCAGCCGGGGTCCCCAGTCGGCGCCGAGGTGCGGCATGTGCTCGGCGCGGCGTTGCGCGACGGCGGCGTGGCAGCGCTCCTCCAGGCCGGGCCGGTCCCCGGGGGCGTCCTCGGGCAGGAAACGGGGGAAGCTGTCGACCTCGACGAGGGCGAACAGCCCTCCGGGCGCGAGCAGGTCGTGGACGGTGCTCAGGGTGCGGTCGGGGTCGGCCACGTGGTGCAGCGACGCAGACGCCCACACGAGCTCGGGCCGGCCGAGGCCGGGCCAGTCCGCGTCGAGATCGGCCCGCACGGTGCGCACCCGGTCTGCCACCCGGTCCGCCTCGGCCCTCGCCCGCAGGCGGCGCAGGTGGGGGGCCGATGCGTCGACGGCGGTCACGGTCGCCCGGGGGAAGCGCGTGAGCAGGGCGAAGGTGCCGGCCCCGGTTCCGCACCCCAGGTCCACCACGTGGCGGGGTTCCGTGGTGACGGGCAGCCACGCGGTGACGGAGGCCAGGTGCCCGGCGAGCACGTCCGCCTCCAGATCGAGGAAGTCCGCCATGTCGTCGGCGTCCGGCTCGTGCGGGGAAGGGGTGTTCGTGTGGTCATGGGCTGTGTGCGCCGAGGTATGGGTCATGACAGCGATGCTGGACCCGTCATGCCGTATCGGCACCATGGATCCCGGAGTGCGCAAGACGATGGCCGGAAGAACTGCCGGACGCGCAAGCGGCTCGCCCTCACGGGACGGGCCGGCCGTCGTTGCCCGTCTCCTCGCCGCGCTGGTGGCCGCGGCGGGCGTCGCGGTCGAAGATGCCCAGGATCTCGCACGGTCCGCCCTCGGCGCCGAAGGCGTGCGGGAGCATCGTGGGGAACTCGGCGGCCTGGTCGGTCTCGACGCGGAAGCGCCGGTTGCCCAGCATCAGGACCGCGGTGCCGGAGAGGACGACCAGCCATTCGCGGCCGGGGTGGGCGCGCATCCGGGAAGGGCTGTCCGGCGGCGGGTTCGTCAGGCGCTGGCGCACGACGATCATCCCGGGGTCGGCCTTGACGGACCAGCGCTTCTGGGTGTGGGCGCTGTCGATCACCGGATTGGTCACGACGTCCTCGGTGGCGGTCGCGACGAGCTGGTCGACGGAGGTGTCCAGGGCCCGCGCGAGGGTGACGAGCTGGTCCAGGGCGAGACGGCGCTGCCCGTTCTCGATGCGGGAGAGGGTGGACTGGCTGACCCGGGCGCGCGTGGCCAGATCCTCCAGGGACCAGCCCTGCGCGACGCGCAGGGCGCGGATCCGCTTGCGCACCAGGCTCTCCAACTCGCCTTCGTTTTGCGTCATGAGCAATATGGTATGCCGAAGCGGCAATAGATGCCTACCGTCGTCCGTGCAGGGCCCCGCAACGAGCGGGGCCCGTCGAGGAGAGGGACGACGCCATGCCTGGAACCACCGCCGCGCACGCGACCGACAAGCTGCCGGACGAGACCGTCGACGCCGTGGTGATCGGCGGGGGAGCGGCGGGCCTGAACGGCGCGCTGATGCTCGCCCGCTCGCGCCGTTCGGTGGTCGTGATCGACAGCGGCACCCCGCGCAACGCCCCGGCCGAGGGCGTCCACGGACTGCTCGGCCTGGACGGCACACCGCCCGCCGAGCTGCTGCGGAGAGGCCGTGAAGAGGTGCGCCGCTACGGCGGCCTGGTCGTGGCCGGCGACGTGGTCTCCGCCCGCCCCGCCGCGCCGTCCGCCGGGGGCGACCCGCGCTTCGCCGTCACCCTGGCGGGCGGCGGGACGCTGCGGGCGCGCCGCCTGCTGGTCGCCACCGGACTGCGCGACGTGCTGCCCGACGTACCCGGGCTCGCCGGGCACTGGGGACGCGGCGTGGTGCACTGCCCCTACTGCCACGGCTGGGAGGTGCGCGACGAGCCCATCGGGATCCTGGCGGCCGGTCCGGCCTCCGTCCACCACGCGCTGTTGTTCCGCCAGTTGACCGACGACCTGGTCTACTTCTCCCGCGGCACCGAACTGGACGAGGGCACCCGCGCCCGCCTCGCCGCCCGGGGTGTCCGCGTCGTCGACACCCCGGTGACCGAGGTCGTGACCGGTGAGGACGGCTCCATCGCGGGCGTTCGCCTGAGCGACGGACAGGTCGTGCCGCGGCGGGTTCTCGCGGTGGTGACCACTCTGCTGGCCCGCACCGAGGGCTTGGAGGAGCTGGCGCTGCCGACGCGGGATCTGCCCGGCGGCATGGGCCGCCACGTCGCCGGAGGTACGGCCGGCGCCACCGAGGTGCCCGGTGTGTGGGTGGCCGGCAACGCCACCGAGCCGATGGCGCAGGTCGGCGCCTCGGCCGCGGCCGGCGCCCTGGCCGGGGCCCATATGAACGCCGACCTGGCCGCCGCCGACACGGAGGCGGCCCTCGATGCCGCGCGGCGCGTCACCCACGCCTGAGCGGCCGCGCACGGGCCGGCTCCGGGGCCGCGGCACGACGCCCGGAAGCCCCTCGCGGGGCCGGCTCCCGGCTCGTCCCCCGGGGCCCGCCCGCTGTTCCGGCGACGGTGTGCGGGAGCCCGGGGAAGCGGGACGAGGAATCCGTGCGGACGAACCGGCCCCCGCCGGACCCTCGTCCGGAGGGGCGGGGACACCTACGCGCCGGGGGTGTCCCCCCGGGCGCGGCCGTCCGTCCGCTGCGCTCCCGTGGTCCCCGGCGGCCGCTCCGGTTCCGTCGCGGCGCCCCGTCCGGTGCCGCCGCCCGCCCCCGGGCGGACGGTACGCGGGCCCGCGCAGACCGCGCCCAGGGCGGTGACCCGGCGGCGCAGTTCGCGGTCCGCCGTCACCACCAGGCAGGGCCGGCCGGAGGACGCCGGGGCCTCCTCGCCGACCAGCTCCACGATCCGGTCGTCCCCGCTGCCGGGGGCCGACTCGACCCGCACCCCCGGCACCGACGGCAGGCCCCGGGCCGCGCCCTCCACGACGAGCACCACCTCCAGAGGCGGCTCGGCCGTCCACGGCGGCAGGCCCGCCGCCTCCGGCAGACCGTCCTGCCCGTACCCGGCCAGCGCGTCGCGCAGCCGCCCGGCGGCGGCCCGGCGGTCGCGCCACCAGCCGTCCGGTACGGATCCGACGACGTTGGCGGCGTCCACGACGACCAGTGCGGGAGTCATGCCCCCCAGTGTGGCGCGGTGCCCGCCCGCGCGGCGGCCCCGGGCCGGGGCGGGCCCGGGCCGCGGCGGAGCCCCACCGCCGGTCTCCCGGGTTGTCCACAGGCGCCGCGCCGCCCCCGCACGTCCTCGTAGACTGCCCGGATGACCGCCCTCGACGACACCACCGGCACCGGCGACCCCATCCGTCCCGACAGCGGCGACGACGGCAGCGAGGCGCTGCGCGTCCTGCGCAAGGTCTTCGGCTACGACTCCTTCCGGGGGCCGCAGCAGGAGATCATCGACCATGTGGTCGCGGGCGGCGACGCCCTCGTGCTGATGCCGACCGGCGGCGGGAAGTCGCTCTGCTACCAGATCCCCGCGCTGGTGCGGCCGGGCACCGGGGTCGTCGTCTCACCGCTGATCGCCCTGATGCAGGACCAGGTGGACGCCCTCCGGGCCCTCGGGGTGCGGGCCGGGTTCCTCAACTCCACGCAGGACCTGGACGAGCGGCGCCTGGTCGAGGCCGAGTTCCTCGCGGGCGAGCTCGACCTGCTCTATCTGGCTCCGGAGCGGCTGCGCGGCGAGGCCACCATGAGCCTGCTCGACCGCGGCACCGTCTCCCTCTTCGCCATCGACGAGGCGCACTGCGTCGCCCAGTGGGGCCACGACTTCCGCCCCGACTACCTCGCGCTCTCCGCCCTGCACGAGCGCTGGCCGGACGTGCCGCGGATCGCGCTCACCGCGACGGCCACCGAGGCCACCCACGGCGAGATCGCGGACCGGCTGAGCCTCCGCGGTGCCCGGCACTTCGTGGCGAGCTTCGACCGCCCCAACATCCAGTACCGCATCGCGCCCAAGAACGACCCGAAGAAGCAGCTGCTGCAGCTGCTGCGCACCGAGCACGCCGGTGACGCGGGCATCGTCTACTGCCTCTCCCGCGCCTCCGTGGAGAAGACCGCCGAGTTCCTCGTGCGCAACGGCATCGAGGCCGTGCCGTACCACGCGGGGCTCGACGCCGGGGTCCGCGCGGCCAACCAGGCGCGCTTCCTGCGGGAGGACGGCGTGGTGGTGGTCGCCACGATCGCCTTCGGCATGGGCATCGACAAGCCCGATGTGCGCTTCGTGGCCCATCTCGACCTGCCCAAGTCCGTCGAGGGGTACTACCAGGAGACGGGCCGCGCCGGCCGGGACGGCCTGCCGTCCACCGCCTGGCTGGCCTACGGCCTCCAGGACGTCGTCCAGCAGCGCAAGATGATCGAGACCTCCGAGGGCGACGAGGCGCACCGCCGGATGCTGCGCGCCCACGTCGACGCGATGCTCGCGCTCTGCGAGACGGCCGGGTGCCGCCGCGTCTTCCTGCTGGACTACTTCGGCGAGAAGAGCGCCGCCTGCGGCAACTGCGACACCTGCCTCACCCCGCCCGAGTCCCTGGACGGCACGGTCCCGGCCCAGAAGGTCCTCTCCACCGTCGTCCGGCTGCAGCGGGAGCGGCGGCAGAAGTTCGGCGCCGGCCAGATCGTGGACATCCTGCTCGGCCGGAAGACCGCCAAGGTCATCCAGCACGACCACGACACCCTGTCCGTGTTCGGCATCGGCACCGAGCTGAGCGAGGCCGAATGGCGGGGCGTGGTACGCCAGTTGCTCGCCCAGGGCCTGCTCGCCGTCGAGGGCGACTACGGCACGCTCGTCCTGACCGGCACCAGCGCCGAGGTGCTGGGCGGGCGGCGCGAGGTCCGGCTGCGGCGGGAACCGGAGCGCCCGGCGGCCAAGGCGGCGAAGAGCCCGTCCTCCGGGCGGCGGGCCGCCGCCGCGCCCGCGGATCTGCCGGAGGAGGCGGTGCCGGTGTTCGAGCGGCTGCGCGCCTGGCGGGCCGCCACGGCCAAGGAGCAGGGCGTGCCCGCGTACGTCATCTTCCACGACGCGACGCTGCGCGCCATCGCGACCGCGGCCCCGGGGAGCCCGGCCGAGCTGGGTACGGTGAGCGGCGTCGGCGAGAACAAGCTGGCCAAGTACGGGCAGCAGATCCTGGACCTGCTCGCCGACGGCCCGGGGACGGCCGCGGAGGCCGCCTCGGACGCCGCACCGCGGGCAGCGGCGGCGGCGCCCCCCGCTCCGGCTCCCGCTTCCGCGGACCCGGCGGCGTCCACCGCGGAGGCCCGGCCGGCCCCGGCCGGTGACGACCCGCCCGGCTTCTGGGACGAGGAGCCCCCGGAGGAGTACGACTACTGACCGGCCGGGACGGGCCGGGCCGGAGCCGCCGGGCTCCCGGAGCCGGGCGCTCGGACGGAGGCGGGCCCGGGCCCGTTTGCCGCACCGGCCGTCCGCGGGGAGCCGCCCGCGGGTGTGGTCCGGAGAGGCCGAGGCGCCCGGACCTGAACTCCCCTGCCGTGTGCGGCGAGCGGGCGGGCGCGCGGGGGCGGGCGGTTCAGCCCGTCGGACTCCCGGTGTCGGGCGACCGCTCGGCCGGCTCCGGTACGGCCGCGCCGGTCCGCAGGGCCTTCCACAGCTCGTCCGCCCGGGGCTGTACGGGCACGACGCGGTTGGGGTCCCGCCGGTCGGGGACGACGGGCAGCGTGATCGTCTCCATGGCGGCCGGGTCGATGCCCTGGAGGCTGCGGCCGAAGTCCGCGAGGCCGGTCAGGGAGCCGATGGCGGTGTCCGTGGTGAGGGAGGCGGTCGCCGCGTCCGCGACCTTGTAGAGCTTGGCCGGGCTGGTCAGGATCTCCTGCCGCTTGATCTCGGTGAGCAGCGCCATCAGGAACTGCTGCTGCAGCCCGATGCGCCCCAGGTCGCTGCCGTCCCCGACGCCGTACCGGGTACGGACGAACCGCAGCGCGTCCTCGCCGTCCAGCCGGTGGGTGCCCGCGTCGAGCCGGAGGCCGGTGGCCCTGTCGTCGATGGCGCGGTCCGTGGTGACGGTGACCCCGCCCAGGGCGTCCACGATGTCCCGGAACCCGGCGAAGTCGATCTCCACATAGTGGTCCATGCGGATCCCGGACATCCGCTCGACCGTCTTCACCACACAGGCCGGACCGGCTTGCGCGTAGACCGAGTTGAACATCACGCGGCGCGCCCCGGGGAGCGGCCGGCCCGCGGAGGTCTCGCACGCGGGGCGGTTCACCAGGGTGTCGCGGGGGATGCTCACCGCCGTGGCCCGGTTCCGCCCCTCGGGTATGTGGACGACGAGAGCGGTGTCGGAGCGGGCTCCGGGGGCCTTGCCCCCGTCGAGGGCGGCGTTGTCCCCGGCCCGCGAGTCCGAGCCGAGGACCAGGATGTTGCGGCCGCTCGTCGGCAGCTTCTCCGGGCGGTCGTCACCGAGCGCCTTGTCGATGTCGACGTTCGCCAGATTCGCGTCGAGGCCCCGGTACAGCCACCAGGCGGTGCCGCCCAGGCCCAGCAGAAGGGCCAGCAGCACCAGCGGGACGAGGACGGCCGGACGGAGGCGGCGCCCTGCCTTCCGCCCGCGCTCGGGTTCCTCCCCGGCGCCGGTCCGGTCCGTTCCGTCCGCGTCCTGCGGGCCGGTGTCCGTGGTGGTGTGCGGCATGGCCGGGTGCTCCTCCGGTGCGACGCCCGTGGGACGGGGCGGTGGGTCGGGTGGGGGGAGGCGGCCGGCCCTGGGTGGATGGTGCTCGCTCCGGGCAGCATATGCGCAACTCCCGCCCCATGAGCCCCAGTTCCCCCGCCCGCCCGCCCGCCCGCTCGGCCGGCCGCCCGCTCGGCCGGGCGGGGCCCCGCACCCGCCGGGGGCAGCCGCGCGGTCCGGCCGGTACGGCGAACGGGCCGGGCAGGAGGGGATCCTCCTGCCCGGCCCGCCGCTCACACACCGTGGCGCGTCACCGCGTCACCGCGTCACTTCATCACTCGGGAACGCTGGCGATGCCCGGGGCCAGGAACCGCTTGCCGTTGACCCGCTCCGAGACGCCCTCCCGGTCCAGGTACGGCGTGATGCCGCCCAGGTGGAAGGGCCAGCCGGCGCCGGTGATCAGGCAGAGGTCGATGTCCTGCGCCTCGGCGACGACACCCTCGTCCAGCATCAGGCCGATCTCCTGTGCGACGGCGTCCAGCACCCGGTCGCGGACCTGCTCCTCGGTGAGGACGGTGTCGCCCTGCTGCAGCAGCGCGGCGACCTCCGGGTCCAGCTCCGGCTTACCGGAGTCGTAGACGTAGAAGCCGCGCTTGCCGGCCTTGACGACGGCGGCCAGGTTCGCGGAGACGGTGAACCGCTCCGGGAAGGCGCGGTTCAGCGTCTCGGAGACGTGCAGGCCGATGGCCGGGCCGACCAGCTCCAGCAGCACCAGCGGGGACATCGGCAGGCCGAGCGGCTCGATGGCCTTCTCCGCGGTCGCGACCGGGGTGCCCTCGTCGATGACGTTCTGGATCTCGCCCATGAAGCGGGTGAGGATGCGGTTGACGACGAACGCCGGGGCGTCCTTCACCAGCACCGCGGTCTTCTTCAGCTTCTTGGCGACGGCGAAGGCCGTGGCCAGCGAGGCGTCGTCGGTCCGCTCGCCGCGGACGATCTCCAGCAGCGGCAGCACGGCGACCGGGTTGAAGAAGTGGAAGCCGACGACCCGCTCCGGGTGCTTCAGCTTCGACGCCATCTCGCTGACGGAGAGCGAGGAGGTGTTGGTGGCGAGGATCGCCGTCTCCGGGACCACCGCCTCGACCTCGGCGAACACCTGCTGCTTGACGCCCATCTCCTCGAAGACGGCCTCGATGACGAAGTCCGCGTCACCGAAGGCGGCGGCCTTGTCGAGGGAGCCGGTGACCAGGGCCTTGAGGCGGTTCGCCTTGTCCTGGTTGACGCGGCCCTTGAGCAGCAGCTTGTCGATCTCCTCGTGGACGTAGCCCACGCCCTTGTCGACCCGCGCCTGGTCGATGTCGGTCAGCACGACCGGCACCTCCAGACGGCGGGCGAACAGCAGCGCCAGCTGCGAGGCCATCAGGCCCGCGCCGACCACGCCGACCTTGGAGACCGGGCGGGCCAGCGACTTGTCCGGGGCACCGGCCGGGCGCTTGGCGCGCTTCTGCACCAGGTTGAAGGCATAAATGCCGCTGCGCAGCTCACCGCCCATGATCAGGTCGGCGAGGGCCTCGTCCTCGGCGTCGAAGCCGGCGGCCGCGTCGCCGTCCTTCACCTTGGCGATGATGTCCAGCGCGCGGTACGCGGCCGGGGCCGCACCGTGCACCTTGCCGTCGGCGAACGCCTTGCCGCGCGCGACGGCCTGGTCCCACGCCTCGCCGCGGTCGACGTCGGGCCGGATGACCTCCAGCTGCCCGTTGAGCACGGACGCGGTCCAGATCAGCGACTGCTCCAGGAAGTCCGCGCCCTCGAAGATCGCGTCGGCGATCCCGAGCTCGTAGACCTGCTTGCCCTTGAGCTGCTTGTTCTGGTTGAGCGAGTTCTCGATGATCACCTTGACCGCGCGGTCGGCGCCGATGAGGTTCGGCAGCAGCGCGCAGCCGCCCCAGCCGGGGACCAGCCCGAGGAAGACCTCGGGGAGGGAGAAGGCCGGGATGGCGGTGGAGACGGTGCGGTAGGAGCAGTGCAGACCGATCTCGACACCGCCGCCCATCGAGGCGCCGTTGTAGTAGGCGAAGGTCGGCACGGAGAGGCCGGAGAGCCGCTTGAAGACGTCGTGGCCGCCCTTGCCGATGGCGAGCGCGTCCTCCCGGCGCTTCAGCAGCTCGACGCCCTTGAGGTCGGCGCCGACGGCGAAGATGAACGGCTTGCCGGTGACACCGACGCCCTTGATCTCGCCCGCGGCGGCCTCCTTCTCGACCTGGTCGAGGGCGGCGTTCAGGTTCGCCAGCGACTGCGGGCCGATGGTGGTCGGCTTGGTGTGGTCCAGGCCATTGTCCAGGGTGATGAGCGCGAAGCGCCCGGCGCCCTGGGGGAGGTCGAGGTGGCGCACGTGCGCCTGCGTCACGACCTCGTCGGGGAACAGCTCGGCCGCTCCCTTGAGCAGTTCAGCGGTCGTGCTCACTTGTTGCCTCCGTCGAAGTGCGGGTTCTCCCAGATCACGGTGCCGCCCATGCCGAAGCCGACGCACATGGTGGTCAGGCCGTAGCGGACGTGCGGCTGCTGCTCGAACTGGCGGGCGAGCTGCGTCATCAGCCGGACGCCGGAGGAGGCCAGCGGGTGGCCGAACGCGATGGCGCCGCCGTACTGGTTGACGCGCGGGTCGTCGTCCGCGATGCCGTAGTGGTCCAGCAGCGAGAGCACCTGGACCGCGAAGGCCTCGTTGATCTCGAACAGGCCGATGTCGCCGATCGAGAGCCCGGCCTTGGCCAGCGCCTTCTCCGTGGCCGGCACCGGGCCGATGCCCATGACCTCGGGCTCCACACCCGCGAAGGAGTACGACACCATGCGCATCTTGACCGGCAGGCCCAGCTCGCGCGCGACGTCCTCGGCGGCGATCACCGAGGCGGTGGCACCGTCGTTGAGACCGGCGGCGTTGCCCGCGGTCACCCGGCCGTGCGGGCGGAACGGGGTCTTCAGGCCGGCCAGCATCTCGACGGTCGTGCCCGGCCGCATCGGCTCGTCCGCGGTCGCCAGGCCCCAGCCGGTCTCGCCGGCCTCGGCGTTGGTGCGGCGGACGGAGACGGGCACCAGGTCGGCCTGGATGTTGCCGTCGGCGTAGGCCTTGGCGGCCTTCTCCTGGCTGCGGGCCGCGTACTCGTCGGCGCGCTGCTTGGTGATGTGCGGCAGCCGGTCGTGCAGGTTCTCGGCCGTCATGCCCATGAACATGGCGGACTGGTCGACGATCTTCTCGGAGACGAAGCGCGGGTTGGGGTCGACGCCCTCACCCATCGGGTGGCGGCCCATGTGCTCGACACCGCCCGCGATCGCGATGTCGTACCCGCCGAAGGCGATGCCGCCGGCGGTGGTGGTGACGGCGGTCATCGCGCCGGCGCACATCCGGTCGATCGAGTAGCCGGGCACCGACTGGGGCAGCCCGGACAGCAGGGCGGCGGTGCGGCCGAGGGTCAGGCCCTGGTCGCCGATCTGGGTGGTGGCGGCGAGGGCGACCTCGTCGACGCGCTCCGGCGGCAGGTCCGGGTTGCGGCGCAGCAGCTCCCGGATGCACTTGACGACGAGATCGTCGGCCCGGGTCTCGTGGTAGATGCCCTTCGGGCCCGCCTTGCCGAACGGGGTGCGGACGCCGTCGACGAAGACGACATCCCTAGCGGTACGAGGCACGTTGGCTCTCCTCCTGATGCGTAACGGGCACTGCGGGGCTGCCTGCGACAGCGGCTCACACCGCCGTGCGGGGACGGCGGACTCCCGCCATGCTACTTGCGGGTAACCAGGCTGCCCACCCCTGCCCGCCGGAGCGGCGGAGATCACACGCCGGACGCCGCCCCCGCGCGCGGATCCCCGGCCCCGTACGGGCCGGAGAACGCCACCCGGAAGGCCCCGGACCCGGCGCGCGGACCCGGTGCTCCGGCCCGGTGCACGGACCCGCGGTCCTACTCCGGCGGAGCGGCCGACAGGGCGCCCGCCAGCAGCGGCGCGGTCAGCTCGATCTGCCAGGGCCGGGCGCCGTGCCCGGCGAGCGTCTCGGCGACCGCCTCCGGGCTCTGTCCGGCCGGCGGCTCCCAGCAGAGCCGGCGGACCGTGTCCGGGGTGATCAGGTTCTCCTGCGGGAGGTTCAGGCTCTCCGCGAGCGCGGTCACCGCCGCCCGCGCCGCCGACAGCCGCGCCGCGGCGGCCGGGTCCTTGTCGGCCCAGGAGCGGGGCGGCGGCGGTCCGGTCACGGCCTGCCCGGGCTGCGGCAGCTCCGCGTCGGGGAGCGCGCGGGCCCGGTCGACGGCGGCCTGCCACTGCTCCAGCTGCTTGCGGCCCATCCGGTGCCCGAAGCCCGGGAGGGCGGCGAGCGCCTGCGCGTTCTGCGGCAGCGCGAGCGCGGCCTCGACGATGGCGGTGTCGCTCAGCACCTTGCCGGGCGACACGTCGCGGCGCTGCGCGATCCGGTCCCGGGCCGTCCACAGCTCCCGGACGACCGCCATCTGGCGGCGCCGCCGCACCTTGTGCATTCCGGAGGTGCGGCGCCAGGGGTCCTTGCGCGGCGGCGGCGGGGGCGCGGCGGCGATGGCGCCGAACTCCTGGTGCGCCCAGTCGAGCTTGCCCTGCCGGTCGAGCTCCTCCTCCAGCGCGTCCCGCAGATCCACCAGCAGCTCGACGTCGAGCGCGGCGTACCGCAGCCAGGGCTCGGGGAGCGGACGGGTCGACCAGTCGACGGCCGAGTGGCCCTTCTCCAGGGCGAAGCCGAGCACCTTTTCCACCATGGCGCCGAGGCCCACGCGGGCGAAGCCGGCGAGGCGCCCGGCCAGCTCGGTGTCGAACAGCCGGGCCGGCCGCATGCCTATCTCCCGCAGGCAGGGGAGGTCCTGGCTCGCGGCGTGCAGCACCCATTCGGTATCGGCGAGGGCGTCGCCGAGCACGGAGAGGTCGGGACAGCCGACCGGGTCGATCAGGGCGCTGCCGGCACCCTCGCGGCGCAGCTGGACGAGGTAGGCGCGCTGGCCGTAGCGGTAGCCCGAGGCGCGCTCGGCGTCGACGGCGACGGGGCCGGTGCCCGCGGCGAAGGCGGCGGCGACCCGCTCCAGCTCTCCGGGGTCGGCCGTCACCGGGGGGATGCCCTCACGGGGATCCAGTAGCGGAACCGGCGCGCTGTGGACGGCAACATCCGGGGGAGCGCCCCCGGGAATGCGCAGTGTGCGGTCTTCTGCGGTCTCTTGGGCGTCGGTCACCGGACCAGGGTATCCATGAGTGGCCGACGCCCGCCGACGGAACGTTCCGTCGGCGGGCGTGAGCAGGCCGGGAGGCGGGGTGCGGAGGGGGGTCAGTGGATGATGCCGGTGCGCAGGGCGACGGCCACCATGCCGGCGCGGTCACCGGTGCCCAGCTTGCGCGCGATCCGGGCGAGGTGGCTCTTGACGGTCAGGGCGGAGAGCCCCATGGACACGCCGATCGCCTTGTTGGACTGGCCCTCGGCGACGAGCCGGAGCACCTCGACCTCGCGGCCGGACAGCTCCCGGTAGCCGCCCGGGTGACCGGGGGCGCCCGGCGGGCGGCGGTGCATCCGGGCCGCCGCCGCGCCGACGGGCACGGCGCCGGGGCGCCCGGGGATGCCGAGGTTGGTGCGGGTGCCGGTGACGACGTAACCCTTGACGCCGCCGGCGAGGGCGTTGCGGACGGCGCCGATGTCGTCGGCGGCGGAGAGGGCGAGGCCGTTGGGCCAGCCCGCGGCGCGGGTCTCGGAGAGCAGGGTGAGACCGGAGCCGTCGGGGAGGTGGACGTCGGCGACGCAGATGTCGCGGGGGTTGGCGACCCGGGGGCGGGCCTCCGCGATCGAGGAGGCCTCGATGACGTCCCGGACTCCGAGCGCCCAGAGGTGACGGGTGACGGTGGAGCGGACGCGGGGGTCGGCGACGACGACCATGGCCGTCGGCTTGTTCGGACGGTAGGCGACCAGGCTTGCGGGCTGCTCGAGAAGAACGGACACCAGGCCTCCTGCTGGGGAGTGCGGGGGAAGGGCTCGATATGGGGGGTGAGCCGGGGGCTGCGTCCCGTGGGGGACACCTGGTCCTTCGGCATCATTCGGGGGAGTCTTTAGCGAATGATCACGATTTAGTGAGTAACAATTCGGGCAATTCGGACGACTGCTCGATCGTGGGACGGCCCGGGAGCGGGCGCCCGCGGTATCCCGCGCGGGCCGTGGCGGCTGACACGGCCGGGGTGCGGAAGGGGCACGGGAGACGGGGGAGACGGGGAAGACCTGGGCCTGCGGGGCGGCATCCGGGCGGTGCGGGGTCCCGGACGAGCGCTGCCCGGGTGCGGCGCCCGGGACAGCGGCCGGTTTCGGCGGGCGCGGCTCAGCGGGCGCGCGGGCCCCGGCGCTGCGGGAGGGTGACCACGGCCGCGTCCACGCCGCCCGTCGGGGGCAGGCCGCCGATCTGGCAGAGCAGCTCACACCAGGCGGTGAGGTGCGCGGCCGTGTCCGGTACGCCCTCGCGGCCCTCGCGCGGGGTCCAGGAGGCGCGGATCTCGATCTGGGTGGCCGGGGGGCGGTCGCCGAGGCCGCCGAAGTAGTGCGAACCCGCCAGGGTCACCGTCCCGCTCAGTTCCTCGTGGGCGACGCCCCGGGCCTCGAACGCGCCGGTCAGCCAGGACCAGCACACCTCGGGGAGCAGCGGGTCGCCGGCCATCTCCGGCTCCAGCTCCGCCCGGACCAGGGTCACCAGGCGGAAGGTGCCCTGCCAGGCGTCGTGCCCGGCCGGGTCGTGCAGCAGGATCAGACGGCCGTCGGCGAGGTCCTCGTCCTCCTGGACGACCGCCGCCTCCAGCGCGTACGCGTGCGGGGCGAGCCGGGCCGGGGCGCGGGTCACCGCGACCTCCAGCTCGGGGCGCAGCCGTGCGCCGCGCAGCCCCTCGACCGCGCTGAGGAACGCGGCCGGTGCCTCGTCCCCGCCCCCGTTGTCCGGACCGTCCGCAAGATGTCCCTGAGCCGCAGCCATGCCGGGAAGACTAGGCGGAACGGGCCCCGCAGCCACGGAGGACACCCGGGCGGGGGGAAAGGCGGGCGGGCGGATCCGCGCGGGTGCCCGCGTGCGAAGATTCGGGGGTGAGTGCCAACGACGTTCCCCAAGCTCTCCGCTCGGTCCGAGCGGGCGAGACCCCCTCCCGGACTCTCCGTTCCGCCGCCGCCGGGGAGGCCCGATGACGAGCCCGCAGCAGAGCGGCAGGACCGCCGGCTCGGCCTTTCTGCGGGCCTGCCGGCGCGAGCCGGTCCCGCACACCCCCGTCTGGTTCATGCGCCAGGCCGGACGGTCGCTGCCGGAGTACCTCAAGGTCCGCGAGGGCATCGCCATGCTCGACTCCTGCATGCGGCCCGACCTGGTCACCGAGATCACCCTCCAGCCCGTCCGCCGGCACAAGGTCGACGCGGCCATCTACTTCAGCGACATCGTCGTGCCGCTCAAGGCCATCGGCATCGACCTCGACATCAAGCCGGGCGTCGGCCCGGTCGTCGAGCGGCCGGTCCGGACCCGCGCCGACCTGGAGCGGCTGCGCCCGCTGGAGCCGGACGACGTCAAGTACGTGACCGAGGCCGTGGGCATGCTCACCGGCGAACTCGGCTCCACGCCGCTGATCGGCTTCGCCGGGGCCCCGTTCACGCTGGCGAGCTATCTCGTGGAGGGCGGCCCGTCCCGCAACCACGAGCACACCAAGGCGCTCATGTACGGCGACCCGGAGCTCTGGGCCGATCTGCTGGACCGGCTCGCGGACATCACCGCCGCCTTCCTCGACGTGCAGATCGAGGCGGGGGCCTCGGCCGTGCAGCTCTTCGACTCCTGGGTGGGCGCGCTCGCCCCCGCCGACTACCGGCGCTCGGTGATGCCCGCCTCCGCCAAGGTGTTCGACGCGGTCGCCCGGCACGGTGTGCCGCGGATCCACTTCGGCGTGGGCACCGGCGAACTGCTCGGGCTGATGGGCGAGGCCGGCGCCGACGTGGTGGGTGTCGACTGGCGGGTGCCGATGGACGAGGCCGCGCGGCGCGTCGGTCCCGGCAAGGCCCTGCAGGGCAATCTCGACCCGGCGGTGCTGTTCGCGCCGCGGGAGGTCGTGGAGACCAAGGCCGGCGAGGTGCTGGAGGCGGCGCGGGACCTGCCCGGCCACATCTTCAACCTCGGGCACGGAGTGCTGCCCTCGACCGACCCGGACGCGCTGACCCGGCTCGTCGAGTACGTCCACGGCCGGAGCGCCCGCTGAGCGACGGAGCGACCGTGTCCCGCGTGCCGCCGGCCGCGTCGGCGGGACCCGCCGGCGCGCGGTCCGGCGGTGTCCCGCTCACGGCGGGCCCGGGCCCAGCAGGGTGACGGCTCCGTAGACGCCCGAGGCCACGGCCGCGACGGCGCAGATCAGCGCCGCCCGCGCCGGCTGCTGCCGGGCCACCACCACGGCCGCCGGCAGCAGCAGCGGGAACGCGGGCATCATCAGCCGGGGCCGGGAGCCGAAGTACCCGGAGCCTGCCAGCGAGACGGCGACGACGGCGAACGAGTACACCAGCAGCGGCAGCGGCTGGCGCTGCCGCACGCACAGCCGCAGCAGCCAGAACACCAGCGCGAGGGCCGCGCACAGCCCGAGCCCCGCAAGGGTGTTCGACCGCAGGGTCTCCGCGGCGAAGCCCGCCAGGGCCCGGCCGCCGTCGAAGCCGTTGCCCCACGCTTCCTGCACCGCGAAGTAGGCGAGCAGGTCGTCCCGGCGGGCCGCCACGTAGAGCACGTAGGAGAGCCAGCCCAGCGGGGCCAGCAGCAGGCCGAGCAGCATCGGCCGGTGCAGGCGGAGCAGCACGGCCGGCGGGATGCCGGCCCGCCAGTCGCGGACGAGGGCCACGCCCGCCGGGACGACGACGGCCGCGACGAGCGCCGCCGCCGTCGGGCGGGTCAGCCCCGCCAGCACGGCGAGGGCGCCCGCAGCGGGCCAGCGGCCGGTCAGCACCGCGTACAGGGACCAGGCGGCGAAGGCCGTGAACAGCGTCTCGGTGTAGGCCATCGACTGGACGAAACCGGTCGGATACGCGCCCCACAGCGCCGCCAGCACGACGCCGGTGGCCGGGCCGCGGAGCCGGGCGCCGACCGCGTAGATGCCCCAGGCGGCGGCGAGGGAGGCGAGCCAGCCGGCCAGCAGGCCGGAGGTGGCCGCCTCGAACGGGGTCAGGGCCGCCAGCACCCGCTCCAGGGCCGGCAGCAGCGGGAAGAAGGCGAGGTTGGAGTGGACGCCGTCGGGGGTCGCGATCTCGAAGCCGTAGCCGTGCTCGGCGATCCGCGTGTACCAGACGGCGTCCCAGCGTCTGCTGAGCAGGCCCAGGACGTCCCGGCCGGTGGCCACCGCCGGCACGGTGAGCAGCAGCAGACCGGTGAGCCGCACCGCCGCGTAGGCCAGGAGGGCCGGTGCGGCGTCCCGCAGCGCGGCCTCGGCGCGCTCGCGGAGGAGGAGGGCACCGGGGCGGGCGGCCGGTGGTGCGTGGGTGCGTTCGAGCATGGGGGCGATTATCGCCGAGTGGCGGCACCCGCCGCGCCGGGAACCCGCGGGCCCGGAACTCCCGTGCGGGGAACGGGAGATCTCCGGATGCCGCGGTCGCCCGCCGGTGCGTCAGCGGGACCGCACGTCCCCGGCCACGGCTCCCGCCGCCTTGCGGGCGGCCACCAGGACCGGGTCCCAGACCGGGGAGAACGGGGGTGCGTATCCCAGGTCGAGGGCCGTCATCTGCTCCACCGTCATGCCCGCGGTCAGCGCGACCGCCGCCACGTCGACCCGCTTGCCGGCCCCCTCGCGCCCGACGATCTGCACGCCGAGCAGCCGCCCCGTGCGCCGCTCGGCGAGCATCTTCACCGTCATGGGGCGGGCGCCGGGGTAATAGCCCGCCCGGCTGGTCGACTCGATGGTCACCGTGACGAAGTCCAGCCCGGCCTGCCGGGCCTGCGCCTCCAGCAGTCCGGTCCGGGCGATCTCCAGATCGCAGACCTTGCTGACCGCCGTGCCGACCACACCGGGGAAGGTGGCGTAGCCGCCGCCGACGTTGCTGCCGATGACCTGCCCGTGCTTGTTGGCGTGGGTGCCGAGGGCGATGTGCCGGGTCCGGCCGGACACCAGATCGAGGACTTCCACGCAGTCCCCGCCCGCCCAGATGTTCTCCTCGCCGCGCACCCGCATCGCGAGGTCCGTCAGGAGCCCGCCGGACGTGCCGAGCGGCAGCCCCGCCTCCCGGGCCAGCCGCGTCTCGGGCCGGACGCCGAGGCCCAGGACCACGAGATCGGCCGGGTACTGCTCCTCCCGGGTGCGGACGCCGGCGACCCGGCCGTCGTCCCCGGTGAGCACCTCCGTCACCTCGGCGCCGGTCACGGTGTGGATGCCGAGCCCGCACATCGCCTCGTGGACGATCCGCCCCATGTCCGGGTCGAGCGTCGACATGGGCTGTTCGGCCTGCTCCAGCACGGTGACCCGGCAGCCCCGGTTCACCAGGGCCTCGGCCATCTCCACGCCGATGTAGCCCGCGCCGACGACCACGGCGCGCAGCCCCTCGGCGTCCTTGCCGAGGGCCTCGTGCAGCGCCCGGCCGTCGTCGAGGTTCTGCACCCCGTGCACGCCGGGCGCGTCGATGCCGGGGATGTCCGGCCGCAGGGGGCGGGCACCGGTGGCGACGACCAGCTCGTCGAACCCTTCCCAGCGCTCGCCGCCCTCCCGGTCGCGCACCCGCACCCGCTGCGCCGCGGTGTCGACCGCGGTCACCTCGGTGTGCATCCGGAGGTCGATGCCGCGGGCCCGGTGCTCGGCGGCGGTCCGGGCCACCAGGGCCTCCGGGCCGTCGACCACGCCGCCGACCCAGTACGGGATGCCGCAGGCGGAGTACGAGGTGAAGGCGGACCGCTCGAAGGCGAGGATCTCCAGTTCGTCCGGGCCCTTCAGCCGGCGTGCCTGGGACGCGGCGGACATGCCGGCCGCGTCTCCGCCGATGATGAGCATCCGCCGCGCCGCCATGCGGTGTCCTTTCGCCCGGGCTTCGTCTGTTCGCCCCCACGGTAGGGCGGCTGCCCGGCGGGCGGGGGATGGATGCGCCCGCCCGCGGGTCCCCGGCTCCGGCTCCGCGCGTCGCGCGTGCGGGGATTCGGGGGCGCCGGCCGGCCCGCAGTTCGCCGTGCACGGCGCCCCCCCGCGGCGGTCTACTCCTCCGCGGCCCGGCCCGAGGGCGCCGGTCCCGTGCCCGGTGCCGGCGACGCGGCCTCGGCCGCCGGCTCAGCGGACTCCGCCGACTCGGCCGGGCCGCGCGGCCGGCCGGTGGCGCGGTCCGGGAGCAGCCGCCCGGCCAGCCGGACGAGCAGCAGGATCAGCGCCAGGGCCGCCACGAACGGCAGGACGGCGCCCACCGCCACCGCCAGCCACCGCAGCCCCGTGGTGAAGGCGTGCCAGCCGCCCGCCAGGGCGTCGGGGAAGGAGAGCTCGTCCCCGGACTTCTCCGCCCGCTCCGTCTCGGTCAGCCTCAGCGTGACGGTGGCCATCGCCGTACGGTTCTCCAGCGACGCCCGCTGGGCGAGCAGAGCCTCCAACTCCGTCTGCCGTGTGCTCAGTTCGCCCTCCAGCGTGACGATGTCGCTGAGTTTGTCCGCCCGGTCCATCAGCTCGCGCACCCGTGCGACGCTCGCGCGCTGCGACTTGACGCGGCTCTCGACGTCGACGACCTGGTCGGTGACGTCCTGCGCGTCGACCTTCCGTTCGAGGAGCTTGCCCGTGCCGGCCAGCTTCTCCAGCACGTCCGTGTACTTCTCCTGGGGGACCCGCAGCACGAGACGCGACCGTTCGCGGCCGTCGGAGTCGCGGTCCGTCGTCTCGTCGCTGACGTAGCCGCCCGCGTTCTCCGCCGCCGTACGGGCCGTGTCGAGCGCGGACGGCACGTCCTCGACGCGGACGGTGAGGGTCGCCGTGCGGATGACGTGCGCGGGCACGGACGCGGGCGTCCGGCGCGTGTCCCCCGGGGAGGCCGGGCCGGCGGCGTCCTCCGTACCGCCCGGCTGTGCGGCGCGGTCCCCGGCTCCGGCCTCCCCGGCGGCCGGGCCGTCCGCCGCGCTGCCGGCGCCCCCGTCCCGCTGCTCCGCGGGGGCGTCCGCGGCCGACTTGCCGTCGGCACCGCCACCGCTGCCGCAGCCCGCGGCGCCGAGCAGGGCCGTGAGCAGAACGGCCGCCGCCACCGCGGCGCGGGCCGGCCGGCGCCGCCGGCTCCTGCCGCGCCGGCCGCCTCCGGCGCGGCTTCCCGGGCTCTCCGGGCGCTCCGGGCGCTCCGGTATGGGCCGTATCGGGTCTGTCATCGCTGGTCCCCCCAGGAGTGTTCGATGATGTCGCCCTTCTGACGGGGTGGGCGGGGGCCGGGTTGCCGGTCCGCGGTTCCGATGCGGTCACGGTGGGATACCGGGGAGATACCGGCGGCAAGCGGCGCGCGGCCGGGCGGGACGCGGGGGAGAAGGGGACGGCCGGGCGGGGCCCGGCGGAGATCACGGCCGGTCCGGAACCCCCCGGAGGGGCCATTGGACCCTGGCGCCGGTCGGGCCGGGCTCTGAGAGAGTGGGCGGCATGAGTGAGACGCACGCATCCGCAGGCCATGTCGTTGTCGTCGGAGGCGGTGTCTCCGGTCTGGCGGCCGCGCACCGGCTGCTCGCGGGCGGCGCCCGGGTGACGGTGCTCGAAGGGTCCCCGCGGGTCGGCGGAAAGCTGCTCGCCGGTGAACTCGCGGGCGTCCCCGTGGACTTCGGTGCGGAGTCGATGCTCGCCCGGCGCCCGGAAGCCGTCGACCTGGCCCGCGCCGCGGGCCTGTCCGGCCGGCTCCAGCCGCCCGCCACCGCCTCGGCCACGCTCTGGACGCGGGGCGCGCTGCGCCCGATGCCCAAGGGGCACGTCATGGGCGTACCGGGTGACGCGGAGGCGCTGGCGGCCTCCGGGGTGATCTCGGCGGAGGGCCTGGCCCGGATCGCGCGGGAGCCGGAACTGCCGCCCGCCGTCATCGGCGAGGGCGAGGACGTGGCCGTCGGCGCATACCTCGCGGACCGGCTCGGCCGCGAGGTCGTCGACCGGCTGGTCGAACCCCTGCTCGGCGGCGTCTACGCCGGCGACGCCTACCGCATCTCGCTGCGCGCGGCGGTACCGCAGCTGTACCGGCTGGCGCGCGAGGGCCGTTCGCTGACCGAGGGGGTGCGGGAGCTCCAGCGGCGCGCCGCCGGGCAGCCGGACCCCGGGCCGGTCTTCATGGGCATCGACGGCGGCGTCGGCACGCTGCCCCCGGCCGTCGCCGACGCCTGCCGTGCGGCGGGCGCGGAGGTCGCGACCGGGGCGTCCGTGACGGAGCTGCGGCGCACGGGCGCCGGCTGGCGGCTGGTCGTCGAGGGGCCGGGTGCCGAGAAGGCGGCGGCCGCGGCGGGCCGGTCCGGCGCGAGCGGCGCGTCCGGCGGTCCGCGGCCGTCCACCGGGGGCGGCGGGACCGGCCCCGGGCGGGCGGTGATCGAGGCCGACGGCGTGGTGCTGGCCGTGCCCGCCCCCGTCGCCGGGCGGCTGCTCGCCGCCGAGGCCCCGGCCGCGGCCGCCGCGCTGGCGGCCGTCGAGTACGCGTCCATGGCCCTGGTGAGCATGGTGTTCCGCCGCGCCGACCTGACGCCGGTCCCCGAGGGCAGCGGTTTCCTGGTGCCGCCCGTGGACGGACACACCATCAAGGCGGCCACCTTCGCCAGCCGGAAGTGGGGCTGGATCGGCGCAGCCGCCCCCGACCTCTTCGTGATCCGCACCTCGGTCGGCCGCTTCGGCGAGGAGGCGGAGCTGAAACGGGACGACGAGGGCCTGGTCGAGGTGTCGCTCCGGGCCCTGGGCGAGGCCGTCGGGCTCCGCGCCCGCCCCGTCGCCACCCGTGTCACCCGCTGGACGGGCGGCCTGCCGCAGTACCCGGTGGGCCATCCGGACCGGGTCGCCCGCGTCCGCGAGGGGCTGGCGGGGATGCCGTCGCTGCGGCTCTGCGGGGCGGCCTACGACGGTGTGGGCATCCCGGCCTGCATTGCGAGCGCGCACGGCGCGGCCGGCGCCGTACTGGACACCCTGGCGCGGAGCGCCGGGAAAGACGGAGGACAATAAGGGCCATGACTGCTCCTGACAAGACCCCGAACGCCGGCAAGAAGGCCAAGGACCTCAACGAGGTCATCCGCTACACCCTCTGGTCGGTCTTCCGGCTGCGGGACGTGCTCCCGGAGGACCGCGGCGGCTACGCGGAGGAGGTGGACGAGCTCTTCGCGCAGCTCGCCGCCAAGGACGTCGTCGTACGCGGCACCTACGACGTGTCCGGCCTGCGGGCCGACGCCGATCTGATGATCTGGTGGCACTCGGAGACGGCCGACGCCCTCCAGGAGGCGTACAACCTCTTCCGCCGGACGAAGCTCGGCCGTGCGCTGGAGCCCGTGTGGTCGAACATGGCGCTGCACCGCCCCGCCGAGTTCAACAAGTCGCACATCCCGGCGTTCCTGGCCGACGAGGAGCCGCGCCAGTACGTCAGCGTGTACCCCTTCGTGCGCAGCTACGACTGGTACCTGCTGCCGGACGAGGACCGCCGCAGGATGCTCGCCGACCACGGCAAGATGGCGCGCGGCTTCCCGGACGTCCGGGCCAACACCGTGCCCTCGTTCTCGCTCGGCGACTACGAGTGGCTCCTCGCCTTCGAGGCCGACGAGCTGTACCGGATCGTCGACCTCATGCGTCATCTGCGCGGCTCCGAGGCGCGGATGCACGTCCGGGAGGAGGTCCCCTTCTACACCGGGCGGCGGAAGGCGGTCTCCGAACTGGTGGCCGGGCTGGCCTGAGCCCGCCGGGCTCCCGTGCGCCCGGACAGCCGGCGGGCTCCGCCGCGGAGCAGGACGGCGACCCGGTGGCGCAGCGGCGGGGCCGGGCGGGAGCGCTCGCGCCACCAGCGGCCGAGCCGCCGCCGCACCGCCGGTTCCAGGCGGGGCCCGGCCGGGCTCAGCACGTGCGCCGCGAAGTCCAGCGCGTCCTGGCGGTGGCCGCCGGTCAGCGGCCGGTTCCGGGCGTAGTCCTCGAACTCCGCGCGGAACCGGGGGCCCAGGATCTCCGGCAGCTCGGGCGCCACCTTGGCGATCACACCGGTCCGCTTCCGGACCAGCGCCCGGCTCTGCACGGCCAGCCGGACCCGGTCGAAGCCGTCGGGCGCCGGGGTACCGGCGACCAGGGAGGACAGCAGCGCCGTCTGCGCCACCGCCAGCCGCAGCCGCGCGGCCTCCGTCGCCGGCGGGGCGCTGCTCCGGTCCGGTGGAGCCGCGGTGGCGCCCGTTCCGGTGGCGGCGCCCGTCCCGATGGCGCCCGTCCCGATGGCGCCCGTTCCGGTGGCGGCGGGCTCTCCGGGCGCGGCCGGCGGGGCTCCGCAGGCCGGCCGTTGGCGTGCGTCGGCGGCCGCCGCGCCGGCCGCCACGGACGCGGCGAGGCCGGCCGCCTCCGCCGCCGCGGTGACGGTCTCGGCGGGCACCGCCGGGGCGCCCCCGTCCCCGTCCGTGCCGCTGCCCGGGTTCCTGCCCGCGCCCCTGCCCGGACCGGCCTCCGGCGGGGAGAGCGCGCCCCTTCGCGCCGGGGCGGTGCGGGCGGTGCGGGCCGCGCGTGCGGCCGTCACCACGGCCCGGATGGCGTCCAGTTCGGCCGCCAGCCGGTCCGGGCCGGGAAAGTCGTCGTCCCGTTCCAGCAGGACGCCCGGCGGGTCCGCCCGGGCGCACAGCTCGGCCAGGACGTCCAGCACGGGGCCGGTGACGGGGTGGGCGTGGCTGTCGTGCCAGACGCCGTCCCGTTCGACACCGCCCGCCACATGGACGTAGGCCAGCGCGTGGCACGGCAGGGCGTCGAGGACCGCGGACGGGTCCTCGCCCCGGTTCACGGCGTTGGTGTGCAGATTGGCGACGTCGATCAGCAGCCCCACCCCCGTGCGCTCCACCAGTTCGGCGAGGAACTGCCCCTCCGTCAGCTCCTCGCCGGGCCAGGAGATCAGCGCGGCGATGTTCTCCAGCGCCAGTGGCACCGGCAGCGCGTCCTGCGCGATCCGGACGTTCGCACAGAGGACGTCCAGGGCGTCCCGGGTGCGCGGCACCGGCAGCAGGTGGCCGGCCTCCAGCCGGGGCGAGGCGGTGAGCGGGCCGCCCGCGCGGACGAAGGCGATGTGCTCCGTGACGAGTGGGGCGCCCAGGGCCCCGGCGCGTTCGGCGAGTGCGGCGAGCCGGGCCGGGTCGGGCGGTTCGGGGCCGCCGAGGCCGAGTGAGACGCCGTGCGGGACGATCGTCGTACCGCGCTCGCGCAGCCGGAGCAGCGAGTCGGGGAGATGGCCGGGGCAGATGTTCTCCGCCACCACCTCGACCCAGTCCAGGCCCGGCAACTCCTCGACGTGGCGGGCGATCTCGGGCCGCCAGCCGATGCCCGTCCCCAGTCGTGCCATGGTCCGGCCGTCCCCCCTCGTCCGGGTACCGGTTTCTCCGTGTACCGGTCCTCTCCGGGAGACATGGCCTCCGCGGGGGCCGCCGAACCGTGCGAGGGCCGGTTCCAGAGGTTGATTTGAGCTACCGCCGCGGGGCGGGGCGCGGGAGGCGGGAGGCCGGGGGTGGGCGGAGGAGTGGTCTGGTGGGGGGTGGGACCACCCCTCCGCCCCGGCACCGCGGTCGGCCGCCCCGGCGGACCGCGGTGCCCGTCGTGGCCCGTCGGCCCGTTACGGGGCGGAGCCGGCCGGTGCGCCGGCGCCGGGGGCGGGCTGGTCGGCCGTGGGCGTCGCGGTGGGCTGCCCCGGGTCGTCCGCCGGCGCGGTGGTCTCCGGCACGGCGGACGGCAGGGACGTGGCGCCGGGAGGCGTGACGACCGGCACCGGCGAGCCGATGACCGACGAGGTCGACGGGGGCGGCGGCGGGGGAGCCGGCTTCTCCGTGGCGGCCGCGGCCTCCTCGGCGGCGATGGTGTCGAAGTCGACCATGCCGGTGTTCTCCAGCATGGTGATGTGGTCGAGCACGGTGATGTTGGCCGCGTCCGCCAGGTCGCGGATCAGCTCGTTGCGGGTGGTGTGCCGCACCTGGCCGATGAGCCCGAAGACCTTGCCGTGGGCCGTCCGCAGGATGTTGGCGAACTTCCGCTGGTAGTCCTCGCCCTGGGCGTCGGTCATCTCCCGGAGCCAGCCCTTTTGCTGGTCGGTCGGTTCGTTCGGCAGCTCCACGCCGAGCTTGGCGGCGATGTCCCGGGCCCGCCGGTCCAGGTCCGCGTGGCCGACGACGAGATGGTCGCCGGCGTCGCGGATGGCCTGGTTGGGTGCCCGCTCCATGGCCTGCCGGCCGGCGGGCAGCTCCCACAGACCGGCGAGCCTCACCTTCACCAGGAAGTCCCGGTCGAGGGCCGACAGCGGCCCCCACTTGGTGGACACGGTCTGTGACTGGAGGTTCGCGAGACCGGTGCCGGACCGGTCCTCGTAACTCCAGATGGGATAGATCAGCGCACCGATGGTCGCGGCGATCGCCACGAGGATGGCGGCGGTTCCGTTGATGCGTCGCAAAGTATCTCCTGCCATGGCGGCGCACTCGCAGGGAGCGAGGAGCGGGGCCGGCCCGCCGTGCCGTCGTGAGGAGCGGCGTGGCGTGCCGGACCAGCGTGGACTGAGCGGTTGGTCAAGCCGGTTGGTCTGCCGCCGGCCGGGCGGGGCCCGGTCCGGTGGCGTCGGGGATCGATACGTACGGGAGGCGGCGGGTGTTCAAAGGCGTGATCGATCCGCTCCGGATGTTCACGACCGGGGCCCCGCCGCTCCGGTTGTCCCGGTCCGGGCAACGCCCGCCCGGAGGTGCTCCCGGACACGGGCGACGGCCGGCGTGCCACCGGCTCCGGGACCCCGCCCCGGGATCCGTACGGCCCGCGTGCGCTCCGGCGCGCGGGCTCCGCTCAGCGCCCCGTGAGCGCCGGGTGTTCCGCGACGACCGTGCAGGAACCCGGGGCGATCTCCGTGAAGCCCGCGTCCCGCACCACCGGCAGTCCGCTCCCCGTGAGGTCCGCCCAGCGCGCGGGCTCCGCGGTCCGTACGGCGAGCGGGAAACCGGCCGCGCGCCACGCCGACCGCTCGGCGGGCGGCAGGCGCAGCCAGGCCAGCTGGGCGCCGTGTCCCGCCTGTGCCATCGCCTTGCCCGCCGACATCTCCAGCTCCGGGCTGAGCCACAGCACGGGCCGCCCGGGCGGCGGGGCGGCCGGCGGTGCCGGGTCCTCCAGCTCCGTGCCGGACACCTGGAGCTTCGCCAGCTCCTTCGGCCAGCCGTCGACCGGGACCGGCGGGTACACCCGCACCTCGGCCGAGCCGCCGGTGACGGTGATGCCCGGCAGGGCCGCCGCGCGCCGCCACTCCGCGCCGCGCGCCCTGCGCACCACCTTGCGGATCCGGGCGTCCTGCCAGTCGCGCACGGCCCGGTACCACGCGCCGTCCGGATCCGCCGCCCGCTCGTCCGACAGCAGCACGAGCACCGCCCGGGCCGCGGTCTCCAGCGCGTCCGTGCGGGACGGCGGGGCGGCCTTCTCGATGCGGGCCACCAGGGGCAGTACGAACTGGGGCGCGGCGTCGCGGTCCGCGGCCCCGGGCCGGAACGCGGCGGTGTCCGGGTGGCTGTGGCCGGCCTCGCTCCCGGTGCCGGTGCCGGTGTCGGTGTCGGTGTGGGTGTCGGCGGAGGTCATCCGGCCAGTCTGCCAGCCCGCACGGTACGTGCCCGCGGGCGCCTCCTTGGCGGAATGATGCATTCCGGGACAGCATTGCCCCATGCGCAGCGATCTCTTCGCCTCCGAGAACATGGTTCAGCCACCCACCGCGCCGGGCATGGTGCTCCAGAACCCCAAGGCGGTCAAATATGTGGTGAACGGCGAGTGCTACGCCCGCCAGGGCTCGATGATCGCCTTCCGCGGCAATCTCCGGTTCGAGAAGCAGGGACAGGGCGTGGGGAACTTCCTCAAACGCGCCGTCACAGGGGAGGGGCTCGCCCTGATGGCCGTCCGCGGCCAGGGCGAGGCGTGGTTCGCCCACGAGGCGGCCAACTGCTTCATCATCGACTTCGTCCCCGGCGACACCCTCACCGTCAACGGCCGCAACGTCCTCTGCTTCGACGCCGGACTGGGCTACGAGATCAAGGTCGTCAAGGGCGCGGGGATGGCCGGGGGCGGGCTGTTCAACAGCGTCTTCACCGGCCAGGGCCGGCTCGCGGTGATCTGCGAGGGCGATCCGATCGTCATCCCCGTCTCACCGCAGGCCCCGGTCTTCGTGGACACCGACGCGGTCGTCGGCTGGAGCGCGCACCTCGCGTCCTCCCTGCACCGCTCGCAGAGCGTCGGCTCGATGATCCGCGGCGGCTCGGGCGAGGCGGTGCAGCTCCGGCTGGAGGGCGACGGGTTCGTCATCGTCCGGCCGAGCGAGGCGAAGCCGGTGCCCGCGTCGAACTGACGCGCGGCGGCCGGGAGGGAGCGGGCCGCGTAAGGCCGGACGCCCGTGCGGGCCGCGGCCCGGAGGGGGCGGGCGTCAGGTCGGGGGAACTCCCGGACGGCGGGGGCGGCCGCGGCGGTTCCGGGGCCGGGCCCGTGCCGCCGCCGGCTGCCGCCGGAAGGGGTCCGGTCTACGCCTCCGCCAGCGGCCCGGCGTCCCGGGCGAGCGCCGTGAGCCGGGAGATCGCCCGGAAGTACTTCTTGCGGTAGCCGCCCTTGAGCATGTCCTCGCCGAACAGCTGGTCGAAGGGCACGCCCGAGGCCAGCACCGGTATCTCGCGGTCGTACAGCCGGTCCGCCAGAACGACCAGGCGCAGGGCCGTGGACTGGTCCGGCACCGGCCGCACCCCGGTCAGGCAGACGGCGCGGAGCCCGTCGGTGAGCGCGCCGTAACGGCTGGGGTGGATCCGGGAGAGGTGCTCCAGCAGAGCGGGGAAGGCGTCGAGCGAGGCGCCCGGGGTGCGGTGGGCGGCCCGTTCGACCACTTCGCCCGCGAAGGGCGGCGGCGCCTCGGGCAGGCCGCGGTGACGGTAGTCCTCGCCGTCGATCCGCAGCGGCCGGAAGTGCGCCGAGAGGCCCTGGATCTCGCGGAGGAAGTCCTGGGCGGCGAACCGGCCCTCGCCGAGCTTGCCCGGCAGGGTGTTCGAGGTGGCGGCGAGCCCGACGCCGGCGTCCACCAGCTTGCCGAGCAGCGTGGACACGAGCACGGTGTCGCCCGGGTCGTCCAGCTCGAACTCGTCGATGCACAGCAGCCGGTGGTCGCCGAGCGTCCGCACGGTCTGCTGGAAGCCCAGCGCGCCGACCAGATGGGTCAGCTCCACGAAGGTGCCGAACGCCTTCAGCTCCGGCGGGGCGGGCGTGGCGTGCCACAGCGAGGCGAGCAGGTGGGTCTTGCCGACGCCGTAGCCGCCGTCGAGATACACCCCGCGCGGGCCCGCCGGCGCGGCCGGCTTCCGGGTGAACCAGCGGCGCTTCCCGCCGCCCGCGGCGGTGCCGGCGCCGAGTCCGGCGGCGAAGCCGCTCAGCACCTCGACGGCCTCCGCCTGGCTGGGCTGCGCCGGGTCCGGGAGGTAGGTCTCGAAGCGGGCGTCCCGGAAGCGGGGCGGCGGCACCATCTCCGCGACCAGACGCTCGGCGGGCACCTGCGGCTCGCGGGCGCAGAGCGACAGCGGAGTCTCCGTGACGTCGGTCATCGGGCTCGGGGCGGCGGAGGAAGAGTGCACAGCACCCCAGCCTATCCGGACATCCGTCCGGTCGCGGACCGTGATCCCGCGCACACCGGCCGCCGGGGCAGCCGTCCGGCGGGCCGGTCCGGCGCGGCCCCGGGGCGGGGCTTCCGGCGCCGGCGGCCGCGCTTCGCGCGCCCCGGAATGCTCCGCCGGGGTGCGTGACAGACTGCTGACCATGCGACGTCTGTTCCCCCTGACCGCCGAGTCCGCGGCCCCGGACCTGCTCGTCGAGCGCGAGTGGGACCTCGGCGAACTGGCCGACGCCTACGCCTATCCGGAGGACGGCGCGCGGCCCTGGCTGCGGGGCAACATGGTCGCCTCCCTCGACGGCGCCGCGTACCACGACGGCCGGTCCCAGCCGCTCTCCTGCCCGGCCGACATGCGCCTCTTCGGAGTGCTGCGCGGCCTGGCGGACGTTGTGATCGCCGGAGCGGAGACCGTGCGCAAGGAGGGGTACCGCCCGGCCCGCGCCCGCGAGGCGTTCGCGGCCCGCCGGGCCGCCCTGGGACAGCCGCCGGCCCCGGTGATCGCCGTGGTGAGCGCGAGCCTGGACCTGGACTACTCCCTGCCGCTGTTCACGGAGCCGGCCGTGCCCACGCTCGTCCTCACCGGCGAGGCCGCCGTCGCGGAGCGCCCCGAACGGGTCCGGCGTGCCCGTGACGCGGGCGCGGAGGTGCTCACCGCGGGGCCCGGCGAGGGCGTCGAGCCGGCGACGGCGGTGCGGCTGCTCGCGGAGCGGGGGCTGACGCGCCAGCTCACGGAGGGCGGTCCGCGGCTGCTCGGCCAGTTCGCGGTGACCGGCGTGCTGGACGAGCTGTGCTTCACCCTGGCCCCGGTGGTCACCGCCGGAGCGGCGCCCCGCATCATGGAGGGCCCGGCGATCACCGTGCCGGAACGATTCGCTCTCGCCTCGGTCCTGGAGGAGGACGGTTTTCTCTTCACCCGTTACCGCAGGGGCCCGGGGTGAACGCGCGGACGGGGAGGCCGGGAGCCGGTCAACTCCCGGAAGATATCGTTCCGCTTGACCCCGTCGGGCGGCAGGCTTGGCTGGACGGACCCCGTGCGAGCGAGCGCGGGGCAGGATGGTTTCTGTAGGGCCCCCGGGCCCGAGAGGAAGAAGGGCGCTCGCCGTGTTCACCTCCGTACTCATGATCGAGAAGCCGCTGGTGCCCGCCGACGTGGAGCTCGTCACCACGCTCCACGGGGACGAACCCGTCGCGTTCGTCGTGCTGATGCAGCCCCACGGCGACCAGGACCGGCTGCTCAGAGCCCTCGACGACGTGGCCCTCGGCGAACTGGGGGAGGCGATCCGCGAGGCCGGCGAGCCCGGGGGCGAGGAGGCGGCGGGCCCGGCGGAGCGCGCCCTCGCCCACTCACTGGAGTCGCTGCGGGCGGCCGGCGCCGAGGCGGTCGGGCAGATCGTCGAGGAACACCCGCTCGACCTGCTGAAGAGCGTCGTCGAACAGACGCACGCCGACGAGGTCATCGTGCTGACGGCGCCGCACCTCGTCGAGGAGTTCTTCCACCGCGACTGGACCTCCCGCGCACGGCACAAGGTCGGCGTCCCGGTGCTCAAGCTCTACGCCCACACCGAATAGGCTGAGGCCGCTCAGCCCCTTGGGCCCGCCGGCCCGCAGCGACCCCAGGAGATACCCGCATGGCACCCGCCGTCCCGTCCGCCATGGACCGCCCGCACCTCATCGGCATCGGCGGTGCGGGCATGTCGGGCATCGCCAAGATCCTCGCCATGCGCGGGGCGCGCGTGGCGGGCAGCGACTCCCGGGACTCGGCGACCGCCGAGGCGCTGCGCGGACTCGGCGCCACCGTGCACATCGGCCACGCGGCGGAGTATCTGGCCGCCGACGCGAGCTGCGTGATCGTCTCCAGCGCCATCCGTGCGGACAACCCGGAGCTGGCGGCGGCCGCCGAACGCGGCATCCCCGTGATCCACCGCTCCGACGCCCTCGCCGCGCTGATGGAGGGGCGGCGGCCGATCGCCGTCGCCGGCACCCACGGCAAGACCACCACCACCTCCATGCTGGCCGTCGCCCTGACCACCCTCGGCCGCGAGCCCTCGTACGCCATCGGCGGCGACCTGGACGCGCCCGGCTCCAACGCGCTGCACGGCAACGGCGAGATCTTCGTGGCCGAGGCGGACGAGAGCGACCGCAGCTTCCACAAGTACGCGCCCGAGGTGGCCGTCGTGCTCAACGTGGAGCTGGACCACCACGCCAACTACGCCTCCATGGAAGAGATCTACGAGTCCTTCCAGACCTTCGCCGACCGCGTCCGCCCCGGCGGCACCCTCGTGATCTCCGCCGACCAGCCGGGCGCCCGGGAGCTCACCGCGCGGGTCACCGCGGGCGGTACCCCGGGCCGGGACCTCCGGATCGTCACCTACGGCGAGGCCGAGGACGCCGACGTCCGCATCGTCACCATCAAGCCGCGCGGGCTGACCAGTGAGGTCACTGTGGTCTTCGACGGCCGCGTGATCACCTTCACCGTCTCCGTCCCCGGCCGCCACTACGCGGGCAACGCCGTCGCCGCCCTGGTCGCCGGCACCGCGCTCGGCCTGCCCGTGCACAACCTCGCCTCGGCCCTCGGCTCGTACACCGGCGTCAAGCGCCGCCTCCAGCTCCAGGGCACCGTGAACGGCGTCCAGGTCATCGACTCCTACGCGCACCACCCCACCGAGATCGCCGCCGACCTGGAGGCCATCCGCGGCAGCGCCGGTGACGGCCGTGTCCTCGTCGTCTTCCAGCCGCATCTCTTCAGCCGCACCCAGGAGCTGGGCATCGAGATGGGCGAGGCGCTGACCCTCGCCGACTCCTCCGTCGTCCTGGACATCTACCCGGCCCGCGAGGACCCGGTGCCCGGCGTCACCAGCGCCCTGATCATCGACGCGGCCACCGCCAAGGGCGCCGACGTCCGGGCCGGGCACGCCATGGAGGCGGTGCCGGAGCTGATCGCGGGAATGGCCCGGCCCGGCGACCTGGTTCTCACCATGGGCGCTGGCGACGTCACCGAGCTGGGACCGCGGATCCTAGCCCGGCTGGGGAGCTGAGCCGCCGCCCGGCCCGCGCCCCGTACGCACGCACGCGGGCAGGTACGCAGGTACGCACGAGGAGAGGACCGCAGATGCCGTACGAGATCGACAAGACCGACGAGCAGTGGCGCGCGGAGCTGTCCCCGGACGAGTACGCCGTGCTCCGCAAGGCGGGCACCGAACCCGCGTACACCGGTGAGTACACCGACACCAAGACCGCCGGTGTCTACTCCTGCCGGGCCTGCGGCGCCGAACTCTTCCGGTCCGACACCAAGTTCGAGTCGCACTGCGGCTGGCCGTCCTTCTACGACCCCAAGGAGTCGGACGCCGTCGAACTGGTCGAGGACCGCTCGCACGGCATGGTCCGCACCGAGGTCCGCTGCGCCCGCTGCGGCTCCCACCTCGGCCACGTCTTCGAGGGCGAGGGCTACCCGACGCCCACGGACCAGCGGTACTGCATCAACTCCATCTCGCTCCGGCTGGCCCCGGACGAGGGCTGACCGCCTCACGCGGGAACGGAGACGGGATCGCCGGCCCCGTACCGGTACGCCGGGTAGGTGAGGTAGCCCGCGTCGCCGCCCATGAAGTACGTGGACTCGTCCACGGGGGCCAGGGGCAGCCCCGTGCGGAGGCGTTCCACCAGGTCGGGGTTGGCGATGAAGGCGCGGCCGAAGCTGATGAGGTCGGCGCCCAGCCCCAGCCAGTGACGGGCTTCGTCGGGACCGGCCTGCCGCGGGCCCAGCGGCAGCACCGGGTTCATGATCAGAGGGCCGGGCCAGGCCGTGCGCAGCCCCCGGAGCACATCCTCCACGGCTGTCGCCTCCAGATGGACGTACGCCAGGTCCAGGCGGGCCAGTTCGGTCAGCAGCGCGGTGTTGAGCCCGGCGGCGTCGGTCTCCTCGACACCCCAGAAGCCACCGCCGGGTGAGAGGCGGATGCCCGTTCGGTGCGCGCCCACCGCGTCGGCGGTGGCGGCGGCCGCTTCTACGGCGAACCGGATCCGGCCCGTGATGCCGCCGCCGTAGCGGTCGGTGCGCAGATTGGCGTTGGAGGAGAGGAACTGGGAGATCAGGTAGCCGTTGGCGCCGTGCAGTTCGACCCCGTCGAAGCCCGCGTCCACCGCGCGGCGGGCCGCGTCGGCGTAGGACCGGACGTGCTCGGGCACCTCGTCCGCCGCCAGTGCCCGGGGCACGGGCGCCGGCTGCCGGCCTGCCGGAGTGAAGACTTCGCCGACGGCCGGCACGGCCGAGGGGCCGACGGGCCGGCAGCCGGTGGTGGCGGGGTGCGACACCCGGCCGCCGTGCATGATCTGGGCGAAGATACGGCCGCCGTTGACGTGCACGGCCTCCGTGACCGGCCGCCAGGACGCGACCTGCTCGTCGGTGTGAAGTCCGGGCGTGCCCGGGTTGGACTGCCCGATGACACTGGGCTGTACGCCCTCCGACACGATCAGCCCGGCCGTGGCCCGCTGCGCGTAGTACGCCGCCATCGAGGGCGTGGCCAGGCCGCCGGCGGCGGCCCGCACCCGGGTCATCGGGGCCATCACGACCCGGTTGGGCAGCGTCAGGGCGCCGAGCCGGTAACTGCTGAACAGGGTGGGCATGTTGGTCTCCTCCATCAGGTCCCGTGCCCGGATGTCGCCGGGCACGGGGTTACGCTAAAACCTGACACTGATGTGAGGGGCAAGTGCTGTGTCGCGGTTCACCGTGGTGATCCCCGGCCGGCGGACCACAGCGGGAGGCCAGTCATGCGGATCGGGGAGCTCGCGGCGCGTACCGGCGCCAGCGTCAGGTCGCTGCGCTACTACGAGGAGCAGGGCCTGCTCACCAGCGGCCGCAGCCCCGGCGGGCAGCGGTACTACCGGGAGGAGGCCGTCGAGCGCGTGCGGTTCCTCCAGCGGTTCTACGCTGCCGGGCTGTCGAGCCGCACCATCGCCGGACTGCTGCCCTGCGTCGACGCACCCAGCGAGCAGACCTCCGGCGCCGCGCTGGAGCGGATGGAGCGGGAGCGGGCCCGGCTCTCCGAACACATCGACGACCTCATACGGACCCGGCACACCCTGGACGAACTGATCGCCATCGCGCGGGACCACCGCGAGCGGACGTGGACCGCGGCCACGAGCTGAGCGGCGGCCCGCCCCGCGGACCGGTGTCCCGGCCGGGGCGCGTGCGTACGGGCGCGCACCGGGCGGACGGGGCGGCGGGTAGACGGGGCAGGGGCGGACGGGGCCTGCGGCGGGCGGGGCGGCCGCACCGGCCCCGGCCGTCCCGCCGCGCGGGCCCCGAGGAAGCGCGGCATCACGGCACCGCCAGCACCGCCGCCGACTCCGGGGGCAGCCGGACCACCCCGTCGGCGCCCGGGGCGCCGCAGTCGCCCCACGCCGCCAGCACCCGGGCGTGCGGGGCCTCCGCGGGCACGCGGGCCTCGCGGCCGGCGGACAGGTTCACCACGGTGCGCAGCGCGCCCCGGGCGACGCACAGCCAGCGTCCGGCCCGGTCGCAGGAGACCCGCGTCCCGTCCAGGCCGGGGCCGGCCGCCGGTTCCGGCAGGGCGCGGCGCAGGGCGATCAGCTCGCGGTGCCAGGCGAGCAGCCGGGTGTGCGGATCGCGTTCCGGCTCGCTCCAGTCCAGACAGCTGCGGCCGCGGGTCGCCGGGTCCTGCGGGTCGGGGATGTCGTCCTCCGCCCAGCCGTGCGAGGCGAACTCCCGCCGCCGGCCACGCCGTACGGCCTCCGCCAGCTCCGGGTCGGGGTGGTCGGTGAAGTACTGCCAGGGTGTGCGGGCGCCCCACTCCTCGCCCATGAACAGCATCGGCGTGTACGGCGAGGTGAGGACGAGCGCGGCCGCGCAGGCCAGCAGGCCGGGGGAGAGGCCGGCGGCGAGCCGGTCGCCGAGGGCGCGGTTGCCGATCTGGTCGTGCGTCTGGGCGTAGGCCAGCAGCCGGTGCGCCGGGGTGGTGCGCGGGTCGAGCGGAGCGCCGTGCGAGCGCTCCCGGAAGCTGGACCAGCCGCCGTCGTGGAAGAAGCCGCCGGTGAGCGTCTTGGCGAGGGCGTGCAGCGGGTCCTCGGCGAAGTCGGCGTAGTAGCCCTGGTGTTCGCCGGTGAGCGCGGTGTGCAGGGCGTGGTGGAAGTCGTCGTTCCACTGGGCGTGCACCCCGTGGCCGCCCGCCGCGCGGGGTGTGGTGGTGCGCGGGTCGTTGACGTCGGACTCGGCGATCAGGAAGAGCGGCCGCCCGGTCCGTGCGGCGAGCGCGTCCACGGCTTCGGAGAGCTCGGCGAGGAAGTGGCGGGCCCGGTCGTCGCGCAGGGCGTGCACGGCGTCGAGCCGCAGGCCGTCGGCACGGTAGTCGCGCAGCCAGGCCAGGGCGCTGCCGGTGAGGTACGCCCGGACCTCGTCGGAGCCGGGGGCGTCCAGATTGACGGCCGCGCCCCACGGGGTGTGGTGGCGCTCCGTGAAGTACGGGCCGAATCCCGGGAGATGGTTGCCGGAGGGGCCGAGGTGGTTGTGGACGACGTCCAGGACGACGCCGAGCCCGTGCCCGTGCGCCGCGTCGATGAACCGCTTGAGCCCGTCGGGCCCGCCGTACGGCTCGTGCACCGCCCAGGGCGCCACACCGTCGTAGCCCCAGCCGTGCGTACCGGGGAACGGGCAGACGGGCATCAGTTCGACGTGGGTGATGCCCAGGCCGGCCAGATGACCCAGCCGCCGGGCGGCCGCGCCGAAGGTGCCCTCGGGCGTGAACGTGCCGATGTGCAGCTCGTACAGCACGGCTCCGGGCAGCGGCCGCCCGTACCAGGGATGCCGCCAGTCGAACAGCTCGTGGTCCACGACGGCGCCCGTGCCGCCGGGGCCGTCGGGGAGGCGCGGGGCGCGCGGGTCGGGCCGCACGGGGCCGCCGTCCAGGGCGAAGCCGTAGCGCGTGCCGTCCGCGGCCGGTGCCTCGGCCCGCCACCAGCCGGGGCGGACGGGGTCGCGCTCCATGGCGGTGACCGCGCCGTCGCCGTCCTCCACGTGCAGCGCGACGGCACCGGCCCGCGGTGCCCACACCTCGAAGTCCACGGACGCTCCTCCTGCCGGTGCTCGCGTCGGGGCCGCGCGCCGGCGCCCCCGCCGGCCGGGAACGGCCGGGCCTCCATGCTCCGCGATCGGGGACGGGGGCGCAGCAGGACGCGGCAGGGCCGGCGGGACTCCGCCCCCGGCCTTGCGAGCCGGGGGCGGAGTCCGGGGTGACGACCGCCGGGTCGCCGGGGCCGTTCTGCCCCGTCAGCCGTCAGCCGTCAGCCGTCAGCCGTCCGCGGGCGGCGGCACGAGGCAGATCCGCTCCTGCGTGATGGGATAGCCCGCCCTGGCGAAGGCCGCGGCCATGGGGAAGTTGCCCTGGTCGGTGGCGGCGGCGATACGGTCCGCGCCCTCGGCGGCCAGCTTGTGCGTGCACTCGGCCAGCAGTTCGTACGCGTAGCCGTTCCCCCGGTGCTCCGGCAGCACCCCGATGAAGCCCACGCAGGGACCGCCCGGGTTGTGGGCGGGGATGTGCACCCCGGCCAGGGTGCCGTCCGGGGCGTGGGCCAGCTGCCACCACTCGCGGGGCGACGGGCACCAGTGGAGGAAGTCCAGCTCCTCCCGGGCCGCGGCCTCGGCACCGTGCCGGGCGGCGGTGTTCCGGGTGTGGGCGTCGAGGCTGCCCTCCGCGATCCGGCGCAGGGCGTCCAGGAACACGGCGTCGTCCGGCTCGGCGCGGAAACGCAGCCGGCCCGGCCGCTCGGGCAGACCGCGGCCGGGCGTCCACGTATAGCGGAAGCGTTCGACGAGGGGCCGCAGCCCTGCGGCACGCGCCGCGCCGAGCCGCCGTTCGGCGGCGGCGCGCACCGGCGGCAGCTCGCGCCAGCCGGTGGGGAGCATCAGTTCGTACTCGGTGCGCAGCGGTGAGGTGCGCAGGAGTCCGGCGGCCGCCTCGTCCTCGCCCTCGGCGAAGTCGAACCAGTTGAGCAGCACCGGCTCCGGGTCGCCGGGAGCTCCCCACCAGGCGGCGCGCGCCACGACCCGGCCGCCGCGCAGCGCGACCCGGGTCCAGTCGGGGCGGTACTCGCCGCCCTCGTGGACGGGACGGTAGACGTGCCCCAGCGACGCGCGGCCGACGAGACCGGTGTCGGGGTGGGAGAGGGAGGTGAACAGATGTGCGTCGCTCTCGGTGAGCGCGCGGAAGACCAGCTCGGTCATGGGGTCCTTCCGGAAGGCGGGGTGCGCGCTCCCGGACGGCGGTCGGCTCAGCCGTGGGACGCCCGTCGGACGGGGCGGGAGCGTGGCATGGCGGTGATGTGCACGGCTCTCGCCTCCTCTCCGGCTGGTCGTTGGGCGTCAACGGTGAATCTAGCGGCGGTGGTTGGGGGTTGTCGAACGCCTTTCCGCGAGAGGCGCGCCGTTCCCGGGCCCGGGGTCCGCTCCGGCCTCCGCCGTCCCGCTTCCGCGTCCCGGTTCCGCCACCGGGTGCGCGGCCCCGTGCCGGCCGTCAGCCGGTGAGGCGCCCGGGACGGCGCGGGGCGGTGCCCGGGAGCATGCGCGGTCCCACCGCCGACAGGACGGAGGCCGCTGTGCTGCCCGCGCCCGCGATGTACCGGTCGGGGCGGACGAGTATGACGGGTGCCGCCGTTCCCGGCCCGGACAGCCCCGCCCACTCCTCCCCGGAGAGGAAGACCACCGGTATCCCCGCCCACGCCCGGTCGTCGCCGGGCGGCCACGTCTCGCCGGGACGCGCCCGGACCACCCAGGTGAAGCCGAGGGGGGCCAGCCGCTGGTGCAGCCGTCCGCCGCCGTCGGACAGCACGGGGTCGGGCAGCCGGCGGCCCGCCGCGGTGCGGACTCCCCGCCCGGTCCGGCCCGCGGCCGGGTAGCCGATGTCCAGCATGCCGACACCGCGGCCGAGGCGGGCCTGCACGGGGCGGCGGCCGAGCAGGGTGGGCGCGACCGTGCCGAGGAGGGCGCGCGTCATGCCCGTCCGGGTGGTGAGCGCCCGGGTCGCCCGGGCGGTGCCGCGCACCATGGCCCGGGCCACGGGCCGCCGTTCGGCCTCGTAGCTGTCGAGCAGGGCCTCGGCCCGGGCCGGTTCGGTGTGCCGGGCGGCGGCCAGCTTCCACAGCAGGTTGTGGGCGTCCTGCACACCGGTGTTGAGTCCCTGGCCGCCGACCGGGCTGTGGATGTGCGCGGCGTCGCCGGCGAGGAAGACCCGGCCCCGGCGGTAGTGGTCCACCAGGCCGTGGCTGAGGGCGAACCGCGACTGCCAGGTCACCCCGTGGCTGCCGAACGCGATTCCGGCGCGGCTGCGGATCAGCTCGTCCAGGAAGGGCGCGTCGAGGGTGGGACGTTCTTCCTCGCGGGCCCCCGGGACGTGCGCGATGACGCGCCAGCGGCGGGGCTCCGGCATGGGGACGATGAGCAGCAGGCCCTCGGGGCCGAGGAAGACGTGCCCCTCGTCCTCGGTGAGGTCCGCGGTGGTCAGGACGTCGGCCAGGACGAAGACCGCCCCGGCGTCCGAGCGGTCGAGCCGCAGCCCGGCCGCTTCCCGGACCCGGCTGCGGCCGCCGTCGCAGCCGATCACCCACCGGGCGCGGACCGTCTCGCGGCGGCCGTCCCCGTGTTCCAGCATCGCCTCGACCGAGCCGCCGCCGCCGCCACCGCCACCGTCGTCGTCGCGGAGATCCTTGAGCGCGACGCCCCACTCGATTTCACCGCCCCCGGCGGTGAGGTGCGATTCGAGGATGTGCTCGGTGGCGTACTGGGGGACCGACAGCCAGAAGGGGTAGGCGGTGTCGCCCCACGGGAGGCCGAGCAGATCGACGCGGACGGGGGCGCGGTGCCGGGTGTTCACGTTGAGGGCCGCGAACCGGGCGCCCGCGGCCCGGACGCGGTCGGCCACCCCCATGGTCTCGAAGACCTCCATGGTCCGCGCGTGGACGACCAGCGCCTTGGAGAAGCCCGAGCGGCCCGTCGCCCGGTCGACGATCCGTGCCGTGAGTCCGTGGCGCCGGGCCTCGCAGGCGGCGGTCAGCCCCGTGGGGCCGGCCCCCACGACGAGGACGTCCACATCGGCGTCGTTCCGCCGCCCCGCCGTCCCGGCGCCGGAGGCGGCGGCACCGGGTATGGCGCGGTCGTGGTGCTCAGGGCCGTCGTCGAATGGCCTGGGGTGTCTGGTCACGGGGTGTCCTGCCTTCCCTTGCTTGCGGAGTGTGAACCGGTCCTGCGGGCCGGCGGGGCCCCGGTGCCGTGGCACGGCACGGGGAGGGGTGGAGCGGACGGGAAGCGGGCCGGGCGGGGGAGCCCTCGGCCCGCTTCCCGTCCGTCATGAGTGCGTCCCGGGCACCCGTCCGTCCTCGGGGACGCGCTCGGGGGCGCGCCCGTGGGGCTGCCCGGCCGGCGACCCGCCGTCGCGCCGCGGCCCGTCGCCCGGTGTGCCGTCACCGGCCGGGCCGCTCCCGGGCACGGCGGCCGTCCGGCCGCCCCCGGCCGCCGCCTCGCCGGGCAGCCGTGGCAGCAGCCGGAGCAGCGGGCGCGGCATCCACCAGGCGGCCCGGCCCAGCACCGCCATCACGGACGGGACGAGCACCAGCCGGACGAGGGTGGCGTCGATCGCGATGGCGACGGCCAGGCCGAAGCCGAAGAGGTTGACGACCCGCTGGTCGTTCAGCTGGAAGCTGCCGAAGACCACGACCATGACGGACGCGGCGGCCGTGATGACCCGGGCGGTGGCGGCGATGCCGTCCCGGACGGAGCCCCCGGTGTCCCCGGTGCGCAAATACTCCTCGCGGACCCGGCTGAGCAGGAACACCTCGTAGTCCATCGAGAGCCCGAAGAGCACCGCGAAGAGCATGATCGGGGCGAAGGACTCCACCGGCCCCGGCTCGGCCCCGAGCAGCCCGGCGCCCCAGCCCCACTGGAAGACGGCGACCACGACGCCGTAGGCCGCCCCCACGGACAGCAGGTTCATCACCGCGGCCTTCAACGGGACGACCAGCGACCGGAATTCGACCATCAGCAGCAGGAAGCTCAGCCCCACGACGAAGGTCATGAACCAGGCCATCTCCCGGCCCAGCCGGTCGGCGAGGTCGATGGCGGTGGCGGTGGAGCCGCCGACGTGCGCCTCGCCGCCCTCCGTGTCCGCCACGGCGCCGGGCAGGACCTCGTCCCGCAGCCGGTGCACCAGCTCCTCGGTGGACTCCTCGTCCGGGGAGCCCTCGGGGACGACGGTGTAGAGGGCGGTCGTCCCGCTCCCGTCGAGCCGCGGCGGGCGCACCTCGTCCACCCCCTCCGTGTCCGCCAGTTCGGTGCGGAGATCCGCGGCCCGCCGCTTCGCCTCCGCCGGGGAGCCGTCCTCGCCGAAGTCCGCGGTGACGACCAGGGGACCCGTCCAGCCGGGGCCGAAGTCCTCCGCGACCAGTTCGTAGGCGCGGCGCTCGGTGGTGTCCTCGGGCGCCGATCCGCCGTCGGCCGTGCCGAGACGCAGCGAGAACAGCGGCAGGGCCAGGGCGACGAGCGCGACGGCCGAGGCCAGCAGGTACGGCCAGGGGTGGCGCTGGACGTGGCCGGTCCAGCGGTGCCAGCCGCTCACCCGGCCGCTGCCGTGGTCGAAGCGGAGCCGCCTGACGCGGAACCGGTCCAGCCGGTGCCCGAAGACCGCCAGCAGCGCCGGCAGCAGCGTGACGGCGGCCAGCAGGGTGGCCGCCACCGTGAGGGCGCTGGCGAGGCCGAGCGCCGACACGAAGGGTATGCCGATCAGATAGAGGCTGAGGATGGCCACGATCACCGTGGCCCCGGCCACCAGCACCGACCGCCCGGCGGTGGCCAGTGCGAGCGGGATCGACTCGGCGGGGGCGTGCCCGGCGTGCAGGGTCTCCCGGTGGCGGGTCACGACCAGCAGCGCGTAGTCGATGCCCACCCCGAGCCCGATCATGGCCGCGACCACGGGGCCGGAGGTGCCGATGGTGGTGAGACCGGCGGCCAGGTGGACGGCCGACAGCCCCAGGGCGAGCGCGAACAGCGCCGTCACCAGCGGCACGACCATGGCGAAGACCGAGCCGAAGGCCACCAGCAGCACCAGCACCGCCGCGGCGAGGCCGATCGCCTCGCTGCCGGACGGGCCGCTCTCGGCCTGGAGCACGGCACCGCCGAACTCGACCCGCGCGCCCGCGTCCCGTACCGGTGCGAACGCCTCCTGCGCGGCCTCCACCGACTCCTCGGGCACGTCCTTGGCGCGCCCCTCGAACTGCACGGTGGCCATCGCGGTGTGCCCGTCCGCCGAGACCATGGCCGGGCCCGGGCCGTACGGTGACCGCGCCGCCGCGACGTCCTCCGAGCCGCGCACCGCCGTGAGGGCGTCCGCGACGGCGGCCTTCACCTCCGGCGAGGCCACGTCCCCGCCGCTGTGGATCACCACCTGCATCCCGTCCCCGGACATGTCCGGGTAGCGCTCGCGGAGGGTGTCGTAGGCGGCCTGGGAATCGGAGTCGCTGAGCGTGAGGTCGTTGGAGAACTCACCACCCGCCGCGCGGGCGGAGAGGCCGGCGCCGGCCACCGCCAGCAGCCAGAGGGCGATCACCAGCCACCGGTGCCGCACCGAGAAACGAGCCAGGGCAGAGAGCAAGACGGCCTCCATGGGTCGGGGCGCGCGGGGGCCGGGCCCACTCCGGGCTCACCTCGGACCCACTCCGCGACACATGCCTTGACGCAAGAGTAGACACATGTCTACGCAGGTGCCAAACATGCGTCTTAGGTGAGCGGCGGGAGACGGGCGGGGGCGGGGCGCGGCACGGGCCCGCGGGACCGGCGTTGCGGAAGGAGCGGGCCGCCGAGGAAGATCGGGGGCGAGCACGACCGGCACGGGCCACCGACCGCACCCGCCCCGGCGGCGCGACCGGCGCAACAGGAGGAACGATGACCGTACGGCCACCCGGATTCGGCAGCCCCAGGGCCGAGCGGCGGGAGAAGGCCCGGGACCAGGTGGTGGAGACGGCGCTGCGGCTGTTCTCCGAGCGCGGATACATCGGGGTCAGGGTCGAGGACATCGCCACCGAGGCGGGCATCTCCCGGGCCACCTTCTACAAGTACTTCTCCGAGCGCGAGGAGATCCTCGCCGAGTTGTTCGCCCGGCTCCTCGGCCGCGAGCCCGTCCCCGCCCCGCCGGGCGGCCCCGAACGCACGCTGGAGCGCGTGGAGGACCTGCTCGTCGCGACGGCGGAACGGATGCTCGGGGACGAGGTGCTGGCCCGCTTCGTCTACACCCTGCCCATCCGCCACGCCGCGCTGCTCGGCGAGGGCGCGCGGCCACCGGTGCTCGACACGGTGGAGAGCATGCTCACCGAGGCGGCCGGCGCGGGCGTGCTCCGCGCCGACGTGCCCGCCCCGCTCCTCGCCGCCCATGTGGGACGGGCCTACGAGGCCGCCCTGCGCGACTGGGCGGAGCGGCGCTGCGAGGACGCCCCCGCCCAGGTGCGGCTGCTCCTCTCCCTGGCCTTCCACGGCATCGCCGCCCCGGACCGGGACTGACTGCTTTCCGCGGCCGGCCGGCGCGGTCCCGGTACGGTCCTGGTACACAGCGCACTGGACATGTCAGGGCGCGTGATCGGAGAATCGGTCCCGTGACGTCGTCCCACGAGCTCCGGCCCTGGCCGGGCCCTGCCCCGCGCGGTCCCGCCCGGGTGTCGGACGCCGACCGGGACCGCGCGATCAGCCGGCTCCGGGAAGGCGCCGCCGAGGGCCGGCTGTCCCAGGACACCTTCCTGCGCCGCATGGAACTCGCCCTCGCGGCCCGCGCCCGGGACGACCTGCGCGCCCTCACCGCGGACCTTCCCGACGAAAGCCGGTGGTCCCGGGCGGTGTTCGGCTCGGTGGCGGCCGTCTCCTCCTTCACCGTGCGGCTGCGCCGGGCCTGGCAGACCGAGCGCCTGCCCCGGCTGCTGCTCCCGGAGCCGGGCCCCCGCCCGCTGCGGATCGGCCGGGAACCGACCAACGGACTGCGGCTCGGCGACGAGACCGTCTCCCGCTTCCACGCCGAACTGGTGTCGCACGGCGGGATCTGGATCCTGCGCGACCTGGGCTCCGCCAACGGCACCTGCGTCAACGGCCGCCGGGTGACGGACACGGCCGTCGTGCACCCCGGCGACCAGGTCAGCTTCGGCCGCCTGAGCTTCCGCCTCGCCTCCCGCTGAGGGGCGCCGGCCGTCCCCTCAGACGCGGACGAGCAGGGCCACCGGCCACCGTTCCAGCAGCTCGGCCAGGGCCGGCGAGCCCTCCGCCTCCGCCCCGGTCAGCCGGTCCCGCCAGCGTCCCGGGGGCAGCCGCAGCGCGGTGTCCCGCCAGCCGCCGGAGCGGTCCAGCAGCCGGGAGAGCCGGGTGACGACCGTGACCGCCCGGCCGGAGCGGCCGAAGGCCACACAGTGCTCCGCCGCGGGACCCTCCGCCGCGAGCGGCCGGTACGAGCCCGCGCGGCCGAACCAGTCCGGGTGCTCGCGGCGCAGCCGGAGGGCGGCCGCGGTGAGCCGCAGCTTCTCCTCCGACAGGCTCCGCGGCGGCCGCCCCTCGTCGAGCCCCGCGAGCTCCTCCGGGCGGGCCCGGAACGGCGGCCGGTTGTCCGGGTCGACCAGGGCCCTGAACTCCCGTTCGGTGCCCTGGTAGACGTCGGGAACCCCCGGCATCGTCAGATGGACGAGAGCCGCGCCGAGGATGTTCGCGCGGGCGTGCGCGCCCAGCGCGCGGGCGAAGGCCACGGCCGCCGGATGCGGCGGCCCGCACGGGCCCGCCTCCGTGAACGCCCGTACGGCGTCCTCGTAGGCCGCGTCCTGCTCGGTCCAGGTGGTCCGCAGCCCCGCCTCCCGCGCGGCCTTCAGGACGGCCGGGACGAGCCGCTCCGCCGGCAGCGGCCCGGACAGGCCGTAGCCGAGCCCGAAAGCCGTCTGCCAGGCGGTCCAGGCCAGATGGGCGTCCGGCACCCCGGCGCCGCTCGCACGCGCCGTCTCCTTGGTCAGCCGCTCCACGAGCTCCGCCCACTCCAGGGGCGACTCCGACAGCAGCGCGATGCGCGCCCGGACGTCCGCGCTGCGCTTGGTGTCGTGCGTGGACAGCACGGTTCCCGTCTCCGGCCAGTCGCGCTGGAGCCGCGCGCAGAAGGCGTGGAACTCCTCCGGGGAGACGCCCGGCCGGCCCGGCTCGCCGCCCACCTCCGCGGCCGACAGCAGCGGCGTGTACCGGTAGAAGGCGGTGTCCTCGACCGACTTGGCGCGCAGCGCGGAGGAGGTCTGGGCGAAGCGCGCACAGAACTCCCGGTGGGCGGGGGAGTCGCCGGCAGTGCCGAGCACCAGATCGCGCACCAGGTCCACCGCGCCGGCCTCCTCCGGCACGGCGAAGGCGGCACGCGCCCCCTCGGCGGCCTCGCGCAGCATCGCCGCGTCCCGCTCCGGCACGGCCTTCCCCGGGGCGGTGTAGGGGCGGTAGACCGGGACGCGCAGCAGGAGTTCGCGGATCGCGGTGCGCAGGGCCCACGGGGCGTGGTCGGGCGGTACGGGCGCCGTCCCGCAGATCCGGACGGCCGTACGGGTCAGCGCCGACACCTCGGCGGCCAGGTCGTGTTCCACCACCTCGCGCGCGGCCCGCGCGGCCGTCGCCTCCCACGCGCCGCCCCGGTCGGCGGGGGCACCGGTGAACTCCCGGTGCAGAGAGTCGAGTTCGCGGGCGCCCGCGGGGTCGGTGAACAGGCCGTCGGCCCGGCGCAGCGCGTCGTAGCCGGTGGTGCCGGCGACGGGCCAGCTCCCCGGCAGCCGCTCCTCGCCGGTCAGGATCTTCTCCACCACGGTCCAGCAGCCGCCCCCGGCGTCCCGGAGCCGGCGCAGATAGCCCTCCGGATCGGCCAGCCCGTCCGGGTGGTCGACGCGCAGGCCCTGGACGACGCCGTCGCGCAGCAGCCGCAGCACCGTCGCGTGGGTGGCGTCGAACACGGCCGGGTCCTGGACCCGCACCCCGATCAGTCCCGAAATGGTGAAGAACCGCCGGTAGTTCAGCTCCGTACGGGCCAGCCGCCACCAGGCCGGCCGGTACCACTGGGCGGCCACCAGTTCGGGCAGCGGCAGCCGCTCCGTACCCGGCCGGACGGGGAACACGTGATCGAAGTAGCGCAGCACATACCCGGCGTCCTCCCCGGCAGCCGCCCCGCTGCCCGTTCGGTGGTCCTCCCCGCCCCCCGCTTCGTCCTCCCGTCCGAGACGGAAGTGCCGCAGTTCCCGCTCCAGCCGGCCGCCGAGGACCGGCAGGAGTATCCGCCCCCGGTGCGCGCCGGGGGCGTTCGCGGCCCCGGCCTCCCAGTCGATGTCGAACCAGCGCGCGTACGGTGAGCCGGGGCCGTCCCGCAGCACGCTCCACAGCGCCCGGTTCAGCCGCTCCGGCACGGGGACGGCCATGTGGTTCGGCACGATGTCCAGGACGATGCCCAGGCCGTGGGCCCGCGCGGTGGCCGCCAGCCGCCGCAGCCCCGCCTCGCCGCCCAGCTCGGCCCGCACGGCGGAGTGGTCCACCACGTCGTAGCCGTGACCGGAGCCCGGCACGGCCTCCAGCACGGGCGACAGATGCAGATGGGAGACGCCGAGCGCGGCGAGGTGGGGCACCGCGGCCTCGGCCGCGGAGAAGGGGAAGTCCGGCTGGATCTGCAGCCGGTAGGTCGCGGTCGGAACGGCGCCGGGTATGGCGCCCGGTGCGGCGTTCCCGCCGTTCCGCGCTGCGGCGGACGGCTCCGGGGACGGCGCGAGCGGCTCGGAGGTCATGGGAAGGATGTACCCGGACGGACGCCTCCCGTGCCTGCTGAACGGCGCATCCGGGCCACTCCGGACCACCCCGGCCCGTTGCGCCGTCCGGGTGAGGGGAGGCGGCGGCGTGGAATTCCCGCGGCGGCGGGCGGCCGGGAGACCGGGTCCGGCGGGGTCCCCGGGGGCGTGACCGGAGAGCCGGAGGCCCGGCGGTCCGGGGAGCCGGAGGGGTCAGGCCGGGCGCTGGAGCACCGTCAGGCTGCGGTCGATGAGGGTGAGCCGGTCCCCGGCCTTGACCCTCCGCCCGCTGCCCGGCTCCACCCCGCGCGGAAGCGCCGTGTCGACGACGACCTGCCACTGCCGCCCGTGGTTGACGGGGACGGTGAAGTCGAGGGCCGTGTCCCCGGCGTTGAACAGCAGCAGGAAGGAGTCGTCCCGGATCCGCTCACCGCGCGGGCCCGGCTCGGAGATCGCGCTGCCGTTGAGGAAGACGGTGAGGGACTTCGCGTGCGCCGCCTGCCAGTCCCGCTGGGTCATCTCCTCGCCGTCCGGGGTGAACCAGGCGATGTCGGAGAGCTCGTCGTGGGTGCCCTCGACCGGCCGGCCGTGGAAGAAGCGGCGCCGCCGGAACACGGGGTGGTCGCGCCGCAGCCACACCATCGAACGGGTGAACTCCAGCAGCTCCCGGTCGGTGCCCTCCTCGACGGGGCGCCGGCGCCGGCCGCCGCGTTCCCCGCCCCGGCCGCGCCCGCCGCCCGTCCGCCCGCCGGCGGCCTCGTCCCCGGCCCCGCCCTCGTCCCCGCCCCCGCCGTCGTGCGTGGGCCAGTGCACCCAGGCCAGCGCGTTGTCCTGGCAGTAGGCGTTGTTGTTGCCGGCTTGCGTGCGCCCGAACTCGTCACCGTGGCTGAGCATCGGGACGCCCTGGGAGAGCATCAGGGTGGCGATGAAGTTCCGCTGCTGCCGGGAGCGCAGGGCCAGCACCCCCGGGTCGTCGGTCGGCCCCTCCGCCCCGCAGTTCCAGGACCGGTTGTGCGACTCGCCGTCCCGGTTGCCCTCGCCATTGGCCTCGTTGTGCTTGCGGTCGTAACTGACCAGGTCGCGCAGGGTGAAACCGTCGTGGCAGGTGACGAAGTTGACCGAGGCGAGCGGCCGCCGGCCGTCGTCCTGGTAGAGGTCGGAGGAGCCGGTGAGGCGGGAGGCGAACTCGGCCAGGGTGCGCGGCTCGCCCCGCCACATGTCCCGGACGGTGTCGCGGTACATGCCGTTCCACTCCGTCCACAGCGGCGGGAAGTTGCCGACCTGGTAGCCGCCCTCGCCGACGTCCCAGGGCTCGGCGATCAGTTTCACCTGGCTGACGACCGGGTCCTGCTGGACCAGGTCGAAGAACGAGGACAGCCGGTCCACCTCGTGGAACTGGCGGGCCAGGGTCGCGGCGAGATCGAAGCGGAAGCCGTCCACCCGCATCTCGGTCACCCAGTAGCGCAGCGAGTCCATGATCAGCTGGAGCACGTGCGGGCTGCGCATCAGCAGGGAGTTGCCGGTGCCCGTGGTGTCCATGTAGTAGGTCGGGTCCTCGGTCAGCCGGTAGTACGAGGCGTTGTCCAGGCCGCGGAAGGACAGCGTCGGGCCCAGGTGGTTGCCCTCGGCCGTGTGGTTGTAGACCACGTCGAGGATCACCTCGATCCCGGCCTGGTGGAGCGCCCGCACCGCCGACTTGAACTCCAGCACCTGCTGGCCCCGGTCGCCCCAGGAGGCGTAGGCGTTGTGCGGGGCGAAGAAACCGATGGTGTTGTAGCCCCAGTAGTTGGCGAGCCCGACATCGACCAGCCGGTGGTCGTGGACGAACTGATGTACGGGCATCAGTTCGAGTGCCGTCACCCCGAGCTCGGTCAGATGCTCGATGATCGCGGGGTGCGCCAGCCCGGCGTAGGTGCCGCGCATCTCCTCCGGCAGCGCCGGGTGCGTCATCGTCAGGCCCTTGACGTGGGCCTCGTAGAGCACGGTGCGGTGGTAGTCCGTGCGCGGCGGCCGGTCGTCGCCCCAGTCGAAGTAGGGGTTGATCACGACCGACGCCATCGTGTGCGGTGCCGAGTCGAGATCGTTCCGCTCGTGCGGCTTGCCGAAGTGGTAGCCGTAGACCGCTTCGTTCCAGTCGATGCTGCCGCTCATCGCCTTGGCGTACGGATCGAGCAGAAGTTTGGCCGAGTTGCAGCGGTGGCCGCGCCCGGGATCGTACGGGCCGTGGACCCGGAAGCCGTACCGCTGGCCCGGCATGATGCCCGGCAGATAGGCGTGCCGCACGAAGGCGTCCGACTCGCGGAGTTCCACCGCCGTCTCCGAACCGTCGTCGTGCAGCAGGCACAACTCGATTCTCCGTGCGGTTTCCGAGAAGACCGCGAAGTTGGTGCCGGCGCCGTCGTACGTCGCGCCGAGAGGATACGCCTGTCCGGGCCAGACCTGCATGATGTCGACTCTTCCACTCCTGATCCGGGCTCCGCGGGACGGGATGGCCCCGGCAGGACAGGAATCCTCGCCCAACCAGCGGCGCGCCGGGGCGCTTTCGTCAGATCTCTCGTGAAAAGGGAGCATCCTCCTACGGTTTCTCCTCGTCCTCCGGCCGGGGCCTTCTGCTCCCTATGCTGTTTTACAGGGGAAAACCAGGACAGCTGGGCAAGTGGGGGCAATGACGCGCCGTTGTCCTCCGGGGGTGGCGGTCCGTCATCGATCCCTCACGGTTCCCGTCGGGGTTCCGGGTGCACCGGCTCCCGCGCACGCAGTAGGCTCCGGTGATCGAAGACCCGGGGGCGGAAGGCGGTGCACAGGTGAGCTCGGGCGGGTTGGAGCTGCCACCTGGTGACAGTGGTCAGGACGGCGGCGCCACGGACGTCCCTCCCGGCGCGGTGTCCCTGGCCCGGCCGATGGAGATCGGTGCGGAGCTGGACTGGGGCCCCGACGCCTGGAACGAGGTGCGGACACGCGCCCGCCGGGCCGGACGGGCCTACATATGGCTGAATCTCGTCGAGCAGCGGCTGCGCGCGGTCGTCGCCGCGGTCCTCCGGCCGATCTACGAACCGGTGCACGGCGACGAGTGGGTGGTGGCCGCCGCCGGGCCCGCCGGGCACGAATGGGTGCAGCGCGCCGTCGCCGTCCGCGAGGTCAGCCGGCGGAAGGGCTATCTGCTCGACCCGGCCGACGACAACGTCCTCAGCTTCCTGACCCTGCCGCAGCTGCGCGAGCTGATGGTGCAGCACTGGCCGTGCTTCGAGCCCTATCTCGACGACCGCCGCGACCTCGAACTCGCCCTGGACGAGCTGGAGGTGGCGCGCAACGTCGTCTCCCGCAACCGGGCCCTGTCCGAGGCCGTCCTGGCGCAGGCCGAGCGGGCCTCCGCCCGGCTGCTCCGCATCCTCGGCACCGGGGCCGGCGCCCCGTCGTCCGACCGGCTGCCCGTCGACGCCGTGGAGGACCTGGTCGGCGACCGCTACGCGGACGTCGTCGGCGTCCACCCGGACCGGGTCCGGCTCCAGCGGCAGCTGCCCGCCGAGGACCTCTTCGGCGGTGCCCGCCGGCTCGACGGGATCGGCATCGGCCTCAACCTGCTGGTGCAGAACTACTCCGGGCGGCGGCTCGTCCGGCTCGCCGAGGCCGGGTGCCGCACCCGGCTGCTCTTCCTCAACCCGGCCAGCAGCGCCGTGCGCCGCCGCGAGCGCGAACTCGGCCTGAAGAAGAACGAGCTGAGCCGCTCCGTCGAGATGAACATCCTCCACATGCGGCGGGTGCGGGCGAGGCTGCGGGACACCGGGGCCTTCCAGATCAACGTCTTCGACGAGACCCCGCGCTTCACCGCCTACCTCGTCAACGGCGACGGCTCGGACGGCCTGGCGGTGGTGCAGCCCTATCTGCGCCGCGCGCGGGGCATGGAGGCACCCGTGTTCGTGCTGCGGGGCGGGCGGCGGCAGACGCTGCGGGAGGACGGCGGGAAGGAGCGGGAAGCGGGGCTTTTCGACACCTACCGCGAGGAGTTCGAGAGCGCCTGGGCCGACTCCCGGCCGGTGTCCTGAACTCCGGGCCGGCCGGGCCGGCGGCCGCGTCCCCGGCCGGCCCGCGGCCGGCGGTCCGGCTCCCGGCGCCAACGGGCGCGCTGTCAGTGGCCGGTGGGAGAGTGGAGCACATCGGGGGACGCACAACAGAAGGAGAGCCGTCATGGGGTGGCACCGGGAAGCGCTGATCGGGTTCGACCTGGAGACGACGGGCACCGACATCGAGACGGACCGCATCGTGACGGCCGCGCTCGCGGAGCTGACGCCGGACGGCCGGGCCGGTGCCGTACGGACCTGGCTGCTCGACCCGGGCATCCCGGTGCCCGGGGAGGCCGCCGCGATCCACGGCATCACCACCGAGCGCGCCGTGCGGGACGGTCTTCCGGCGGCCGCCGGCGTGGCGGAGATCGTGGCAGCCGTCGCCGAAGTGCTGCGCTCCGGGCGGCCGTTGGCGGTCATGAACGCCCGCTACGACCTCTCCCTGCTGGACCGGGAGTGCCGGCGGTACGGCATCACCCCGCTCGCGGACCGGCTCGGCCGGGAACCGGGCCCGGTGATCGACCCTCTCGTCCTCGACAAGCACGTGGACCGCTACCGCAAGGGGAAGCGGACCCTGCAGGCGCTCTGCGAGCACTACGACATCCCGCTGACGGGGGCTCACGACGCCGGGGCGGACGCCTTCGCGGCCGCCGGTGTCGCCGCGTGCATCGGCCGGCGGCACGCCTCGGTCGGCTCACTGGAACCGGCGGCGCTCCACGACCTCCAGATACGGGCGGCGGCGGACCAGGCGGCCTCCTTCCAGCGCTATCTGCGCCGGACGTCCGATCCGCGGGCCCATGTGGAGCGGGCCTGGCCGCTGATCCCCGCCCAGCGGGAGCGCGTGGGCGGCCCGGTGCCGGGAGGCGGCGCCGAGGCCGGGAGCGCGGGGGGCTGACCCGATTCTCCGTCGCGGGGGGACGCCCGGCCCTCTCGGTGCCTGGGTCCTCCGGGCCTCACGGTCCCCGTTCCCCACGGTCCCCGTTCTCCGCGCCGGTCCGTCCGGCGCGGTGGGAGCCGCCCCCGCAGGGTCCGACGGCCCGCAGGGGCAAGCCGGCGTCCGGCGTGTCCGCCGGCCCGGCGCGGTCAGAACGGGTGCCAGCGGACCTCGGAGTCGCCCTCGCGCAGTGAGGCAACCCGGCGGCGGAACTCCGCCAGCGCCGCCGGGTTGCCCGGGGCGCTCTGGGCGACCCAGGCGCAGCTGGCCGTCTCCCGGGCGCCGCGCAGCAGGGCGCAGCCGTCCCACTCGCGCACATCCCAGCCGTAGCCGCGGGTGAAGGCCGTGTACTCCTCGGCCGGGAGGCCGTACCGGTCCCGGGAGAGGGCCATCACCACCAGGTCGTGCTCGCGCAGATCGTGGGAGAAGGTCTCCAGATCGACGAGCACGGGGCCGTCCGGGCCGATGTGCACATTGCGGGGGAGCGCGTCGCCGTGGATCGGGCCGGGTGCCAGCCGGGGCACCAGCCCGGCCGCGGTCTCCGCGAACCGGTCGCGGCGCTCCCGCAGATAGGCGGCGTCGGCCGGGTCGATCGCGTCACCGGCGAGCCGCAGCCAGCGCTCGACGCCGCTCAGCAGTTCCCGGCGGGGCAGGGCGAAGGGGGGATCCGGCAGGGCGTGCACCATCTTCAGCAGCTCCGCGAGGTCGGCGGCGCGGGCCGGCCGGACGGCCGCCGGCAGCCGGTACCAGTACGTCACCGGGTGCCCGTCCACGAGTCGCGCCTCGGGCTCGGCGGGCCGCACGGAGGGCAGGTTCTGCTCGGCGAGCCAGTGGGCGATGCCCAGTTCGCGGCGGGCACGGCCGAGCAGTTCGGGGCTGCGGCCGATCTTGACGACCGGCCCGTCGTCGCCGAGCGCCAGGACGGCGTTCTCGCCGAACGCGATCAGTGGCGCGTCGGCCGCCGCCCCGGGGTGCCCGGCGGCCGCCAGCACCTCCCGCGCCCGGTGCTCGCTGAACACGGCCGTTCCGGCTCCCGTTCCCGCTGCTGCCTCCGGCACTGTGGCCTCCGCTGATGGTGTCGTCGTGCGTTGTGCGTCGTGTGCTGTGCCGTCCGCGGTCGTGCGGTCGTGCGGTCGTGCGGTCGTGCGGTCGTGCGAAGGCATTCTCCCAGCCCTGCCGGAGGGACCGGCTCCGCCGGGCAGCGGGAGCGGAGAAAAGAAGTTGTGGGTGAGCCGTGCCCCTGCCTACCGTTCCCGGTGCAGGAGACAACGGCGGCTTTCCGTGCCCGCGTCCACGCGCTTCGGCGTCTGGCGGCACGCCTCGAGAGGTGGTCCTCATGAGTATGGGTATCGGCGGTCCGGCCACCCAGGGCCGCGCTGTTCCCGCCGCCGTCTGTACCGCGTTCACGATGACGCGTCGGCCGCGACGCGGCCCCGGTGCCCCGACCGGCCCGGCGGCCTCCGTCTGCTGATCTCTTCCCCGGCAGTACCGCCGCGGCACCTGCCGCGCGCCTGAACGACGCCCGTACGCCCGCACGCCCGGCGTCCGCGTGCGCCGTGCCGCCGTCTTCCGCCGCCTGCTCCCTTTCTCCGGTCGGGGCCCCGTGCCGTCCGCCCCCCGAACCTTCCGGAGAAATGGACACCGGCCGTGGCCCGTGCACCCCGATCGCCCCACCCTGCCCGCTCGCGGGAGACCTCCCGCGCCCACCCGCCGTACGGCACCCGTGCGGATCGCGCACACGGCCGTGACCGTGACCGTGATCGCAGCCCCGCCGGCCCCGGCAACGCCGGCAGCCGCGACGGCGGCCGCAGCCCCGACCGCGCCCGGCGCGAGCTCTCGCAGAACTTCCTCGCCCGCCGGGCCGTCGCCGAGCGCGTCGCGCGTCTGGTCCGGCCGGCCCCCGGTGGCCTGGTGCTGGAGGTCGGCGCCGGGCGCGGCGTCCTGACCGAGGCGCTGGCCCCGTACTGCGGGCGGCTGATCGCCCACGAGATCGACCCCCGTCTGCTGCCGGCACTGCGCGACCGGTTCGGCGGCCCGCACCACGCCCATGTGCGGATCAGCGGCGGCGACTTCCTGGCGGCCCCCGTCCCCCGTGAGCCGTTCGCCCTCGCGGGGAACATCCCCTACTCCCGCACCGCGGAAATCGTGGACTGGGCGCTGCGGGCGCGCACGCTCACCTCGGCGACCTTCGTCACCCAGCTCGAGTACGCCCGCAAGCGGACCGGCGACTACGGACGCTGGAGCCTGCTGACGGTGCGGAACTGGCCCTGCCACGAGTGGCGGCTGCTCGGCCGGATCTCCCGCCGGGAGTTCCGGCCGGTGCCCCGCGTGGACTCGGGCATCCTCCGGATCGAGCGGCGCGAGCGGCCCCTGCTGCCCGCGGCCGCCCTCGGCGACTACCACCGCATGGTGGAGCTGGGTTTCTCCGGCGTGGGCGGATCGCTGTACGCCTCGCTGCGCCGGGCCCACCGGGCGGGGCCGCTCGACGCCGCGTTCCGCGGAGCGCGGCTGGACCGCTCGGTCGTCGTCGCGTATGTCACACCGGAGCAGTGGCTCACGGTCTTCCGCACGCTGTGGCCTGTTCGGCCTCAGCCTGCGCGCCCCCGGCCTGCCGGCCCTCGGCCGGCCCGGGTCCGCCGTCCGGACACTCCTCCTCGTCCGGACGGCCAAAATGATTAACCGATACGTCTCGTCTCGCGTAGCCTGTGCTCCGGACCGCTCCCGGGATCCCCGCGCAACGGCGGCCCGTCGTCCCCGGCGCCGGCCCGTCCACCGCTCCTTCCCGCCCCCTGCGGGCCGCCCCCGTACCCCACCGATCGAGGAGTGTGCGTCCATGCACCGTGAACCAGCCCATATCGCCATGTTCAGCATCGCTGCCCACGGCCACGTCAACCCCAGCCTGGAGGTCATCCGCGAACTGGCCGCCCGCGGACACCGGGTCACCTACGCCGTCCCGCCCGCCTTCGCCGACCTCGTCGCCGGGGCGGGAGCCGAGCCGCGCCCCTACACCTCCACCCTCCCCCTCGACGAGGACCCGGACGCCTGGGGCACGTCACTCCTGGACAACGTGGAGCCGTTCCTCGACGACGCGATCCAGGCGCTGCCGCAGCAGCTCGCCGCCTACGAGGGGGACGAACCCGACCTGGTGCTGCACGACATCGGGGCCTACCCGGCGCCGGTCCTCGCCCACCGCTGGGGCGTGCCCGCCGTCCAGCTCTCCCCGTGCATGGTCGCCTGGGAGGGGTACGAGGAGGTGGCCGAGCAGATGTGGGCGCCGGTGCGGGAAACGCCCCGCGGCAGAGCCTACTTCGCGCGGTACCGGGCCTGGCTCGACGAGCACGGGATGACGCACACCGATCCCGACCGGCTCATCGGGCGGCCCCGGCGCTGCATCGCCCTGATCCCGAGCGCGATGCAGCCCGAGGCGCACCGGGTCGACCGCTCCGTGTACACCTTCACCGGCCCCTGCCTGGGGGACCGGTCCCACCAGGGCACCTGGCGGCGCCCGCCGGACGCGGAGAAGGTGCTGCTGATCTCCCTCGGTTCCGCCTTCACCAAGGAGCCCGCCTTCTACCGCCGGTGCGTCGAGGCGTTCGGCGGTCTGGAGGGCCTGCACGTCGTCCTGCAGATCGGCAGGTTCACGGACGAGGCAGAGCTGGGCGAGGTGCCGGCCAACATCGAGGTGCACCGCTGGGTCCCGCAGCTCGCCGTCCTCCGGCAGGCCGACGTCTTCGTCACGCACGCCGGGATGGGCAGCTCCCAGGAGGGGCTGGCCTGCGGAGTCCCCATGCTCGCCGTACCGCAGGCGGCCGACCAGACGATGAACGCCGAGATGCTTCAGGGGCTCGGCGTGGGCCGGCATCTGCCCAAGGAGGAGGTCACGGCGGACCGGCTGCGGGACCTGGTGCTCGCCCTCGCCGACGACCCCGGGGTCAGGGAGCGCTGCGCGGCCGTACGGTCCGATGTGGCCGGTGAGGGCGGTACCGCCCGCGCCGCCGACCTCATCGAGGCGGAGCTGCCCGGGCTGTCGGACGCCGGGGGCGTCCGAGCCTGACGCATCCATGGACACGGCCACCCAAGACGACCTTTACCCATGGGTAAAGGTTGTACGGCGCGAATCTTGTCCTTTGGGTGGCGGGGTTCTTAACGTCGGGTGAACAGCCCGACTGGACAAGAGAGTTCACCATGCGCAGAGATATTCCTCCGCTCGCGGAGGTACGCCGCACCACCGAGAAGAAACGCGACGCCTGGTGGACGGTGCTGCTGGTGGACCCGCTGGCCACCCCGCTCGTCCGCTGGACGGCGATGTGGACCCGTATCACCCCGAACCAGATCACCTGGGCCGCGCTCTTCCTCGGCCTCGGCGCGGCCGCCTGCTTCGCGACCGGAAGCTGGGGCTGGCTGCTGGCGGGCGCCGCCCTCTACCACCTCAGCTTCATCCTGGACTGCATGGACGGGAAGCTGGCCCGGCTCACCGGTACCGGCACCGTCTTCGGCGCCTGGCTCGACTATGTCTTCGACCGGGTGCGGGTCCTGGTGTGCGCCATCGCACTGATGGGGGGCCAGTACTCCCGCACGGGAGATGTCGTCTTCCTGTGGCTGGCCCTCGCCGTCGTCTTCCTCGACATGCTGCGGTACGTCGACGCCCTGCAGATCTTCAAGATCCGGCACGGGATGCGCAAGCAGATCAAGGCCCGCGCCCGGGCGGCCCGGCGGGCGGACGACGAGCGGCGGGTCTCCTTCATGGAGGACCTGCTCCGCGACAACCCCGAGGCGGACTTCGACCAGGAGGACCGCACCGCCGCCGACGACGGGCCGGAGCCCGCGCACTATGACGCCGGCACGGAGGGCGAGACCGCGGCGGACGCGGCCGTCCTTCCCGGCGCCCGGCCGGCGGGGCCGGTCATCGACCTGCACCAGGAGTTCAAGAGCCGCTTCCCCTGGTACGGCCGGTTCCGGAACCTGCTGCTGCGCCACCGCATCCGCACCCACCTGGTCAGCGGTATCGAGTTCCAGATGGCGGTCTTCATCATCGCCCCGGCGGTGGGTGCCGTCGCCCCGGTGACCATCGGCGCCGCGGCGCTGCTGCTCGTCTTCGAACTGGCGATCATCTACAAGCTGCTGCTCTCCACGCGGGACTTCACCCGCACCCTCGAGTCCTTCGACGCGGCGGGCGCCGAGGCCGCCGCCGTCGCGCCGGCTCCGGGGGTTCCGTCGGCACCCCGGGAGACGACGACCGCGGCCTGAGCCCGGGCCGGGTGCCACCCGGCCGCGGGGAGTGGGCGGTGGCGGGGGGAGCGGAACCAGAAGGATCACCGCACGCGGTACACGCGCCGCCGGCGGCGGGCACGGGCCCGGGGCGCACCGCCCCGGGCCCGTCCGCGTGAGCGGGCCCTCCCGCGCCGGCCCGCTCTTCTTCCGCCGGCCCGCCCTCCGTTCCGCGCGCCCGTGCTCCCTCGGCCTGTCCGGCGGGCTTCCCGTCTCCGCCCGGGTGCTTCCGCCGCTCCGCCCCGGCTTCTCCGGCCCGCTCCGGGTGTGCCCGCGCGGCCGGGAATCCGGTGTCCGGGGTCGTGCTCGTCCGGTCAGCGGACGGCACCGGGGGCCGCAGCCGTCCGGAGCGCACTTCCCGCTCTCCGGACGGCCGCCAACTCCTCGTACGCCGCCGCACGGTGCCGCTGCCGTTGTCCCAACTGCGCCCGTTCTGCCGGGCTTTGCGATTACCGGACAGTGTTAGCCACGTCACACCGCTGAGCGAACACATTGAAATGCGCGCGTCAATCGGTCAGGGTTTCGGTCACGCGGAGTCCCGCCACCCCCCACGGCCCTGACACACCGCGACACCGCGCCGTCCCCACATCCCCCCACCTCCCCCCACTCAGCGCACGAGGAGACCTCCCTTCACATGGCTACTCATTCGCGTTCCGGCAAGCGCCGCCTCGCCGTTGCCGTCACCGCCGCCGCGGCGGTCGTGGGCACCACCCTCATGGCCCTCCCGGCCGGAGCGGCCCCCGCAGGGGGCAAGATCTACGGCGCGGACGCCAAGAACGCCGTCAGCGGCAGCTACGTCGTCCTGCTCAAGGACGGTGCCGCCGCCAAGACCCTGAAGACGGCCGGCAAGAAGGACCTCGCCGCGACCTACGGCGGCAAGCTGGCCCGCAACTACTCGGCGCTGGAGGGCTTCTCCGCCACCGGCCTCAGCGAGTCCGAGGCCAAGCGCCTCGCCGCCGACCCGGCCGTCGACAAGGTCGTCCGGGACCAGAAGTTCACCATCACCGGCACCCAGAACAACCCGCCGTCCTGGGGCCTGGACCGGATCGACCAGACCGCGACCGCCGGCGACGGCGCCTACACCTACCCGGACAGCGCGGGCCAGGGCGTCACCGCCTACGTCATCGACACCGGTGTCCGCGTCACCCACCAGGACTTCGAGGGCCGTGCCAGCCTCGGCTACGACGCCATCGACGGCGACAACTCGGCCGACGACGGCCACGGGCACGGCACCCACGTGGCGGGCACCATCGCCGGTGCCTCGCACGGTGTCGCCAAGAAGGCGAAGATCGTCGCCGTCCGCGTGCTCGACGACAACGGTTCCGGCACCACCGCCGGTGTCGTCGCCGGCATCGACTGGGTCGCCGAGAACGCCTCCGGTCCCTCCGTCGCCAACATGAGCCTCGGCGGCGGCGCCGACGCCGCCCTGGACGCGGCCGTGCGCACCGCGATCTCCTCGGGCGTCACCTTCGCCGTCGCGGCGGGCAACGAGTCGAGGAACGCCTCGACCGGTTCCCCGGCCCGCGTCACGGAGGCCATCACCGTCGCCTCCAGCACCAGCGGCGACCAGCAGTCGTCCTTCTCCAACTTCGGCAGCGTGGTGGACCTCTACGCACCGGGCTCCTCCATCACCTCGACCTGGAACAGCGGCGACAGCTCCACCAACACCATCTCCGGCACGTCCATGGCCACCCCGCACGTCGCGGGCGCCGCGGCCGTCTACCTGAGCGGCCACACCACCGCCGGCCCGGCGCAGGTCGCCTCCGCCCTGACCGGCGGCGCCACCTCGGGTGCCATCAAGAACGCGACCGGCGGCACCCCGAACAAGCTGCTGAAGATCGTCGAGTAGTCACAGGCTCCGGCCCGGGTCCGCCCCCGGGCCGGACGGCGTGCGCACCGCCGGAGTCCGGCCGCCCTCCCGCCCGCGCGGGGAGGCGGCCGGACTCATGCGGGCGGGGCTGCGCCCCGCCCGCGCCCTCGCGGTACGGGGGTGTACGCGGTTCGGGGGCGCCCCCCGGACGCCGTCCGGCTAAGGCGCCCGGCCCCGGCGCACTTCCCGTAGCGTGCCGTCCGTGACGACGACATACGCGGCCCTGCTGCGGGGCATCAACGTGGGCGGCAGCAACAAGGTCCCGATGGCCGAACTGCGGTCCGTGCTGACCGGCTTCGGCTACGACAACGTGCGAACCCTGCTGCAGAGCGGCAACGCCGTCTTCGACGCCCCCGACCACCGGGATCCCGGCCGTCTGGCCGCCGAGGTCGAGCAGGCCCTCGCCGAGTGGTTCGGCTTCCCGGTCGCCGTCGTGGTCCGTACCGCCGGGGAGCTGCGTGCCGCCGTGGAGGCCAACCCCTTCCCGGACCCGGCCGCCGAACCCGCGAAACACACGGTCACCTTTCTGGCCGGCCGGGCGGACCCGGAACAACTGGACGCGGTCGACCCGGCGCTCTACGCCCCGGACGAGTACCGCCTGGCCGACGGCGGCCGCGAGCTCTACGCGTACTTCCCGAACGGCCAGGGCCGCAGCAGGCTCGCGCCGCTCCTGGACAAGCGGAAGCTGGGCGTCGAGGCGACGACCAGGAACTGGAGCACCGTCACCAAGCTGCTGGCTCTTGTGGAGAGTTGACCGAACCCGCCACCGCCGCCGTCCACCACACGGAGCCGGCCGCGCCCTGAAGGGGCTCGGCGCGACGCCCGCCGACGCGGGCCGGGGCGGCTTCCCCCGGCGGGTTCCGGCCGACCCGGAAGGCGATGCGTTCCGCGTCCTCGGCCCGGCCCGGCACTTCGCCACCCCGCCGCCCCGGAAACCTCCTCACGCGCACCGCGGGGCGCGGGCCACACGCCCACAGCACCGAGCTCGTCTTATAGGGCGTCACCCTCGAAGCCCGTTTCCTCCGTCGTCATGGCCGGGGGCGGCCGCAGGCCGCCAGTGACGCCACATCAGCGGTGGCCCGCGATGGCCGGATTCCGCCCGCCGCGCAGATATTCGCGATTACCGGACGATGTAACCCATGTCACACCGCTGAGCGAACGTATTGATATGAGCGCGTCAATCAGTCACCGTGCTGACTCATCGAAGCGGGCCTCGACCCCACGGCCCGTCGCGACGTTCCGCCCCCGCACACCCCCACTCAGTGCAGGAGGAGACCCCTCATGGCAACTCGCTCGCGTTCCGCTCTGCGCCGCCTCACCGTCGCCATATCCGCCGCCGCGGCCGTCGTGGGCACCGGCCTCGCGGCCGTCCCCGCCGGAGCCGCCCCCGCCCCGGCCGAGGGCAAGATCTACGGCGCCGGTGCCAAGACCGCCATCGACGGCAGCTACGTCGTCCTGCTCAAGGACGGTGCCGCCGCCAAGACCCTGAAGGCCACCGGCAAGAAGGAGCTGGCCAAGACGTACGGCGGCAAGCTCGACCACAACTACACCGCTCTGGACGGCTTCTCCGCCACCGGCCTCACGGAGACCGAGGCGAGACGCCTCGCCGCCGACCCGGCCGTCGACAAGGTGGTGCAGAACAAGACCTTCCGCATCACCGGCTCCCAGGCCAACCCGCCGTCCTGGGGCCTGGACCGGATCGACCAGACCTCCCGGTCGCGGGACGGCGTCTACAACTACCCGGACAGTGCCGGCGAGGGCGTGACCGTCTACGTCATCGACACCGGCGTGCGCGTCACCCACCAGGACTTCGGGGGCCGTGCCAGCCTCGGCTACGACGCCATCGACGGCGACAACTCCGCCACCGATGGCCACGGGCACGGGACGCACGTGGCGGGCACCGTCGCCGGCGCGGCGCACGGTGTCGCCAAGAAGGCCAAGATCGTCGCCGTCCGCGTGCTCGACAACAACGGTTCCGGCACCACCGCCGGCGTCGTCGCCGGCATCGACTGGGTCCAGCGGAACGCCTCCGGTCCGTCCGTGGCCAATATGAGCCTCGGCGGCGGGGCCGACGCGGCCCTGGACGCGGCCGTGCGCTCCGCGATCGCCTCGGGCGTCACCTTCGCCGTGGCGGCGGGCAACTCGGCGGCCAACGCGGCCAACTACTCACCGGCGCGGGTCCAGGAGGCGATCACCGTCGCCGCCAGCACCAGCAGCGACTCGGAGCCGTACTACTCCAACTACGGCAGCGTGGTGGACATCTACGCACCCGGCTCCTCCATCACCTCGGCCTGGCGGAGCAGCGACACCTCCACCAACACCATCTCCGGTACCTCCATGGCCAGCCCGCACGTCGCCGGGGCCGCCGCCATCTACCTGGGCCGCCACACCGGCGCCACCCCGGCCCAGGTAGCGAGTGCCCTGAGCAGCGGTGCCACCGCCGGTGCCATCACCAACGCGACCGGTTCCACCCCGAACCGGCTGCTGAAGGTCGTCGAGTAACAGCCATCCGCATCCCGCCGGAGCCCGGCCGTCACCCTTTCCCGGAGGTGGCGGCCGGGCTCACGTGCGGGGTCCCGGTGCCCCGGCCGCCAAGCGCCCCGCTTCGGCCGCGTCCGGGGGCGCTCAGCCAACGGGTGTACTTCCGCGGCGAGTTGGCGTTTCGGACCGCAGGAACGGCTGGTGCGGGACGAACCCGGAGGGACTGTCAACGCGAGGTTGACGCACGCGAACTGTCAACCTACGGTTGCCTCATGACGGAACCCGTACGCATGACGCATCCGGTCCGGCTCGACGACCTCATCGACGCGATCAAGAAGACCCACTCCGACGCGCTGGAACAACTCACCGACGCGGTCGTCGCGGCGGACCATCTCGGAGATGTGGCCGACCACCTGATCGGCCACTTCGTGGACCAGGCGCGCCGCTCGGGCGCCTCCTGGACGGACATCGGCCGCAGCATGGGCGTGACCCGGCAGGCGGCACAGAAGCGCTTCGTGCCGAAGGGCTCGGGCGAAGCGCAGGACCTCGACCCGAGCCAGGGCTTCAGCCGGTTCACCCCGCGCGCCAAGAACGTGGTGATGGCCGCCCAGAACGAGGCCCGCGCGGCCGGCAACGACACCATCGGCCCGGCCCATCTGCTCCTGGGTCTGCTGGCGGAACCCGAAGGGCTCGGCGCCAAGGCGATCAACGACCAGGGTGTCCTTCTGGACGCCGTACGGCAGGCGGCGACGGCAGCTGTGCCGCCGGCAGCCGGACAGGTTCCCGACCTGATCCCGTACGACGCGGACGCGCGCAAGACCCTCGAACTGACCTACCGGCAGGCGCTCCGGCTCGGCCACAACTACATCGGCACCGAGCACATCCTGCTGGCCCTGCTGGAGTTCGAGGACGGCGCGGGCCCCCTCAGCGGGCTCGGCATCGACAAGGCGGCCGCGGAGACCTGGACGGCGGAGACGATCGCCGCCCTCACGGCGGTCTGGCGGGGTGACGAGACGGACGGACAGCCCGCCGGACCGGACGAGTAGGCCGGGAGGGCCGCTCCGGACCGAGGCCCCGCCCCGCGGCTGGATCACCGCTCCGGGGTGCCGCGCGCCGTCGACGGCGGCACGCGGCACGCGGCACTCCGGGTCACTTCCCCGCGCGCATCAGCAGGCGCCCCTGGCGGAATCGTTCCCCCTCCAGCGGCTCCCGCAGCATCCGGCCGACCTCGGTGAAGCCGGCCTCACCGGCCAGCCCCGCGAGACCGTCGACCGGCCATCGGTAGGCCGTGGTCACCTTGTGGTCGAACGCCGTGACCGGCTCGCCCTCCGACTCGAAGAAGCCGAGCAGCAGTGTGCCGCCGGGCGCGAGGACCCGGCGGAACTCGGCGAAGTACGAGGGCACATCCGCCGGCGGGGCGTGGATGACCGAGTACCAGGACACGACGCCGTGCAGCCTGCCGTCGGCGAGGTCCAGGGCGTCCATGGAACCGACCTCGAACCGCAGGTCCGGGTACGCCTCCCGGGCAAGGCCGATCATCACCGGCGAAAGGTCGACGCCGAAGACGTCCAGCCCCAGATCCCGCAGGTGCGCCGTGAGAAATCCGGGGCCGCATCCCAGCTCGGCGACCGGCCCGGGACCGGCGGCCCGCACCGTCTCGGCGAACGCGGCGAGCACTGCGCGATCCAGCGGCAGAGCGTCGAGCGCGTCGCGGAAGAGTTCGGCGTAGAGAACGGCAACGGCATCGTAGGCATCGGCTGTCGCCCGGTGCGATGAGGAAAGTTCGGTCACAGGCGGGACCCTAGAGCCTTCCCCGGCAGGCGGCTGACCGACCAGCAGATCGGCGGCCGCAGACCAGAGGATCCCGCACGCGCTCACACCCCAGGGCGACAGCGGAATCTCTCGGAGACTCACGAACCGCCCTCTGCGGGCCCGGCCTGCGGGGCGGAGCCTTTTGCTGCTGTGCGGGCCTGCTGCCGCAGCCATCGTTGTGCGGGGTCGTTGTCCAGTCGTGGATGCCAGAGCATCAGATAGGTCATGGTGTCGATGACTTCGGGGGCGGGCACGATGCGCAGTGCTGTGTCTTGTCCCGAGGCGTCGGCGTCCAGGAGCCGTTTCGGCAGTGTGGCGACGAGGGCCGTTCCGGCGACGGCCTGCAGGGCCGCGTAGTGGTAGGGCACCGTGAGACCGACGGTACGTTCCACGCCGGCCCGGCGCAGGCTCGCGTCGACGACACCCTGCCGGCCGTGGGAGATGTCGACCACGACGTGGACGGCGCGCAGATAATCGGCAAGGTCGAGCGCGGTGCGGCCGGTCGGCGAGTGCTCACGGTCCATTACGCAGACGAACTCCTCGGCGAACAAGGGCTCGGCGCGCAAGGAGGCCGGCGGTTCGGAGCCGAAAAAGGCCAGATCCACCGCCCCGCGGTGGAGGTCGTCGAAGACTCCCTCGTGCCAGGACCGGTAGTGCAGCCGGGATTGTGGTGAGCGCTGCATGACGGTCCGGATCAACTCCTCGCCGATCACGGAGGCGGCGTAGTCGGTGCCGGTCAGCCGGAAGGTCTCCGCGGCGGTCCCGGGGGAGAATCCCTCGCGGGGGAACAGGTCGGCGATCTGCGGGAGCAGCACGGCGAGTTGCTGCCGCAGCCGTTCGGCGCACGGTGTCAGCTGGTATCCCGAGGGGCTTCGGACCAGCAGGTCGTCCTTGAACGTCTCACGCAGGCGCCGCAGCGTACGGCTCATCGCGGGCTGACTCAGATGCACACGCCCGGCAGCGCGGGAAACGTTCCGTTCTTCCAGCAGGGCTGCGAGGGGAATGAGCAGGTTGAGGTCAAGGCGCTCGATATGCGTCACGCGCATAGCATTGCATGCCAACTATGCATTGGACTGATGTTCTCGGCCGGTGGCATGGTCTCGGGTATGAACCCGAACACGAAAATTCGTACAGCGACGGTGTCCTTAGCTCTCGCCGCGTCGGTGGCGGCGGGCGGGGTGGCGATACCCGCGCAAGCCCACGAAGGCCACCCGCCGGCCGCCGGTGCGGGGGCCGTCCCGGCGGATCCGCACTACGGGCGCGGGTGGCAGGAACTGCCGGGGATCAAGGGCGGCCCGCGCCAGGAACACGGGGTGGCCGCACTCGGCGAGAAGGTCTATGTGCTGGGCGGCATCGTCCCCCAGGCAGGCGGCGGCGTCACCACGGTCGACCGGGTCGAGGTCTTCGACACCCGCACACGCCGCTGGTCGGAAGCGGCTCCGCTGCCGGTGCCCATGAACCATCCGAACGTGGCGGTCGTGGACGGCAGGATCCACGTTCTGGGCGGGCTGACGGGCGGCGCTTCGTGGGAGGCCACCGGAGCGAGCTTCGTCTACGACCCGAAGAGGGACCGATGGTCCTCGCTGCCTCCGGTGCCGCGGGAGATGGCGCGCGGCAGCGCCGCGATGGGCGTGAAGGGCCGGACGGTCTACCTCGCCGGCGGTATGCGGACGCTGACCCCGGGACCCGGTGGCCTGCAGGACACGGTGGACACCGTGTCGGCCTACGACGTGCACAGTGGCAGGTGGCGCGAACTGGCCCCGCTTCCGCAGGCCCGCGATCACGTCGGCGGTGCGATCGTCGGTTCCACGTTCTATGTGCTGGGCGGACGTGACCGGGGCCAGGTCAACGTGCGCGACACCGTCTACGCACTGAATCTGCACACCGGACGGTGGGCCGAACGCGCCCCGATGCCGACCGCACGGGGAGGCCTCGCCGCGTCCGCGGTCGGAGGGAAGATCTACACCTTCGGGGGCGAGGGCAACCCGGCCCCGGGCTCGGACGGCGTCTTCGCCGAGACCGAGGTCTACGACGTCGCCCGCGACCGCTGGCAGCGCCTGGCTCCCATGCCGGTGCCGCGTCACGGCACCGCCGCGGCGACCGTCGGCGACACCGTCTACATCCCGGGAGGCGGCACCGCCGAAGGCGGGGCGCCGGTCGCCACCAACGACGCCTACCGGCCCTTCGGGCACGGACACCGGCCCTGATCCGGAGCGACTACCGGCCGGCGGCTCCGCCGGCGACGGCCGACGTGACTTCCTCGCTGGTGGCGGATGTCCCGCCGCCGTCGAAGGCGGGCCACTCAAGCGGCTCGTCCCGGCCGTGGCCCGCCCCGGCCGCCACGTGGATCCCCTCAGGGATGGTCTCTCCCTCCGGGACGTCACGGCGGTTGGCGGCTTCGTTGGTCAGGGCCGAGTCCTCCTGGTCCGCGCGGACACGGGTGCGCTTTTCTGCCCTGCGTCAATCCTGGTACATGTCTCACACCGGGTGCGTGGATCCGCCAACTACTGCGGCTCAGTCACCGGGCCCCGCCGCGGCGAGGAGTATCCGGGCCAGTTCGCGCGGCTGGGAGAACATGGGCCAGTGGCCGGTGTCCATCGTGACCAGCCGCCACCGCTCGCTCTTCAGCAACTCGGCCACGTCGGGGCTCGGCTCGGGCCAGTCGAGCAGGCACTTGATGTACGTCGCGGGGAGTTCGCCGAGCGGGCGCGCCAGCACGGCCGGTTCGGTGAGCGTGGCGCCCGGGTGCGGACTCCCGTCGGCCGTGAAGCGGGCGATCCGCTCGGGGCTGAGTCCTTGGCCGGCGAATTCGTCCGCGTCGGGGACCGGCCAGAAGCCCCCGTTCGCGGCGATCGCCGCCTCGACCATCGCCCTGCCGTCCGGCCAGGCGGAGACGAACGACTCGCCGTCGGCCGGGACGTTGGAGTCCACGAAGACCACCCGGGCCAGCCGGTCCCCGATCCGCTCGGCGGCCTGACCGGCCGGGATGCCCGCGTAGCTGTGCCCGACCAGTACGACGTCGCGCAGCTCCCGGCGCTCGATCTCCCCGACGATGTCCTGCACGTGCGTCTGCTGTCCGGCGGGCACGCCCTTCTTCTCGGCGAGCCCGGAGAGCGTCAGGGGATGCACGCCGTGCCCGGCCGCCCGCAGTTCCGGGACCACCTCGTCCCAGGCCCACGCTCCGAGCCACGCGCCTGCCGTCAGTACGTATTCGCTCATGGGGGCAACCTAGGGGGACGGTCTGACACTGGCCGTCCCGCGCCGGGAATGGGTCCGGGTTGGTATGCGGGGCGACCCCGGCGGCGCGTCACGCGGCCATGGTGAAGCGTTCGCGCCGGACGAGTTCGATCCAGAGGAGTTTGCCGCGCGGGCCGGGCCACGGGTGGTCGCCGTCGCCGAGCAGGCAGCTTCCCCAGTTGTCCGCCCAGAGCCGCACGAGGTGCAGCCCGCGACCGCTCTCGGCCTCCGCGTCCACCACGTCTGTTCCCCGTTCCGGCTCCGGGGCACGGTGGCTTGTCGAAGGGTGGCGGGACGGTCGGGTCGGTGTCCCAGACGGTGATCCGGAGCCGCCCGTCCGAAAGCCCGCGCAGGCGCAGCGACGATGGCCCGCCGGTGTGCCGGTAGGCGTTGGTGACCATCTCGGACGCCAGGAGTTCGGCGGTGTCCGCCAGGTCGTCCAGGCCGTGTCCGTCGAGCACGGCTCGCAAGGTTGTACGGGCGATACGCGGGGCGCGGGGATCGTGGGGAAGTTGGAGGGCGTACGCCCAGTCCGGGGCTACGGTGAGCATTGATTTCTCCTGGGAGGTCGTGAAGTCGGCCTGCGCGGCGGCGTGGTCGGTGGACTGCCGGCTCTGACCGTAACGCCCATCATGGTCTAATTCCCATGGAGAACAGCGTCATAAGACCATGACCCACCGATCTGGTGACTGGGCGTTCTGCTGTGCGAGCGAGGAGAGATAACCCATGTCTGCCACGAACGCCATTCCGACGGTTCGGCGCAGGCGTCTGGGCGCGGAGTTGCGGAGACTGCGTGAGCGCACCGAACTGTCCGCGACGGAGGCAGCCGCGCGCCTGGGCGTGCCGCAGTCGAGGCTCAGCGGAATCGAAGCCGGCCGGTACGGTGTGAGCGGTGATCGCGTGCGGGTCCTTGCCCGCAACTACGGCTGCACGGACCAGGCCTTGGTCGACGCGCTCGTGGGCATGACCGGTGACCGCAAGCGCGGGTGGTGGGAAGAGCACCGCGAGACCCTGTCGCAAGGTTTGCTGGATCTTTCGGAACTCGAGCATCACGCGACGGCCATCCGGGTGGCTCAGGTTGTCCACATTCCTGGGCTTCTCCAGACGATCGACCAAGCTCGGGCCTTGTTCCGGCAGGTGGTACCCGCGCTGCTTCCCCACGAGCTGGAATTCCGGCTGTCTCACCGGATGAAGCGCCAAGTGGTTCTCCACCGGGACCGGCCGGTGCCGTACACCGCTGTCATCCACGAAGCGGCTCTGCGCATGCAGTTCGGCGGGGCCGCAACCAGCAGAGCACAGATCCAGCACCTCATCGACATGGGTGAAAGGGAGGACATCACTGTCAGGGTGATTCCATTCGGCGGGGCTCCCTTTCCCTGTTCGGGGCAGGGCATCGACTACTTCAGTGGGCCGGTGAGGCAACTCGACACAGTGCAGATCGACACCGAACACGGGGTGGAACTCGTGGATGCGCAGACTCGGTTGGATAGGTATCGCCTGGTGCTGGACCGGATGGAGAATGCTGCTCTCAGTCCGGCGGCCTCCAAGAACTTTCTGCACCGCCTTGCCCGCGATCTGTGAAAGGACTCACTGTGTCTGTGCTCAACTGGCAGAAATCCAGCTTCAGCCAGGAGGCGTCCTCCTGCGTCTACGTTGCCTCCGTGCCTGATGGAACGCTCCGGCTGCGGGAGAGCGAGGAGCCGGACACCGTCCTCAGGACCACCCGGGGGGCCTTGCGCGAACTCATACGCGGGGTCAAAGCGGGCGAGTTCGCGTTCGCGTCGTCGGAGCCGTGAACGGGTGGCGGCCCCCTGCCGGTGAACCGGAGGACATCGGAGCGGGTGGGAAACGGCCCGACCCTCCCGGGTGTCTGCCGCGATACGGTCCGGTGGGCGGGCCGCAGCGATAATCAGCGGGCCACCGCCACCGGCGGGGCCCGTGGCGGATCGCAGGGGTGGTTCAACAGCGAAGGGCGGGGCTCGTGGACCGGGGTGAGGACGAGATCCTGACCGGAGAGATCGCGGCACTGGGCACGGTGGTCGGGGCCAGCGGCCGCCTGACCGGGCGTGTGGCCAAGCGGTTGAAGAAGAACGTCCACGAGATCGACCTGGTCATCCCCCTGCCGTTCGACGACGCCGTCAAGCGTGTCGCCGACGTGCTCGGGGGAGCCGGGCAGGCCGTTGAGCCCGTGCACGTCGAGCCCGGCGGGGACCGGAGGACGATCCGGGTCGTCGCCGGCGCTGGTATCGGTGGGATGAATCCCGTCGTGGTTACGGCGCTGGTGACACGAGGCGGGGAGCACACCTCGGCGGTCAGGCTTCGTGCCGCTGCCAAGGAAGGTCTGATCAAGCAACGGGCGGGCGAGAAGACCGCCGTCCGCCTCGCGGCGCTGCTGAGCGAGTAGCGCGGAGGCGGCGAGCCACCCCGAAGAGCAGCGCCGTCAGGCGCTCAACGCCCTGAGGGCCGGGCGGGCCGCGCGGGACTCGTCGTAGCGGGTCAGGAGCAGGCGCGCCAGCCGCTCGTCCGGGCCGAGGACGCCGGCCAGGACGTCCGCGCCCGCCTCCCGCGCGCCCGCCGCGATGCGGTCCGGGAGACGGCCCGGGGCGATGACGTACGGGGCCACCGCCACCCGGCGGGCCCCGTCCGCGCGCAGGGCGCGGACGGCGTCCGCCGTGCGGGGGAGCTGAGCGGAGGCGAACGCAGGCCGCACGGCGCACCAACCGGTGCGCCGCCACTCCCGCGCGATTGCTGCGATCACTGCGATCGCCTCCGGGTCGGAGGAGCCCGCCGAGGCCAGGACGATTCCGGTCGACGCGCGGTCGTCCGGGGCCAGTCCGGCTTCGTACAGGCGCTGTTCGAGGGTGTCGAGGAGGAGCGGGGACGGGCCGAGGACGTCCGCCTGGGTGATCGTGAGGCGGGGCAGCCGCGCGCGGGCCTCGCCGAGCACCCCGGGGATGTCGGACTTGGCGTGGAAGGCCCGGGTCAGCAGCAGCGGGAGGGCGATGACCTCGCGGACGCCCTCCGCGGCCAGCCGGTCCAGCAGCCGCGGCACGCTCGGGGCGCAGAAGTCCAGGTAGCCCGTCTCGACGCGCAGGCCCGGCCGCAGGGAGCGGACGCGCTCGGCGAGCGCGGTGACGGTCGCGGCGTGGCGCGGGTCGCGGCTGCCGTGGGCGGTGATCACCAGGGTGGGGGCGGCGGAGGTGCCGTGCGAGAGGGGCTGTGGGGTCATGGTGGCGGGTGTCCGTTCAGCGGGCGCCGGCGATCAGGCCGCGGCTGCGCAGCACGCGGCGTTCGACGGGCGCGAAGACGAGCAGTTCGATGCCGATGCCGACGACGAGGATGAGGGTGATGGCGCCGAGCACCAGCGGCATGTCCTGGTAGACCCGGCCCGTTTCCAGGAGCTGTCCCAGGCCGACGCCCAGCTCCGGTGACTTGGCGATCAGTTCGGCGGCCATCAGCGCACGCCAGGAGAACGCCCAGCCCTGCTTGAGGCCGGAGATGTAGCCGGGCATCGCGGCGGGCAGCAGCACATGCCGTACGCCCCTGAGCCCGGTGGCGCCGATGACCTGGCCGGCGCGCAGATACAGCGGCGGGATCCGGTCCACGCCCGCGACCAGGCCGTTCGCGATCGACGGTACGGCGCCCAGCAGCACCACCGTGTAGATCGTCGCGTCCGAGAGGCCGAACCAGATGATGGCCGCGGGCACCCAGGCGACCGACGGCAGCGACTGCAGCCCGGACAGGATCGGCCCGATCGCCGCCCGCACCGGCTTCACCCGGGCCACGATCAGGCCCAGCGGGGTGCCGATGGCGAGCGAGGCGGCGAAGCCCAGCGCGCCCCGGGAGACGCTGTTCCAGACCACGCCGAGGATCGTGCCCTTGTACCACTCGTCGGCCAGGGCGTTCCAGACGTCCAGCGGCCCGGGCAGCTGGTAGTGCGGCTTGATCTCCAGGACGTACGCGAGCTGCCACAGCGCCAGCACGATGACGACGGCGACGACCGGCGGCAGCACCTTGTCGAGCAGGAGCCGGCCGAACGGCACCCGGGACGCGGTGTGCGTCTCCAGGGCGTCGAGACCGGCCTCCAGCCCCTCCAGGTCGCTGGGCGAACCGTTCGGCGAGCCGTTCGCGGAGGCGGCCGCGGAGGACGACGGGGAGGCGCCGCCCGTGCCGTCCGCGCCGCCCCGGGTGTCAGTGCTGGCCATGCCGGCGGATCTCCCCCCGCAGTTGTTCGGTGATCTCCACGGAGAGCCGGGCCACGGCCGCGTCCTCGATCCGGCGCGGCTGCGGGATGTCCACCCGCCACTCCCGGGCGATCCGGCCGGGGCGGGAGGACAGCAGCACCACGCGCTGGGCGAGCCGGACCGCCTCGCGCACGTTGTGGGTGACGAAGAGGACGGAGAGGTTCGTCTCGGTCCAGATCCGGGTCAGCTCCTCGTGCAGCACGTCGCGCGTGATGGCGTCGAGGGCCGCGAACGGCTCGTCCATCAGCAGCAGATTGCTGTCCTGGGCCAGGGCCCGGGCCAGCGCCACCCGCTGCCGCATCCCGCCGGACAGTTCGTGCACCCGCTTGCCGTACGCGCCCTTCAGCCGGACCAGCTCCAGCAGCCGCTCGGCCTCCGGGCGCCGGTCCGCTTTGGGCACGCCCCGCATGCGCAGGGCCAGTTCGATGTTGCGTCCCGCGGTGAGCCACGGGAACAGGGCGTGCTCCTGGAACATCAGGGCGGGCCGGCCGTGGGGGACGCCGATCTCCCCGGAGGTGGGCCGGTCGAGCCCCGCCACCAGGTTGAGCAGCGTGGACTTCCCACAGCCCGACGCGCCCAGCAGACAGACGAACTCGCCGTTCGCCACGTCGAGGCTGATGTCGTCCAGGACGAGCTGGCGGCCGCCGCCGCGGCCGAACGACTTGGACACGTGATCGAGCCGTACGGCGTGGTCGGCCGGGGCCTCGGTGTGCGGCGCGAGGAGCGTGGTGGCCATCGGTGTCACCTCCGGAGGGACGGGTTCGGCGCTGCGGTGGACGGTGCTGCGGCGGGCGGTGCCGGTGCGGGCCATGCGGGTGCGGGTGGTGCCGGTCAGCCGGAACCCAGGCCGGCGGCGGAGACCTGCCGCGCGCCGCGCTCCGCCAGCACCTTGTTGAGGAGCCTCAGGTCGTAGATGCCGCGCAGGTCGGGGTTCTCCAGCAGCCCGGCCCGCTCGGCGTGTTCGGCCTGGCGGGCGAGGGTGGCGGCGAGCGGGTCGTCGAGCACCTCGATGTGCTCGAACGCGGGGTCGAGCACCTCGGGCGGCAGGGCCTTGCCGCCCTGCCGCTCCAGCGCGGTGTTGAGCGAGGCCCTGGCCTCCTCGGGGTGGCTCTTGATCCAGGCGTTGGCCTTGACGGAGCCGCGCAGCACGGCCTCCACCGCCTCCGGGTGCCGGGCGAGGAACCGCTGCGAGACGACCATGGTGGTGATGACGTGCCGGCCGTCCTCCCACAGGTCCCGCTCGTCCAGCAGGACCCTGCCGCCCTGGGCGGTGAGCTGTGAGGCGGTGGGCTCCGGCACCCAGGCGGCGTCGATGTCCCCGCGCCGGAAGAAGGCCGGGGTCTCCTTGTTGTCGATGCGCAGCACGGTCGCCTCGCCCTCGCCGCTGTCCGGATCGACCCGCAGGCCCTTCTCCGCGAGGTAGTGGAGCAGCGCCACGTCCTGGGTGTTGCCGAGCTGCGGTGTGGCGATCCGCTTGCCGCGCAGGTCGTCCGGGCCGCTCACCCGGTCGGGGTGCGCGACGAGGGAGACCCCGCCGGAGGCCGAGCCGGAGATGATCCGGAGGTTCCGGCCGCCGGCCCTGGTGTAGCCGTTGACGGCGGGGGAGGGGCCGAGCCAGGCGATGTCCACGGAACCCGCGTTGAGCGCCTCGACGGCGGACGGGCCGGCGCCGAACACCTGCGCGGTCACCTTGGTCCCGCCCAGCTCCTTCTGGAAGAAGCCCTCCCGGTCGCCGACGAGCGCGGTGGCGTGGGTGACGTTGGCGAAGTAGCCCAGCCGTACCTCGTCCAGCCCGCCCGTGCGTTCACCGCGCGGCTGCACCTTGGCGACGCCGCCGGTCTCGGCCCGGGAGCCGTAGCCGCAGGCGCCGAGCGCGACGGCCAGCAGCGCGGCGAGCGCGGCGGCGACGGCCGCGGTGGCGTACCGGTGCCGGGGGCGGTGCCCCCGGCGGGTGCGGCGCGGCCCCCGGAGCGGGGCGGGGTGGTCGGCAGACACGGGAGGGGTGTCCTCTCGGAGGGCGGCCGGGCTCGGCGCGGGGTGGCGGCGCGCCCGGCGGGGCGGCGGTTTCGGGACGGTGCGAGTGCGGGGCGCGGGGTCAGCCGCTCAGCCGCGGGCACATCGCCCGACGCCGCCCTCGCCGCTGCCGAGGGCGCCGCTGCCGACCCGGCCGCCCTCCTTGGCGAAGGTCGACCAGCTCTCGGTGGCGGGACGGGCCGTGGTGGTCACGGTCAGAAGTCCCAGCCGTCGTCGGCCGCGCCGTCCGCGGCCCGCGCGGTGCCGTTCGCGGACTCGGTGAACGCGTCGCCCGCCATGCCCGCCGTGAGCGTCGTGCCGTCCGCCGGGTCGATCAGCAGGAACGATCCGGTGCGGCGCGAGTCGGCGTAGGCGTCGAGGGCGAGCGGCTCGGAGGTGCGCAGCACGATCCGGCCGATGTCGTTGGCCGCCAGCTCGCCCGGCGCCGGGTGGCGCGCGAGACCGCCGTGTTCGTCGGGCTCGCTGAGCGCCAGCCGGGACGGGATGTCCTTGACGATCGCCTTGACCGTGCGGGTGGTGTGCTTGAGCAGCACCCGGTCGCCGACGGCCAGCGGCCGGTCGTGCAGATGGCAGACGGTCGCCTCGACGTCCTGCGTGACGGCCGGGGCGGTGGCGGTGGTGACGATGATGTCGCCGCGCGAGATGTCGAGGTCGTCGTCGAGGAGGACGGTGACGGACTGCGGCGACCAGGCCGCGTCCACGTTCTCCCCGAGGGCGTCGATGGCCGTGACGGTGCTGGTGCGGCCGGACGGCAGTACGGTCACCGGGTCTCCCACCCGCAGCACCCCGGAGGCCAGCTGGCCCGCGTAGCCCCGGTAGTCGGGGTGCTCGGGGGTCTGCGGGCGGATGACGTACTGGACGGGGAAGCGCACCGGGTCACCGGACGGGTCGTCGGTGACCGGCACCGTCTCCAGGTGCTCCAGGACGGTCGGGCCGCCGTACCAGTCCATGGTGGCGGACGGGGTGACCACGTTGTCCCCGGCCAGCGCGGAGATCGGGATGGCGGTGATCTCCGGGACGCCGAGCGCGGCCGCGTAGGCCGTGAACTCCCCGGCGATCCGGGCGAAGACGGACTCCTCGTAGCCGACGAGGTCCATCTTGTTGACGGCGAGGACGACGTGCGGCACCCGGAGCAGCGCGGCGACGGCGGCGTGCCGGCGGGTCTGCTCCACGACGCCGTTGCGGGCGTCGACGAGGACGACGGCCAGCTCGGCCGTCGACGCCCCGGTGACCATGTTCCGGGTGTACTGCACATGGCCGGGGGTGTCGGCGAGGATGAACCGGCGGCGCGGGGTGGCGAAGTACCGGTAGGCCACGTCGATGGTGATGCCCTGCTCGCGCTCCGCCCGCAGCCCGTCCGTGAGCAGCGCGAGGTCCGGGGCTTCCTGGCCGCGGCTGCGGGAGGCGTGCTCGACGGCCTCCAGCTGGTCGGCCAGGACGGACTTGGAGTCGTGCAGGAGCCGGCCCACCAGGGTGGACTTGCCGTCGTCGACGCTGCCGGCGGTGGCGAACCGCAGCAGCGTGGCGGACTCGCCGGCGGCGGTCAGGCTCTCGGCGGCGGCCGCCGCGGCCGCGGCGGCGGGTGTGTCGGTGCTGCTCATGGTTAGAAGTACCCCTCGCGCTTGCGGTCCTCCATGGCGGCCTCGGACAGCTTGTCGTCGGCGCGGGTGGCGCCCCGCTCGGTGAGCCGGGAGGCGGCGATCTCGGTGATGACGGCCTCGATGGTGTCGGCGCCGGAGTCCACGGCCCCGGTGCAGGACATGTCGCCGACCGTGCGGTAGCGCACCCTGCGGGTCTCGGTCCGCTCGCCGTCCTTCGGCCCGCCCCACTCGCCGGGCGCGAGCCACATGCCGTTGCGGGCGAAGACCTCCCGCTCGTGGGCGTAGTAGATGGCGGGGAGTTCGATCTTCTCCCGGGCGATGTACTGCCACACGTCCAGCTCGGTCCAGTTGGAGAGCGGGAAGACGCGGACGTGCTCGCCGGGGGAGTGGCGGCCGTTGTAGAGCTGCCACAGCTCGGGGCGCTGGCGGCGCGGGTTCCAGCCGCCGAACTCGTCGCGCAGGGAGAACACGCGCTCCTTGGCGCGGGCCTTCTCCTCGTCGCGCCGGCCGCCGCCGAAGACGGCGTCGAAGCGGTTCCGTTCGATGGCGTCCAGCAGCGGGACGGTCTGCAGCGGGTTGCGGGTGCCGTCCGGGCGCTCGCGGAGCTTGCCCGCGTCGATGAACTCCTGGACGGAGGCCACATGGAGGCGCAGGCCGTGCTCGGCGACGGTGCGGTCGCGGAAGTCCAGCACCTCGGGGAAGTTGTGCCCGGTGTCGACATGGAGCAGGGAGAACGGGACGGCGGCGGGGGCGAAGGCCTTCAGCGCCAGGTGGAGCATGACGATGGAGTCCTTGCCGCCGGAGAAGAGGATCACCGGCCGCTCGAACTCGCCCGCCACCTCGCGGAAGATGTGCACGGCCTCGGACTCCAGCGCGTCCAGGTGCGACAGGGCGTACGGGCTGCCGCCGGGTCCGGCGGTGTCCGTGCCCTCCGTGCCTGCCGCGGCGTCCGTGCCCTCCGCGGCGTCCGTGCTCGCGGCGGGTGCGGTCCGTCCGTCCGGCCCCGCGGTCCCGTCCGCCTCGGTCGTGGTGGTCATGATCGGCCCTCCTCCTCGGCGCCCGTCTCCCCGGTTCACCCCGGGTCCTTCTCGGTCTGCGGCCCCAGCCGGGCGATCGCTCATCAGGTGTGCAGTCCGCACTCGGTCTTGCCGCGGCCCGCCCAGCGGCCGGCCCGGACGTCCTCGCCCGGCTTGACGCGCCGGGTGCAGGGGGCGCAGCCGATCGAGGGGTAGCCGTCCGTCAGCAGCGGGTTGGTGAGCACGCCGTGCTCGGCGACGTAGGCGTCCAGGTCGTCCTGCGTCCAGGTGGCGATCGGCGAGATCTTGACCTTCTGGCGCTTGGCGTCCCAGTCGACGACCGGGGTGGCGGCCCGGGTGGGGCCGTTGTCGCGGCGCAGCCCGGTCGCCCAGGCGTCGTAGCCCGACAGTCCTTCTTCGAGGGGGGCCACCTTGCGCAGGGCGCAGCACAGGTCGGGGTCGCGGTCGTGCAGCTTCGGCCCGTACTCGGCGTCCTGCTCGGCGACGGTCTGCCGCGGCGTCACGCTGATCACGTTGACGTCCATGACGGCGGCCACGGCGTCGCGGGTGCCGATGGTCTCGGGGAAGTGGTAGCCGGTGTCGAGGAACACCACGTCCACGCCCGGCTGGACGCGGGACGCCAGGTGGGCGACGACCGCGTCCTCCATCGAGGAGGTGACGCAGAAGCGGCTGCCGAAGGTGTCCGCGGCCCAGCGCAGGACCTCCTCGGGGCCGGCGTCGCCGAACTCGGCGGCGCCCTTCTCGGCGAGGGCGCGGAGTTCGGCGGTGGTGTGGCGGGGTGAGGGTGCGGTGGTCATGCGGTGGTTCCCCCTTCGTGGTGGCCGGTGCGCGGGCCGGAGAGCAGCCCGAGGAAGGAGAGCCGGAAGGCGCGGGCGCAGGACCCGCACTCCCAGGCGCCGTGGCCCTCCTCGGAGGGCCGCAGGTCCTCGTCCCCGCAGTACGGGCAGTGGAACGGCGCTGCGCGGTCGCTCATGACAGGTCCTCCGCGGAGGCGCGTGCCGCCCAGGTGGCGAACCGCTCGCCGTCCTCGCGCTGCTTCTCGAAGCGGCGCAGCACCCGCTCGACGTAGTCGGGGAGTTCGGCGGAGGTGACCTTGAGGCCGCGGACCTTGCGGCCGAAGGCGGCGTCGAAGCCGAGGGAGCCGCCCAGGTGCACCTGGTAGCCCTCGACCTGGTTGCCGTCGGCGTCCAGCATCAGCTGGCCCTTGAGACCGATGTCGGCGGTCTGGATGCGGGCGCAGGCGTTGGGGCAGCCGTTGATGTTGATGGTCACCGGCTCCTCGAAGTCCGGCATCCGGGCCTCGAGTTCCTCGATGAGGGAGATGCCGCGCGCCTTGGTCTCGACGATGGCGAGCTTGCAGAACTCGATGCCGGTGCAGGCGATGACACCGCGCCGGAACGGCGAGGGGCTGACCTGGAAGCCGAGCTCCTCCAGACCGGAGACGAGGGAGTCGATCCGGTCCTTCTCCACGTCGAGGATGATCATCTTCTGTTCGACGGTGGTGTTGAGCCGGTCCGAGCCGTGGGCGGCCGCCAGGTCGGCGAGGCGGGTGAGGGTGGCGCCGTCGACGCGGCCGACGCGCGGGGCGAAGCCCACGTAGTAGCGGCCGTCGTGCTGCCGGTGGACGCCGACGTGGTCGCGCCACTGGGTGGAGGGCTCCGGCGGGGCGGGGCCGTCCGTGAGCTTCCGCTTCAGGTACTCGTCCTCCAGCACCTGCCGGAACTTCTCGGTGCCCCAGTCGGCGACGAGGAACTTCAGCCGGGCGCGGTTGCGGAGGCGGCGGTAGCCGTAGTCGCGGAAGATGCCGGTGACACCGGCCCAGACGTCCGGGACCTCGTCCAGCGGCACCCAGGCGCCGAGGCGCTGGGCGAGCTTGGGGTTGGTGGACAGCCCGCCGCCCACCCAGAGGTCGAACCCCGGGCCGTGCTCGGGGTGGTCGACGCCGACGAAGGCGATGTCGTTGATCTCGTGGACGACGTCCTGGACCGGGGAGCCGGAGACCGCGGTCTTGAACTTGCGCGGCAGGTTGGAGAACTCCTTGCTGCCGATGTAGCGGCGGTGGATCTCCTCCACGGCGGGGGTGCCGTCGATGATCTCGTCGGCGGCGATGCCGGCCACCGGGGAGCCGATGATCACGCGGGGGCAGTCGCCGCAGGCCTCGGTGGTCGACAGCCCGACGGCCTCCAGCTTCTCCCAGATGGCGGGGACGTCCTCGATGCGGACCCAGTGCAGCTGGACGTTCTGCCGGTCGGTGATGTCGGCGGTGCCGCGGGCGTAGCTCTCCGACACCTCGCCGATGGCGCGGAGCTGAGCGGTGGTCAGGCGTCCGCCGTCGACGCGGACCCGCAGCATGAAGTACTTGTCCTCCAGCTCCTCGGGCTCCAGGACGGCGGTCTTGCCGCCGTCGATCCCGGGGCGGCGCTGGGTGTAGAGGCCCCACCAGCGCATCCGGCCGCGGAGGTCCGTGGGGTCGATGGAGTCGAAACCGGCCTTGGCGTAGATCGTCTCAATGCGTGTCCGCACATTGAGACCGTCGTCGTCCTTCTTGAACTGCTCGTTGCCGTTGAGCGGGGTGTGGTGCCCGACGCCCCACTGGCCCTCGCCGCGGTGGCGGCCGGCCTTCCGGCGGGTCGTGGCGGTGCTGGCGCGTTCTGAGGTGGCGGCCATGGCGGTGGTGTCCTTCTCGGGCTGCTCAGGAGGAGACAAGGGGGGACATGCCTCCCGCCGGTCGGGCCGGAAGCGCAAGGTGAACGGGGCACACCCCTGCTGACCTGTACTGCGGCAGGAGTCCACCGCTCGGCGCGGCGGAGCCCGCGGCGCTGCGGTGGTCACGCGGTGGTCAGGGGTGTTCGCTCGTCCGCGAGGGCGGGGACGGCGGGAAGCTCGGTGGCGCTGGGACTGTCAGCCCGCCGGACAGATGGCGCTGGACATGCGGCAGAGATCGACGTGGCGCCGACTCACCAAGGCAATTCCAGCTTCAGACATGCCGAGAGCGTGCCACGACGCTCGTGGGGCAGTCCATCGTTGTCCGCCAATTGGACAACAATGTTTCGGAATGTGGATGCTTGTGGCCCGGGTCACAGACCGGGCCGCCCGGGCCGTGACCGGATGGTGCCGTCCGCGGCCGGATCCGCCCGGTGGCGGAGCGCCCCCGGGGCCCGTCCGCCGGCGGGGCGGACCGGAAGCCGGGTCAGAAAGCCCCCGGCCACGGGCCCGGAGGCGGCGTCCCGGGCTCCTCCGCGGTGCGCGTGTCGTACAGCCGGAAGCCGCGCCGCCGGTAGTTGTCCAGCGCGTACGGGCCGTCCTTGCTGCAGGTGTGCACCCACACCCGCCGCGTCGGGGCGAGCCCCGGCCACCGCCCGGCGAGGTCCCAGGCGCGTGCCGTGCCCAGGCTCAGCAGATGCCCGCCGATGCGGCGGCCGCGGAAGGACGGGACCAGGCCGAAGTAGACGATCTCCACCACCCCGTCCTCCTGGGCCTCCAGCTCGATGTACCCGGCCGGGGTGCCCCGGTCGTACGCCACCCACGTCTCGACGCCGGGCCGTTCGAGGAACTCCCGCCAGCGGGCGTACGGCCAGTCCAGCCGGTCCGTCCACGTCACGTCGCCGCCGACCGCCGTGTAGAGGAAGCGGCTGAACTCGGGGGAGGGGACCTCCGCCCGCTCGACGCGCGAACCCCGCCCGTCCGCCGGCGCCGCGGCGGGCACCAGATCGGCGGCCGAGGTCTGCTCCAGGTACCAGGTGGTCACGGTGACGCTGCTGCTCATGGCGCCATCCCATCACGCCACCCGCACGCCCCCGCCGCGCGCCCCGTCCCCGCCCCGCCGTCGGGCCCCGGCGCGGACCGGGGCACGGAGCCGGGCGGCCGTGCTCACCGCACCGAGGTCAGCCGGGCGTAGACGACGACGTTGCCCGCGTAGCCGGTCTTCTCGTCGTAGCCGCCCCCGCAGGTGAGCACCCGCAGCTCCGCATGGCCCGTGCCGTCGTACACCCGCTCGGCCGGGAAGGGGTCCTTGGCCACCACCTCGACGCGGTAGACCCCGAACACGGCGGTGCGCCCGTCCGCCCGGGACACCTCGACGTCCATGCCGGGCCGGACGGCCCCGAGGGGGTAGAAGACGGCCGGTCCGGACGCGTTGTCGACATGCCCGACCAGGACCGAGGTGCCGCGCTCCCCGGGGGTCACCGCCTCCGCGAACCAGCCGGCGAGGTTCCGCTCCCGGGCGGGCGGCGCCTCGATCCAGCCGTCGCCGTCCGTGGCGACGGGCGTCAGGGGGGCGTCGACGCGGACGGCGGGGACGCGCACCCGCCGCGGCACGGAGCGCGGCAACGGCTCGGCGGCCCGCACGGCGGGCGGACTCCGCAGGTCCGCCGGGGCGTTCGCGGGCTGCGGCGGCCCGCCGGAGCCGGCCGTGCCCTGGTGCAGCAGCGTGAGCCCGACGAGGAGGAGCAGCGCGAGCAGCCCCCAGACGCCGTTTCCAGGCCCAGCGCGGCGCCCGGGCCGCGCGCGGCGGGAGCCGCCCGGGCCCCGCTCCTCGACGCTGCCGCCGCCCATCGCTCTCCCCTCGGGGCGGGCCCTCCGCCGCGCCGGACCGGCCCCGTCGCACGCCGACCGTCCCCCTCGCACGCTAGAGGCGCGGAACGGGCACGGCCACAGCGGTGGCGCGAACGGGTGCCCCGCGCGCGGGCGGGCGGCCCGCGGCAAGCGGCCGCCTCGGGGCCGGCCGGGGCCCGCCGGGCTCAACTCCCCGGCAGCGGCGGCCGGGACGGCGCCGGCCCGTCCTCGGTCCGGCGGGCCGCGACGACCAGCGGGGCCGTGGAGCGCGGCAGCAGGTCACCGGGGTGGTCCGGCGCGAGCAGCCGCACGTCCACACCGTCCGCGAAGCGGTACGGGCGGTGGTCCAGGACTCCGCCGAGGGTCCGCCGCAGCCGGGACATCTCCGCCCGGACGGTCACCGTGCGGGACGGGTCCCCGAACAGGTCCGCGGCGAGCTGGGCCGCGGACCGCCCGGCGGGGCGGCGCGCCAGCGCGTACAGCATCTCGGCGTGGCGCGGGCTCAGCGGCTGCGTCCAGTCGCCCGTACCGCCGGTGACCGTCAGGGTGGGGCGGCCCGGCCGGCGCAGGTCCAGCGCGACGCCCGTGACCGGCGGGGCGTCACCGGGACCGGGCGGGGACGCCTCGTCCAGCCGGATCAGCCAGCCGTCCGGCAGCGGCTCCACGGTGCAGGGGCCCAGGGCGGGAAGCCGGCGGCTGCCCGTGCCGAAGTTCTCCGGCAGCGCCAGCCGCCCCGGGGGCGGCATCCCGGTGACGGCGGCCGTCCAGCCGGAACGGTCGATCGCCACGGCCCGGGCGCCGCCCAGCCGGCACAGCAGGGGAGCCGCCACGGCCCGCAGCCGCTCGATGGTCTCCAGATGCCGCTCCCGCAGCTCGCTCTCCCCGAGCCGGGCGACGGACGCCACGAGCCGCGCCGTCGCCGGATGCACGGTGGCGGCCGGCCCGCTGACGTCCACCACGCCCAGCAGCCGCCCGTCCCGCGGGTCGTGCAGCGGCGCGGCGGCGCAGGTCCAGGAGTGGTGGCTGCGGACGAAGTGCTCCGCGGAGTGCACCCGCACCGGCCGGCCGGTGACCAGGGCGGTGCCGATGCCGTTCGTGCCGACCGACTCCTCGGCCCAGCTGGAGCCCGGCTCCAGGCCGATACGGTCCGCCTCCAGCCGCACCCGGGCGTTGCCGTCCCGCCACAGCACCCGGCCGTCCGCGTCGGTGACCACCATGATGTGCCGCGCCGCGTCCGCGACCGACACCAGCCCCTCCCGCAGGGTGGGGAGGACGGCGGCCAGCGGGGAGGTGCGGCGGCGGTGCTCCAGCTCGTCGAGCGGCAGCAGCCGGGCCGGGGCCCCGCGGTCCGGGTCCAGGCCGAGCCGCAGCACCCGCATCCAGGACTCGCCGATCAGCGGGTGGGCGGCCGGCGGCGGACGCAGACCGGAGAGCGCGGCCTCCCGCAGACCGCTGAGCACCCGGGCGGTTTCGCGCGTATCCCCGGGTGCGGCCGGGGCCGGCTTCTGCGGTGTGTGGTTCACGGTGCGGTCTCCGTCAAGGAGGGGGGCCGGTGGCGGCATCGGCACCGGCGGAACGGCGGCTTCCCCCATGGTGCCGCCCAAGCGGCCTGAACAGCACACCACTTGACGCAAATGCTGCGACCCGCCGCAACCTCTGCAACCTTTGTACCCGGCCACGCGCCGCAGCACAGTGGGGTGACGCCGTACGACGCGCACTGGGGTGCCGCGGAGGCGGCGTTCCCGCGGCGGGGGTGGTGCCGTGACGGCGCAGCACCACCCACCGCTCCACGCTCCGGGTCAAGCCCTCCCCGGCGACCCGGAGCGGGGCCGGGGACCATCCCGCCAGGCCCCCGGGCCGCGCCCGCCCCGGCTCCGGCCGGCCCGCGCTCTCAGAACGGCACCCGGGCCCGTTCCACCACCGACGCCAGGTCCAGGGTGTGCGGCAGCGTGCCGAACGCGCCGCCCCAGTCGCCGCCCAGCCGCGAGGCGCAGAAGGCGTCGGCCGTCTCCGGCGGCGCGTACCGGACGAGCAGCGAGCCCTGCAGCACCAGCGCCATCCGCTCCACCAGCCGCCGCGCGCGGCTCTCGATGCCCTCCAGATCGGCGAGTTCGGAGAGCAGGTCCTTGATGGCGCCGTCCAGCCGGTGGTCGGCGCCGCGGGCCAGGCCGACCTCCGTGAGGAAGGCGTTGAGCGCCTCCGGCTCGCGCCGCAGGGCGCGCAGCACGTCGAGCGCCTGGACGTTGCCGGAGCCCTCCCACACCGAGTTGACCGGGGCCTCGCGCAGCAGCCGCGGCATCCCCGACTCCTCCACGTAGCCGTTGCCGCCCAGGCACTCCAGCGCCTCCGCGGCGAGCACCGGGGCCCGCTTCGTCACCCAGTACTTGGCGGCCGGGACGGCGAGGCGCAGCAGCAGCCGGTCCCGCTCGTCCCCCGAGTCCATGGCTGCGGCCAGCCGCAGCCCCACGGTCGTCGCCGCCTCGGACTCCAGCGCCATGTCGGCCAGCACGTTGCGCATCAGCGGCTTGTCGACCAGCAGGCCGCCGAAGGCACTGCGGTGCGCCGCGTGGTGCACGGCCTGGACGACGGCCTGGCGCATCAGCGCCGCCGAACCGAGCACGCAGTCCAGCCTGGTCGCCGCGACCATCCCGATGATCGTGGCGACCCCGCGCCCCTCCTCGCCGACCCGGCGCACCCGGGTGGTGCCGTCGAACTCGACCTCCGAGGAGGCGTTCGAATGGTTGCCGAGCTTGTCCTTGAGCCGCTGGAGACGGAAGGTGTTGCGGCTGCCGTCCGGCAGCACCCGGGGCAGCAGGAAGCAGGTGACGCCGCCGGGCGCCTGCGCCAGCACCAGGAAGGCGTCCGACATCGGGGCCGAGCAGAACCACTTGTGGCCGGTGAGGGTGTACGCCCCCTCCTCGGCCAGCGGCTCCGCGACCGTCGTGTTGGCCCGGACGTCCGAACCGCCCTGCTTCTCCGTCATCCCCATGCCGAACAGCGCGCCCGGCTTGCCGCCCGGCGGCAGCAGCTCCGGCTCGTACGCGTCCGAGGTCAGCCGGGGCTCCCACTCGGCCGCCAGCTCCGGGTCGGTGCGCAGCGCCGGCACGGCGGCGTGCGTCATCGACACCGGGCAGCCGTGCCCCGCGTCCACCTGCGACCAGACCATGAACCCCGCCGCCCGCCGCAGATGGCCGTCGGGGCGGGACCAGGCGCCGGTGAGCCCGGCGGAGACGGCGTGGCCCAGCAGCCGGTGGTAGGCGGGGTGGAACTCAACCTCGTCCAGCCGGTTGCCGTACCGGTCGTGGGTGCGCAGCACCGGACGGTGCTCGTTGGCCTGCGCCCCCCACCGCTGCGCCTGGGACGAGCCGGCGGCCCGGCCCAGCTCGCCGAGCCCCGTCCGGATCTCCTCCAGCCGCTCCGGCGCCGCGTACCGGGCGACTCCCTCCGCGAGCACCGCGTCCGCGGCGAAGACGTCATATCCGACCAGCGGCGGAGCCTGGTTGGTCACGGTGTGTGTGGTGGCTGCCATGCCGGATACGTTAAGCGCGTGCAAGCAGCCGAGTCATCCCCCGAACGGCCCCAGAGCCGTCTGCGCAGGGCCCGCGCCCTGTACCCCCACGTCTCCAAGCGCAAAGTGGCCTGGCTGCTGCTGAAGGACACCGTCAATTCCGGCATCGAGTACCGCATCCTCGGGCTCGCCGCCGAGGCGGCGTTCTTCACCCTGCTCTCCCTGCCGCCGCTGCTCCTCGGCCTGATCGGGCTCCTCGGCTACCTCGACGCCTGGATCGGCACCGAGACCATCGAGGGCATCCGGCAGAACATCTTCACGGCCTCCCGCACCGTCCTCTCCGAGCGGGGTGTCGAGCAGCTCATCCGGCCGCTGCTCGACGACGTGACCCGCGGCGGCCGCCCCGACGTCATCTCCCTGGGCTTCGCGCTCGCCCTGTGGTCGGGCTCCCGGGCGGTCAACGTCTTCATCGACACCATCACCGTCATGTACGGGCTGGACGGGCACCGGGGGATCGTCAAGACGCGGCTGCTGGCCTTCCTGCTGTACCTGGTCGCACTGGTGATCGGGGCGGTCGTGCTGCCGCTGATGATCGCCGGCCCGGACACCGTCATCGAGATCGTGCCGTGGAGCACGGCGGTCGTCCGGGTGCTCTACTGGCCGGTCGTGCTGGTGCTGTCGGTGGTCTTCCTCACCACGCTCTACCACGTGTCGGTGCCGGTGCGCTCGCCCTGGGTGGAGGACATCCCCGGGGCCCTGGTCGCCCTCGCCATGTGGGTGCTCGGCAGCTTCCTGCTGCGCATCTACCTCAGCAGCACCGTCGAGGGTCCCACCATCTACGGCTCGCTGGCCGCGCCCGTGGCCGTCCTGCTGTGGATCGGCGTCTCCGCTTTCGCGGTGCTCGTGGGCGCGGCGGTCAACGCCGCCATCGACCGCGTCTGGCCGTCCGTCGCCACCGCCGCGGCGCGCGAACGGAACCTGCGGCTGCGGGAGGCGGAGGCCGCCGAGATCGTCGCCCGGGCGGAGGCCGAACGCGCGGCCCGCAGCCGGTCCGCGGCCGACGAGGCGGACGACGACTGGGACGAGCGGGAGGACGGCCCGGACCGCGAGCCCCCGCCCGAGTTCCCCGAACGCTGGGCACGCTTCCTGCCGCCGGACGACATACGCTCCCGGCTGCACAGCCCGCTGCACACCCGCCGGGCACGCAAGGGCAAGGCGCCGGACGCGGGGGAGGAGCCCGGCGGCACGGAGAGCGAAGCGGCCGCCGGGGCGGGGGAGCCGGAACGGACCGGGCCCGGGGGGACGACGGAGCAGAAGCGGGGGGCGGCGCGGCCGGAGGGCCGTGGGGGACCGGCACAGGGGGAGACCCCGGGCCCCGGGCAGCCGCCGCCGGCGGACAGGGACACCGACGCGGAAACGGCTGCGGACCCGGCCGCGGACACGGACGCCGGGCGGCGCGGCGGCCGGGGCTGACCCAGCACGGACAACCGGCCGACCGGCAGTACCCGAAACGGAGCGGCCATACGGGCCTCCCGTCCCGTCGCGGCTCCCCGTGCCCGACGGCGGAGCCCGGGCACCGGGCGGAAAAACGGCTGGCGCCCGTCTCCGGGCCGGGCTTAGGCTGACCGGCGAACCGCACGGCGGCGGACCGCCGCCGGTACCGGACGTGTGAGCGAACGCAAGGGGAGGTGAGGACTGTGATGACGACGGTCGTTGTGACGGGCGCTGCCCGGGTCCCGAAGTCCAGCAATCCCACTCCCGCGGTTACCGGCTGACGGCTCACGCCACTTTCCAGCAGGGCCCCACGGCGCACCAGCGCGCCGCCGCCCCTGCGCACCCGCAGCCGGGACCGCCCCCGTGAAGGGTCATCCCGTTGCGTCAGCAAGCGCATCACCTCTCTTCTTCTCCGTCCTCCCACTCCACCCCCTCCACCTCCCCCGCCCCTCTCGCCCGCTACGGCTGGGACGCGGCCTTCGCCGAGGCTTTCGCGCCGTATGCGGCGGACGGGCTGCTGCCCGGCCGGATCGTCCGCGTCGACCGGGGCCTGTGCGACGCCGTCGTCCCGGCCCCGTCCGGCCCCGGTACCGATTCCGCCGGGGCGGAAGCGGGGCTCCGCACGGTCAGGGCCGACCTCGCTCCCGTCTCCGACCCGGACCCGACCCGCTGGGCCTGCACCGGTGACTGGATCGCCTACGACGGGGACGAGCACGCGGTCCGGGCCCTGCTGCCGCGCCGTACGGCCGTCCTGCGCTCCGCCTCCTCCAAGCGGTCCGACGGCCAGGTCCTCGCGGCCAACGTCGACCACGTCCTGATCGCGGTCTCCCTGGCGGCCGAGCTCGACCTCGGCCGGGCCGAGCGGTTCCTCGCCCTCGCCTGGGAGAGCGGCGCCCAGCCCCTCGTCGTGCTCACCAAGGCGGACCTCGTACCGGACCCGGCCACGCTCGCCCATCTCGTGGCGGACGTGGAGGCCACGGCCCCGGGCGTCTCCGTGCTGACGGTGAGCGCGGCGACCGGTGACGGCCTGGACGTCCTGACGGCCGCCGTCGCCGGCGGCACCACCGTCCTCCTCGGCCAGTCCGGCGCGGGCAAGTCCACGCTCGCCAACTCCCTCCTGGGCAGCGGGACCCAGACCGTGCGAACCATCCGCGACAGCGACGGCAAGGGCCGCCACACCACCACCACACGCGACCTGCTGCCGCTTCCGCTGCCGGGCGGGGGCGTCCTCATCGACACCCCCGGGCTGCGCGGAGTCGGCCTGTGGGACGCCGAGGACGGAGTCGCGCGGGTCTTCGCGGAGATCGAGGAACTGGCCGGCGACTGCCGGTTCCACGACTGCGCGCACACCGCGGAGCCGGGCTGCGCGGTCCTCGCCGCGCTGGAGGACGGCACCCTGCAGGAACGCCGGCTGGACAGCTACCGCAAGCTGATCCGGGAGAACGAGTGGATCGCCTCCCGCACGGACGCCCGGCTGCGGGCCGAGCGCCGCCGGGTCTGGAAGCAGCGGCAGGCGCTCGGCAAGCACCTGGTGCAGCGCAAGCGCGGCCCGCAGCGCTGACCGCGCCACCCCCGGGACACCGCTGATCCCCGGTCGCGCCCGGGGCCGCGCGGGGGCGCCGCACAGGTTGCGCACGGGTCGCGCACGGGTCGCGCACGGACGGACGTCCGGACCGTGCGGTGGCCGCGCGGTGCGCCCGGCGGTGCGCCGGCTGCGCGCGGATCGCGACGTCCGGACCCTGCGGCGCCTCAGTCGCGTCGCGCGGCCGGGTTCAGCGATCAGAAATCAGCAATCAGAAATCAGCGATCGGCGACGGGCGGCGGATGGCCGGGCAGGGGCTCCTCGTCCGCCGCCCGCCGCACCGCTGCGGCCCCGGCGCGGGCGCCGGTGTGGCCGCCGGTCCCGGCCAAGGTCCCCGATACCGCTCCGGCTCCGGTGCCGGAGCCGGCGGCCGTCCTTCCCGTGGGGGTCCGTGCCGGCCAGCCGTGTTCGCAGGCGTGCCAGCCCAGTTGGAGCCGGGTGGAGACTCCGGCGATCTCCATCAGCCGTTTCACCCGGCGCTGGACGGTGCGCAAGCCGAGGTCGAGCTGTTTCGCGGCGCTCGCGTCGGTCAGCCCGGCGAGCAGCAGGGACAGGATGCGCAGATCCACGGCGTCCGGCCCGTCCGCGGTGCCCTGGACGGCGCGCCGGGCGGGCTCGGCTCCCACGTCTTCCCCGGCACCGGCGGCACCGGCCGCGTGCGTCCCGGCCCGGTGGCCCTCCGGCCGGGGCTGCCCGGCGGGATCGGCCGTCTGCCGCGTTCTCCCGGGTGCGGGATCCCCCGCCTGCGGTACGGGCCGCCGCTGCCGGGGAGCCCCCGTACCGTCCGGCCACGCCGTCCCGGCCGCGAGCCACCGACCGGGGCGGGCCGGCGAACGCACCGCCAGCCCGTGCCGCTCCAGCCGCCGCAGAATCCGTGCGGCGTCCTCCTCGGGGAGCGTCAACCGGGCCGCCAGCTCGGCCGGTTCGGCGCCGCCCAGTCCGACGAGCGTGCGGTACGCGGACTCGTGGTCCTCGTCCAAGTCTGTTGCACCCGGCATGTCTCCCCTCCCGTACCGGCACATCATCCCCGTACCCCGCCCCTCCCTGCCACCGTTCCCCGCCACCGCCCCACCGGAGAGGCCGGACCGCCGTCCGGCGGGCTCGGAATGCGCGGCCCCGGCCCGGGGCGGGCAGGATGGACGATATGGGCATGAGTCAGTACGGGGAGCGGAACAGCCACGAGGACGCGTGGTGGCGCGAGTTGTACGGCGAGGAGAAGCCGGACGCGGGACCGGCCGCGGCGGACGACTCCCTGGACGACCGTTTCGACTCGGCCTCCCGCGCGGTCGGTCCACCGTCGGCCGGCCCCGGACCGGCCCCGGAGCGGCCCGGCCGGGAGGGCCCGGCCGGGGGAGACCCCCGGTCCGGATGGTTCGCCGCCCGGGGTTTCTCCCACGGCGGCCCGCCGGCCCCGGGGCACGACGGCGGCCCGCCGCCCGGTCGGGTTGAGGAACCCGTCACCGGGCCCGGCACCGGCGTCACCGGCGCCGGCACCGGCACAGCGGACAGCACCGGCACCGGCACAGCGGACGGCACCGGCGCCGCCGACCGCGTGGAAGCGGAAGCGGGCACCGGTGGCGCTGCCGGGGACAACGCCGCCCGGATGGAGGCCGGTTCCGGGCCGGCAGACCCCGGTGCCGGTCCGCGCGGGCTTGTCACCGGGCCCGGCACCGCCGACGGATCCCGTACCGCCGACGGATCCGGCACCGCCGCCTGGGCGGAGGCGGATGCCCGTGCCGCCGCCGGAGACCCTGCCGCCCAGCCGGATGCCGGTGCCGAGGTCACGGACGCCGGTGCCACCGGTACCGGTCACCGCGCCGGCGACACCGGCCACTGGGCCGGGACGGGCGGCGGCCCCCGGGCCGGGCGGACCAGCACCGGCGACCGCACGGAACCGGAAGCCGGTGCCGCCGCCGGAGGCCCCGCCGCCCACCTGGACGCCACTGACGAGCCGGCAGACGCGGACGACGCCGCCGATGCCGGTACGGATGTTCCCGCTCCCGCCGAGTTCGCCGCTCCCGAGCAGTGGACGGAGCCGCCGCGGCCGCAGGACCCGCCTCCGCGTCGGGAGACCGGGGAAGCCGGGCACGGAGGCCCTGGGGACACGGCCGCCGCGTCCCCGCCCTCCGCGGAGCCGGCGCCGGACGAATGGTGGTTCAGCACCCCGGCCACCCCCTGGCCCGCCGCCGGACCGGCGGTCTCCGGGGACCGTGCGGAGCCGTCCGGGAGCCCCGCCGCACCCCCGCACTCGCCCCCGTCCGCGCCCGGCCCCGGCGCACCGTGGCAGCCACCGGGCACGGCCTCCGGCCCGGCCCGGCCCTTCACGGGAGCCGCTGGACCGGCCGCGCCGCCGTCCTCCACCCCGCCGTCCTCCGCCCCGCCGTCCGGCGGAAGCCCCACCACGGCGGACGGACGGTCCGGGCCCGCCGTGCCCGGAGGGGAGCCGGAGCCCGGCCCGGAAAGCCCGGAGCCGCCGGCCGGACTTCCCGCCGCGGCGCCGACTCCCCGGAACGCCCGCCCGATGCGCTCCATGACGCCCCCGCGCGCCCCGTGGGAGCCGCCGCTCGACCCGTCGGACCCATGGGACCCTGAAGAGGCCGCGACCGGCGGTCCGGTGGAGGAGCGTCAGTCCAGCACCTCGTCATCCACCGCTCCGTACGGCCGGACCGGACGGCCGTACCATGCGACGGAGACCGGCCCGGAGAGCGGCGCGGAAAGCCGTCCGGACGGCGGGTCCGCCGCAACGGGCGGAGCGGCTCCCGGCCCGTACGACCCCGTGGTGCCGCTGTGGCGGGAGCAGCGGACCGAGCGGACCGAACAGACCGAACGGACCGGACCGGACACCCGTAACACCACCCAGGACACCCAGGAAACCCAGAACGACCAGAGCGCGCGGAGCACGCCGGCCGGAACACCGGCCGATCCCGGTCCGGTCCGGACCGGAGCGGTGGCGCGGACCGATGGAGGACATGTGGCAGTGGGCATGCTTCGGCGCGGCGGCGACGAGGCCGCCGGCGACGGCGGGCGGTACGGGGGCCCCGTCGGAGCCGGGAGTACCGGAGCTGTGAGTTCCGGAGCCGGGAGCACCGGAGGGGGCGTGCGGGCCGGCGTGGAGCCCGGGTACGTCGGCGAGCGCCCGCCCACCTATCAGGGCGAGCCGACGGCTCTCCCCGAGGCCGATCCCAAGGACCTGGACGACCTCGTCCCCGACACGGTTCTGGACGGTGCCCGCTACGGCACGATGACCCTCCGGGCCGCCTCCCTGCGCGGCGACTCCGCGCGCTACCGGGGTGAACCGCGCCGGGACGCGCTCCTGACGGCCCGGTTCGGCCGCGGCGACCAGGCGCTGCTGCTGATCGCCACGGCCACCGGCGGCCGGGCCGCGGAGGACGGACACCGGGCCGCCGCCGATGTCTGCCGGTGGGTCGCCGAAGCGGTCGGCCGCGCCCACGTCCGGCTGGCCGAGGACATCAGGGAGGGGCGGCGCGGCGCCCTCAAGTCGGGGCTGCACCGGCTGACGGGCCGTTCGTACGGCAAGCTGCGGGCGCGGGCGGCGGAGCTGGGCCTGCAGCCCGCCGCGTACACCTCGGGGCTGCGCTGTCTGCTGCTGCCCGTCGACCCCGCGTGCCGCACCCGGGTCTTCTTCGGCGTCGGCGGGGGCGGGCTGTTCCGGCTGCGGGACGGCGAGTGGCAGGACCTGGAGCCCTCGGTGCCCGCGCAGCCGCAGGCCGCGGACGGTTCCCCGGCCGGCTCCGGAGCCGTCCTGCCGGGCCAGGGAGGCGGCCCGCGCGGCCCGGCCGCCGCCGGTCCGGAGCCGGCCGGTCCGGCGCCGGCGGGCTCCGCCCCGGCCGTACCGCCGGGCGGCGAGGGTACGGGGCGTCCGCCGGGCGGTGGGGAGGCCGGGGGAGCCGACCGGCCTTCCGGGCCTGCCGGGGACCGGCTCACCGTGGACCTGGGCACCCGCGCCCCGGGCCGTCCCGGGGCGCCGGGCGATCCGGGTGCCGCGTCTTTCCGGTTCCGCGCCTCCGTCGCCCGTCCGGGGGACACCCTGCTGCTGTGCTCCGCCGGCCTCGCGGACCCGCTGCGGGGCGAGCCCGCGCTGGCCGGCCTGCTGGCGGCGCGCTGGGCCGTGTCCCCGGCGCCGGGCCTGGCCGCGTTCCTCTCCGACGTACAGCTCCGGGTGAAGGGCTACGCGGACGACCGCACGGCCGCCGCCGTCTGGGAGGACTGACTCACCACCGGCCCGGTCCGCCGTGTGCGGGACCGGGCCGCTGCTCCGGCCGGGGGAGCCACCGGCCGGGGGAGCCACCGGGCGGGACCGGGGGCCACCCGGGCCGCCATCCGCGCCCCGCCACTCCGCCGTTACGGCAATCGCGTGAAAAGCGGGATACATGACATGTAAGGAAAGAACCCGGGGAATCCACCTGTCAGTGACTGTTGCGCCGCGGATCTCCACCGCGCGAACGTCCTCCCCTGAATGCCCGGCACCGTACTCCCGGCGGTGCCGGGCATTGCCCTGTCCGGGCACACCTCCGGCCGGGCCGCCGCCCCGGCCGCCCGGCCGTCCCCGTCAGCCGAACTGCTGCTCCAGGTCCTGGAGTTTGCGCTCCAGGGAGTCGAGGCGGGGGATCGTCAGGGTGTCGTCCTCGGCCGTGAGGTCGACGGTCCGGGAAGCGCGCTCCGTACGGCCGCCGCCCCCCGGGTCCGAGCCGGGACCGGCGCTATCCGGGGTGTCAGCCCGGTCGACGCGGACGGCCTGCAAAAGCGGGCCGCCGCCCGCCGGGGAGTCCGCGGGCGAGGAGGAAGGGAGTGCCGCCGGCTGTCCGTCCGCTCTGGCGGGTTCGGAGCCGGCCTGGGCGGCGCCGGCCGGCAGCAGCCCCGGCAGCTCGACCTGACGGCCGCCCCGGGCCCGCCCCCACACCCGGTGCTGCCGGTTCATGGCCTTGATGCGGGCGCGCTCGCGCTTCTCCTCGTCCCGCCGCCGCTGCCGGTTCTGCTGCTTGATCCGCCGGTCCTCGCGGACCTCGTCGACCGCCTCGTCCAGGGTCCGCACGCCCTCCAGCAGCATCAGCGACCAGGCGGCGAAGGTCTCGCGCGGTGCGCGCAGCCAGCGGACGATGCGGATCTGCGGCAGCGGCCGCGGGACGAGTCCCTGCTCGCGCAGCGCCGCCCTGCGGGTCTGCTTGAGCGCCCGGTCGAAGAGGACCGCGGCGGACAGGGACATCCCGGCGAAGAACTGCGGGGCGCCCGCGTGATCCAGGCCGCGCGGCGCGTGCACCCAGTTGAACCAGGCCGCCGCGCCCGCGAACGTCCAGACGAGCAGGCGGGAGCCGAGGGCCGCGTCGCCGTGGCTGGCCTCCCGCACCGCCAGGACCGAACAGAACATCGCCGCGCCGTCGAGGCCGAAGGGGACCAGGTACTCCCAGCCGCCGGAGAGGTTGAGGTTCTGCCGGCCGAAGCCGACCAGACCGTGGAAGGAGAGGGCGGCGGCGACCGCGGCGCAGCAGAACAGCAGGACGTACGAGGCGGAGCCGTAGATGGCCTCCTTGCGCCGCCTGCGTTCCTCGCTGCGTTCCCAGGAGTCGGCGAGGTTGCCGTCCTTCTCGGCCGTCGCGCGCCGGCCGCGGGCCAGGACCACCGCCGCGCCCGCGATGCCGACGAGCAACACCGCGCCCGGCAACACCCAGTTCAGCGCCATGTCCGTCAGTCTCATCTCGGGCCCCTCGCCTCGCTTCCGTCCCGCCCGTGCCGTGTCGCGTGCGGTCTTGCCGCGACATCTTGGCGGAATCGGTTCTGGTGCCAGGCGGATTCAGGGCAAGGGATCGACAATGGGCAGAAGACGCAACCGAAAATATGTCCGCACGATCAGAACCGGTCGAATGGTCTGATCATGCGGACGGGGCGCGGGTCGTGACCGTAGGGTCGGGGGCTCGCTTCCGTACCCCGCACCCCGGCTTCCGGCCCGGCCTCCGGAGCCGGCGGAAGTCCCGCGCGGTCAGGCGCCGCTGAGCCGGGCCACGCGCTCGGCATCACAGGTGCGCGGGCAGGTGACGCAGGTGTCCTCCGGCCGCAGGGTGTAGAACATGCAGCAGCTCGCCCGGTCACGGGTGGACAGCGTCTCCCCGGCCGGTCCGGTCAGTTCCCGGAACGACGGCGCGCCGACGAACGGCTTCGTGGCCCCGGGCAGCAGGGCCTCCAGCTCCGCGATCGCCCGGCGCTCCTCGCCGAGCAGGTGGCCCGCGTACCAGAGGCTCTCGACGATCTCGTCGGTGGCCATGCCCCACATGGCGCGCGGTCCGCGCCGCATCCGGGGGCGGAAGCCCTCCAGCACCGGCTCGAGATGCTCGGCGAGCGCTCCGCGGACCTCGGTCCGCAGCGTGTCCTCCCCGCTGACGACCCGCGCGCCCGGCAGCCCGGCCGCCGGGTCGTCCGGCAGGCACGCGAACTCCCGGACCCGCGCGGTCATCCGGCCCTGTGCGCGGTGGAACGCGACCTCGCCGGCCGGCAGCCGCGGCACACGGCGGAGCAGGAACCAGGGGACGGTGATGAGCAGGCACGCGGACCAGGCGTAGCGGTGCAGCCCGAAACCGGCGGTCACGTCGGGGCGGGCCGGGCGCCCGTAGTTGCCGACGACCTCGGCCTCCTCGGCGGCCAGGAAGGCGTCGAGGGCGGGGCCGCCCGATGCCAGCTCACCGGCTTTCACCCAGCCGCCGCCGGAGCGCGGAGCGCCCTCCAGCAGCCGTACGGCGGGGAGCACCTCGGCGAGCCGGGAGTACGCCCCCGCCACGGGGTGGTGCGAGAGGGCCGGTACGGCCGGTGCCACGGACATGCGGGGACCACCAACTCAACGCGATCGTTTGCAGGTAAGCCTTACCTTACCCGACCACTCGGACCTTTGAAGTGCGGAGTGGTCCGCTTATCGTTCTGTGGGACCACAGGAGGACCCGATGGAGCAGTCGCGAGCCGCAGCATCCCGGGGGACCGGAGAGGCCGGGCGGGGCGCGGGTGCGCCGCGGCCGGGAACTCCCCCGCAGGCGGCCGGCACCCGCCCGGCCGAGGCGGTCCGCGAGGACCGCGGGCGCGGCTCGTACGGGGCCGGTGCGCGGGGCGCGGCGTGGCCGGACCCGTCCCGGCAGGTCCGCCGCGAACCCCGGGAGCACGGAAGCGGCGAACACGCGGCCGGTGAGCGCGGGAGCGGGGAACCCGGCCGGGGCGCGGGCACCCGGGAGGCGCCCACGGCGGACGGGCCCGCGCCCGGCGCGCACGCCTACGGCACCGGGGAACAGCCGGACGGGGCGGCGCGGACCCCCGGGCGCCCGGCGCCGCGCAAGCTCCCCGCCCGCCACTCCGTGCGCGGACAGATCCTCGACGCCCTCCGAACCGCGCTGGTCGGCGGCGATCTCCTGCCCGGCGAGGTGTACTCGGCGCCCGCCCTCGCCGCGCGGTTCGGGGTCTCCCCGACGCCCGTGCGGGAGGCGATGCAGCAGCTCGCCGCCGAGGGTGCCGTGGAGGTCGTCCCCAACCGGGGCTTCCGCGTGGCCCGCCGCAGCGAGCGCGACCTCGCCGAACTGGCCGAGGTGCGCGCCCTGTTGGAGGTGCCGGTGCTGCTCCGGCTGGCGCGGACCGGGCCGCCCGCGAGCTGGGAGGAGCTGCGCCCGCTCGCCGCGGCCGGCGTGGCGGCGGCAGCCCGGGGCGACCGGGTCGGCTACGCCGAGGCCGACCGCGCCTTCCACCACGCACTGCTCTCCCTCTCGGGGAACCGCCAGCTCGCCCTGATCGGCGACGAACTGCACCGGCGGGGCCAGACGCCGGCGGGCCGCACCCGGGCCACCGGGACCGCGGAACTCCTCGCGGAGGCGGCCGAACACAACGCCCTGCTGGACGCCCTGAGCGCGGGCGACACAGCGGCCGTCGAGCAGCTGGCACGCGAGCACTTCACCGCCGCCCGGCCGCCCCGGGCCTGACCCCCCGCCGCCCGGCGACGGGACCGGCCGGTCTCCGGCAGCCGGGGTCCGTCAGTCGGGGTCCGTCAGTCGGGGCGGGGGAGGGTCCGTGCCCGAGGGGCCGGAGTGGCCGCCGGGGGTGCCGTGGCCGCCGCCGTGCCGGCCGGTGCGGCCGCCTCCCCTGCCGGAGCGGCCACCGCGAGGTCCGCCGTCTCCGCGGACGGCGCCGCGGCCCCGGATACGGCCACCTCCACCGTTTCCGGCGTCTCCACCGCGGTAGCCGCACCGGAGGGCAGCAGCCGGTCCGCCAGCCAGGACGGCACCCCGCCCAGCAGCCGTACCAGCCGCAGGGCCTCCGCCCGCAGCCGTGACGCGTCGGGCTCCGGTTCGACGTCGGCCAGGGCCGACAGCGCCGGGGCGATGCCGATCAGGTAGCCGAGCTCCTCGCGGATGCGCAGCGATTCCGCGAAGCCGTGCCGGGCCTCCGTCCGGTTGCCCTCCTGCTCCGCCATCGAGGCCAGATGCCGCCAGGTGAACGAGAGCAGCAGTTCGTCGCCGAGTGTGGAGGCGCCCGCGTGCGCGCGGGTGAACGCCGCCTGGGCGCCGCGCGGGTCCCCGGCCAGGTGCTGGGCGACGAGACCGCGCCGGAAGTCCAGCAGCGGGCGGTTCGGCGAACCGGGCGGCAGCAGCGCGGCGGCGCGGCCGAGGGCCGAGCGGGCCTCGTCGGCGCGGTCCCGCACCCCGAACAGGGTGGAGGCGTAGGCGAGATGGCCGCGTTCGCAGGCGGCGCTGCCCCGTTCCTCGTCACCGGTGACCAGCGCCTCGGCCGCGCGGAGGGCGTCGTCGGCCTCCTCCCAGCCCGTGGCCGTGAACAGGCACCGCTCCACGAGGATGGTGGTGCGCCAGAGCGCGGCGGCCGATTCCGTGACGGCCGAGGGGGCGAGCAGCGCGGCGGCGTCCTCCCAGCAGCCGCGGGAGCGGAGCCGCCACACGGCGCTCTGGAGCGGGTCGTCCCAGGGGACCGGTTCCGTAGCGGGGTTCTTCGGTCCAGAACGTGACATGGCGGTATCCGCCACATTCCCTCCCATGCGCGCCGTCGAGCCCGGAAAGCCGTGGGCGAATCTCAGCATGAATCATGGTGCGGAGCCAAGGGGTTGGGTGAACGGATTCACAAAGCACCGCGAGACTGCTGTGACCCAGGTCACGCGCAGGATAGCGGGCTCCGGAGGGCCCTCGCGCGCGGGGGCGCGGGGCCGTGTCGCGGCCCCGGCGGAGGGGGCGTGCGGAGGGTCGTGCCCGGTAAGCGGACGGTGGGCTTCCGGGTGTCGCCGCGGGATGCGGACCGCCGGGTTCCGTGCTTCCGCCGGCTCCGCGATGTCCGCGCCCCCTCCGCGAGGTTTGCCGGCTTCCGCCGGGGCCCGCGGAGCCGCCGGCCCGGGTCCGCCCGGCGCCGTCGGCGCCCCCTGGAGCCGGTACCGCACGGGGCTCCGGCCCAACGGCCGGGTCCTGCACCGGCAGGCCGGGCCCGGACGCCTCTGTTCCGCCAGGAGCCGCAGGACGTCCGCCCCGGCAGCGTCCACCCGGCCCGGCGCCCCCGCCCGCAGCGGCGGTGCGTCCCCCTCCCCCGAGGCGGCGGGCACGGCGGGCGCTGTGGTGCCGTCCGGGTCAGCTCATCCGCAGGGCGAGGAAGAAGTCGAGCTTGTCCTCCAGGCGGGACAGGTCCCGGCCCGTCAACTGCTCGATACGGCCCACGCGGTAGCGCAGCGTGTTGACGTGCAGATGGAGCCGGGCCGCGCAGCGGGTCCAGGAGCCGTCACTGTCGAGGAAGGCCTCCAGTGTCGGGACCAGTTCCGCGCGGTGCCGGCGGTCGTAGTCCCGCAGCGGCTCCAGGAGGCGTGCGGTGAAGGCGCGCCGCACGTCGTCCGGTACGAACGGCAGCAGCAGCACGTGCGAGGCCAGCTCCTGGTGCCCGGCCGCGCACACCCGGCCGGTCCGGGCCGCGGCGACCCGGCGGGCGTGCCGGGCCTCCTCCAGCGCGCCGCGCAGCCCCTCGGGGGTCAGCACCACCGCGCTGACGCCCAGGGTGAGCCGCCCGCCGCCCGCCTCCAGGCCGCGTTCCAGCGGCCCCCGCGCGGCGCCGAGCAGATCCTCGGTCCGGACGCCCCCGCCCTCGGGGCCTCCGCCGTCCGGGCCCGCCACCGCGGGCAGCGGTACCAGCGCGACGGCCTCGTCACCGCCGCAGGCCACGGCGCTGCGGTCCGCCGGTTCCGGGCCGCCCGCGCGCGGGTCGAGGAGGATCTCCTCCAGCAGCGCCCGCGCCGCCGGTCCGCCGGTCTCGTCCCGGGTACGGCGGCCGGGCCCGTCCGCCGCGGCCGTCTCCGCCGGGCCCGCGGGCTCCTGTTCGAGCCGGGCGACCACGATCTGCCAGTGCGGCGCGCTGCCGAGGCCCGGGAGCAGCACGGGCGCGGCGGCCCGCAGCCGGGCCGCGGTCTCGGCGGGCGGCGCGCCGTCCCGCAGCAGGTCGACGACCTCCTGGGCGAGCCGCCGCCGTACCGCCCGGGCGGCGTCCCGGTGGCCGCGTTCGGCGGCGATCAGCTGGGTGACCCCGTGCAGCAGGTCGAGCCGCTCGGCGGGCCAGTCGCCCGCGTCGGCCTCGACGGCCAGCAGCCAGTCGGAGAGCACGGCCGCCGGCGCGTCGCCCGTCTCCCGCGCGGAGGCGGGGCCGGTGGCGCGGACGGGGAAGAGCGAGTGGACGGTGCCGGAGGCGGTGAACCGGTGCGGGGCCGCCCGCCCGGCGGCCTCCGCGGCCAGGTACTCGCCCGCGAGCGCCGCGCACAGCTCCGGGTCCGGCCGCTCCCCGCCGGCGTCCGGTCCCGCGCCGGCTCCGCGACCCGCGACGAGCCGGCCGGTGGGCGAGAGCACCCAGGCGCGCAGGTCCAGATCGCTGCCGAGCAGATCGAGGACCACGTCCGGGCCCCGGCCCGACGGCCCGGCCGTCATCATCCTGCGGTGCCGGTCGACGACGGCGGCCAGATCACCGGCCCGCTCGCCGGAGACCCGGCGCACCACGTGCTCGGTGATGGTGGCGAACGCCACGCTCTCGTCCACCGCGAAGAGCGGCAGCCGGTGCCGCTCGCAGGCGGCCACCAGATCCGCCGGGACGGCACGCAACTCGGCCTCGCCCGCCGCCAGTCCCGCGGCGCCGGCACCGGTGAGGATCCGGACGAACCGCTCCGAGTCCTCCGGCCCGTGATGCCAGGCCAGTCCGCTGAGCACCAGTTCGCCGCCCGACAGATAACGGCCGGGATCGCGCAGGTCGGTGGTCATGACACCGCGCACGGTGCGGTCCAGCTCCGCCTCGCCGCTGAGCAGGCGCAGGCCCAGGACGTCGTTCTCCAGCAGTGCGCGGAGGCGCATGGTCGCTCGCCGATCGGTCGGAAACGGGTGCAGGGGAGGCGTGGGGGAGAGGGCGCGGGCCGGTGGGATCGTTCCGCTGCCCGGGGCCCCGCCTTTTGTTCGAATCTACAAGAAGAGTCCCCCGGCCAGCCAATCGCGTCCCGCGCGCCCGCTCGGCCGGACCGGCGGGCCGGGACCGCGCCGCGAACTCTCCCTCCGGACGCACGGACGCCCCGGACCCGCCGGAGGGGGGCCTCGTCGGCCCCGGCCCCGACCCCGACCGCGGACGGGGCCGGGGCGGAGGACCGGTGGCCGGTGTTCCCCCGCCGATGCCCGGTCGCCGTGCCGGCCCGTCGGCCAACCGGGCCGGTCGCTGCTCACGGTTGCCGGCTCCCCGCTCGCCCGCGCCCCGCGGCCCGTCGCCGTCACCCTGGGCTCAGGGCGGCAGACCCGGCCCGTGGCCTCAGGGCAGCAGCCCGGCCCGCCGCGCCGCCACCACCGCCTCCAGCCGGCTGTGCGCTCCCAGCCTCCGCATCGCCGACCGCAGGTACGCCTTCACCGTCTCCGGCCGCACCCCCAGCCGCTCCGCCGCGTCGGCGTTGGTGGCCCCCGCCGCCACGCACGCCAGGACGTCCAGTTCGCGCGGCGCCAGCCCCGTGCCGCCCGGGGCCCCGCGGTGGTCCGCCGCCGGCTCCGCCGAGCCGGCCTCGGCCAGCCGTTCGCAGACCGCCAGCACCTCGTCCCGCAGCTCCGGGTCCGCCACCCGCGGCGCCAGCGCACGCAGCCGGGCGTGCGCTTCTCGCACCCGCTCCCACGCCGCTCCGGACATCACCCCGGCCGGCCCGTCCCGATCACCGCGGCCCCCGGGGCCGCCGAAGCCGTCCGGACCGCCGGGCCCGCCGGGAAGTCCCGGCCCCCCGGGACCGCCGGGCCCTCCGGGACCGCCGAGGGCACCCGCGCCCGCGCCGGCGGCGTCGGCCGCGCCCCCCGGCCCGGCGAACGCCCCGGCCGCCCCCGGCCCCGCCGTCCGCGCCGTGCCGGTCCGCCCCTCCGCCAGCAGCCGCTGTGCCTCGTCGCGGACCGCCAGGGTCCGTTCCAGCTCCCGCGCCGCGCCCATCGCGGCGTGCAGGGTGCGGTCGCCCAGCGGCACCGGCTGCCGCAGCGCCCCGTAGAGCACGCCCCGCACCTGCCGTCCCACGATCACCGGGACCGCGAGGACGGCGCGCAGCCCCTCGGCCGCCACCGCGCCGTCGTACTCGTGGCTGATGGTCCGTGAAGCCGGGTAGTCGGTCACCGTCACCGGCCGGGACAGCGCCAGGGCCTTGCCGCCGAGGCCGTTGCCGGCCGTCACCGACAGGCCCGCCAGGGAGCCGGTGGACGCGCCGCTGAGCTCGCCGATGCGCAGCCGCGTGCCGTCCACCAGCAGCCCGCCGAAGGCCACCGGCAGCCCGCTGGCCCGCCGCAGGCGCAGCAGCGCCGCTCTGACCTCGGCGGTCGCGCCCGGCGTACGCGGCCCCTCCGCGTTCGCGCCCCCGTGCTCCAGTTCGGCCACGGTCAACTCCCCTCCCCCGTACGCATATACCGGTGTCACCCCCGTCCGGGGGTAGTGAGACGCAGGTCACTGCCTCAAGATGCTACTGAGCCGCACCACCACGAGGAGGACAGATGACGGGAAGCGGAACCACGGCGTCGGCCGGCGCCGGTGAGCCGCCCGCCGCCACGGAGGCCACGGAGGAGTTCCGCCGGGCCCGCGACTTCCTCCTCCGCCACCGGGAGGACTACGACGCCGCCCGCGCCGGGTTCCGCTGGCCGCGCCCGTCCCGCTTCAACTGGGCCCTGGACTGGTTCGACCGGGTGGCCGAGGGCAACGACCGCACCGCGCTGCACATCGTCGAGGAGGACGGCGGCGAGAGCCGCAGCTCCTTCGCCGAGCTCTCCGCCCGCTCCGGCCGGGTCGCCAACTGGCTCCGCGCCCAGGGGGTGCGGGCCGGCGACCGCATCGTCGTCATGCTCGGCAACCAGACCGAGCTGTGGGAGACCGCGCTCGCCGCCATGAAGCTGCGCGCCGTCGTCATCCCCGCCACCCCGCTGCTCGGCCCGGCCGACCTGGCCGACCGCGTCGCCCGCGGCCGGGCGGGGCACGTCGTCGTCCGGGCCGGGGACACCGCCAAGTTCGCGGACGTCCCCGGCGACTACACCCGGATCGCCGTCTGCGGCACCGGGCCGGACGCCCCCGGCCCGCCGCCCGGCTGGCTCCCGTACGAGGAGGCCCGCGGTTTCCCGGACGCCTTCACCCCGGACGGCCCCACCGCCGCCGGCGACCCACTGCTGCTGTACTTCACCTCGGGCACCACGGCCCGCCCCAAACTCGTCGAGCACACCCATCTCTCGTATCCGGTGGGCCATCTGGCCACCATGTACTGGATCGGGCTGCGGCCCGGCGACGCCCACCTGAACATCTCCTCGCCCGGCTGGGCCAAGCACGCCTGGAGCAGCCTCTTCGCGCCGTGGAACGCCGAGGCCACCGTCGTCGTGCACAACTACACCCGCTTCGACGCGGCCCGGCTCATGGAGCACATGGACCGCCTCGGCGTCACCAGCTTCTGCGCCCCGCCCACCGTCTGGCGGATGCTCGTCCAGGCCGACCTGACCCGGCTGGCCACCCCGCCGCGCGAGGTGGTCGCGGCGGGGGAGCCGCTCAACCCGGAGGTCATCGAACGGGTCCGGGCGGACTGGGGGGTGACGATCCGGGACGGCTTCGGCCAGACGGAGACCGCCGTCCAGATCGCCAACAGCCCCGGGCAGCCCGTGAAACCCGGGTCCATGGGCCGCCCGATGCCAGGCTTCGCCATCGATCTGCTCGACCCGGCCACCGGCGAGCCCGGCGACGAGGGCGAGGTGTGCGTCCGCCTCACCGGCCCCGACGGCGAGCGCCCCGTCGGCCTCATGACCGGCTACCACGGCGACGCCTCCCGCACCGCCGAGGTGATGGCCGGCGGCCACTACCACACCGGGGACCTCGCCTCCCGCGACGCCGGGGGCCACCTCACCTACGTCGGCCGCGACGACGACGTCTTCAAGTCCTCCGACTACAAGATCTCGCCCTTCGAGCTGGAGAGCGTACTGCTGGAGCACGAGGCGGTCGCCGAGGCCGCCGTCGTCCCCGCGCCGGATCCGCTGCGCCTCTCGGTGCCCAAGGCGTATGTCGTCCTGGCCGAGGGCTGGCCGCCCGGGCCGGAGACCGCCCGGGAGCTTTTCGCCCATTCCCGGCGGAACTTGGCACCCTACAAACGGGTCCGTCTGATCGAGTTCGCCGAACTGCCCAAAACGGTCTCGGGCAAGATCCGCCGGATCGAGCTGCGGCGACGTACCGCAGAGGGAAGCACCACAAGCACCACAAGCGCCACCGCATACCGCGAGGGGGACCACTCATGAGCAAGCGCTCCGCCGTTTCCGCCGACGGCACCGCAGAGGGCAACGGCACCGCCCCGGAGGGGACGGACCCGGCCGGCGCCGCCACACCGGTGGCCGGTGAGCTCTCGTACGCCGCCGGCACCGCGGACGGGCCACTGCTCGGCGACACCATCGGGGCCAGCCTCGACCGCGCGATCGCCGCCCACCCCGACCGCGAGGCGCTCGTGGACGTGGTGTCCGGCCGCCGCTGGACCTACGCCGAGTTCGGCGCCGCCGTCGACGAGGTGGCGCTCGGCCTGCTCGCCAAGGGCGTCCTCAAGGGCGACCGGGTCGGCATCTGGGCCGTCAACTGCCCCGAGTGGGTCCTCGTGCAGTACGCGACCGCGCGCATCGGCGCCGTCATGGTCAACATCAACCCGGCCTACCGCGTGCACGAACTGGCGTATGTGCTCAAGCAGGCCGGGATCGGGGTGATGGTCTCCTCCGTCGAGCACAAGACCAGCGACTACCGGCGCATGGTCGAACAGGTCCGCGCCCACGCCCCGGCCCTGCGCGACGTCGTCTACATCGAGGACTCCACCTGGCAGGGCCTCATCCGGGCCGGCCAGGGCGTGCCGCGCGAGCGCCTGGCCGCCCGCGCCGCCGAACTCAGCTGCGACGACCCGGTCAACATCCAGTACACCTCGGGCACCACCGGCTTCCCCAAGGGCGCCACGCTCTCCCACCACAACATCCTCAACAACGGCTTCTGGGTGGGCGAGCTGATCCGCTACACCGAGCAGGACCGCATCTGCCTGCCCGTGCCCTTCTACCACTGCTTCGGCATGGTCATGGGCAATCTCGCCGCCACAACCCACGGCGCCTGCATCGTCATCCCGGCCCGCTCGTTCGACCCCGCGGCCACCCTCGAAGCCGTCGCCGCCGAACGCTGCACCTCCCTCTACGGGGTGCCGACGATGTTCATCGCCGAACTCGACCTGCCCGGCTTCGAGGACTACGACCTCTCCTCGCTGCGGACGGGCATCATGGCCGGCTCGCCCTGCCCGGTGGAGGTGATGAAGCGGGTCGTCAGCGAGATGAACATGGCCGAGGTGTCGATCTGCTACGGCATGACCGAGACCGCCCCGGTCTCCACGCAGACCCGGCGCGAGGACGACCTGGAGCGCCGCGTCGGCACCGTCGGCCGGGTGCTGCCGCACCTGGAGGTGAAGATCACCGACCCGGCGACCGGCCTCACCGTGCCGCGCGGCACCGCGGGCGAACTCTGCACCCGCGGCTACTCGGTGATGCTCGGCTACTGGGAGGAGCCCGAGCGCACCGCGGAGGTCATCGACCACGCCCGCTGGATGCACACCGGCGACCTGGCGGTGATGGGCGAGGACGGCTACGTCCGGATCGTCGGACGCATCAAGGACATGATCATCCGCGGGGGCGAGAACGTCTATCCGCGGGAGATCGAGGAGTTCCTGTACAGCCACCCCAAGATCGCCGATGTGCAGGTGGTCGGGGTGCCGGACGAGACCTACGGCGAGGAGATCCTCGCCTGCGTCATCCTCCGCGACCCGGCGGACCCCCTGACCCGCGACGAGCTCGCCCGCTACTGCCGCGGCCGGCTCGCGCACTTCAAGGTCCCCCGCCATCTGCGGGTCATGGACTCCTTCCCCACCACCGTCAGCGGCAAGGTGCGCAAGGTCGAGCTGCGCGAGGGCTTCACGGCACCGGCCCGCACCCCGCAGCAGTCGCGCTCCCCGGAACGCGCCCGCGCCGGGACGTGACCGGCGGCAGGGTCACCCACCGGCCGCGGTGACGGCCGGCCCGGGCCGGACCGTACACCCTCCGGGGTGAACCCCCGGGCCGGACGGGTGAGTCCGGTGGACCCCCGGGCGGCGATGACGGTAGCGAAGCCCCGTCATCGTCGACCGAAGGGGATGCCCCATGCCGGCCAACCGACCACGCCCGCCCCGGCGGCCGCACGCGCGAGCGGCGGCCGCCCTGGCCGCCGGGCTCGCGCTCGCCGCCCTCACCCCCCAGGCCGCCGAGGGCGGCCCGCCGTCCGCGCGGGCCGCGGACAGCGGCCGCCAGGAGAACGGCGCCGGGGACAAGGAGGCCGGCGGGAACGACGGCAGCGGCGCCGCCGTCCGCGTCAACCAGATCGGCTATCTCACCGGAGCCGCCAAGGTGGCCGCCGTCGTCAGCGCGGCCGGGAAGCCCGTCGGCTGGCGGCTGCGGATCCACGGCTCCGGCGCCGTCGCGGCATCGGGCCGCACCCGGGTGTACGGCCACGACCGGGCCTCCGGCGACCATCTCCACCACGCCGACTTCTCCCGGCACCGCACCCCCGGCCGCTATGTGCTGGAGGCGGACGGCGCGGGCCGCAGCGTCCCGTTCTCCGTGCGGGACCGCGCCCTCTACCCGGCGCTGGCCCGCGACGCGATGGGCTACTTCTACTTCCACCGGATGGGCACCCCCGTCGAGGCCCGCCACCTCCAGCACCCCGCGCACGCCCACGACGCGCTGCACCCCGGCGACGCGTCCGTCCCCTGTTACCGCCGGTGGTGCGGCAAGCAGCGGCTGGACGTCCGCGGCGCCTGGGCGGACGCCGGCGACTTCGGCGTCTACCCGGTCAACCACGCCCTCGCCGCCTGGACCCTGCTCAACCTCCACGAACGCGACCCCCGGGCGCTCCCCGACGGATCGCTCGCGATCCCCGAACGCTCCAACGGCCGCCCCGACATCCTCGACGAGACCGCCTACGGCTCCCGCTTCGTCCCCGGCATGCTGCCCCGCGAGGGCCTCGCCTCGCACAAGGTCCACAACCACGCGTGGAGCGGCTTCCCGCCCGAGTCGGTGGCCGCCGAGAACGCCATGAAGCGCTCCGCCATGCCGCCCTCCACCAACGCCACCTACGCCGTCGCCCGCACCACCGCCCACCTCTCCCGCGTCCTCGCCCCCCACGACCCGCGGCGCGCCGCCGCCCTCTGGCGCACCGCCGAGGACGCCTGGTCCCGCGCCGAGGCCCGCCCCGACACCGACTACACCGCTGCCGTCAAGGACGCCGAGGGCGGCGGCGACTACGAGGACCGCGGCAACAGCGACGACCGCTACGCCGCCGCGGCCGAGCTCTACCTCACCGGCCACCGCCGCGCCGCCCCCTCAACCGCCGCCTACCGCACGGCCGTCACCGGCTCCCGCCACTATGGGGAGATCACCCGCCGCTTCTCCTGGGCGCGGACCGCGACCACCGGCACCCTCTCCCTGCTGGCCGCCCGCAACGACCTGCCCGCCGCCGACCGGGACCGGATGACGCGGCGCCTGCGCGCCGAGGCCGACCGGATCCTGGCCGTCCTCGGCAAGGAGGGCTACCCCGTCCCGCTCGCCGGGGACCGGAAGTACCCGTGGGGCTCCAACTCCGCTGTCGTCAACCGCGTCCTGCTGCTCGGCACCGCCCACGACCTGACGGGCGACCGGCGCTATCTGCGCGGTGCGCACCGCGCCATGGACTACCTCATGGGGACCAACGCCCTGCGCCTCTCCTACATCACGGGGTACGGCGAGCACAGCGAGACCGACCTCCACGACCGCTGGGCCTGGGGCCGCTTCCCGCGCGTCCCGTTCCCCCGGGGCTGGCTGGCCGGCGGGCCCAACAACACCCTCGTCAACGACAAGGCCACCCCCAAGGGCCGCCCCGCCGCCAAGTCCTACGCGGGCCCCCGCACGGCGCCCGGGGCCTGGAGCTCCAAGGAGAACGCCGTCAACTGGAACGCGCCCCTGGTCTGGGCCGCCGCCTTCCTCGACCGCACCACCGGAGAACTCACCGGTACGGGGCGGCGGGACTGAGCCCGCCCGCCCGCCCGGCCCGCCCGCAGGCGCCCGCCCGGCCTCAGGCGCCCATCCGGATGAGGTCGTCCGCCGCGTCGTTCACGGGCTGCGGGGTGCCGGTGAGGTCCATGACGAACAGCGGCACCAGTAACTCGTCGGCGCGGGTCCGGGCGTCGTGGGCATAACCGGCCAGGGAGAAGAACACCCCGACCGCCGAGGCGTTGAGCCCGTTGAGCCAGAGGCACTCGACCTCGCGCAGGGCGGAGGGCCGGGTGGTCGGGTCGACCTGGGCGACGACCCCGGTGCCGCGCAGGTCCACACCGGTGCCGGGGCGGTCGTCGCAGGCGAGGACGTCGCGGAAGCCCAGCCAGCGCAGGTACTTCGCGGCGGCGTTGACCGCGTCCCGGCCGGTGCGGATCGTCACCGGCCGGAACGCGGGCCGCGGCACCGCCGAGGTCGGGGCGGGCTGCCGCGGCGGCTCCGCGGGAGACCCCGGGACGGCCGGGGAGGCACTGGTCAGCGGGGCGACGGGCAGCCGCAGCAACAGCCCGCACGGGCAGCCCAGTTCGGGACGCGGCCACTGGCTGCGCCGCCCGCAGGCATCGCAGCGCACGGTGACCCAGGTGTCCTCCCAGGTGTGGTGTTCGACCCGGACGGGAGACCCGCCGCGCAGGATGCGCGGGGTCAGCGGGGAACCGCAGGCGCAGGGGTAGGTGTTCGGGGTGTACGAGTGCTCGCGGCGGCACGAGGGGCAGCGCACCGGCACGCTCTCCGCCATGTTCGGGCTCCAGCAGGGGCGTAGGGATATCGGCTCCCATGCTCCCCGACGACCGGCCGCCGCGGGAGGAAAACGGAAGAGGTCCGTACATCCGGATAACGCGGGCGGGCCCGGGGACGGTGCCACGGGGCCCGGGGCCGGGGGCCCGGAGCTGCCGGGGCCCGTGTCCGGCGACGCGCCCGTCAGCGCCCCGTCCTCGCCGCCCCCTCCGTCGCCGGCCGCGTCTCCGGCGTCTTCGCCGTCCTGTCCGACGGCACCGCGCGGCGGTTCCTGGCCGCCGGTACGACCAGCGGTGTGCCGGTCTCGGGATCGTCGATGACCCGGCAGGGGAGACCGAACACGTCCTCGACCAGCTCCGCCGTGACGATCTCCGCGGGCGGCCCGGAGGCGACGATGCGCCCCTCGCGCATGGCGATGAGGTGGGTGGCGTACCGGGCCGCGTGGTTGAGGTCGTGGAGGACGGCGACCAGGGTGCGGCCCTCCTCCTCGTGGAGGCGGGCGCACAGGTCCAGGATCTCGATCTGGTGGGCGAGGTCCAGGAAGGTCGTCGGCTCGTCCAGGAGCAGCAGCGGCGTCTGCTGTGCCAGGGCCATGGCGATCCACACGCGCTGCCGCTGCCCGCCGGAGAGTTCGTCCACGGTGCGGTCGGCGAGGTCGGCGATCCCCGTGGCGTCCATCGACGCGGCGACGACCCGCTCGTCCTCCGACGACCACTGGCGCAGCAGCCCCTGGTGCGGATACCGGCCGCGGGAGACGAGTTCGGAGACGCCGATGCCGTCCGGGGCGATCGAGGACTGCGGCAGCAGCCCGAGGGTGCGGGCCACCTGCTTCGCGGGGGTCGCGGAGATGTCCCGGCCGTCGAGGAGCACGCTGCCCGCCGCCGGCTTGAGCATCCGTGACAGCGCGCGCAGCAGGGTGGACTTGCCGCAGGCGTTGGGGCCGATGATGACGGTGAAGGAGCGGTCGGGGATCGCGACGGTCAGATCCTCGGCGACGGTCCGCCGGTCGTAGGCGAGGGTCAGCCCGCCGCCGCACAGCCGGGTGTCCGGGCCCTCCACCGGGGCTGACCGCCCCTCGCGCCCGTCCAGCTCGTCCCGTCCCGCTCCCGGCCGCTGCCGCTGTCCCGGCGCCATGTCCTGTGCTCCGTCCTCGCTGTGCTCGTTGCCGCCGCGGGCCCCTGCCCCGGTCTCTGGGTCTGCTGCGTCTGCCCCGGTCGCTGTCCCGGCCCCTGCCGCCTTCTCCGCGGTCACAGCCGCCCCGCCCTCCGCTGCCGGGCGAGCAGCCACACCAGGTAGCCGCCGCCGAGCAGACCCGTCACCACACCGACGGGCAACTGCCGTGCGCCGAAGGCGTTCTGCGCGGCCCAGTCGGCGCACACCAGCAGCGCCGCCCCCATGCAGGCCGCCGGGACCAGGTTGGGGCCGGGCGCCTTCGTGAGGCGCTTGGCGAGCTGGGGGGCGGTGAGCGCGACGAAGGCCACCGGGCCCGCGCAGGCGGCGGCGAACGAGGCCAGGGCCACGGCCGACCCCAGGGCCACCAGCCGGACCCGTTCGACCCGGATGCCCAGGGCGTGCGCCGCGTCGTCGCCCATCTCCGCCATGCGCAGCGCCCGGCCGCAGCCGACGACGGTCACCGGGAGCAGCACCGTCACCGCGATCAGCAGGGGCGTCACCTCGGCCCAGCCGCGCCCGTCCAGGCTGCCCGTCAGCCAGAGCACCGCGCGGGACGCCTCCATCAGCTTCGCCCGGGTGAGCAGATAGCCGTTGACGCCGGTGAGCATGGCCATCACACCGATGCCGATCAGGACGAGCCGCAGCCCGTGCAGCCCCTGCCGCCACGCCAGGGCGAAGATCAGCAGACCGGTGAGCAGCCCTCCCGCGACGGCACCACCCGCCAGGGCGGCGCTGCTGCCGCCGGTGATGACGACGACGAGCGCTCCGGTCGACGCGCCCTGCGTCAGCCCGAGCAGGTCCGGGCTGCCCAGGGGATTGCGGACGACGGACTGGAACACCGCCCCCGACAGCGCCAGCGCCGCCCCGGCCAGCAGCGCGGCGATCACCCGGGGGAGCCGCAGCTCGTTGACGATGAAGTCCTGGGCGGGGGTGCCCGATCCGGCGATGGTGCGCAGCACCTCGGCCGGGCCGATGGGGAACTCGCCGCTGCCGACGCTCAGGACGCCGACCGCCAGCGCGGCGAACAGGCAGCCGGCCGCCGCGGCGAGCGTCCGGGGGCGGTAGCGGAGGCTGACGGCGGGGAGCGGGCGCAGCGTGCGCAGCGTCCCGCCGGGCGGTGCGCCGGCGCCGCCGAGGCGCCGCGGGCGCCGTACGCGGGCCGGGGCGGGCCCGCTCGGGCCGTCGGCTCCCGTGCCGGCCGGGGCGCCTCCCGTGCCGGTCCGCTGCGGTGCGGTCTTCTCCCGTGCGGTCTTCTCCGTGGTCACCGGCTTCATGCTCCCGCCACCTTCCGGCGCCGCAGAACGTACAGGAAGAGGGGTCCGCCGAGCACCGCCGTGACGATGCCGACCTGGAGTTCGCCGGGCCGCCCGAGGAGCCGGCCGAGCACGTCGGCGCCGAGCAGCAGCACCGGGGCGAGCACGGCGCAGTAGGGCAGCATCCAGCGCAGGTCCGGGCCCGTCAGCGCCCGCACCAGGTGGGGGACCATGAGCCCGACGAAGACGATCGGCCCCGCGGCGGCGGTGGCCGCCCCGCACAGCAGGGTGACGGCGACGATGGAGGCGACGCGCACCCGGGCGGGCCGGGCGCCGAGCGCGCGTGCCTGGTCGTCGCCGAGCGCCAGGGCGTTCAGCGGCCGGGCCAGCGCCAGCGACACCAGCACCCCGGAGGCGATGAACGGCAGTACCTTCATCACCGTGTCCGTCTGGGCGGAGGCGAGGGAGCCGACGGTCCAGAACCGCATCCGGTCGAGCGACACGGTGTTGAGGATCATCGCGGCGTTGACGTACGAGTAGAGCGCGGCGTTGAGCGCGGCCCCGGCCAGCGCCAGCCGCGCCGGGGTCGCTCCCCGTCCGCCGCCGACCGTGTAGACGAGGGCGGAGACGACGGCGGCGCCCGCCAGCGCGAACCACACATAGCCGGTGAAGGCCGTCACCCCGAGGAAGGTGATGGCGGTGACCACGGCGGCGGAGGCGCCCGCGTTGATGCCCAGCAGCCCGGGGTCGGCCAGCGGGTTGCGGGTGAGGGCCTGCATCACCCCGCCGGCCAGGCCCAGGGCGACGCCGACGAGCAGGCCGAGGAGGGTGCGCGGCAGCCGCATCCCGTGCACCACGTGGTAGGCCGCGGAGTCGCTGTCGAGCAGGCCGTGCCACACCTCGGCCGCCGTGAGCGGCCGGGCGCCGAAGCCGAGGCTGAGCACCGTCAGGGCCAGCAGCAGGACGAGCGCGCCCGCCAACCCCGCGGCGCGCAGGGCCCATCGGGCACCGGCGGGCCGGCCGGCCGGCGGACGGGGCGGCGGAGCCGGGGTGGTGCTCCGCGTCGCCGGGGACGGCTCGGTGACTGACACGTACGGCTCCGGTCGGGCCGGGGGGCGGGAGGAGCCCGCACCCTTGGGCGGAAACTTTGGTTAGGTTAACCTAACATCTGCTGATCGGCCGCTGCGGTCTCCGCCGGCCTTCTCCGCGTTCCACCGCCCTGCACGAAAGGCACCACCATGTCCGGGAACCGTCCCGCTTCCCCCTCCCGCCGCGGCCTGCTCGCCGCGACCGGCGCTCTCGGCCTCGGCGTCCTGCTGGCGGCCTGCGGCGGCGACTCCGGCTCGTCCTCCGGCGCCGACGACAGCAAGAGCAAGCCGTGGTCGTTCACCGACGACCGCAAGAAGAAGGTCACCGCGGACAGCACCCCGGAGCGGATCGTCGCCTTCACCGGCACGGCCGCGGCCCTCGCGGACTTCGGCCTGAAGGACAAGATCGTCGGTGTCTTCGGCGAGACCACCCTCAAGGACGGCTCCGCCCACCCGCAGGCCGGTGACCTCGACGTGAAGAAGGTCGAGGTGCTCGGCAACGCCTGGGGCGAGTTCGACATCGAGAAGTACGCGGCCCTCAACCCCGATCTGCTGGTGACGCACCAGTACGACAAGGGCTCGCTCTGGTACGTCCCCGAGGAGAGCGCGGACAAGATCCTCAAGGTCGCGCCCAGCGTGGCCACGCAGGTCGCCAACGTCTCCCTCACCGAGCCCATCGAACGCTACGCCGAACTGGCCGAATCCCTCGGCGCCGACCTGGAGTCGAAGCAGGTCACCGAGGGCAAGGAGCGGTTCGAGAAGGCCGCCGAGAAGCTGCGGAAGGCCGCCGGGGCCAATGGCGGGCTGAAGGTCATGGCCGCCTCCGGCAGCGCCGACTACTTCTACGTCTCCACCCCCGGCCCCGCCGCGGACCTGAAGTACTTCGAGGAACTGGGCGTCGAGTTCGTCACCCCGAAGGACGTGAAGGAGAGCGGTGGTTACTTCGAGAGCCTGAGCTGGGAGAACGCCGACAAGTACGACGCCGACCTGATCATCCTCGACAACCGCGGCACCGCTCTGCAGGAGAAGGACCTGGAGTCCAAGCCCACCTGGAAGAAGCTGGCCGCGGTCGAGGCCGGCCAGGTCGCGGAGTGGGACCCGGTGCCGCGCTTCTCCTACCAGGGTGCCGCCCCGCTGCTGGAGAACCTCGCGGAGGCCATCGACGAGTCCGAGAAGCTCGACTGACAGCCCGTGGCCGGGGGCAGCGGTGCCGCCGGAGACTGCGGGACGGACCGCGGACGCGGACCGGCCGGGGGGTTCGGCCGGTCCGCGTCCGCGTGTGCGCCCGGCCCCGTCCTTCCGTGCGCCCCCCACCGGCCCTCCGGCCGAAGTGGCGGAAAACCGCATGTGAGAAAGGCCGGGGTGGGGGTTGAGGGGCGGTCAGGTTAGGTTAGGCTAACCTTCGTTCCTGCCCCATCCCCGCCCCCCTCGACGGAGGACGTGCACGTGAGTCTTCAGGGACCCCTCCCCACCGCCCTGACCGGCGTGGCCCCACCGGCCGCCGACCCCGACCCCCGCTCCCACCTGCTGGGGAACGAAACGGCCGACGACTACCGGCGCCTGGTCACCGACGGCGTGACGCGAGTCGCCGCCGCGGTGGCCCGGACGGCCCGCCCCTTCACCGGCGTCTCCCCGGACGAACTCGCCCCCCGCGTGGGCGCGATCGACCTGGACCGGCCCCTGGGCGACCCGGCCGCCGCCCTCGCCGAACTGGAGGAGGTGTACCTGCGCGACGCGGTCTACTTCCACCACCCCCGCTACCTCGCCCACCTCAACTGCCCGGTGGTGCTCCCCGCCCTCCTCGGCGAAGCCGTCCTGTCCGCCGTCAACTCCTCGCTCGACACCTGGGACCAGAGCGCCGGCGGCACCCTGATGGAACGTCACGTCATCGACTGGACCACCGGCCGCATCGGCCTCGGCCGCGCCGCCGACGGCGTCTTCACCAGCGGCGGCACCCAGTCCAACCTCCAGGCCCTGCTGCTGGCCCGCGAGGAGACGTGCCGGATGCTGCGGAAGAACCTCCCCGCCCCGGCACCCCTCGCCGCGCTGCTGCCGCAGCTGCGCATCCTCACCTCCGAGGACAGCCACTTCTCCGTCCAGAAGAGCGCCAAACTCCTCGGCCTGGCACCCGACTCCGTCATCCCCGTCCCCTCCGACGGCGACCGGCGGATGCGCACCGACCTCCTCGCCGCCGAGATCGACCGCTGCTCCGCGGCGGACCTCACCGTGATGGCCGTGGTCGCCACCGCCGGAACCACCGACTTCGGCTCCATCGACCCGCTCCCCGCCATCGCCGGACTCTGCGAACGCGCCGGCATCTGGCTGCACGTGGACGCCGCCTACGGCTGCGGACTGCTGGCCTCCCCGACCCGCCGCCACCTGCTCGACGGCATCGAACGGGCCTCGTCCGTCACCGTCGACTACCACAAGTCCTTCTTCCAGCCGGTCAGTTCGAGTGCCCTCCTGGTCCGCGACGGCGCCACGCTGCGTCACGCCACCTACTACGCGGACTACCTCAACCCGGCCCGCAGCGCGGAGCGGCGCATCCCCAACCAGGTCGACAAGAGCCTGCAGACCACCCGGCGGTTCGACGCCCTCAAGATGTGGCTGACGCTGCGCATCATGGGCGCCGACGCCGTGGGACGCCTCTTCGACCAGGTCGTCGATCTCGCCGCCGGTGCCTGGCGGCTGCTGGACGCGGACCCGCGCTTCGAGGTCGTCACCGAACCCTCCCTGTCCACCCTGGTCTTCCGGTACGTACCGGCCGGAGGCGAGCACACCGACGCCGACCGGCGCCACACCGACCTGGCCAATCTGCACGCCCGGGAGGCCCTGGCGGCCTCCGGGGAGGCGATGGTCGCCGGAACGGTCGTCGACGGGCGGCACCACCTGAAATTCACCCTGCTCAACCCGCGCACCACACTCGACGACATCCGCGCCGTGCTGGACCTCGTCGCCGCCCACGCCGGTGACCACGCCGCCGCCCCCGCACCGGCGGCGGCCACCGGGGCCGCGGGTTCACCGGTCCGCTGACCGTCACCGTCCCGGCCCCGGCCACAGCAGGGACAGTCCTCAGCCCGTAGCCAGTACCCGTAGCCAGTCCTCACCCTCCACGGAGACCGACGTGCCCGACACCACCACCACGCCCGGAACGCCCGCCGGCCCGGCCCGCACCGCACCACATGACGTCATCGGCATCGGCCTGGGCCCGTTCAACCTCGGCCTGGCCTGCCTCACCGAGCCCCTCGACGACCTCGACGGCCTCTTCCTGGAGAGCCGCCCCGAATTCTCCTGGCACCCGGGCATGATGCTGGCCGGCACCCACCTGCAGACCCCGTTCATGGCCGACCTCGTGACCCTGGCCGACCCCGCCTCGCCCTACTCCTTCCTCTGCTACCTCAAGGAGACCGGGCGGCTCTACCCGTTCTACATCCGGGAGAACTTCTACCCGCTGCGCTCGGAGTACGACGCCTACTGCCGCTGGGCCGCTGCCCGCCTCACCTCCGTCCGCTTCGGGCACGAGGTCACCTCGGTGACGTACGACGAGACCGACGGCCTCTACACCGTCCACGCCGTCCGTGCCGCCACCGGCGAACGCACCGAGCACCGGGCCCGTCACCTCGTCCTCGGCACCGGCACCTCCCCGTACATCCCGGAGGCGTGCCGCGACCTGGGCGGCGACGTCCTCCACAACTCCCACTACCTGGAGGCGAAGGAGGCGCTCCAGGCCAAGCGGAGCATCACCATCGTCGGCAGCGGGCAGAGCGCCGCCGAGATCTACCACGAGCTGCTCTCCGAGACCGGCACCCACGGCTACCGGCTCGACTGGATCACCCGCTCCCCGCGCTTCTTCCCGCTCGAATACACCAAGCTCACCCTGGAGATGACCTCCCCCGAGTACGTGGACTACTTCCACGCCCTCCCCGAGGACACCCGCCACCGGCTGGCGGAGGAGCAGAAACCGCTCTACAAGGGCATCAACTCCGAGCTCATCAACACCATCTACGACCTGCTCTACGAGAAGAGCGCCGCCGGCCCGGTCCCGACCCGGCTCATCAGCAACACGGCACTCACCGACGCCTCCTACGACGAGTCCACCGGCACCTACACCCTCGCCCTCCACCAGCGGGAACAGGACCGGACGTTCTCGCTCACCACGGAGGGCCTGATCCTCGCCACCGGCTACAGCTACCGGGTCCCCGCCTTCCTCGACGGCATCCGCGACCGGCTGCGCTTCGACAGCCGAGGGCGCCTCGACCCGGACCGCGACTACAGCGTCGACCTCGCCGGCCGCGGCGTGTTCCTGCAGAACGGGGCCGTCCACGCGCACAGCGTCACCTCGCCGGACCTCGGCATGGGCCCGTACCGCAACGCCCACATCATCCGGGACATCCTCGGCCGCGAGGTCTACCCGGTCGAGAAGTCCTTCACCTTCCAGGACTTCGCCGCGCCCGAGGGGAGCCCGGCATGAGCGGCGCCCCGGACCACGGCGCGGGCCCCGGCCCCGGCTCCCGCACGCCCCTGTTCCGCCGTGCGGACCCCCGGCTCGGCGAGTTCGCCGTCGTCCCCCTCGACCCGCACGCCGACGCGGCCCTGCTGCACCGCTGGGTGACCGACCCCAAGGCCGCCTTCTGGCTGATGCAGGACGCGGACGAGAAGGACGTGGCCGAGGAGTACGAGCGGATCGCGGCGCACCCCCACCACGACGCCTTCCTCGGCCTCCACCGCGGCCGGCCCGCCTTCCTCGTCGAACGCTACGACCCCGCGCACGTCGAACTCGCCGGGCTCTACGACCCGCTGCCCGGCGACGTCGGCATGCACTTCCTCACCGCCCCCGGCGACATCCCCCTGCACGGCTTCACCCGTGCCGTGATCACCACCGTCATGGCGATGCTCTTCGACGACCCGGAGGCCCGGCGGGTCGTCGTCGAGCCCGACATCCGCAACACCGCCGTCCACGCACTGAACGAGGCCGTCGGGTTCGAACCCGTCGCCACCATCGCCAAACCGGAGAAGGACGCCCTGCTGAGCGTCTGCACCCGCGACCGGTTCGCAGCAGCCGTACGAGGAGCAGCGACATGAGCACCACCGCCCCCCACGGGGCCGCAGCCGCCGACGCCGCCCCCCACGGCGCGGCCCCGCTCCGGCCCGCCCCGCACACCCCGCACACAGCGGCACCCGCAGAGGCGGTCGCCCACCTCACCCCCGGGCACTGGGACACCGCCGTCCGGCTGCTGATCCGCAAGGCCCTCGCCGAGTTCTCCCACGAGCGGCTGCTCACCCCGGAGCCGCTGCCCGGCGGCCGCTACCGCGTCACCAGTGACGACGGCACCGTCGAATACCGGTTCGCCGCCCGGCGGATGCGGCTCGACCACTGGCACGTCGACGCGGCGAGCATCACCCGCCACCGCGTCGGCGGCACCGGCACCGATGAGGCGCAGGGCACGGCTGAGGCGCAGGACACGTCCGAGGCGCACGGCACGTCCGAGGCGCACGGCACGTCCGAGGCGCACGGCACCGAACTCCCGCTCGACGGCCTCGCCTTCTTCACCGAGCTGCGCACCACCCTGGGCATCGCCGACGACATCCTCCCCGTCTACCTGGAGGAGATCGGCTCCACCCTCTCCGGCACCGCCTACAAACTCGGCAAGCCCGCCGTCAGCGCCGCCGAACTGGCCGCCGCAGACTTCCAGGCCATCGAGACCGGCATGACCGAGGGCCACCCCTGCTTCGTCGCCAACAACGGCCGCCTCGGCTTCGGCATCCACGACTACCACGCCCACGCGCCCGAGACCGGCGCACCCGTCCGGCTGCTGTGGCTGGCCGCCCACCGCGACCACACCACCTTCACCTGCTCCGCCGACACCGACTACGACAGCCTGCTCCGCGCCGAACTCGGCGACGCCCTCCTCGGCCGCTTCACCGCACAGCTCACCGCCCTGGGCCTCGACCCCGGCGACTACCTCCTCATACCCGTCCACCCCTGGCAGTGGTGGAACAAACTCTCCGTCACCTTCGCCGCCGAGATAGCCCAGCGGCGCCTGGTCTGCCTCGGCCCCGGCGACGACGACTACCTCGCCCAGCAGTCCATCCGCACCTTCTTCAACACCAGCGACCCGGCGAAGCACTACGTCAAAACGGCCCTGTCCGTGCTCAACATGGGCTTCATGCGCGGCCTCTCCGCCGCCTACATGGAGGCCACCCCCGCCATCAACGACTGGCTCGCCGGCCTCGTCGCCCGCGACCCCGTCCTCCGCCGGACCGGCCTCACCGTCATCCGCGAGCGCGCCGCCATCGGCTACCGCCACCGCGGCTACGAGGCCGCCACCGACAAGCACTCCCCGTACCGCAAAATGCTGGCCGCCCTCTGGCGCGAGAGCCCCGTCCCCGGACTGCGCCCCGGACAGCGGCTCGCCACCATGGCCGCCCTCCTCCACACCGACCGCGACGGCCGCTCCCTCACCGCCGCCCTCATCGAACGCTCCGGCCTGACCGCCGAGGACTGGCTGCGCCGCTATCTCGACGCCTACCTCACGCCGCTGCTGCACAGCTTCTACGCCCACGACCTGGCGTACATGCCGCACGGCGAGAACGTCATCCTCGTCCTGGAGGACGACGCCGTGGCCCGGGTGGTGTTCAAGGACATCGCCGAGGAGATCGTCGTCATGAACGACCGCGCCGAGCTGCCGCCCGAGGTCGAACGCGTCCGGGCCGAGGTGCCCGAGGACATGAAACTGCTCTCCATCCTCACCGACGTCTTCGACTGCTTCCTGCGCCATCTGGCCGCCGTGCTGGCGGCCGAGGAGGTCGTCGACGAGGACGCCTTCTGGCGCACGGTCGCCGGGACCGTCACGGCCTACCAGGAGTCGGTGCCCGAACTCGCCGGCCGCTTCGCGCGGTACGACATCTTCGCCCCCGAGTTCGCCCTGTCCTGCCTCAACCGGCTCCAGCTGCGCAACAACCGGCAGATGGTCGATCTCCAGGACCCCTCCGGCGCCCTCCAGCTCGTCGGCACCCTGGAGAACCCGATCGCGGCCCACGCCCCGGCTCCCGCACCGTCGAGGACCTGACCGCCCATGCAGCCGGAGACGCAACCGCAGAGGCGGCCCGAGCCGGAGCCGGAGACGCGGCCCGGCCCGGCCGCCGGCCACCCCGCCCCCGAAGCCGGCCCGGACCACCCGGACCACCCGGACCACCCCGGCCACCCCGCGCGGTGGCTGATCCTCGCCGTCGTCTGCCTCGTCGAACTGGTCGTCGTCCTCGACAACACCGTGCTCAACGTGGCGATCCCCTCCCTCACGGCGGAACTCGGCGCCTCCACCGCCGACATCCAGTGGGTGATCAACGCCTACGCGCTGGTCCAGGCCGGGCTGCTGCTCACCGCAGGCAGCACCGCCGACCGCTACGGCCGCAAACGGATGCTGCTCACCGGGCTCGTCCTGTTCGGCATCGGCTCCCTCGCCGCCGGACTCGCCGGCTCCGCCGGCCAGTTGATCGCCGCGCGGGCCGGCATGGGCGTGGGCGCGGCCCTGTTGCTCACCACCACCCTCGCCGTCGTCCTGCAGATCTTCGGCGCGGCGGAACGCCCCAGGGCCATCGGGATCTGGGCCGCCGTCAGCGCGCTCGGCTTCGCCGCCGGGCCCGTCGTCGGCGGCCTGGTGCTCAGCCACTATTGGTGGGGCGCGATCTTCCTGGTCAACATCCCCGTGGTGCTGTTCGCCCTGGCCGCCGCGGCGGTCCTCGTCCCGGAGACCCGCGACCCGGCCGCCGGCCGCCCCGACCTGCCGGGCGCCGCCCTCTCCGTCGTCGGCATGACGGCCCTGGTGTACGCGGTGATCACCGGGCCGGAGCACGGCTGGACCTCCGTGTCCGTGCTCCTCCCCGCACTGTTCGGCATCGCCGGGCTGGTCCTCTTCGCCGCGTGGGAACGCCGGACCCCGCATCCCGTGCTGGACCCCCGGCTGTTCCGCGACCGCCGCTTCACCGGCGCCGTGACGGGTGTCGTCCTCATCACCTTCGGCAGCGGGGGAGCGCTTTATCTGCTCACCCAGCAGCTCCAGTTCATCCGCGGCGGCACCCCGCTGGAGGCCGGACTGGCCATCGCGCCGTTCGCGCTGACCGTGGTGGCGCTGAACTTCACCGGTGTCTCGGCCCGGCTGATCCGCGGCTTCGGGCTGCCGACCGTGATCACCTGCGGGATGGCCGCGCTGGCGGCCGGGTTCGCGGTGGTGGCGCTGGTGGGCGACGGGCACTACGGCGGGTTGCTGTCCGGCCTGCTGCTGATGGGCGTCGGCTGCGCCTTCGCCAACCCGGCCATCGCCGAGGCCGTCATGGGCTCCATCCCGAAGGAGAAGGCCGGCGCGGGCGCCGGGGTCAACAGCACCCTCGCCGAACTGGGCGCGGGGCTCGGCGTCGCCGTCCTCGGCGCCGTCCTCGCCTCCCGGTTCAGCGGACTGCTGCCCGCCTCGGCAGCCGGCGCCGACTCGCTTCCCGAGGCCCTGGGCCGCGCCGCCGGCGAGGCGGAGCGAGCCCGGATCACCTCGGCCTTCGCGGCCGGTCTGGAGACGGGCCAGCTGGCGGGCGCCGTGGCCGTACTCGCCGGGGGCTGCGCGGCGGGATACCTGCTGCGGCGCGCGGGCGGGGACGGGGGCAGGGGCAGGGATGCGGACGGAGCCCCCGACGCGGGGACGGCCGTGGGCGCGGGGGCTGCCGTCGGCACGGGAGCCGCCGCGGGACCCGGCCCGGGGTCGCACACAGGTGCGGGGCCGGCCGCGGGCTCCGGCCCGGACCCGGGCGCACCGGAAGCCGTGGTGTCCGGGGCTTCCGCCGCACCGGCCGCACCCGCCGCGTCCGCCGTACCCGGCCGCCCCGAAGGCGGCCCCGGCAGAGGAGACCGGAGATGACGCTCTACCGCGACGCCTGGGGGATCCCGCATCTCCGCGCGGACAGTGCCAACGAACTCGCTTTCGCCCAGGGGCACAACGCCGCCCTGGACCGGGCCTGGCAGATCGAGGTGGAACGGCACCGGTCCCGGGGCACCACGGCCGCGTTCCTGGGGCCGGAAGCCGTCGGCTGGGACCGGTTCGCCCGGCAGGCCCGGCTGGACGACACCGCCAGACGCTGCCTGCGCACCCTGGACCGGGAGGATCCGGACACCGCGACATGGCTCCGGCACTACGTCGACGGTGTCAACGCGGGTCTGGCCGAAGGAGCCTCCCGCGCCCCGGAGTTCGCGGCCACCGGGCTCACCCCCGGGCACTGGGAGCCGTGGACGCCCCTGGGCATCTGGCTGTCCACCCACATCCTCTTCGCCGGTTTCCCCACCAAGCTGTGGCGCGAGGAGGTGGCCCGGCGCCTCGGCGAGGACTGGACCGGGCTGTTCGCCACCGACGGACCAGGGACCGCGGGCAGCAACGGCTGGCTCGTCCCCGGCGACCGCACCGTCACCGGAGCGGCCGTCCTCGCCGGAGACCCGCACCGCTTCATCGAGGCCCCGGGCGTCTACCAGCAGATCCGGCTGGCCTGCCCGGAGTTCGACGTCATCGGGCTGGCCGTCCCGGGCGTTCCGGGCATCGCCCACTTCGGGCACACCGGTCACGTCGCCTGGTCGATCACCAATGCCATGGCGGACTACCAGGACCTGTACGCCGAACGCCTGCGGCGTGGCGGGGGAGAAGAGGGCGCGGGCAGCGGTGGTGCGGACGGCGGTGGTGCGGACGGCACGGACGGCGCGAACGCCTCGGCCCCGGAGGATTCCCTCGGTGCGGGGGACCTCTGGGGGGCGGTGGACTCCTCCGGGACCGTGGAGGCGCTCGGCCCGGACGGCTGGCGGCCGGTGAGGCGCCACGCCGAGACCATCGAGGTCGCGGGCGCCGATCCGGTGCGGGTCACCATCCTGGAGACGGAGCGCGGGCCGGTGATCATCCCGCCGGCGCAGGCGCCGGGCTCGGCCTCGGCTTCTGATCCGGCGACTGACGGGGGAGGGCACGCCCTCGCCGTGAGCCTGCGCTACCCGCCGCGCGTGCGCGAAGACCTCGGGTTCGCCGTCCTGCCCGCGCTGCTGCGGGCCAGGAGCGTCGCCGACGTCGACCGGGCCCTGGACCGCTGGGTCGAGCCGGTGAACGTCGTCCACGCGGCCGACACCGCGGGCGGAACCCTGCACCGGGTGGCCGGCGCCGTACCGCTGCGCCACCCGGGGAACCGGCTCCGCGTCGCACCGGCCTGGGAGGCCGATCGCGGGTGGCGGGGCTGGCACCACCCGATGCCCCGGGACACCGTGCGGGGCCCCGCGGTCATGGCGAACCAGCGGGGGATCGCGGGCCCGCTCGGCGTGGAGTTCGCACCGCCGCACCGCGCCGAGCGCATCAGGTCCTTGCTGGACCGGCAGGCCCTCTGGGCCGCCGGGGACATGGCCGCGATTCACAGGGACACCCGACTGGCCTCCGCCGAACCGCTGTTGCGGCTCCTCGCGGGTCTCGACCGCGCGGACGGCCCCAGGGACGGCCACCACAGGGACGGCCACGGAACCGGCCGCGAGGACGACCCCGCGGACGGCGGAGACGGCACCGAGACCACCACCGCCCGCTTGAGCCCCGCGGCCGCGGACCTGCGGGACCGGCTGCTGCGCTGGGACCGCCACATGGACGCGGACAGCACCGACGCCGCGGCCTTCGCCACCGTACGGGCGCACGTCGTCCGGCGGCTGGCGGAGCACCCCGTGCTGGCGCCGCTGGCCGTGCCCCCGCCCCATCCGGACGTGTTCCAGCCCTGGCTGGCCCTGGTCCCGAGGGTGGCCTTCGCGCTGGAAACCCTGCTGACGTCCGACCGGATCCCGGGCGCGGACCGGATCGAGGCGGTACGACGGGCCGTCGAGGAGACAGCCGCGGAGGAGGCCGGGGCCGCCGGCCCGCCACAGCGGTGGGGAGACCTGCACCGCCTGGCCCCGTGGCAGGCACTGCCGGAGTCCGCACCCGGCCGGCGCGCGGGAGACTCGGACGCGGCCGCCGAGCCCGTCCCCGGGGCCCCGGACACGGCGCCCGGCATCCGGCCCGCCCTCTCCGGCGACCACGACTGCGTCCTGGCCACCTCCAGCGTGCCCGGTCTCACCCACCACAGCGCCAGAGCCTCCGCCGCCCGCTTCGTGTGGGATCTCGCCCGCCGCGAGGACAGCCGGTGGATCGTGCCCCTGGGCGCCTCCGGGATCCCCGGTCACCCGCACCGGAGCGACCAACTGCCGCTCTGGGTGCGCGGCGACCTCGTCCCCGTGGTCACCGACTGGAGCCTGCTCACATCGGAGCCATCGGAGCCACCGGAGCCATCGGAGCCCACCGGCCGGGGCCCGGCCGGTCCCGATCCGGTTGCCCCCGACCCGGCAGGCCCGGACGGCGCTCCCGAGGACCGTCTCGGTGCGGGCGATTCCGCTCGGGTGCCCCCGGGCTCGTACGACACCGGCCCGGTCCTCCGCGCGGTCGAGCCGGCCGATCCGGTCCGCCCGGAGGACACCGTTCCGCCGGAGGCCCGTCACCCCTGAGCCCCACACCGAGCCCTGCCCCACCACCCCACCGGACCACCGGTCCACCGAGCCGCGGATCCACCGAACCGCCGCGCAGCCGAGCCAGGAGAGGCATGACCCCCGACGACTTCCGTGACACCGGCGAACCAGCCCGGACCGACGCACCGCGGCCCGGTGCCTCCGCCGCCACTCCCGCCGAGTCCGGCCCCGGCGCCGGTGGCCCTCCCCGAACCCCGGTGCACGAGAGGCACGTCGACGGCTTCGGGACCGTCCGCGTCGTCCCCGTCGACCCCGCCCGCGATACGGATCTGCTCCACGACTGGGTCACCCGGGACCGTGCCCGCTTCTGGGGGATGCGCGAGCACTCGCGCGAACAGGTCCGGGAGATCTACGAGTTCCTCGACTCCCTCCCCACTCACCACGCCTACCTGATCCACCGGGACGGCCGCCCGGTGGCGCTTTTCCAGACCTACGAACCCTCCGCCGACCCGGTGGGTGACTGCTACGACGTGCAGCCCGGCGACTTCGGCCTGCATCTCATGATCGGCCCCGCCGACGGCGCCCCCGAGCCCGGCTTCACCGACACCCTCCTCTCCGTCTTCCTCGACCATCTGCTGGCGGAGGATCCGCACCGCAGGCGGATCGTCGCCGAACCCGACGCCCGGAACGCGAAGGCCATCGAGCGCTTGCGGCGCACGGGCTTCGAACTCGGCCCGGAGATCGAACTGCCCGGGAAGCGGGCGCGGATGCTCTTCCTCGAACGCGGTACGCACCTGGCCCGCGTGCGAACGTCCCGGTCCGGACCTCGGCCCTCATCGCGGTAGCCGGGCGGTTTGCCCCGCCCCGACCGGGCACCGCCGGAACACACGACTTGATAGGCAAGTGCTCACTTGCCTATGGTGGGCGTCATGGCCGAGGATGTCTTCAAGGCGCTGGCCGACCCCACCCGCCGGCGCATCCTCGATGAGCTGGTGGAACGGGACGGCCAGACCCTGTTCGAGATATGCACGCGGCTGGTGACCAAGCACGGACTGGGGCTGTCCCGCCAGGCGATCAGCCAGCACCTGGCCGTACTCGAAGCGGCGGGCCTGGTCCGTTCGCGGCGCCAGGGCCGCTACAAGTTCCACGACGTGAACACCGAACCCCTTGAGCGCATCGTGACGCGGTGGCTCAGGCCCGACGAACCGGAGAGCGCCCCATGAGGATCCACCTGTCCAGCGTCTTCGTCGACGACCAGGAAAAGGCCCTGCGCTTCTACACCGACGTGCTGGGCTTCGTGAAGAAGCACGACGTCCCGATGGGCGAGGACCGGTGGCTGACCGTGGTCTCACCGGAGGAGCCCGACGGAACCGAACTGCTCCTGGAGCCCTCCGGCCACCCCGCGGTGGAGCCGTACAAGACGGCGCTGGTCCAGGACGGCATCCCGGCCGCCTCCTTCGCCGTGGACGACGTGCGGGCGGAGTTCGGCCGGCTGCGCGAACTCGGGGTGCGCTTCACCCAGGAGCCACTGGAGATGGGTCCGATCACCACCGCCGTTCTGGACGACACCTGCGGCAACCTCATCCAGATCGCGCACAGCAAGTAACGGCTTGGTGCGCGGCGGGCGGCGCCGCCGACTGTGGCACACCACGTCGTGAGTCCGCACAGTCGTATGTCACGCACAGTCGCAAGTCCGCACAGCCGTGAGTCCGCACAGCCGTGAGTCCGCACAGCCGTAAGTCCGCACAACGGAGGGGGCTGCACTGGAATCCTCCGGTGCCGCCCCCTCCGGCTGTCTTTCCCCGTGCTTGCTCAGGAGCCCGACATCGTGTCCCCGAACATGGGGTCGTCCCCGGAGCGGGCGATGCCCACGGTCGGCCCGCTGAAGCTCACCGCGCCGGAGGCCGTGATGCCGTCCGAGGCGCCGCGCAGCATCCACACGGCTCCGTCGTCGCTGTTCTCGCCGCCCGCGCCGACGGACAGGTCGGCGCGGCCGGCCCCGGTGAGGTCGGCGAGGTGGACGACGCCGCCGAAGCAGTCGGACGACTCATTGGCGCCCGGTACCCCGGAGGTCCCCTGGTTGTAGGACTTGGCGCCGGTCGCGGTCAGGCCGGAGGGGCCGCCGCGCAGCACCCAGACGTTACCGGTGCGGGAGGCGGAGCCGATGGTCTCGAAGGAGGCACCGACCGCCAGGTCCGGGAAGTCGTCGCCGTCGGCGTCGCCCGCGGCGAGCGCGCCACCGAACGAGTCCTGGGACTCGTCCGCCCCCGGCACCCCCTCGGTGGCCTGGCTGAAGACGGTGCCGCGGGAGGCGTCGACGCCCGCCGCGCCGCCCGGGAACACGGTGACGTAACCACCGTCCGCCGTCGTGTCCAGGACTCCGACGAAGTCGTTGCCGACGACCAGGTCGTCGTGCCCGTCGAGGTCGAAGTCGGCCACGGTGAGCGCGCCCGCGTACCCCGTGCCCGCCTCGGTCTGCAGCGTGGGCCCGGCCGGGGCGCCCCGGTACACGAAGTTGCCCGCGGAGGACGCCACCACCACGTCGTCCGCCCCGTCGTCGTCGAAGTCCCCGGCGGCCAGCTGGACGGCGCCCCTGGGGTGCGCGCCGGACTCGACCCGCGCGTCGAAGCGCAGCTTCCCCGCCGCGCCGCCCGACGTGGTGAAGCCACCCTTGAAGATCCACACGTCCTTGCCGGTGGAGCCGACCGCCAGGTCCGTCCTGCCGTCGCCGGTGAAGTCGCCGACCGCGAGGGACTGGCCGAACCGGTCGTGGCCCGACGGGTTCGGATCGCTGATCGTCGTGCCGCCGGACAGACCGGACGAGCCGCCCCACAGGATCGTCACCGTGCCACGGTCGATGTCCCCGGGGACATCCTCCAGGGGGATGCCCACGACGAGATCGCCGTAGCCGTCGTCGTTGAGATCGCCGTGCGCCAGCTCGGTGCCGAACCGGTCGTCCGCCTCGGAGGCGCCCGGCACCCCGGAGGAACTCTGCGACGTGATCTTCTTGCGGGACGCGCTGATCCCGCTCGACGAGCCGTAGTTGACGACGATGGCGCCCGCCTTCTCCTCGCTGTTCGCGACGGCACCCGGCGCGGCGCTCGCCAGATCGCGGTAGCCGTCACCGTTGAAATCGTCGGCGAGACCGGAGGGCGCGGCACTGGCGGCGCCGGGCAGGGTGATGAGCAGGCCGCCGGCCAGTGCTGCCGCGATGGCGGTGGCGCCCAGGACGACGGGACGCCGGGAGCGCTTGTGGTGGGACCGGGGCATGGGTTCCTTTCCGGGAGATACCTGTGGCCTCGGAGATGACCTCTGGTGAGCCTGAAGGTTTGTACGGGAAGGGAGGGGTCCGGTGCCAACGACCGCGCACCGCGCGGTAGGTCGACCCCATCCGCTCTCCGTCCCGGTGTGACGCCGTGACTCCGTGACTCCGCGACGGCGTCACGCCGTCTGCCGTCCGCACCCGTCGGCACGCGGGCGTGCCTTCGCCGCCACCGGAGGTTCGCAGGGGCCGCCGCAGGGCCGCAGCGGGGCGGCAAAGGCCCCGGAACATCCCCTTCTGGTGGCCCGTGCGGCTCCACGACCAGCCCGGATCTATCCGCCCAAAAGTGGCAGTCAACCATTCCTCCCCCGGGCGCTGTCTCTGCGGGCAAGGGGGAACGACTCCCGCCGGCAGGACACCGCGAACGTCCCGTACGGCGGAACCGGCCGCACGGCCGCCCGGGCGTCACCCGCCCGGCGGGCAGCGGACTGCGGACGCCCGGAGGGGCTTCGCGGAAAGCCGCGGCCGTCCGCCCCGAACGGGGCCGAGATACGGGGGAACCATTCATGCAGCATCAGGAGAACCAGAACCAGCACCAGGAGCAGCACCACACCGGGAGCGGGCAGCAGCCGGAGCCGGACCGTCGCCGGAACCGGCACCAGCGCCACCACCGCGAGAGCTACTTCCTCGTCAACGAGGGCGACGGCGGCCGCGTCCTGGAGACCTCCCGGGGGAGGCGCACCGCCAGGCCCGCCACTGCCGAAGAGCGGAAAACCAGCTTCCGCTTCTCCCGGCTGAGCCGTGAGAAGGGGCAGCAGATCAGCGAGGAGTTACGCACCAAGCTCGCCCTGGCGATGACGGCCCCCACTACCGGCGACCAGGACTCGCACCCCGGCATCCCGGCCGGGTACACCTACCTCGGCCAGTTCGTCGACCACGACCTGACGATGGACGCCACCCGGATCGCCCTCGGCGAGAACCTGCCCGTAGAGGAGCTGGAGCAGGGCCGCTCGCCCTCGCTCGACCTCGACTCCGTGTACGGCCTCGGCCCGCACCACCCCAGCACCAGGGCCTTCTACGAGCGTGACGGCCGGCTCCGGACCGGAACGGCTCTCGGCGTGCCCTTCCCGGCGGACTTCGAACCCGCCAACACCGACCAGCCGGGCTTCGACCTGCCCAGGGCGGGCGAATCCGCCGGCGGCACCAGGGCCGACCGGCGCGCACCCCTCATCCCCGACCCGCGCAACGACGAGAACCTCATCGTCGCCCAGACCCATCTCGCCTTCATCCGCCTGCACAACCGCGTCCACGCCGACCTCGAGCGCCGCGGCCGCCCGCCGGGCCGGCTGTTCCAGGAGGCCCGTGAGCTGGTCGTCAAGCACTACCAGTGGGTGCTGCGCACCGACTTTCTGCCGAGGATCGTCGACGAGGAGATCGTCGAAAGCGTGTTCACCGAGGGAAGGCGCTTCTTCGAAGTGCCCGCGGGACGGCCCGGGCCGTTCCCCGGTATCCGGCACGGCGACCGGCCGACCATGCCCATCGAGTTCTCCGTCGCCGCCTACCGCCTCGGCCACAGCATGATCCGCGGTGCCTACCAGTGGAACCGGGTCTTCAACAGCAACGGCGGACCGGGCGGCATCGGCACCCTCGGACTGATGTTCCGCTTCAGCGGCACCTCCGGCAACCTCAGCCCGGGTCCGGACGACCTCTCGGACCTCAACGACCCGGAGGCCGGCGACAACCTCCGGCTGCCCAGCAACTGGATCGCCGACTTCCGGCGGCTGTACGACTTCGGCGAGGCGGGCCGGGCCGATCTCACCGTACCGGCGGCCGAGTTCAACCTCACCCGGCGGATCGACACCGTGCTCGTCGACCCGCTGGCCACCCTCCCGACCGGCACCTTCGGCGGCCGCGACGGCGGACCGGCCCCGGACCCCCTCCACCTCAACCTGGCCTTCCGCAACCTCACCCGCGCGGCCATGGTCGAACTGGCGACCGGCCCGCAACTGGCCAAGGAGATGGGGATCGACCCGCTGACCGACGAGCAGATCCTCACCGGCAGCGGCGGTGCCCCGCTCGACACGCTCACCGATGCCGAGCGGGAGGAACTGGTGGCCCACACCCCGCTGTGGTTCTACGTCCTCCGCGAGGCCGAGGTGAACCCGAAGCAGCCGGGGCGCCTGACCGGCGTGGGCGGCAACCTGGTCGCGGAGGTCTTCCACCGGGCCATGGAGGGCAGCCGCCACTCCATCGTCCGCGACCGCCGCTGGCGTCCGACGCTGCCGGCCCGGCGGAAGGGGGCCTTCACGATGACCGATCTGCTGCTCCACGCCTTCGAGGGCCGGGCGGACCTGCTCAACCCGATGGGTGACGGATCGATCCCGGCGTCTCCGTCGGAACCTCCGGCAGGCCGGTAGCCGGTCCTCCGGGGAGTTCCCGAGGCAGTGCCCGCCGCAGCTCCCCGGGCAGGCCGGTGGACGGTGCCTCGGCCCGGCCCGACGGCAGCCGAGCCGAGGCGGTGACGATCGGCGGGGAGCCGGCGGGGCCGGCCGCGCCGGTGCGGGCTGTGGGGTCCGCCGGGCCCGTGGGGTCTTCGGTGCCCGGGCGGACCGGAGGCGACCCAGCCCCCACCGGCGACCCGCCGGTGGCCACCGCTGCCGCTGCCACTGGTCGTCCCGCCGACGCCGCGGACACCAGTGGCTCCGCCGGCGCCACTCCGGCCGGCGCCACCGCTCCCGTCGGCAGTGGCGCCGGGGGCAGTGGCGCGGGACGGATCCACGACCCCGCCACCACCAGCAGAACCCCGGCCACCAGCAGCCAGGGCAGCGGCCCTGTCGGCAGGACACCCGCGACGAGCCCGGCCAAGGCGGCGGCCAGTTGCAGAGCGAGGGACTTCACGGACAGCGCGGTGGCCCGGCCCGCACTGTCCACCCGGTGGTGCAGCAGATCGTTCTCGTTCGGACCCGCTGAGCCGAGCCCGAAGTAGACGAGGGCGTATCCGGCTGCAGCGAGCACCAGGGCGGTCGTTCCGGTCCACAGCAGGGTCGCACCGAGCAGCGTCAACCCCGTGGCGCTCAGGGCGAGGCTCACCAGGACCGCGCGTTCACCGCTCCCCGCCAACCGGGCGGCCGACGGCGCGCAGTGACTGCCGAGGGCCGTGCAGAGAAAGCCCGCACAGGCGAGCGCCGCGAAGAGCAGCGCTCCCGACTCGGCGGCACCGGTCAGCGCGGCGGCGCGTCCCGGAGCCAGCAGCTCGATGGCGGCCAGGGCCGTTCCGGCGGCCGCGGCCGTGAGGAGGACGCGGCGCACCAGACCGTCCCGGGCCCCCAGGCGCAGCCCGCCCACGACGGTCGCCGGAACCCCGCGCAGTACGCCGCGCAGTACGCCGCGCAGTGTGGCCGGCAGCCGTGGTGGCTCCCGCAGAGCGGTCAGCACGTACGTCACGAAGACCAGCCCCACCGCCGCACCGAGAAGCGCCGGCACGGAGAGCGGGAGCAGTGCTCCGCCCGTCGCGGTGTCCAGCCCGCCGCCCAGCCCGGAGGCCGGGCCCTGCAGCAGCCAGGGGAGCCCACCGCCGATGAGGGTGCCCAGGGCCAGTGCGGTGGCGCACGCCGTGTTGCCGCGGGCGAGGCCGGTCCGCAACTCGGCGCCGGGGCCGGAATGGGCCTGCACGGTGTCGACGTACCAGGCCTCCGCGGGCCCGCTGGACAGGGCCCGTCCGGAACCCATCAGCACCATGGCGAGGGTGAGTGCCCAGACGGTCGTACCCAGGGCCAGCAGGGTGAGGGCGGTCAGGTTGAACACGCCGGCTGCGGCGAGGACGGTGCGGCGGCCGATGACATCGGACAGACCACCGGTCGGCAGTTCCAGAGCGGCCACGGTGAGGGAGTGCACGGCGAAGAGCCCGGCGATCGCCGCGAGGCCCATCCCGCGCTCGCCGAGCAGCAGGACCTGAGAGGGGAGGCAGAGGCCGACCGGCAGCCAGAAGAGGAAGTTGACGGCGGTGAAGCGGCGGCGTGCGCTGCGGGGAGTGAGAGCACCAGTGAGAGCACCGGTCATGACGCACCGGCGCCCGGACCGCTGTCCGGCGGTGTCCCCGGCGTGTCCAGCGGTGAGTCGGGCGGTGAGTCGGGCTCGGTGTTCTCGGTCCGGGCGGTCGACTCGGGACGATCGGCGGCGGCCCCGGTGGTGTGGGTGGCGACGGGTCGGCTGGTGACGGAGCGGTTGGCGAGCGGGCGGTTGGCTGGGTCGCGGGTGGCGAGGGGAAGCCCGGCGCTGAACACCACGACTGGCTCGGCGCGCGGATCGGACGCGTCCCGGTCGGCGAGTTCCTCGGCGCTCCGCTCGAATCGCTCCATGAGTTCGCCGAGAGACTCGGGCGTCAGGCGCAGGAGGAGATCGGAGATCCCGGACGGCTCCAGCCACTCCGGGCCCAGCCGCGCGGCTGCCAGATCCTCCTCGTGCTGGACGAGGGACCGCTCCAGATGCTCGATCTGCGCCCTGCGCGTGACGTCGAGGAACACCCGGTGCTCGGGGGAGGCGCTGACCGCGGCGTTGTCCCAGGACGTGACGGCGTGCACGGCCCGCCAGCGACGCTCCCGGCCGTCGCGGTGCTCGGCCTCGGCGACGAACCCGTACTTGGCCAGGACTCGCAGGTGGTAGCTGGTGGAGGCGGACGACTCCTGTGTCCTGCCGGAGAGTTCGGTCGCGGTGGCGGGCCCGTCCTGGCGCAGCATCCCGAGCAACCGGATGCGCAGGGGATGGGTGAGGGCTTTCAGGGCTGCCGAGTCCCTCTCCGGGTCGAGTACGCGCCGGCTTTCGTCATGGGGCATGGGGCGAGGCTAGCGTCGGCCAAGGAGTCTGCAAAGTTACTTCTGCAGAATTTTTTTGGGAGAGCCGGTGGGGGAGGTCTCGTCCGTCCGTGTTGTATTGGCCGGTGGCCGGTGGCCGGTGGCCGGTGGAGGAGAGTGGAGGAGGGCGGAGGGCGGTGGCAAGGGTGGGTGACAGGTAGCGGCTCCGGCCGAGGCATGAGCTGAGGCCCGGTGGGTGGTTGGGGTTACGGCGCCGGGTGGGCGGCGCGGTGGTGGTGGCGGGTGCGTCGCGGGCTGCCCGTTGTCGTGGTGGTGGGGGTTACGGCATCCGTGTCGGGGGTGGCCCCGTGGTCGGTCGTCTATCCGGTGCCGTGCGCGCCCGGGGTCGTGTGGAAAGGCGTTGGCGTGGCTGGTGCCGGTGGGTGGTTGCGGGGGCACACGCGCGCCTGGGTTCTTCGGCTTCCCCGTGCGTTGTGGCGGGCTGTCGGTGGTGGCGGTCGCGGGTGGGTGATTGTCGGTGGCTGCTGTGGTCGTGTCGGTTGTCGCCGGGATGAGGTCGGTGTGAGGCCCCGGTTCTCCGGCGCGTCGGCGGCCGCGTTCGGAGTGCTGGCGGTCCGTGGTGGTGCTGATATGGGACGGGGGCGGTAGGTGGAGTTCCCGGGTCCGCTTTCGCTCACTCGTTCGGGTGGTTCCGCGCTCTGGACCTGGATTCATCACCGTCCGTGACGGAAAATAGGGGGTAGGAACTCGCTGCGTGAGGGCGGGAGTTCACGCGGGTGATTCGGACGGGGGGAATGTCATGCAGGCCACGCTGCTCGACCACGACGACACGGCCACGACCGGGGACACCACCGGGGTGCCGGGGGAGCCGGTGACGGCGGATGAGTGGGCCGCGCACCTGGCCACGGCCACCCCGGGTCCGCAGACGGCGGCGATGCTCGCTCTGCTGGAACGTGGGCAGCTTTCCACCACGGGCGGATCGATGCTTGAAGGCCTGGGAGCGGCATCCTGGATTCAGGCGCAGCAGGTGGGTCTGCTGGCGGATATCGAGGCGGATGCTCTGGATGCGAGGCCGGATGGGATGGGCTGGGCGGACTATGACTGGGACTTCGCCTGTGAGGATGTGGCCTGTGCGTTGAAGTTGTCGGGGAACACGGCCGCGGAGCGTCTGGCGGTGGCCACCGCCCTGGAGGGCCGTTTCCCCACCACCGTGGGCCTGTTGGAGCGTGGGGAGATCTGTTATCTGCAGGCGAAGGCGGTGACGGAGGTCACCGGCACCCTGGACCCGGAGGCCGCCGGGCGGGTGGAGGCGATGGTGCTGCCCAAGATGCCGGGCCAGTCCGTCGGCCAGACCCGGCGGGCGTTGAACCGGCGGTGTTGAAGGCGGATCCGCTGGGGGCGGAGGTGCGGCATCGCCGGCGGCGGGAGGACCGCACGATCTGGCACCGTGCGACCGAGGACGGTATGGCCACCTGGACCGCGTTCCTCCCCACCCCGCAAGCCGCGCAGTTGGATGCTGCCGTCGATGCGCACGCCGCCACGTTCGGCGATGACGGGCGCACGCTGAACCAGAAGCGGGTGGACGCCCTGTATGACCTGGTCGTCAACCGCCCCGCCGGAGAGGCAACTGCGGGTGGCCGGTCGGCGGCAGTGGTGCAGGTGACGGTGTCGATGGACACGTTGATCGGGGTGGATGAGGAGCCCGGACAGCTCAAGGGGTACGGGCCGATCAGCGCCACCGCGGTGCGGGAGGTGGCTTTCGCTCCGGGCACGATCTGGCGGCGTCTGATCACCCACCCGAAGACCGGGCTGCTGGTCAAGACCGATCCGACCACCTACAAGCCCACCGCCGAGACCCAACGCCACGTCACCGCCCGCGACATGACCTGTACCTTCCCCTCCTGCCAGATGCCCGCCCACCGCTGCGACCTGGACCACATCCAGCCCTTCAACCACCAGGACCCGCAAGCGGGTGGGGCGACGGAGCCGGACAATCTGATGCCGCTGTGCCGACGCCACCACCTGTTGAAACACCGCACCGACTGGCAGGTGCAGCGCAACCCCGACACCGGCGAAGTCACCTGGACCGCACCGACCGGCCACGCCTACACCAACCCACCCCAGCCCCTCGCCCACATCACGTAGCCGCCGCCCCCCGGCAGCTACCGGCGCCAGCCCCTCCGCCACCGTGCGGAGGGGCCCACACCCCTGCCCAAGACCCGGAACCCGCCCCGGGCCACCACCAGACGGGCAACGCCTGGCAGGGGCCACGCGCGCACCTCAACGTCGACGCGCACCGGTGACGGCAAGCACCTCGGCCTCCACGGGCACGAGCCGCCCCCAGCCCCCACCGACCAGCAAGCAGCAAGCAGCAACCGGCAACCGGCAACCGGCGAGAGGTAAGAGGAGGCAAGAGGGGTGAGGGGTGAGGGGAGAGAGCAGAGCCCGCCGCGCCGCTACCCGCCACGACCGTCACCACCGACAGCCCGCCACGACGCACGGGAAGCCGAGAAGCCCAGGCGCGCGTGTGCTTCCGCGCACCCCCACCGGCACCAGCCACGCCATGCTGTTTGAGCCGTCCCCGGGTGCGCACGGCACCGGATAGACGACCGACCACGGGGCAACCCCCGACACGGATGCCGTAACCCCCACCACAACGACATCCGTCGGCCCGCGACGCATCCGCCACCACCATCGCGCCGCCCACCCGGCGCCGTAACCCCAGCCAAGACATCACCCGGCACCGGAACAGCCTGCGACATCCCTGCCGTCACCATCGCGCCGTCCACCCGATGCTGTGGCCCCAGCCGCTGCCTCGACTCAGGCCCAACCCGAACGGTGACGGCTGTCGGCTTGCGACTCACCGTGGATCACTGTTGTCCGCCCAGCACTGCGTTCCACCGGGAGGGTGCCGGAGGCCTCGCGGAGCCTCCGCGACCACACCATCGACCATGGCGCCTCTCGGTCCGGCCTGCGCTTTCGGGCGGGTCGCGGTCGGGTGATCGCACAGGGCCGGGTCAGTGGTCCCGGACCGTGATGCCGAGAGCCTGGGCGAGCATCGGCGCGATGGCGAAGAGCTGCGTGTTGTCGATGACGGCCCCGCGCAGGGAGTCGTAGCCGGCGGTGATGCCGAGACGGACGGCTCCGCGCAGATCGGTCCTCTCCAGCCGGGCCTTCTCGAACCGGACCCCGTCCAGGTCGGAGCCGGGGAACGTCACATCCGTCAGGGCCGCGCCGCCGAAGTCCACATCGCGCAGCAGGCAGTCCCGGAAGGAGACGTCCCGCAGTGTGGTGGCGCGGAAGTTCACCGAGTCGAACTTGCACTGGTGGAAGGTGACGCGGCGCAGCTCGGCGCCGAACATCTCCAGTCCGGCGAGCGAACCGGAGACGACCTCGGCGTCCAGCCAGTCCGTCTCGGCCAGGTCCGTCCCCACCAGGCGGGATGTGTGCAGCCAAACGTCGTTGAAGCGTGCGCGCCGGAGACGGCCGCCGATGAAGGAGACCGAGGAGAACGCGCACTCGGCGAACCGTGCGCTGCCGCTGTCCGCGTCCTCGAAAGTGTCGCCGTCGAAGTGCAGGGTGTCGTGGACGGCCTCCGGTGCCAGCCGCCCGCCGAACCGCTCCAGGTACTCCGCATACGGCAGATCACCGAGATCGCGGGGTGGGGGCAGGGCGTGCGGCATGGGGGCCTCGCAGGGGTGGGCGGAGCTGGGCACCGGTCGCGACCGACTCTAGGCGTGACCGCTGACAGGGGAGAGGCGCCGGAGGCGCGGACGGCAGGGCGGCCCTGCCCGTCGGGGGAGAGCGGACGGGCAGGGCCGGGGCCCGGGTGCCGGCGGGGCCGAGGGGTCCGGATGCCGGCTGGGCTGGTGAGAGCGGTGGTGTGCCCGGAGGAAAGAGCCGGGCCGGCGGTGGCGGCGGTGGCGGCGGTGACCGCAGTGGCTGCTGCGGCGGCTCAGTCCAGCAGCTCGTAGGCCGGCACGGTGAGGAAGTCCTCGAACCGCTCGTTGAGCGAGACCCGGAGCAGCAGGTCGTGGGCGCGCTGCCACTCACCCGCTGCGAAGGACTCCTCGCCCAGTTCCTCGCGGATCGCCGCCAGTTCGTCGGCGGCGATGCGGTGGACCAGTTCGCCCGTGGCCTTTTCGCCGTTCTCGAATTCCACTCCGGCGTCGACCCACTGCCAGATCTGGGAGCGGGAGATCTCGGCGGTGGCGGCGTCCTCCATGAGGTTGAAGATGGCGACGGCGCCGGTGCCGCGCAGCCAGGACTCGATGTACCGCAGGCCGACCCGGACGGCGTTGAGCAGACCGTCGTAGGTGGGCTCGGCCTCCAGGGTATCGACGGCGAGCAGATCGGCTGCCGAGACGCGGACGTCCTCGCGGAGCCGGTCCTTCTGGTGGGGGCGGTCGCCGAGCACGGCGTCGAAGGACTCCCGGGCCACGGGCACCAGGTCGGGGTGGGCGACCCAGGAGCCGTCGAACCCGTCGTTCGCCTCCCGGTCCTTGTCCGCCTTCACCTTTTCAAAGGCGGCCCGGTTGATCTCCGGGTCCCGGCGGGAGGGGATGAAGGCCGCCATGCCGCCGATGGCGTGCGCGCCGCGCTTGTGGCAGGTGCGGACCAGCAGTTCGGTGTACGCGCGCATGAACGGGGCCGTCATGGTGATGGCGTTGCGGTCCGGGAGGACGAAACGGGTCCCGCCGTCACGGAAGTTCTTGACGATGGAGAAGAGGTAGTCCCAGCGGCCCGCGTTGAGCCCGGAGGCGTGGTCGCGCAGCTCGTAGAGGATCTCCTCCATCTCGTAGGCGGCGGTGATCGTCTCGATGAGGACAGTGGCACGGACGGTGCCCTGCGGGATGCCGAGCCGGTCCTGGGCGAAGACGAAGACGTCGTTCCAGAGGCGGGCCTCCAGATGCGACTCCAGCTTCGGAAGGTAGAAGTACGGCCCTGCGCCGCGGTCGAGGAGGCGCCGGGCGTTGTGGAAGAAGTACAGGCCGAAGTCGACGAGGGCGCCGGGGAGGGAGCGGCCGTCCTCGCCCCCGAGGTGGCGCTCGTCCAGGTGCCAGCCGCGGGGGCGGGTGACGACGGTGGCCAGCTCCTCGGCGGGGCGCAGTGCGTACGTCTTGCCGCGGGGGTCGGTGAAGTCGATGCGGCGTTCGTACGCGTCGATCAGGTTGAGCTGGCCGAGGACGACGTTCTCCCAGGTGGGGGCGGTGGCGTCCTCGAAATCGGCGAGCCAGACCCGGGCGCCGGAGTTGAGGGCGTTGATCGTCATCTTGCGGTCGGTGGGGCCGGTGATCTCGACTCGGCGGTCGTTGAGCGCTTCGGGAGCAGGGGCGACCTGCCAGTCGCCCTCGCGGATGTCCGCGGTCGTGGGCAGGAAGTCCAGGGTGCCGGTGCGGGCGATCTCCTCGCGGCGCTCCTTGCGGAGGGCGAGGAGTTCGTCGCGGCGCCGGGTGAACCGGTGGTGGAGTTCGCCCAGGAAGGCGAGTGCTTCCGGGGTCAGGATCTCCTCCTGCCGTTCCAGCGGCGCGGCGTTGACGACGGTCGGCGCGGACGGCACCGGTGCGGCGGACATGGCGGTCACTCCTTCGAGGGCGGGTGTTCGGGGAGGATCGGGGAGGAGAACGGGACGGGACGGAGCGGGGAGGCGCCGCCGTGCTCTTGGCCGGGAGGGCGGGGCGGTTCACGGGTCGTGTGGTGGTGCGGGGTGGGGCTGCCGGGGGCTGCCGATCCCTTTGTGAATGGAGAGTAGTTTCCTCATTGTGGAAGTTCAACGCCGGGTGGGAGGCCGCGGCGCGGCGGCGGAGGCGCGGTGGGCTGCGAGGAGGGGTGCGCCCGCGGGATGCCGGGTCGCTCTCTCCGCCGGTGTTCCCCCGGCCGTGCCCGTCCCCCGGCCGCGCCCGTCCCCCGGGGCGTCAGCTGCCGCCGTTCAGCCGGTGCAGGTCCTCGGGGGTGTCGATGTCGCCGGGTGACGCGATGCCCGAACAGTCCACCAGCTCCAGTGCGTCGTGGTGCTCCGCCAGATAGGCCCGGGCGCCCCGGTCGCCCACTGCCCGGTCGGCGACGGCCGCCCAGTGGGCGGCGCCGAACAGCACCGGGTGCCCGCGACGGCCGTCATACGCGGCCGCGGCCAGGCTCGTACGGGAACGGAACGCGGCCCGCACCCGTGCCACGGCCTCCGCGCCCACGCCGGGCTGGTCGACGAGGGCGACGACCACCGCCGTCACCTCGTACGGAGCGGTGCCGTGCGCGCCGGGGCCCGGGCCCGGGGGAGTGGTGCCGAAGGGCGGGTGGAGCGGCGGCCGGGAAAGGGGTGCGTCGGGGGGTGTGTGTGGCGAGAGGGAGGCGAGGCCCGCGCGCAGTGAGGAGCCCATGCCCTCCGCCCAGTGCGGATTGCCGACCAGTACGCAGCCGGGGAGCTCCGCCCGCTCCCGGACCTCCTCCTCCGCCGCGCCCAGCACCACGTGCACCGGCGCGCACCCGCCGTCACGGAGTGCGCGGGCCGCGTGTTCGACGAGTGGCCGCCCCCGGTGCGGCAGGAGCGCCTTGGGCCGTCCGCCCAGCCGCCGGCCACCGCCGGCCGCCAGCAGCAGACCGGCGATCGCGGGTGCGGGGATGTCCGTCCGGGTGCCGGGAGCGTCCGGCCCCGGGTCTGTCGCTGATGACTCCGCCATGTCCCTTGCATACCGCACCGGTTGCCGTGCCGCTCTCCGCCCATCGTTCAGAAGGCGAACGCGTGTGGCCTTCCGCGGCCCGGGGCTCGGGTCGATCACGAGAGCGGTTGTCCGGTACGGACGGAATCGTACGGCTGAATTTCGCCCTCTGTGTAGCGCCCGAAGCGGAGAGTGGCGTTAACTGTCCGCAGCCCGGTGCGACTTACCCGTGGGCCCGGGGCCGGTGAGGCCCGTGGCGCTGTGTCGAAGAGCGAGGGGAAGCGCGTTGCGAAGTGATCGGACGGACTGCGGTACGCGGACGGCCGTCGTCGCGCCAGCGGGGGCCGTGCCCGGTGGCCAGAGCCGGCCGGCGGGCAGGAGTGGTGGCCCGGACCCGCGAGTGGAGGAGCTGTGCACCGCGGTGTCGCGGCTCCGCCGCGAGTTGGCCGCCCACCCGGCCGACCTGCGGGACCGGACCATAGCCGAGGACGAACTCGCCGCCCTCTACGCCATGGTGAGCGCGGGATTGCCCGAAGTCCCGCGGATGCGGCGCTCCTTGCTCCTGGTCGCGGGAGCCGTGGGCTCGGTGAGCGCGCTCGCGCCGGCGCTCGCGCGGGTGCGCCACGGGATCGAACTGTTCGGCAGCAGACCGGAGCAACGGACGGGTGAGCGGGCTCTGTAGGCCGGAAGTGCCGGGAGTGCCCGCAGCGCCCGGAGTGCCCGACGGTGGAAGAGGGGGAGGAGCGCGGCGGGGACGGGGCGCCTACGGGGGCGTACCGTCCCCGGCGAGCGTCTCCGACAGTTCGGCCGCGACCTCCCGCAACAGCGGCACGATCCTCCCGGTGGCCTCTTCCGTGAGCCGTCCGGCCGGTCCGGAGACGGAGATGGCCGCGGCGGTCGGCGAGTCCGGTACGGAGACGGCGAGGCAGCGGACTCCGATCTCCTGTTCGTTGTCGTCCATGGCGTAGCCCGAGGCCCGTACCTCCTCCAGAGCGGTGAGGAAGTCGTCCGGCCTGGTGATGGTCTTCTCGGTGGCGGCCGGCATGCCGGTGCGGGACAGCAGCGCCCGCACCTCATCGGCCGGCAGGTGCGCCAGCAGGGCCTTGCCGACCCCGGTGGAGTGCGGCAGCACCCGGCGGCCGACTTCCGTGAACATCCGCATCGAGTGGCGGGAGGGCACCTGGGCGACGTAGACGACCTCGTCGCCGTCGAGCAGCGCCATGTTCGCCGTCTCCCCGGTCTCCTCCACGAGCCGGGCGAGATGCGGCCGGGCCCAGGTGCCGAGCAGGCGGGCCGAGCTCTCGCCGAGGCGGATGAGCCGGGGGCCGAGGGCGTAGCGGCGGTTCGGCTGCTGGCGGACGTAGCCGCAGGCCACGAGGGTCCGCATCAACCGGTGGATGGTCGGGAGGGGCAGGCCGCTGCTGCCGGACAGTTCGCTGAGACCGACGGAGCCGCCTGCGTCCGCCATCCGTTCGAGCAGGTCAAAGGCCCGTTCGAGGGACTGCACGCCACTGGAGCCGTTGGCCGGCCTGGTGGCTGCGGTGGTCCTGTCGCTGGACGGCGGCACATCGCATCCTTTCGGGGCGGGTGGGGCCGGTCGGCCTGCGGGTACGGGCGGAGCGGCGGACCGGTGTCTGCAGCCTACCGGGCCGTTTCGCAGGTTCTTTCCGCGCGCGGGCCCCGGCCGCGGGCTGCGGCGGGCTGCGGTTGACGCGCTGCGGGTGGGCGGGCCGGCGGCAGCCGTCGGACGCGGACGTGACGTGATCTTCGTGCGGGTCCTGTGAATGCCGTGCGAACATCCGCCATGTGTGGTTGAGGAGGCTCTCTACGCGCGTCAGGCTGGGACTCGCGGATCCCCCCATGGTGCCCCCCACGTGGTGGCGGCCGCCCTCCCCAGGGGCGGCCGCCGCACCGCGGTCCGGACGCACGCGGGTGAGACACGTCCGCCGTCATGTCCCCGCCCGATGCCGGGACTGCGCCCCCCGCCGGGTCCTCGTCCGGTGCCGGTTCGTCGAGGGGCGGCGCGTGTGCTCAGATCATCCCGCCGACGCGGTCCCGCAGATTCCGGAACTGGCGGGTCTGCATGATCAGATGCGCGGGCTCGTTGTACAGCACGTCCATGATCCGCATGAGCGCTCGGGGGCGGCCACGGCCCCGCGTGCGGACGACCACGCGGGTCCGGTCACCGGGCACCGGGCGGAGATGGAACCCCCAGACGGCATCGACGTACGCGCGGGGCAGCGGTTCGTACCGGGCGTCGAAGGGGCGTCCGGACGGCAGTTCCAACTGGGCGCGCAGGACCAGCGTGCTCTCCGGCGCCAGCACCGCCACCGTGAACCACGCGTGGCCGCTGGGCACGGAAGCCAGGCGCTGCCCCACCTCCAGATGCTGCCATTCCGGGACGATGCGTTCGGCGCTCGGCCGTCCGCCGTTGTCCAGCCGGTCCCAGCTGTACCAGCCGCCGCGGTCGCAGCCCATCTGCGCCAGCCAGGGCCAGACTTCCGCGGGCGGTGCCGGGAGAGTCGTGGCCATGGTCGACGAGGCGTGGGCGTCGGGGACGAGGTCGTCGCCCGGGTAGGCGCGGGCGGCTTCCTCCGGGGTCGCGCCCCAGGTCAGCAGCCGCGGCCGTACGACGGCGCCGTAGACGGCCCCCGCCGCGGCGGGAACGGCGCGGGTGAGGAGGCGTCGGCTCCCGGGCCGGTGTCCGTTCATGTCCTCAGCGTCGCAGCTCCGGTCCGGTGCCACCACCGGGGTCAGCCCCGGGCCCGGGCCAGCGCTGGGTGGGGTGGGCTGGCGGAGCCTTCCCCGGGCGCCCCGGCGGTGCTGTCCTGATGCTGTCCTGATCGCGACGGTGGGGGTGTGCGCCGTGAGGGGGCGGGTATTCGCCCGGCGCGGGTGCGCCGTGCCGTGCGCCACTGCGCCCTCGGAGGCGCCTGGAGCCGCCCTTCGGCACCGGCCGTCACGGCGGGCGGAACGCACGGTGCGCACGGCGCCGGGCAGAACGTACCGGGAGGGCGGTGCGCGTCCGTCCCGGCCGAGCGGCGGCGAGACCGCCACCGATACGGAGGGACTGCCGACGGCGGCCGCCCGCGACAGCGCGTTGGCAGGCTTCGCCGGCTGCCCGGGCTCCGCGCGCCGGTGACCGCTCGGGGCCGGTCCGGACGTCCGTCGCCCCACATCCGAGGGCACGACCGAGGAAGGGCAGGAGACCGCCGTGTACCGCTGGGAGATCACCCGCGCCGTGCTGGCGCAACGCCTCCTCGCCATCGTCCGGGCCGACAGCTACGACCGGGCGGCCGTCCTGGCGGAGACCCTCGTCTCCGCGGGCGTGACCGGCCTGGAGATCTCGCTGACCACCCCCTTCGCCCTGGAAGCCGTCACCACCCTCACCCTCGAACTGGGGGACGACGCGGTGGTCGGCGCCGGAACCGTCCTGGACGGCGAGGCGGCCCGGGCCGCCGTCGGCGCGGGCGCCCGGTTCCTCGTCTCCCCGAGCCTCGAACCGGAAGTGATCCGCACGGGACACCGCTACGGTGTCCCCGTCTTCCCCGGCGTCGCCACCCCCACCGAGATGGTGCGCGCCCTGGAGCTGGGCGCCGACGCCCTCGGACTCTTCCCGGCCTCCGGCCACTCGCCGCGCTGGCTGGCGGACGTGCGGGCCGCGCTTCCGCAGGCGCCGCTGCTGCCCACCGGCGGCGTGACGGTGGAGAGCGCCCCGGAGTGGATCGCCGCGGGAGCGGTGGCCTGCGGCATGGGCTCCGCGCTCACCGAGGGCGACCGGGCGACCGTCTTCGAACGCGTCCACGACCTGCTGCGGCGCCTGGCCGAGGCGGCCCCGCCGGGAACCGGATAGACCGGGGCGGCGGCCCTCCCGGAGCCGGAGCACCGGGTGCCCGGAGCGTCGGGCGAGGCGCGTCGGCCGCCGGCTCCCGCCCCGCGCACGGGTGTCCGGCCTGCTGCCGGCCCCCGCTCTGCCGTCCGCAGACCTACCGCACCCGCCGTACGGGCCGTACTGCCCGTGAAGGACCGGTGGGGGCAACCTCCCCCGTTGGGCCGACGCCCGGCCGCCGGTACGGCTCGTAGGCTTTCCGTAGTCCGGTCCATGGCGCTTCCGTGCCCGAACGGCGACGTGGTCACGGAAGGCGCCGCGGGCTGGGGAGGAAAAAGCACACGAACGCGGTCACGCACACCAAGCCGGGCCCGGATCCGGGGCCGGACACCAAGGCCAGAGGAGCGGCAGATGGCGGAGCAGACCGAGGCGCGGTTAGCCGAACCGGCGCGAGGACGGACATCCGGACAGCCGGAGCCGCCCTCCGCGCCGACGGATGTGCAGGCAGGCCCGCGAGCGGGAGTGCGGGACCGCCCCGTGCCGGCCGCCCCCGGATCACCGGACGCGCAGGACGCGCAGGACCCGCAGAGCCCGCCGGAAGCCCTGAGCTCACCGGACGCACCGGACACCTCCGGCACGCCGGACTCCCCGATCATCGATCTCACCGCCTATGGCGACCGCTTCACCGTCGACCCCTACTCCGTCTACGCGGAACTGCGCGACCGGGGCCCGGCCCACAGGGTGCGCGTCGACGAGCAGAATGTGGTCTGGCTGATCGTCGGCCATGAGGAGGGCCGTGCCGCGCTGGCCGACCCCCGGCTCAGCAAGGACTGGCGCGCGGCACCGGACCTGAGGTTCAGGGCCGCCCCGGTCAACGCCAACATGCTGGACTCCGACCCGCCGGACCACACGCGGCTGCGCCGGCTGGTGGCCCGGGAGTTCACCTCGCGGCGGGTGGAGTCCCTGCGCCCGCGGGTGGAGGAGATCACCGGTGAACTGCTCGACGCGATGGCGGCCGCGCCCGACGGGCGGGCGGATCTCGTCGAGGCGCTGGCGTTCCCGCTGCCGATGTCGGTGATCTGCGAACTGCTCGGGGTGCCGTCGCTCGACCGTGCGTCGTTCCGCGCCTGGAGCAATGAAGTCGTGGCCCCCACCAGCCCCGAGGCGGGGGAAGCCGCGATGCACGCGGTGGGGGAGTACCTCGCGGGGCTGATCGAGGAGAAGCGGCGCCATTCCGGGGACGACCTCCTCAGCGGCCTGATCCGCACCACGGACGAGGACGGGGACCGGCTGACACCGGACGAACTCGTCGGCATGGCCTTCCTGTTGCTCGTCGCCGGCCATGAGACGACCGTCAACCTGATCACGAACGGCGTGCACGCGCTGCTCCGCCACCCCGACAGCCTCGCCGCGCTGCGGGCGGATCTCTCGCTGACCGAGCGGGCGGTGGAGGAGACGCTCCGCTGGGACGGGCCGGTGGAGAACTCCACCTTCCGCTATTCCCGCGAGCCGCTCGAGGTGGGCGGGGTGACCATCCCGGCCCGCCAGGCCGTCGTCATCTCCCTCGCCGCGGCGGACCGCGACCCGGCGCGCTTCCCGGAGGCGGACCGGTTCGACCTGCACCGCCGGCCGGGCGGGCACCTCGCGTTCGGGCACGGCATCCACTTCTGCCTGGGCGCGCCGCTGGCCCGGATGGAGGGACAGATCGCGATCCGCCGGCTCCTCGAACGCTTCCCGGACCTGGCGCTCGACCTCGGCCCGGACCGGCCCGCCGGGGACCTCCCCTGGATCCCGGGACTGCTGATACGCGGCCTGCGCCGGCTGCCCCTGCGGCTCCGCTGAGGCGGCCCCGCCGGCAGGCGGGTGAGCACCGCGGGGCTAAACCGCATGGTCAGGACAATCCGGCCGATCCGCTGTCCCCGGCCCGTCCCGGACGACTACCCTCCCCCTCGTGGCGAAGCGTGACACAGGGCGGGCCGGGGACCGGGCCGGAGCGGCGTCCTCCCTCCGGCTCGGTGTGGACCGCGGCAGCCCCGTACCGCTCTACTTCCAGCTCGCCCAGCAACTGGAGGCGGCGATCGAACGGGGCGGTCTCGCGCCGGGCAGCCTCCTCGGCAACGAGATCGAACTGGCCGGGCGGCTGGGCCTGTCCCGTCCCACCGTCCGGCAGGCGATCCAGTCGCTGGTGGACAAGGGGCTGCTGGTGCGCCGCCGCGGGGTCGGCACCCAGGTGGTGCACAGCAAGGTCAAGCGCCCCCTGGAGCTGAGCAGCCTCTACGACGACCTGGAGGCGGCCGGCCAGCGCCCCGCCACCCGGGTGCTGCGCAACACGGTCGAACCGGCCGGTGCCGCGGTCGCCGCGGCGCTCGGGGTTCCCGAGGGAGCGGAGGTGTGCCTCGTCGAACGGCTGCGGCTGGCCCACGGCGAACCCGTGGCCCGGCTCCGCAACCACCTGCCGCCGGGCCTGCTGGAGCTGGGCACCGGCCGGCTGGAGGCCACCGGTCTCTACCGGCTGCTGCGGGAGGCGGGGATCACCCTGCACAGCGCCCGCCAGTGCGTGGGCGCCCGCGCCGCCACCGCCGACGAGGGGGTGGAGCTCACCGAACCGGCCGGCGCCCCGCTGCTGACCATGGAGCGGACCACGTACGACGACACCGGACGCCCGGTCGAGTTCGGCTCCCACGTCTACCGGGCCTCCCGCTACTCCTTCGAGTTCCAGCTGCTCGTACGGCCCTGAGCCGCTCCCCAGCCATGTACGGACAACGTGCGGGCCACGTCTTGACGGGTGCCCGGGCCGCCACTACAACTCACCCGGCCCGCCGGGCAACCCGCCCGGGAACGACGGCCGTTGGGCTGTGGCCGAACCGTGTCCCCGGCTTCCGGCTGCGCCCGCCGAACCGGGGGAAGGACCTGCGGGGAACAGCGCGACCAGCGGTGACGGATACTTGACCGGCCTGCCGGACGGGGACGACCGTGCCGGGCACGGCCCGGGACCGGACCGGATCACCCCGGCGGGCAGCCGCACCGGCGGCCGCGTACCGCCGGAAACGGACAGCGAGAAAGGTATGACACCGTGGCAAGGGCTCACAGAGGCGTACGGATAGCGGGTGCGGTGCTGGCGGCCGTGCTCGGCACGACCCTGGCGGGGTGCAGCAGCACAGGCGGCAAGCAGGCGGAGGAGGGCTCCGGGGACAAGTCCGGCGGACGGTCCGCGGCGGGCACCCCGGAGTGGACCTTCGCCATGGTGACCCACTCCGGCGACGGCGACACCTTCTGGGACATCGTGAAGACCGGCGCCGAGAAGGCCGCGGCCAAGGACAACATCAAGTTCCTCTACGCGCGTCATGACGAGGGCCAGCAGCAGGCCGAACTCGTCCAGTCCATGATCGACCAGAAGGTCGACGGGCTGATCGTCACGCTCGCCAAACCGCAGGCGATGAAGGACGTGGTCGGCAAGGCCGTGAAGGCCGGGATCCCCGTGATCACCGTGAACTCCGGCTCCGCCGACTCCAAGGAGTTCGGCGCCATCACCCACATCGGCCAGGACGAGACCATCGCGGGCGAGGCCGTCGGCGAGGAGCTCAACAAGCGCGGGAAGAAGAAGGCCATCTGCGTCCTGCACGAGCAGGGCAACGTCGGCCACGAGGAGCGCTGCGACGGCGCCCGCTCCACCTTCGACGGCACCATGGAGAACCTCTACGTCGAGGGCACCAACATGCCCGAGGTGCAGTCCGCCATCGAGGCCGAACTCCAGTCCGACCAGTCCGTGGACACGGTCCTCACCCTCGGCGCGCCCTTCGCCGCCACGGCCGTGAAGGCCAAGGAGAGCGCGGGCAGCAAGGCGGAGATCAACACCTTCGACCTCAACCCGGCCGTCCTGAAGGGCCTGGAGAAGAAGGAACTCGGCTTCGCCGTCGACCAGCAGCCCTACCTCCAGGGCTACCAGGCTGTCGACCTGCTCTGGCTGTACCGGTACAACGCCGACGTCCTCGGCGGCGGCCGGCCCGTGCTCACCGGCCCGCAGATCATCGGGCGGGAGGACGCCGGCAAGCTCAAGTCCTACATCGAACGGAAGACGCGGTGAGCGCGCCGGCCACGGCCGCGCCCCCCGCGCCCCCGTCCCCGGCGAAGGCGGACGAGCGCCTGGTGCGCCGGTCCCTGCCGCGCAAGCTGCTCGGCCGCCCGGAGCTCGGCGCCGTGGTCGGCGCGGTCGCGGTCTTCGTGTTCTTCGCGTTCGCGGCTGACAACTTCCTGGAGCCCGCCGCTCTCGGCACGGTGCTCTACGCCTCGTCGACCATCGGCATCATGGCCGTCCCGGTGGCGCTGCTCATGATCGGCGGCGAGTTCGACCTGTCGACCGGCGTCATGGTGACGTCCTCGGCGCTGGTCTCCTCGATGTTCAGCTACCAGATGTCGGCGAACGTCTGGGTCGGCGTCGGGGTGTCCCTCGTGGTCACCCTGGCCATCGGCTTCTTCAACGGGCTCATGCTGGTGCGCACGAAGCTGCCGAGCTTCATCATCACCCTCGGCACCTTCCTCATGCTGACCGGACTGAACCTCGGCTTCACCAAGCTGATCAGCGGCGGCGTCTCCACCGACGCCATCGGCGACATGGAGGGCTTCGAGTCGGCCCGTACCGTCTTCGCCTCGCACTTCCGGCTGGGCGGCGTGCGGCTGGAGTCCACCGTGCTGTGGTGGCTCGCACTGGTGGTGCTCGCCACCTGGATCCTGCTGCGCACCCGCGCCGGCAACTGGATCTTCGCGGCGGGCGGCGGCGCGGACGCGGCCCGCGCGGTCGGCGTCCCCGTCAACAGGACCAAGATCGGCCTGTACACGGGGGTCGCCTTCGCCGCCTGGGTCTCCGGCCAGCACCTGCTGTTCCGCTTCGACGCGGTGCAGTCCGGCGAGGGCGTCGGCAACGAGTTCCTCTACATCATCGCGGCCGTCATCGGCGGCTGCCTGATGACCGGCGGCTACGGCTCGGCGATCGGTTCGGCGATCGGCGCGCTCATCTTCGGCATGACCAGCCGGGGCATCGTGTACGCGCAGTGGGAGGCCGACTGGTTCAAGTTCTTCCTCGGGGCGATGCTGCTGCTGGCCACGCTCCTCAACGCATGGGTCCGCAAACGGGCGGAGGCGACCAAGTGACCGACAAGACCGAAGCCGCCCGGGAAGCGGGCGAGGCACCGGAGGCGGGCAACGCACCGGAGGCGGCGCGGGCCGGGTCCGCGACGGAGCAGTCCGCGACAGCGCAGTCCGCCGCGGAGCCGGCGAGTGATCCCGCAGGAGAGCCTGCGGCAGAGCCCGCCGGTGGCGCGGCCGGGGCTGCCGCCGTTCCGCTCGTCGCCCTGCGCGGCGTGAGCAAGTTCTACGGCAACATCAAGGCGCTCCAGGACGTCAGCCTGGAGGTCCACGCGGGCGGGATCACCTGCGTCCTGGGCGACAACGGGGCGGGCAAGTCCACCCTGATCAAGATCATCTCGGGGCTTCACCGGCACGACGGCGGCACCTTCGCGGTCGACGGCCAGGAGCGCCGGCTGTCCTCCCCCCGCGAGGCCCTCGACCTGGGGATCGCCACGGTCTACCAGGACCTGGCCGTCGTCCCGCTGATGCCGGTGTGGCGGAACTTCTTCCTCGGCTCCGAACCGACCGTCGGCCGGGGCCCGTTCAAGCGGCTCGACGTCGCCACGATGCGCGCGACGACCCGCCGCGAGCTGCTGCGCATGGGCATCGACCTGCGCGACGTCGACCAGCCGATCGGGACCCTCTCCGGCGGTGAGCGGCAGTGCGTGGCCATCGCCCGCGCCATCCACTTCGGGGCCAAGGTCCTCGTCCTGGACGAGCCCACGGCGGCCCTCGGCGTCAAGCAGTCCGGGGTGGTGCTCAAGTACGTGGCGGCGGCCCGGGACGCCGGTCTCGGCGTCGTCCTGATCACCCACAACCCGCACCACGCCTACCTCGTGGGGGACCGGTTCGTCCTCCTCAAGCGGGGCGCGATGGCCGGCAGCCACAGCCGGGACGCCATCGGGCTGGACGAGCTCACCCGGCAGATGGCGGGCGGCTCGGAGCTGGAGCAGCTCAGCCACGAACTGGAGCGCGGTCCGGCACCGGACCTGACGGCGCCGGAGGACCGTCGCACCGCCACGGCGTGACGGCCGGGGCGCGGCTCCCGTGCGGCTCCCGTGTGGCGCCCGGCTCCCGTGCCCGGGTCCGCCGCTGTGCGCCGTCCGCCCCGTCTGAGGCACAATCGTCCCTCGGGCGACCGACCAATCGCCGACCGGCGGCCCCCGGCGCCCGCGTGCCGGGCCGGCCGACCACCCCGACGACCTTGTGAGCCGATGAGCACCTACCGCGAGTTGACCCACCGGGGACCGGCCCGGGCCACCGTTCTGCGGACCGTGGGGACGCGCGAGCGGCGCTCGCACCTCACCGCCCCGCGCGTTCCCACCGTCGGCATCGACATCGGCGGCACCAAGGTCGCCGCCGGGGTCGTGGACGCGGACGGCAACATCCTGGAGAAGATCCGCACCGAGACGCCGGACAAGTCCAAGAGCCCCAAGGTCGTCGAGAACACCATCGTCGAACTGGTCCTGGACCTCTCCGACCGGCACGACGTCCACGCCGTGGGCATCGGCGCGGCCGGCTGGGTCGACGCCGACCGCTCCCGGGTGCTCTTCGCCCCCCACCTGGCCTGGCGGAACGAGCCCATCCGGGACGCCCTGACCTCCCGGCTCGCCGTCCCCGTCATGATCGACAACGACGCCAACACCGCGGCCTGGGGCGAGTGGCGCTTCGGTGCCGGGCGCGGCACGGACCACCTCGTCATGATCACTCTCGGGACCGGGATCGGCGGCGCCATCCTGGAGGAGGGCCAGGTCAAACGGGGCGCGTACGGCGTCGCGGGGGAGTTCGGCCATATGCAGGTCGTGCCCGGCGGCCACCGCTGCCCGTGCGGCAACCGGGGCTGCTGGGAGCAGTACAGCTCGGGGAACGCCCTGGTCCGGGAGGCCCGCGAGCTGGCCGCCGCCGACTCCCCGGTGGCGTACAACATCATCGACCGGGTCGGCGGCAACATCGCCGACATCACCGGCCCCCTCATCACCGAGCTGGCCCGCGAGGGCGACGCCATGTGCGTCGAACTGCTCCAGGACATCGGCCAGTGGCTGGGCGTCGGCATCGCCAATCTGGCCGCGGCCCTGGATCCGGCCTGCTTCGTCGTCGGCGGCGGGGTCAGCGCGGCCGACGATCTGCTGATCGGCCCCGCCCGTGACGCCTTCCGCCGCCAGCTCACCGGGCGCGGCTACCGCCCGGAGGCCACGATCAGCAAGGCGCAGCTCGGCAACGAGGCCGGTCTGGTCGGGGCCGCGGACCTGGCGCGGCTGGTGGCCCGCCGCTTCCGCCGCGCCAACCGGCGCCGGGTGGAGCGGCAGGAGCGCTACGAGCGGTACGCGCAGGTGGTACGGGGAGGACGGACATGACCACGGAGGAGATCGGTCCCCGCACCGGGGCGGACGCCGGCGAGGACGGCACGCCGCGCGACGGCACGACGCAGGACGGCACGGTCCACGACGGCACGGCTCACGGAGGCGGCTCCGAGCCGCCCGGCGGTGAGCGGAACGGGCCCGCCGGCGGCGGGCCGGGCGCGGGCGGCGCCCCCGGCGCGGGCGGCGGCCCGCCCGGCGACGGCCGGGGTCCCCGGCGGCACTCGTCGTGGAAGCATCCCAGCAACCGCCGCCGCTGGTTCATCCTCTTCGTCGTCATCCTGCTCATTGGCGTCCCGGCCGGCTACATCGTGATCTCGGCGGGCCAGAGCCGGGACAGCGGCCGCGACAAGCAGGCCCGGGCGTCCGCGCGGGGCCTGACGGCGGAGTGGCCGCCCCGGGTGACCCGCCGCATCTACGAGGTGCCGATCACCGGCTACTCCGACGACGTCGCCTTCTACGAGTCCAACAGCTGGAACACCAGCAAGCTGTATGTGCAGTTCACCACGTCCGAGAACGGGCTGAACCTCTTCCTGGACCGGATCGGCACCGGCCCCGGCGAGCTGGACAAGGGCAGGGTCACCATCAGCACCGAGGAGGCCGCCGAGGTCGGCTGGCATCTCGGCGCCGGCCGGCCGTCGGCCTCGTCCCGCGCCCTGAGCACCGTACCCACCGACAAGGAGGACTGGTCCGGCCTGGTGAAGAACCTGCCGGGCCCGCGCCCGCGGCTGGAGGTGACGGTCGACCGCAGCAACCCGGCGCACCCGATGGTGTACGTCGTCTCCACCGTGAAGCTGTGACCCGGACGGCCACCGGGGCCCGGGGCGGCGAGTACGCGGCCCGGGCCCGGCGGGCGTGGGGTTCCGTACGGCGGGTAACGTGGTCGAGTGAGTGAGAAGCAAGCCCTTCAGCACCGGTCCGACGGCCCCCAGGACGCACCCCCGCTCGTCCTCGGTCCGGCCCTGGGCACCACCTGGCACATGTGGGACCGGCAGACACCCGAGCTGAGCGAGCACTGGCGCGTCATCCGGTTCGATCTGCCCGGACACGGCGGCGCCCCCGCACACCCCGCCGGCTCCGTCCCGGATCTCGCCGACCGCCTCCTGGCCGCCCTCGACACCCTGGGCATCGACCGCTTCGCCTACGCGGGCTGCTCGCTCGGCGGCGCCGTCGGCGCCGAGCTGGCGCTCCGCCACCCGCACCGTGTGGCCTCGCTCGCCCTGGTCTCCGCGGCCGCCCGGTTCGGCACGGCCGACGAGCACCGGCAGCGCGGTGTCATCGTCCGCACCAACGGGCTGGACCCGATCGCCCGCTCCGCACCCGAACGCTGGTTCACCCCGGCCTTCGCGGCCGCGCAGCCCGCGATCGTCGAGTGGTCGGTGCAGATGGTGCGCACCACCGACCCCGGCTGCTACATCGCCGCCTGCGAGGCGCTCGCCACCTTCGACGTGCGCAAGGAACTCGGCCGGATCGGTGTGCCGACGCTGGTGCTCGCCGGGTCCGAGGACCGGGTGACCTCGCCCGCCGACGCCCGCGTCCTGGTCGCCGGGATCCCCGACTCCCGGCTCGCGCTGGTGCCCGGCACCTCCCACCTGGTGCCCGTGGAGCAGCCGTCCGCCGTCACCGACCTGCTCGTACGGCACTTCGCCGGCTCCTGGCCGGGCGCCGCCGTCCGGGCCGGCGCCGTGCCCCCCGCCGCGTCCGCCGACCGGCGCGCGATCGCCACCCCGCCGCCGGGTGTCCGTACCGGTCCGATCGGGGAGATCGCCCCGGCGGAGATCCCCGCGGAGACGGTCGCCGGCCGTCCCGACCCGTACGAGCCGGGGATGAAGGTGCGCCGCGAGGTGCTGGGCGACGCCCACGTCGACCGGGCGATCGAGACCACCGACGACTTCACGGCCGACTTCCAGGAGTTCATCACCCGCTACGCCTGGGGCGAGGTGTGGACCCGTCCCGGCATCGACCGGCGTACCCGCAGCGTCATCACGCTCACCGCACTCGTCGCCGGCGGCCACCTCGACGAGCTGGCCTTCCACACCCGCGCCGCGCTCCGCAACGGGCTGACTCCCGCGGAGATCAAGGAAGTTCTGCTGCAGACGGCGGTCTACTGCGGGGTGCCGGCGGCCAACTCCGCGTTCAAGGTGGCGCGCGAGGTGATCCTGCAGGAGACCACCCCGCCGGTGTAGCAGGATGGCCGGCGGCAAGGCGCACGGCGGGGCGTACGGGACGGCCACCGGGCGCCCCCGCCGGGCGTCCGGCCGCACCGCGCGGACGGACGGACAGACGGACAGGAGGAGCGACCAGTGCAGCTCACCAAGAAGGGCCACGCCTGCATCCGGCTGGAGAAGGAGGGCCGGACGCTCGTCATCGACCCGGGAGGCTTCAGCGAGCCCGACGCGGCGGTCGGCGCGGAAGCGGTGCTCGTCACCCACGAGCACCCCGACCACTTCGCCGAGGACCGGCTGCGGGCCGCCCTGGAGGCTGACCCCGAGACACGGATCTGGACCCTGGACAGCGTGGCCCGGCAGCTCACCGCGGCGTTCCCCGGCCGGGTGCACACCGTCGGCCACGGGGACACCTTCACCGCGGCCGGGTTCGAGGTCGAGGTGCACGGCGAGCTGCACGCCGTGATCCACCCGGACATCCCGCGGGTCACCAACGTCGGCTATCTGCTGGACGGTTCGGTGTTCCACCCGGGGGACGCGCTGACCGTGCCGGGCCGCCCGGTGGACACGCTGATGCTGCCGGTGCACGCGCCGTGGAACAAGGTCGCCGAGATCATCGACTACGTCCGCGAGGTGCGGCCGCGGCAGGCGATCGACATCCACGACGGCCTGCTGTCCGAACAGGCGCGGCCGATCTACGACCGGATGCTCGGCCCGGGCGGCCCCGGTGTCGCGGGGGCGGAGCACGGCCGGCTGGAGCCCGGGGGCAGCATCGGGCTCTGAGCGGCGGGCCGCTGCCCTGGCCTGTTCCCGGCCCCGTTCCCGGCCCGGCCGGGGGCGGCCGGTCCCGGCTGTCGGTGGCGCCGGGTAGATTCGGTGCCATGCGCATCGCGACCTGGAACGTCAATTCGATCACTGCCCGGCTGCCCCGGCTGCTGGCCTGGCTGGAGAGCAGCGGTACCGACGCGCTGTGCGTCCAGGAGACCAAGTGCACCGACGAGCAGTTCCCCCGCGAGCAGCTGCGGGAGCTGGGCTACGAGTCCGCGGTCAACGCCGACGGCCGGTGGAACGGGGTCGCCCTGATTTCCCGGGTCGGTCTGGAGGACGTCACCTCCGGCCTGCCCGGTGACCCCGGCTACGACGGTAAGACGGAGCCCCGGGCCATAGCGGCCACGTGCGGCCCGGTGCGGCTCTGGTCGGTCTATGTCCCCAACGGCCGCGAGGTGGGCCACGACCACTACGCCTACAAGCTGCGCTGGCTGGAGGCGCTGCGCTCGGCCGTCGTGGAGGACGCCGCCGGGGAACGCCCGTTCGCGGTCCTCGGCGACTACAACGTCGCGCCGACCGATGAGGACGTGTACGACCGCTCGCTCTTCGAGGGCTCCACGCATGTCACCGAGCCGGAGCGGGCGGCGCTGGCCGCCCTGCGCGACACGGGCCTGTCCGACATCGTGCCCCGCCCGCTCAAGTACGAGCACCCGTACACCTACTGGGACTACCGCCAGCTCTGCTTCCCCAAGAACCGCGGTATGCGGATCGACCTGGTCTACGGCAACGCGGCCCTGGCCGGCGCGGCGAAGGACGCGTACGTGGACCGCGAGGAGCGCAAGGGCAAGGGCGCCTCGGACCACGCCCCGGTGGTCGTCGACCTCGACATCTGACGCCCGGGAGCGGCCCGCCCGGCTCACCGCCCGCGTTCCACCAGCTTCCGCAGGTCGATCGAGTCGGCCAGCGCCCGGAGCCCTTCGTGGCCGGGGTGGAGCCCGTCGCCGCTGTCGTAGGCGGGCAGCATCCGGGTGGGCCGCCCGGGGTCGCGGAGCGCCTCGTCGAAGTCGAGCAGCGCGTCGAACGGCCCGCCGTTCTCCCGCGTCCCCCGCTCGCGCAGATACGTGTTGACGGCCGTACGCCGGGCCTCGACCTCCGCCGTGCAGTCCGGGTAGCCCTCGCAGGGCGTCAGGGTCGCCGCGACGGCGCGCAGCCCGCGGGCCCGCACCCGCTCCCCGATGGCGCGCAGCCCGTCGATGACCTGTTCGGGAGGGGTGTCCCAGCGCACGTCGTTGATGCCCTCGAAGACGACGACCGTGCGGGCGGAGGTCTGCGCGAGGGCGTCCCGCTCCAGCCGGTGCTGGGCGCTGACCCCGGCGGTGTCCCGGTCGACGCCCTCTCCCGGGTAGCGGTCGGTCACGATGCGGTTGGCGGAGATGCCCTGGTTCAGCACCCCGTGGCGGGGCACGTCGTCCTGTTCCAGGAAGCGCCGGGCCAGCACGTCCGGCCAGCGCCGGTTGCCGCCCTCCTCCGAGTGGTTGCCGTCGGTGATGGAGTCGCCGAGCACCACCACGGACCCGGGGCCGCCGCGCACGTCCACCCCGGTCAGGAAGGGATAGGTGGTGAGGGAACCGGTGAAGGCCGCTCCGCTCGTATCGCCGGTGCGGTCGCCGCTGTCCTGGTCGCTGAGGTAGGAGCGCTGGATGGCCTTGGTGTGCACGGGCACGGCGGTCACCGTCTCCGGCAGGTGAAAGCTGACGAGCAGGTTCGTGGCGGCCGGTACGGGGAAGCGGAGCGGGTCGCTCCATGCCTGCGCACCGGCCGGGATCGAGGTGCCGGACCGGCCGCCGAAGGTCAGCCGCGCCGGCTCGCCGCTGGGCTCCGCGCCCTCCCGCTGGACGGCGACCGTGGCGCCGCCGATGCGCACCGGGGTGTCCGCGAAGGTGTTGGAGAGCCGGATCCGGAGGCCCCGTCCGCCGGCGCTGGTGTGCACGACGAGCCGCAGCGTCCGGTCGGCCCACGGCCCGGCCTTGGCGTAGCCGCCGACGGCCCGGGACCAGCTGCCGGTCCAGCCGGTGTCCGTCTCGCGCACCGCGGCCGCGAACACGTGCAGATCGGCCTCCGGCCCGGGGTCGCGCGGCAGCGTCACCGAGGCGACGGCCCGGCCGCGCTCCGCGGGCACCGTCACCGCGTACAGCCGGGCCTTCTCCGCGAGCTGCCCGTCCGGCGTGTTGACGTGGGGCAGGGTGACGGCCCTCGTGGCGGCCGGCCCGGAGCGCCAGTCGGGGGCCGTCAGGGTGTAGGTGCCGCGCGTGCCGTCGCGGTAGCGGATGGTGCCGCTGCCGCTCGCGGTGCCGCCGGTGCCGGCCACCAGGAAGGTGACCGCTCCGCCGCGCCCGCGCAAGGCCACGGACTGGCCGTCGGCCCGGACGTTGTCGGGCTCCCCGGGCGCGGAGCGCGGCCAGGTGAGCCGGGCCGCGTCGAGCGCGAGGGTGCGGCCCGGCGTCCAGCCGGCGGCCCGCAGGTCGCCGGCGGAGAGGGAACGGCCCGCGCCGTCGAAGTCCGCGCCGTCCGGCCGGGCGTCGTCGCTGATGGCGGTGTTGTCGAAGAGCCGGTGGAGGGGGAGCGGGCGGGGCGTGGCGGGCGCGCGTTCCGCGGGGCCGGCCAGGGCGGGGGTGCCCGTGAGGACGAGGGAGAGGCCGGCGAGGAGGACCGTGCCGCAGCGTCCGGGAGGTGGTGTCCGGCCTGTCCGTCCGAGCCGTACTTCCCGGCGTGCCCTGGACCTCGGCATCGGCGACCAACCCCATCAGTGGCGACAACGACGGCGACGGCGCTCGCCCGGCCGCGGGCGGGGCACGGGCGGGCGGAACGCGCAGCAGCGATACGACAGGTGCCGGATGAAGCCCCGGAGAGTCCAGGATGACATCGGTGCGAACAATCGGCCAGATGGGGACCGCGCGCCCTGTGGCATTCGGGTGGACGCGGGTGCCACGCTGGCGGTATGGAGATCCCTTTTCTGGGCACATGGCGCAGGCGGCGGGAGGCGGGCCACGGAGTGGGGTTACGGAGCCCGGCGGGAGAACTGTGGGGCGAGGAGGGTGAGGGACCGGCCGAACTGCTCGCGGAATGCGAGCTGTTGCGCGCCCGGGCGGAGACGGCGGGTATCGAACTCGACGGCAGCCCGGCTTCGTTGGCGGCCCTGGACCAGCTCCTGCCGCGCTGGCGCGACGACCCGGAGGAGCTGGCCCGGCTGGGGAACGACGCGGGTCTCTACCTGGGCACGGTGGTGGTCCGCACGGTGCCCGGGGCCCAGTGGCATCTGTGGCCGGGCGTGGGGCCGGTGGTGCGGCTCCCGGCGGGGCGGGAGCTGGACGCGGTGGGCAAGGGGGTCGACTGGGCCGTCAGCGGGGCGCCCGAGTTGTCGCAGGTGTACGCGGAGGCGGCGGAACTCTGACCGGCGCCGCGCAGGGGCCCGCCCGGCCGGGTGAGGGCCCGGCCGGGCGGGGGTTCGGAGCGGCTTCCGCCGCTGTCGGCTGCGCCGCTGTCGGGCCGCGCCGCCGTCCCGTCAGTCGCGCAGGGGGACGGAGACGTACGAGGGGTCGTCGGCGGGTGAGGAGAAGGTGAGGTCCGCCCAGCTCGGGTTGTGCTCGATGTAGAGCGGGTCGACGGAGTCGACGACCACGGCCAGCCGGTGGCCGGCGGGCACGTCGTACGCGGTGGAGTACAGCTCCAGGTCCACGGTGAACGGCTTGCCGGGGGTGCGGTCGTGGAAGGTGACGGGCGCGTGGGTGACCAGCTTGCCGATGCCCAGCGGGCCGACGGAGTAGAGGTAGGCGATGGCCGTGCCGCTGGACTTGTCGCTGGTCACGGTGGTGTGCAGCTTCACGGTGCCGCGCACGCGCTGTTCGGACGGGTAGCGTTCCGAGTGCCAGACGGCGGCCAGGGAGCGCGGCAGCAGCGGGATCGACGCCATGGGCGGGATCCGGAAGAACTGGTCCAGGATGCTGGAGAGCATCAGGGTGCCGCCGTTGGCGCCGGAGTCGATGTTGGTGTTGATGTGCTGGGTGGTGCCCAGCGGGATCCGCTCCGCCTTCGAGGGGACGGACTTCCAGTCGGCGTAGCTCTCGTAGCCGCCGGATGAGCGGGACTTGAGCCGGACCGGCAGTTCGCGGTCGACGCCGTTGTCCTCGCCCTTGAGGTGGTGGTCGAGCCAGCGGTGGGCGCTGGTCCAGGTGTCGTTGGGCAGTCCGAGCAGGCCGGTCGCCTCGGCGGTGGCGTGGTCGCCGGGGCGGAACTCCAGGCGCTTGGGACCGGTCAGCTTCTCGAAGAAGCGGGCGTACTGGTTGGGCGGGAAGATCGAGTCGCCCCAGGCGTTGCCGAGCATGACGGCCGCGCCGTTCGCGTTGATCCGGTCGATGTAGGTGGCGGGGGAGCGCTTCCTCCCCCACGCGATCATGGACTCCTCCTGGGAGAGGTCGGAGGCGAAGAATCCTTTCAGCACCGTCTCCAGCTCCTCGCTCGGGCGTCCCGTGAGGTAGCCGGCGCCGGTGAGCAGCCCGGCGGACTGGAGGTGCTGGGTCCGGCCGCTGTAGATGGAGTCGATCAGATCGGCCCAGCCGCTCAGCGCGACGACGGCCTTGATGCGGTCATCGAACCCGGCGGCGAGCAGCCCGATCCCCGCTCCGTAGGAGACGCCGGCCATGCCGACGGCGTCGGGGTCGGCCGGGGTGTTGGCGAGGGCCCAGTCGATGACCTTGGTCGCGTCCCCGATGTCCTCGGGTCCGGCCACCTCGATCTCGCCGCCGGACTGCCAGAAGCCGCGGGAGTTGTAACTCACCACGACATAGCCGTCGTCGGCCAGTCGCTGCGCCTGGGCGAGGTACTCGATCTGGGGCATCGCCCAGCTGGTGGGCAGGACGACGAGCGGGTAGCGGCCGGCGCCGTCACCGCCGGACGGTGTGACGACGTTCGCGGCGAGCTTCGTACCACCGTGGCCGGCGATCTCGACGAACCGGACGGTGGGGGAGGAGGCGGTGGTGTCGGCCGTGATGGAGGAGGCGGAGGTGGTGGACTCCGCCGCCTGCGCGGGTGCGGCGGGAGCGAGGGAGAGGGCGGTGCCGGCGAGCACGGCGGCCGAGGCCACGCCGGCGGTGGAGGCACGCAGGGGCTTACGACGAGGGTGTGCCATGGGGGTCAGCTCCTGACATCGGTGCCGGGTGGGTGAGGCCCGGCACGCGAACACGCGGAAGTGACTCGACGGTAACCTCTGGGATTACCGGGGGTAATGGGCCGGAACGTTACGCATCGGTAACAATGCGCCGTCCGAGTTGAGGGCGGCTCCCGGACGTGTTCGCTCACCCGCATGGGCAGCATGGGCGGCGGGGGCGGCGCGGGCCGTCGTCGAGGCGGGCGCGGCATCGGTCCCGGCCGCCGGCGCGCGGAGCGGCCGTCAACGGACGGAAGGGCCTTCAGCGGCCTGAAGGCGGGAAACGCCCCGGCGGAGGTGCGCACTTGGGCGGCGGACGCGTTGTCCGGCCCGAACAGGCCGTCGGCGCCCCCGTCTTCGGGGAGCGCCTCCGGTGCGCCGTGGCGTCAGCTGTTGTTCGCCGCCCGGCGGGAGGCGCGCGGTCCGGGGACCGGGGCCGGGGTGGTGGCCGCCTCGGTCACGTCGGCCACCAGTTCCACCATGTCCGGGCCGTAGGCGGCCGAGTTGACGACCTTCAGCAGCAGGACGAACGTGCTGTCGCCGTATTTGCGGGCGAGTTTGGGGTGGTGCCGGGCCAGATAGCGCACCGCCGCCTGGTTGGCGATCGAGTGCTGGCCGCTGGCCAGGAACACCGGCCGCTTCTTCTCCTCGGCGGTGAGCCGCGCGACGATGACGTACTCCACCCGGCCCGGCTCCCAGCGGTACCGCTCGGTGCCGATCTTGAAGGAACCCCGGTCCGGCCCCGGCTCCGGGTCGGTGTTCACCGAGATCCCCGGCAGCATCGAATAGAGATGGGCGGCCATCCGCTGATTCGACACCGGGCCGCCGATGCAGAACTCCGTGCGGTCGCCGAAGCCCTGCTGCGCCGTGTCGTGGGCGACGATCTGGGCGTGCGCCTCGCAGTCCTTGATGAGCGCGGAGAGCTCCAGCAGCGCGAACACGTCGCGCCGGGCGACGGTCCAGTCGCTCGCCCCCGCCGACCGGTTGACCACGAGCAGGCACTCGGAGTTGGTCGGCAGCCCGAAGAACCGCTGCTTGCGGCGGAGCGTGCGGCGCCAGAGATAGGTGCGGGCGAACCAGCCGATGGAGGCGCTGAGGCCGGTACCGATCACGCCGAGGACGAGGTTGCGCACGTCGTCGTTCATGGCCGGGGATCGTAGCGCCGGGACGCATCCCTGTTCGAGCCCGGAGGGTGATACGTCGTGAAGGCGCCGCTTCCCGTCGCGGCGGTGATGGCGTCGGGCGCGGACCCGGGCGGGCCGGTGGCGCCGCCGTGACGCCGGTGCGGCGGGCGCGTGGCGCTGCTGACGGGCACCGGGCGGCGCGGTTAGGCTGCCGCGAACGACCGCTGCCGGAGGCGTGGTTGGGCTGTGCGGCCGGTCCGGTGGCGCGCGGCCCGCACGCCGTGTGCGCCGGGTTCCCCTGTCCGTGCCCGTCCCGGGCTCCCCGTTCCCGCTCCCGTGTTTTCCGTTCCCGTACTCCCGCGTCGTACCCGCGCCCGTGCCGATGGAGGTTCCGCATGACCCGTCCCGCCGCCGTACGGAGTCTGTCGCTGCTCGCCGCCATGGCAGCCGTCCTGTCCACGGCGGCGGCCGCGCCACCGACGGGGACGGGTACGGCGGCCGGGACCCGGACCGGCGGTCCGTCCGCCGCGGCGCCGGCCACCGCCCCGTCCGCCGGACCGCCCGCCAAGTCGCCCGTCGCCACCGGCTACGGCGGGGCGGTCGCCAGCGTCGACCCGGACGCCTCGGCGGCCGGCATCGAGATCCTGCGGCGCGGCGGCAACGCGGTGGACGCGGCCGTCGCGACCGCGGCCGCGCTCGGCGTCACCGAGCCCTACTCCGCCGGGATCGGCGGCGGGGGCTACTTCGTGTACTACGACGCCGAGCGGCGCACCGTGCAGACCGTCGACGGCCGCGAGACCGCCCCGCGCTCCGCCGACGCCACCCTCTTCCTGGACGAGGACGGCGAACCGCTCCCCTTCGGCGAGGCCGTCACCAGCGGCCTCTCCGTCGGTACCCCCGGCACGGCCGCCACCTGGGACGCCGCACTCGGAGCCTGGGGCACCAAGTCCCTGCGCGACGTGCTGCGCCCCGCCCAGCGGATCGCCCGGCACGGCTTCACCGTCGACGAGACCTTCCGGCAGCAGACCGCCGCCAACGAGGAGCGCTTCCGGGACTTCCCCGCCTCCGCCGAACTGTTCCTCCCCGGCGGTGAGCCGCCCGTCGTCGGCTCCACCCTCCGCAACCCCGACCTCGCCCGCACCTACGCCGAGTTGGCCCGCGGCGGCGGCCGGGCGCTGTACCGGGGAGAGCTGGCTCGCGACATCACGGACACCGTCCGCCGCCCCCCGGTCCGTCCCGGCGCCGACCGCGATCCGCGGCCCGGCGACCTGACCACCGCCGACCTGCGCGAGTACCGGACGAAGCGCCAGGCGCCGTCCCGCACCCGGTACCGGGGGTTCGGCGTGTACGGCATGGCACCGTCCTCCTCCGGCGGCACCACCGTCGGCGAGGCGCTCAACATCCTGGAGAACACGGACCTCACGGCGGCGGAGGAGCAGCGCTACCTGCACCGGCTGATCGAGTCGAGCCGGCTCGCCTTCGCCGACCGGGGCCGCTGGCTGGGCGACCCGGCGTTCGAGGACGTCCCGACGCGGGAGCTGCTGTCGCAGCGCTTCGCCGACTCCCGGGAGTGCCTGATCCGGGACGACGCCGTGCTCAGCAGCCCGGTGGCGCCCGGTGACCCGCGCGACCCGGCCGCCTGCCGCACGAGCGGCACCGCCGCGCCGACGACGTACGAGGGCGAGAGCACCACGCATCTCACCACGGCCGACCGCTGGGGCAACGTCGTCGCCTACACCCTCACCATCGAGCAGACCGGCGGCAGCGGCATCACCGTCCCCGGCCGCGGCTTCCTGCTCAACAACGAACTGACCGACTTCTCCTTCGTCCCCGCGGCCCCCGGCGTCCACGACCCGAACCTCCCCGGCCCCGGCAAGCGGCCGCGTTCCTCCATGTCCCCGACGATCGTGCTCGACGCCGGCCGCCGGCCGGTCGTGGCCCTGGGATCGCCGGGCGGCTCGACGATCATCACGACCGTGCTGCAGACGCTCACGAACCATCTGGACCGCGGGATGCCGCTCGCCGAGGCCATCGCCGCCCCGCGCGTCAGCCAGCGCAACACGGCCACCACCCAGATGGAGCCCGGCCTGTGGGACGACCCGGTGCGGCAGCGGCTGGAGACCCTCGGCCACCGCTTCGCGCCCAACCCGGAGATCGGCGCGGTGACGGGCATCCGCCTGCTGCCGGACGGGCGCTGGCTGGCCGCGGCGGAGAAGGAGCGGCGGGGCGGCGGCTCCGCGATGGTGGTGGACGAGCGGAAGCGGGGAGCCGCCGGGTAGGGGATCGGTGGGGCGAGCCGGCCGGGACGGTGACTTGGCCGGGACGGTGGCCTGGCCACAGCTGAGCCGGCCCGTGTCCGCTCCCGTGTGCTCGTGGGACCTCGTGGAACCGCGCGCGGGTCACTGGCTCCGGGGCTGCGACGGGAGTTGTGAGAAGAGGAGAAGGAAGAGTGCGGGGCGGGGAGGCGGCGGGGCCTCCGGGGCGGGCCTGCCGTGCGGGGACGGACCGTAGGGTGGGCCCATGGTCCCCGAAGAACTCGCCCGCGCCCCCTACGTCCGGCTCGTGACCCACCGGCGGGACGGCACCCCCGTCCCCACGCCCGTCTGGGCGGCCTCCGACGGAGAGCGGCTCTACGTCTGGACGAAGACCGACAGCGGCAAGGTCAAGCGGATCCGGAACAGCGGCCGGGTGACCGTGACGCCGTGCGACGTGCGGGGCAACGTCGAGGAGGGGGCCCGGTCCGTCCCGGGCGAGGCGCGGCTGCTGGACCCGGCCGGGCTCCTTCTCGTCCGGCGGGAGATGACCCGCAAGTACGGCTGGCGCTTCCGGATCGTCGATACGGGCGGTGCCCTGGCGCGCCTGGGCAAGCGGCCGCACACCGGGATCGCCGTCACCTTCTGACGGGGCCTCGGACCGGGCCGCCCCCGGCGCGGGGCGGCACGCGGTCCGGGGGCGGGCGTGCGCACCGCACCGTCACAACCGGACGAAAAGCGTCCGTAGCCTGTCCGTCACTCCCACCGAACACGAGCGGTGTCCAATGCCACGAGGGGCACGTACCGCGCGGTCGGGAGAGAGATACGAGAGTGACGGAAGAACAACACTCCGCCGCGATGCGGGAGTTCACGCGAGTGCTGGGGGAGCTGACCGCGGAGCTGGACCCCGCCGGCGGCTGGTTCGGAGTCTTCCTCCGACGCGATCCGGAAGGGCTGGCCGTCTGTTTCCAGGGCCGGGACCTGCTGCCCTGGGACGTGGCCGAGGCCCTGCTCCAGGACTTCGCGGCGCTGCACGGCCTCCCCGCCGCCGAGCGGGTGTACGGGCTGGTGCGGGAGGCGTACCGGGTGGCCGCCGCCTCGTACGACGCCCGTCCGGGCGGCCGGCAGGCGCTGCTCGACCAGTTGGACGTGATGATCCGGGAACGCCAGTACGCGGCGGTGCGGCGCCGGAGGCTGACCGGCAGCACCGAGGGGTCTCCGTCCGCCGCGGAGGACAGCGCCGGGACCGGTGCCGAACTGGCCTGGGCGGAGGACGACCTGCGGCGGGCCTCGGCCCGCTGCGCGGAACTCCGCAGGCGGCTGGAGGCCCTGGAGACGGCAGTGGCGACGGCGACGGCGGCAGCGGCGACGGCGGGAGCGGCCGGTGCCGTTCCCGGTACGGAGCCGGACGGCGCACACCCCGGGCACACCCGGGCCGGGCAGGCTGCTTCCCGGGACGGGCGGACGGGGTCCTCCGCCGGAGCCCCGGCCTCGTCTTCGTCCGGAGCCCCGGCGCCGTCCGGACCCTCCGCTTCCCCCGAGCCCCCGGCGGGCCGCCCCGGTCCCGGCGGCGGGCGTGCCGGTGAGCCGGCGTCCCCTCGTCCGTCCGCGCCGAAGCGGTCCGCCCGTCCGCGCGGGGCGCGCTTCGCCGGGCTGGAGACCGAGGACGGGGACGCCGCGCCGGCCGCCCCGCCGGTGGTCCCCGGCCCCGGCGTCCGCCCTCCGGCGGAGCCCGCCGCCGCACCGCGCGGAGCACGCTTCGCGGGCGCGTACCAGTCCGGTGACGGGGACGGCGAGCGGCGCGAGCGCGCCGCCCGGGAGCGGGAGATGCTCGCCGCGGCGTACGCCGAAGCACGGGACACGGCGGTCCGGCTGCGCGTGTTGCGGGCCGAGGGCCGCAGCGGAGAGGCGTACGCGCTGCTGAGCGAGGCCGTCTCGCGGCCCGCCGCCCGGCTGCCGCTCCTCGCCGGGGAACTGGAGCGGGAAGGGCTGGCCGCCGAGGTCGCCACGCTGCTGTGGGAGGCCGCCACACTGCCCCCGGCCGCGCTCGCCGCGACGGCCGGGGCCCTCGCCGACGCCGGGCGCGGCGACGACTGCCGGGCGCTCCTCGCCCAGTGCGCGGGCCGGCCGGCTGCCGAGGTGGCGGACACCGCGCTCGCCCTGCGCGCCGCCGGCCGCCACGAGGAGACGGCGGTCCTGCTGGGCGGGATGCTCCGCGCCCGCACGGACGAGCACGCGGCCCGGGTGGCGGAGGCCGACCCCGGCGCGCTGGTGCCGCCGCTGCTGGAGGCGGCGGCCGGCTCACCGCAGCGGTACCGGAACCTGGCCCATGCGCTGCGTGGCGCCGGCCTGCCGGGCATCCCCGACACGGTGTGACGGCGCTGCGCCGGCCCGGCAGCCCACCGCCGATCGCCGGCCCGGTCCAGGAACCGTTTCGGCTCCGTCTGTCCGGTCCGGCCTCGCCGTCGCCCTTGTCCTTGCCCGTTCCGCCCGGTGGCCCTGCCTCCTTACCGTTGCCGCGATCCGGTGTTCTCCTGCCGTGCGTGCCCGGTGTGCCCCGTGTGCCCGGTGTGCCCGGTGTGCTGCCGCGTTCGCTGTGCCCGCCGTGGCTCCCTCGTGGCCGGAAGCGCGTTCGGTCCGGCGGCTTGCGGGGTGGCGGGGGCGGTGGTGACACGTGGGTCGCGCGAGGACTCCCGTGGCCCGACCGCTTCGATCCGCTTGCCGCGGGCCGGGCCGCTGTGGCCCGTTGCGGTGGAAAGCCGGCCGACACCGGGGTTCCGGGGAGATGGGCTTGCCCGGGCTCGCGGGGCGGCCTACGTTCTCCCTCACGCCGGAATCCACCCGTCCCGACGCTCCCACGCCCCCGAGGCGGTCCCGGCCGGCGCCGCCCGTCCGGGCTCGGCCTGGGGGCCCCGGTCGCCGGGCAGGAGCGTCCCGGGGCAGGAGCGTCCCGGGGCAGGCCGCCCGGGACAGGGCTGTTGTCCCGGATCAGCGACGCCCCCGGGTATCAACCGCCGGGCAAGCACCGCCCGTACCCGATCACCCCGGCCGGCACCCGCCCCCGGCGCCGGCCGCCCGCGCCGGTGCCGTGCTCGTCCCACCCGCTGCCCGTCCACCGCCACCCGTCCACCGCCACCCGTCCCACCGGATGCCCGTAAGGACCCGATCTCCCGCTCACGGAAAGCTGGTGCGCCCATGACGCTCTTCTCCTCACCGCCCCGCCCGCCGGCCGCCCCCACCGGGCCGGGCTCGGCCCATCCCACCGTCGAGCAGAGCGGCATCCGGCCCCCGCTGCGGGCCCGCCACCGCGCCGTCATGCCGGACTGGCTGACCCTCTATTACGAGGACCCGGTCGAGCTGACCCATGGCGAGGGGCGGCACGTCCGGGACGCGGAGGGCCGCTGCTATCTGGACTTCTACGGCGGCGTCCTCACCACCATGACCGCCCACGCCCTGCCCGAGGTGACCGCCGCCGTCCGGGAACAGGCCGGCCGCATCCTGCACACCTCGACCCTCTACCTCAACCGCCCCATGGTGGAGCTGGCCGAGCGCATCGCCACCCTCTCCGGCATCCCGGACGCCCGGGTCTTCTTCACCACATCCGGCACCGAGGCCAATGACACCGCCCTGCTGCTGGCCACCGCGTACCGCCGTTCGAACCAGATCCTGGCGATGCGCAACAGCTACCACGGCCGGTCGTTCAGTTCGGTGTCCGTCACCGGCAACTCCGCCTGGTCGCCGACGAGTCTGTCCCCGTTCCAGACGCTGTACGTGCACGGCGGGGTCCGCACCCGGGGCCCGTTCGCCGAGCTGTCCGACGCCGCCTTCACCGACGCCTGCGTCGCCGATCTGGAGGACGTCCTCGGCCAGGCCCACGGCGGCGCCGCCGCGCTCATCGCCGAACCGGTGCAGGGCGTCGGCGGGTTCACCGCGCCGCCCGACGGCCTCTTCGCCGCGTTCCGCGAGGTGCTGGACCGCCACGGCATTCTCTGGATCAGCGACGAGGTGCAGACCGGCTGGGGCCGCACCGGCGACCACTTCTGGGGCTGGCAGGCGCACGCCGCCTCCGGCCCGCCGGACATGCTGACGTTCGCGAAGGGCATCGGCAACGGCATGGCGGTCGGCGGGGTCGTCGCCCGCGCCGAGGTCATGAACTGCCTCGACGCCCACTCCGTCTCCACCTTCGGCGGCAGCCCCGTCACGATGGCCGCCGGGCTCGCCAATCTCACCTATCTGCTGGAGCACGACCTGCAGGGCAACGCGCGGCGGGTCGGCGGCCTGCTCATCCAGCGGCTGCGCGCGGTCACCGCGGGGCTGCCCGTCGTCCGGGAGGTGCGCGGCCGGGGACTGATGATCGGTGTGGAACTCGCCGGGCCCGACGGCCGCCCCGCGCCGGACGCCGCCGGTCTCGCCCTCGAACACGCCCGGGCGGAAGGACTGCTCGTCGGCCGGGGCGGCCGCGAGGGGAACGTCCTGCGCATCGCGCCGCCGCTCACCCTGACGGTCGCCGAGGCGGAGGAGGGCGCCGAACTGCTCGGGGCGGCGCTGCGACGGACGCAGGACGCCGTGGAGGCGGAACGGCGGCCCTGAGCCGGGCGGATCCGGAGCACGGTGTTCTCGAGCGGGGCCTTCCCGGGGCCGCGCCCCTGGCTCCGCGCTCTCGCCCCGCGCACGGCACAGCGGTCGGCGCCTCCGGGCGGGCTCCCGGGCGGCACCCCCCGGGCGGCACCACGGCGCCCGTGAGCGCCCCCGCCCCCGGAGTTCAGCCGCCCGTCATGTTCCGTGTCCGCGCACCGCGGGCGGGGTGTCCGGGGATCGTGATTCGATGGAGCGCATGATCGATGACTTGTCCGCGGAGGAGCGGGCCAAACTGCTGGACGCCGCCGAGCAGGCCGTGCGCGAGGCGGTGGCCGCCGAGGTGATGCCCCGCTTCCGGCAGCTCGCCTCGCACGAGATCGACGTGAAGACGGGACCGCACGACCTGGTCACGGTCGCGGACCGGCTGGCGGAGGAACGGCTGACCGCGGCGCTGCCCGCGCTGCTGCCGGGCTCCGTCGTGGTCGGCGAGGAGGCCGTCTCCGCGGACCCGGGGGTGCTGGACGCGCTGAAGGGCCCGGCGCCGGTCTGGATCGTCGACCCGGTGGACGGCACCCGCCAGTTCGTCCACGGCGACCCGGGCTTCTCGACCCTGGTCGCCCTCGCCCGCGAGGGGGAGGTGCTGGCCTCCTGGACGTACGCGCCGGCCACCGGCCGGATGGCGGTCGCGGTGAAGGGCGGCGGGGCCCGTCTCAACGGCGAGCCGCTGCGCTGCGGTGCCGCGCAGCCCGGCGAACTGCTGGAGATCGCCACCTCGCACCCCGACTTCACCTCCCTGGAGGAGGACGAGGCCTTCGCCCGGCTCGTGGTCGACGGGGTGGCGCCCCGGCCGTGCGGCTCGGCGGGGCTGGAGTATCTGCACGTCGCGCAGGGGACGCTGGACGCGGTCGCGTTCGGCTGGGAGAACGTCTGGGACCACGCGGCGGGCCTGCTGCTCGTCGCCGAGGCGGGCGGGGCGAGCGCCACCATGTCGGGCGAGCCGTTCGCCCTCACCGGGGGCAACGCCCTGCCGTTCACCGCCGCCCGCGACGGACGCACGGCCCGCCGGATCCTGGAACTGATGCGCGGCTCGGACCTTCCGCGGCGCACGGACCAGGGCGGTCACTGAGCGGGTCCGGCGCCGGGGCCCGGGCCGGCGGCCGTCCCGTCCGGTGCTCCGCCGCCGGGCGGGCCTATCCTGGCCACCGGCCGGTAACCGGGTTGCCCGCCCCGTCCCGCTGACGGACGATCAGCGGGACGGGGCGGACGCGCGGTGACGGCCGGGGACCGCCCCACCGGGAACGCCACCGGCCGACCCGCCGCGGACCGGAGACCCGTGGGAGCCGCCGAGGCCCCGTGCGGGGCACCCCGGGAGCGGCGGAGCGGGCCGACCGGCGGGCCGGGGGGACCAGCAGCCGAAGGGGAGTCGTACGGTGCCGTCGATGCTCGATGCGGTGGTGGTGGGAACCGGGCCCAACGGCCTGACCGCCGCCGTCGAACTGGCCCGCCGCGGATACGCCGTGGCCGCCTACGAGGCCCGGGACGAAGTCGGCGGCGGGGCCCGCACCGAGGAGTTGACGCTCCCCGGCTTCCGCCACGACACGTGCTCCGCCGTCCACCCCCTGGGCGTCGGGTCGCCCGCGTTCGACGCCATGCCGCTCGGCCGCTTCGGGCTGGAGTGGCTCCACCACGAACTGCCCCTCGCCCACCCCTGGGAGGACGGCACCGCCGCCGTGCTGGCGCCGTCGGTGGGCGAGACCGCCGCCTCGCTCGGAGCGCGGGACGCGGGCGCGTACCGGCGGCTGCTGGAACCGTTCACCGGGCACTGGGAGACCCTCTCCGCCGACTTCCTGCGCACCCAGTGGCTCGGCGTGCCCCGGGACCCGCTGCGCTGGGCGCGCTTCATGAGCGTCGCCGGTCTGCCGGTGGCTGTGCTGTCCCGGCTGTTCCGTGACGGCAAGGCGCGCGCCCTGCTGGCCGGGCTGGCCGGACACGTGATCGCGGCCCCGACGAGCATCGCCTCCGGTGGGGTCGCGCTGATGTTCGCCCTTGCCGCGCACGAGCGGGGCTGGCCCATCGCGCGCGGCGGCTCGCAGGCGATCTCCGACGCCCTCACCGGCTATCTGCGGGAACTGGGCGGCACGGTCCACACCGGAGTCACCGTCAAACGGCTGGACGAGCTGCCGCCCGCCCGCGCCTACGTCTTCGACACCGCGCCGCGGGCCCTCGCCGAGATCGCCGGCCTGGGCAACGCCTACCGCAATTTCCGGCACGGACCGGGCGTCTTCAAGATCGACTACGCCCTGTCGGGCCCGGTGCCGTGGACGGCCCCCGAGGCGCGGCGGGCCGGCACGGTCCACATCGGACCCACCTACGGGGAGATCGACGACGCGCTGCGGCGGGCCGTCGGCGGCCGGGAGCCGAGGACACCGCTGCTGCTCACCGCCCAGCCCACCCTGACCGACCCGAGCCGCGCCCCGGAGGGCAAGCACACCTTCTGGGCGTACGGCCATGTGCCGAACGGCTGGACGGGCGACGCCACCGAGGTGATCGAGCGCCAGCTCGAACGATTCGCCCCGGGTTTCCGGGATCTGGTGCTGGCCCGCGCCACCGCCGGGCCGCCCGAGATGGCCGCGAAGAACGCCAACTACGTGGGCGGCGACATCGGCTGCGGAGCCTTCGACGGCCTCCAGTCCGCCATCCGCCCCAAGCTCGCCCGGGTGCCGTACAGCACGGCGCACCCGGCGGTCTTCCTCTGCTCCTCCGCGACCCCGCCCGGCGGCGGCGTCCACGGCATGTGCGGCCACCACGCCGCCCGCCGGGTCTGGCGCCGGCTGCGGGAGATGGCCCGCTGAGGGCCCGGCGCCGTGCCGGGGTCACCTCGGCGGGCGGTGGGCGGCGGGACCGGGCCGTTCGGCCGCGGGCGCGTCAGGCCGCCCGGCCGAGTCCGGACAGGACGGCGGCCCGCGCGGTGTCCGGCTCGGTGCCCAGGCGCCGCAGAACGGTGGCGGTGACCTTGTCCTCCGGGTCCAGCAGGGCCAGCAGCACGTGTTCCGTACCGATGTGACGGTCCTTGAGCGACAGCGCCTCGCGCAGGGAGCGCTCCAGTGCCTTCTTGGCGCGCGGCGTGAACGCCAGATGCCCGCCGGGACGGGCACCGCCCCGCCGGTCGCGCCGCACGGGGACCAGCCGTCGCAGGCCGCGGGCGGGCTCCGGTCTCTCCGGCGCGGGGTCGAGCGCCCCGGGCCCGAAGGCCGCCTCGGCGCGGCTGCGGATCTCGTCCGGATCGATGCCGAGGGAGCGCAGCGACTCCGCGTCGTCCGGCCCCAGGCCGCTGCCGCCCCGGTCCGTCAGCCGCTCGACCTCGGCCCGGCAGGACCCGGCCGTGACGCCGAGCCGGGACAGCGCCGCGGTGGCCGGATCGTCCCGCCGGGACAGCGCGGCGAGCAGCAGATGCTCCGAACCGACCGCCGGGTGCCCCAGGTTCCGGGTCTCCTCCTGTGCCTGGACGACGACCTGCCGGGCCTGACGGGTGAATCGCTCGAACATCCCGCTACCTCCTCGCGTGCTTCTTGTGAACGGCCTGCCTGCTGACGCCGAGCGCGGTCCCGATCTCCTCCCAGGACCAGCCCTGCGAACGCGCGCTGTCGACCTGCAGGGCCTCCAGGCGCTCCACGAGCCGGCGCAGCGCCGCCACCGCGCGCAGCCCGACCGCCGGGTCGCGGTCCATGGCGGCCTCGGCGGTGCCGCGTGTGTCCTTCTCCTCTGTGCCTGCCATGTGTGTCAATCTAGGTTGACGACGGGTTTCTTGTCAACCATGGTTGACGGGTGTGGTGCGAGGTGTCGGGAGGTGGCGGACGGGGCCGGGCGAGGTCCCCTGTCATGGCCGGAGGCGGCCCCGGTGGGCGGAGGGGAGGCGCCGGCGGTCCGCCCGTACCGGGAGCCTCCCCGGGCCCGGTACGGGAAGGCTCATGTCGGAAATCCGCCAGTACCACGCTCCGCCGTCACCGATGCTGGATCCATGCACACCGACACCGAGAGCTGCGTGCGGGCCGTGCGGTCGAAGGACGCGCGGTTCGACGGCTGGTTCTTCACCGCCGTCCGCACCACCGGCATCTACTGCCGTCCGAGCTGCCCGGCCGTGCCCCCCAAGCCCGAGAACATGACCTTCCACCCCAGTGCCGCCGCCGCACAGCAGGCCGGTTACCGCGCCTGCAAGCGCTGCCGCCCCGACGCCACCCCCGGCTCGCCGCAGTGGAACGAACGCGCGGATCTCACCGCCCGCGCCATGCGGCTCATCGCCGACGGCGTCGTCGACCGCGAGGGCGTCCCCGGCCTTGCCGCCCGCCTCGGCTACAGCACCCGGCAGATCGAACGCCAGCTCCACGCCGAACTGGGCGCCGGACCGCTCGCGCTCGCCCGCGCCCAGCGCGCCCAGACCGCCCGGCTCCTCATCGAGACCAGTGAACTCCCCATGGCGGACATCGCGTTCGCGGCGGGCTTCGCCAGCATCCGGGCGTTCAACGAGACGGTGCGGGAGGTCTTCGCGCTCGCGCCGACGGACCTGCGCACCCGGGCCGGCCGCACCGGCCCGGTTCCGGGCGGCGCCCCGGGCCGGGACCGGCCGGCCCCGCGCCCCGGCGCCGGGCTCCCCGGCCCCGGTTCCGCCCCCGCTCCCGCTCCCGCCACGCTCACTCTCCGGCTGCCCCACCGGGCACCGCTCCACCCCGACAACCTCTTCGGCCACCTCGCGGCCACCGCCGTGCCCGGCGTCGAGGAGTGGCGGGACGGGGCGTACCGCCGCACCCTCCGCCTCCCCTACGGGCACGGGGTCGTCACCCTGCGCCCCGGACCCGGCCACATCGCCTGCCGGCTCTCCCTCACCGACCCCCGCGACCTGACCGGGGCCATCAGCCGCTGCCGCCGCCTGCTCGACCTCGACGCCGACCCCGTCGCCGTGGACGAACTGCTGCGCGCCGATCCGGTCCTCGCACCGCTCGTCGGCAAGGCGCCCGGACGCCGGGTGCCGCGCACCGTGGACGCCGCCGAGTTCGCCGTACGGGCCGTGCTCGGGCAGCAGGTGTCCACGGCCGCCGCCCGCACCCACGCGGCACGGCTGGTCCGGGCGCACGGCGACCCGGTGGACGACCCCCAGGGCGGTGGCCTCACCCATCTCTTCCCGGCCCCCGAGGCGCTCGCCGGCCTCGACCCGGAGAAACTCGCCCTGCCCCGCAGCCGCCGGACCACGCTCACCACCCTCGTCGCCGCACTCGCGTCCGGTGACCTCGCCCTCGACCCCGGCAGCGACTGGCGCACCGCCCGCGAACGCCTCGCCGCGCTCCCCGGATTCGGCCCCTGGACCGTCGAGACCATCGCGATGCGCGCCCTCGGCGACCCCGACGCCTTCCTCCCCACCGACCTCGGCCTGCGCCGCGCCGCCGCCGCGTGCGACCTCCCCGCGACCCCGGCCGCGCTCACCGCCCGCGCCGCCGCCTGGCGCCCCTGGCGCGCGTACGCCGTCCAGTACCTGTGGGCGACCGACGACCACCCCATCAACCACATGCCCACCGGATGAGGCGCCCCCGGAGCCGCACGATCCGCCCGACCACGGCCGCGCCCCGGCCCGTACCGTATCTACCGGCCCCCTTACGGAGGAACGAAGCGAGATGTCCCAGCGAACCCACACCGTCGTCGGCAGCCCGGTCGGCCCGCTGACCCTGGTCGCCACCGACGGGGTCCTCTCCGGTCTCTACATGACCGGCCAGCGCCACCGCCCCGCCGACGAGACCTTCGGCAGCCCTGCCGGCCCCGGCGCCACCCCGTTCGGTGAAGTCGTCCGCTTCCTCGACGCCTACTTCGCCGGGGAGCGCCCGCACTACGGCCTGCCGCTCCACATGGCGGGGACACCCTTCCAGCAGCGGGTCTGGGCCGCCCTGCGCGACATCCCGTACGGCGAGACGCTGAGCTACGGCGAACTCGCGGCCGTGCTCGGCAGGCCGACCGCCTCCCGCGCCGTGGGCATGGCCAACGGCAGGAACCCGATCGGCATCATCGTCCCCTGCCACCGCGTGATCGGCGCGGGCGGCAGCCTCACCGGCTACGGCGGCGGCCTCGACCGCAAGCGCCACCTGCTGGCCCTGGAAGGCGCGCTCCCGAGCCCGGGCCCGGAATCGGCCCCGGTCCGGGCCACGGACTCGGCCGCGCCCGGTCCGGCACCCGCGCACGCGGTGCTCTTCTAGGCCGGCCCGGGAGCGCGGGACGCACCGGGCCCACCCGGGGAGCGGCAGCCCGCCCGGGCCGCGGGCCCGGCCCCGGGCCGGGACCCGGCTCTTGTCCCACGGCGGGGCGGGCGCGTCCGGGGGCGGGAAGGGCGGTCAGCCGCCGAGTGCGCCTTCCGGCTCCCGCCCGTGCTCCAGTTCCACCGGGGACCGGCCCGCCGCCCGGGCGGCGAGGGCGGCGCGGACGCGGCGGTCCATGTCGGGGCTCAGGTAGCGGCCGAGCTCGTCCGGGTGCACCAGCCGCCAGGCCGTCAGCTCCTCCTCCTGGAGCCGGATGGCCGCGAGCTGCTGCTCGTCGAGCACCCCGCCGTCGTACAGGTACGAGACGATCGGAGGGCGGCCCGTGCCCGGCACCCAGTCGACGGCGAGCAGCGCGCCGAGCTCCACGTCGAGGCCGATCTCCTCGGCCGTCTCGCGGCGGGCGCCCTGCCGGGGCGTCTCGCCCAGGTCGGACTCCACGGTACCGCCGGGGAAGATCCACCGGTCGTCGTCGCGGTAGTTCGGCTCGACGACGAGCACGTGGCCCCGCGCGTCCTGGAAGAGCGCCGCGGCGCCCGCGAGGATCTTGGGCAGACCGGCGATGTAGGCGGCGTAGTCGTCGGCGGCCCCGGTGGCCCCGGCAGCCTCGGCGGCGGCGGTCGAGGCGCTCGCGGTGGTCCGGGCGGTCTCGGCGGTCTCGGTCCCGGAAGTGTCGGTGGTGGTCATTTCCCCGAGCGTAGTGCTCCGGGGGAACGGACAGCGCGGCCCGTCAACGTGGGTGGACGCTGGTCCGGGAAGCCGCGGCTGCCGCGGCCCCGCTCACACCGTCGCGGGCTCTCCGGAACATCGGCCGGGCCGTCGCTGAGGCCCAGGCGCAGGTGTTCGACGTGGTACCGGGCCTGGCCGAGGCGTCCGGCGACGTGGTCGTCGTGCACCGTCCGGGCGCCCACGGGGATGGGCGGCGGTCCGGCGCGGGTAGGGTCACGGCGTCACCACCGTCCGTACGGAAGCAAGGGGTGCACGGTGCCGGACACCACAGGGGCGGCGGCGGGTGTGCTGATCGCCACCGACAAGTTCAAGGGCTCGCTCACGGCCGCCGAAGTCGCCCGGTATCTCACCGAGGGCATCCACCGGGCCGCTCCCGGGGCGCGGATCGAGGCCCTGCCCGTCGCCGACGGCGGTGACGGCACGGTCGACGCCGCCCTCGCCGCCGGATTCGAGCGGCGCGAGGCCGTCGTCACCGGGCCGCTCGGCGCCTCGCACACGGCCCGCTACGCGTTCCGCGGCTCCACCGCCGTGGTCGAGATGGCCGAGGCGTCCGGGCTGCGGCACCTCCCCGCCGGGCACTTCGCCCCGCGCACGGCCACCACGTACGGCACCGGTGAGCTGCTGCGGGCCGCGCTGGACGCCGGGGCGCGGGAGATCGTCCTCGGCGTCGGCGGCTCCGCCACCACCGACGGCGGCGCGGGGATGCTCACCGCGCTCGGCGCCCGCTTCCTGACCCCCGGCGGCGAGCCCGTACCGCCCGGGGGCGGCGGGCTGCGGGAGCTGGCGTCCGCCGACCTGTCCGGGCTCGACCCCCGCCTCGCCGCGACGGACCTGGTCCTCGCCAGTGACGTCGACAACCCGCTGACCGGGCCCCGCGGCGCCGCCGCCGTCTACGGGCCGCAGAAGGGCGCGACCGGGACGGACGTGCGGGTCCTCGACCACGCCCTCGTCCACTACGCCACCGTGCTGCACCGGGTGCTCGGGCCGCGCGCCGCCGAGTGCGCCGCCGCGCCGGGGGCCGGAGCAGCGGGCGGCGTCGGATACGGGGCCCTGGCCGTGCTCGGGGCACGCTTCCGGCCCGGGATCGAGGTGCTCCTGGAGGTGCTGGGCTTCGGCGCCGCGCTGGACCGGGCCGGCCTGGTCGTCACGGGCGAGGGCTCGCTGGACGAGCAGACGCTGCACGGCAAGGCCCCGGCGGGCGTGGCCGCCGCGGCGCGGGCCGCGGGGAAGCCCGTGGTGGCCGTCTGCGGCCGGCTGGCCCTCACTCCCGGGCAGCTCGCCGCCGCGGGGATCGAGCACGCCTACGCGCTCACCGACCTGGAGCCCGATCCGGCGGTCTGCATCGACCGCGCCGGGCCGCTCCTGGTGCGTGTGGGGGAGCGGCTGGCCACCGACCGGCTGCCGGCCGGGTAGGCCACCGCGCAGCGTCCCGCCCGCGGGCGGAACGCGGCGCGGGATCCGGAAACGCCCGTGGGCCCGAGCGGGGTGCTCGGGCCCACGGGCGTCGTGGCGTGGAAGGCGGGACCTACGGCAGCTGGGCCGCCCGGGCCTCACGCCGGTTGCCGCGGAAGGTGTTCACCCGCCGCGCCGTGGCGAAGAGCGGGATGACGGCGCCCAGGACCACCTGGAGCGCGCAGCCCGTCTGCAGCAGCAGCTGGCCGCCGGGGGAGTCGAACGCCCAGGCCGCCAGCATGCCCATGCTCGCGGCAATCCAGGCGAGCATGGCGACCGCCAGCGCGCCCCGGGGCTTCGGGTACTCCACCCGGCTCACCATCAGCCAGGCCACCCCGATGATCGCCAGCAGCGTCGGGAAGAACGGCAGCTCCAGCAGGACGATCGACACGACGGTCAGCGCCCCGAACGGGGAGGGCATCCCCTGGAAGATCCCGTCCCGCAGCGTGACGCAGGAGAACCGCGCCAGCCGCAGCACCACCGCCAGCAGCACCACGATCGCGGCCACCGCCGACATCAGCTGGTGGGCGTCGTTGGCGACCATGCCCCAGACCACGACGAAGTACGCCGGCGCCAGACCGAAGCTGACCAGGTCGGAGAGGTTGTCCAGCTCCGCGCCCATCGCCGAGCTGCGGAGCTTGCGTGCCACGAGCCCGTCGAAGAGGTCGAAGACCGAGGCGAGCAGCATCAGCATGACGGCGGTCGCGGCGCTGTGCCGCGCCATGCCGCTGACCTCGCTGCCCGTGATGTGCGGGATGAGCACCCCGGTGGTGGTGAAGTACACCGCCAGGAAGCCGCAGGTGGCGTTGCCGAGGGTGAGGGCGTCCGCTATCGACAGGCGTGTCGACAGCGGCATGTCGTCGTCCTCGTCCGCCTCGGCGTCCGGGACCCACGAACTCTCCGCCCGGGAATCAATCACGGTCAAGACGAGTCACCCCTGCCTGTGTGGCCTGGCCCACCTCGACGTCCACCTCGACACCTTCCGGGAGGTAGACGTCGACCCGCGAACCGAAGCGGATCAGGCCGATGCGCTCACCCTGCTCGACCTTCGTGCCCTGCGTGACGTACGGGACGATGCGGCGCGCCACGGCGCCGGCGATCTGCACCATCTCGATGTCGCCGAGCTCGGTGTCGAAGTGCCAGACCACCCGCTCGTTGTTCTCGCTCTCCTTGTTGAACGCCGGGACGAATCCGCCGGGGATGTGCTCGACGGAGGTCACCGTGCCGGCGAGCGGGGCACGGTTGACGTGGACGTTCAGCGGGCTCATGAAGATCGCGACGCGGGTGCGCCCGTCCTTCCACGGCATGATGCTCTGCACCACACCGTCGGCCGGCGAGATCACTCTGCCCTGGGTGATCTCGCGCTCGGGGTCGCGGAAGAACCACAGCATGCCCGCCGCCAGAGCGGTGGCGGGCACGGCGACCGCTGCCGCGCGCCCGGAGCGCCGGGCGCGGGACAGGCTGATGGCCGCGGTGGCCACGGTCGGGAGGAGCCACGGCGACGCGCCGCGCGCGAGGCGGACCCGGCCGCGTGGTGCAGAGGGTTGGCTGTGGGGCATGGATGACCTTCGTAGCGGATGATGCCGCGCTTCGACTGGGGACGGCGGCTTTCCGGGATGGTATCGGTTACGAGCGGCAACTGGGCAAGCCAGAAGCTCAGTCGATGTCCGAACAGTGATCACCCCGGGTGAGCTTTCGTGATCCCCGCCGAGGGAGAAATCGGCACCGAAGCGGAGCGATCCACTGCGATCACCCCTGGAACCGGTACTCCTCGAGCAGACGGCGGCCAATGATCATTTTCTGAATCTCGGCGGTTCCTTCTCCGATGAGCAGCATCGGCGCCTCTCGGTACAGGCGCTCGATCTCGTACTCCTTGGAGAAGCCATAGCCACCGTGAATCCGGAAAGCGTCTTCGACGACCTCTTTGCAGTATTCGGAGGCGAGATACTTCGCCATGCCCGCTTCGAGGTCGTTCCGTTCCCCGGAGTCCTTTTTGCGTGCTGCGTTCACCATCATCGCATGGGCGGCCTCGACCTTGGTGGCCATCTCGGCCAGTTTGAACTGGATCGCCTGGTGCTGGGCGATCGGCTTGCCGAAGGTCGTGCGCTGCTGCGCGTAGGAAACCCCCAGCTCGAAGGCGCGCTGGGCGACACCGCAGCCGCGGGCGGCGACGTTGACGCGGCCGACCTCGACCCCGTCCATCATGTGATAGAAGCCACGTCCGGTGGTGCCGCCGAGCACGCGGTCCGCCGGAATCCGCAGTCCGTCCATGATGAGTTCGGTCGTGTCGACGCCCTTGTAACCCATCTTGTCGATCTTGCCGGGGATGGTGAGGCCCGGGCGGACCTCGCCGAAGCCCGGCTCCTTCTCCACGAGGAAGGTCGTCATCGACTTGTGCGGGGCGGTGCCCTCGGGGTGGCCCTCGTCCGTGCGGCAGAGCACCGCGACGAGCGTGGACGTGCCGCCGTTGGTCAGCCACATCTTCTGGCCGGTCAGGACGTACTCGTCGCCGTCCCTGACGCCCTTGGAGGAGATGGCGGACACGTCGGAGCCGAGCGCGGGCTCGGACATCGAGAAGGCGCCGCGCACCTCGCCGGCCGCCATCCGGGGCAGGAAGTGGTCCTTCTGCTCCTGGGTGCCGTGCTGCTTCAGCATGTACGCCACGATGAAGTGGGTGTTGATGATGCCCGAGACGCTCATCCAGCCGCGGGCGATCTCCTCCACGCACAGCGCGTAGGTGAGCAGGGACTCGCCGAGGCCGCCGTACTCCTCGGGGATCATCAGGCCGAAGATGCCGAGTTCCTTCAGCCCCTCGACGATCTGCGTGGGGTACTCGTCGCGGTGCTCCAGCTCGGTGGCGACCGGCAGGATCTCCTTGTCGACGAAGTCCCGGACGGTGGAGAGGATCTCCTGCTGGACGTCGGTCAGGCCGGGGGTCTGCGCGAGACGGCTCATCACTTCTCCTGGGACTTGAGCTGGGGGCGGCCGGGCTGCTCGCCCCCGCGCGCCTCGGTGTACTTCGCGGTCGGGACCATCACCTTGCGCCGGAAGACGCAGACGAGGGTGCCGTCCTGCTTGTAGCCCTTGGTCTCGACGTAGACGATGCCGCGGTCGTCCTTGGAGCGGGACGGGGTCTTGTCGAGGACGGTCGTCTCGCCGTAGATGGTGTCGCCGTGGAAGGTCGGCGCCACGTGCTTCAGCGACTCGATCTCCAGGTTGGCGATGGCCTTGCCGGAGACGTCCGGCACGGACATGCCGAGCAGCAGCGAGTAGATGTAGTTGCCCACCACGACGTTCTTGCCGAAGTCCGTCGTCTTCTCGGCGTAGTTGACGTCCATGTGGAGCGGGTGGTGGTTCATGGTGAGCAGGCAGAAGAGGTGGTCGTCGTACTCGGTGACCGTCTTCCCGGGCCAGTGCTTGTAGACGGCGCCGACCTCGAACTCTTCGTAGGTGCGTCCGAACTGCATGGGATCAGGCCTCCGGCGGGGTGAACGTGGTGGTACGGGTCATGCCGGCGGCGCGGCCCTTGCCGGAGACGACGAGCGCCATCTTGCGGCTGGCCTCGTCGATCATCTCGTCGCCGAGCATGGCGGAGCCCTTCTTGCCGCCCGCCTCGGAGGTGCACCACTCGTAGGCGTCGAGGATCATCTCCGCGTGGTCGTAGTCCTCCTGCGAGGGGGAGTAGATCTCGTTGGCCGCCTCGACCTGGCCGGGGTGGAGCACCCACTTGCCGTCGAAGCCCAGGGCGGCGGAGCGGCCGGCGACCTCGCGGAAGGCGTCCACGTCGCGGATCTGCAGGAACGGTCCGTCAATGGCCTGCAGGTTGTGCATGCGGGCGGCCATGAGGATGCGCATCAGGATGTAGTGGTAGGCGTCGGCCGGGTAGCCGGGCGGCTGCTGGCCGACGACCAGGGTCTTCATGTTGATGGAGGCCATGAAGTCGGCCGGGCCGAAGATGATGGTCTCGATGCGCGGCGAGGAGGCGGCGATCGCGTCCACGTTGACCAGGCCCGCGGCGTTCTCGATCTGCGCCTCGATGCCGATCCGGCCGACCTCGAAGCCCATGGTCTTCTCGATCTGCGTGAGCAGCAGGTCGAGGGCGACCACCTGGTCGGCGCTCTGCACCTTGGGCAGCATGATGCAGTCGAGGTTGGGGCCGGCGCCCTCGACGACCGTGACGACGTCGCGGTACGTCCAGTGGGTGGTCCAGTCGTTGACCCGTACGACCCGGGTCTTGCCCGTCCAGTCGCCGTTGTTCAGCGCGTCGACGATGGTGTGCCGGGCGCCTTCCTTCGCCAGCGGGGCGCAGGCGTCCTCCAGGTCCAGGAAGACCTGGTCGGCGGGGAGCCCCTGGGCCTTCTCCAGGAAGCGCGGGTTGCTGCCGGGCACGGCCAGGCAGGAGCGGCGCGGGCGGAGACGGTTCTCGCCGGCGGCGGGGGCGGGGGCGGTCATGCGTGGTCCTCCTGGAGGTCGAGAGGGTCGAGCTTGTTCGCGATCCGGATCTCGTCGACGATGCGGCCGATGATCTCCGTGATCCCGAAGTCCTTCGGGGTGAAGACGGCGGCGACCCCGGCTTCCCGGAGCGCCCGCGCGTCGGCGCTCGGGATGATCCCGCCGACGATCACCGGCAGGTCCGCGGCGCCGGCCCGGCGGAGGCGTTCCACGACGTCCGGTACGAGCTCGGCGTGCGAGCCCGACAGGATCGACAGGCCGACGCAGTGCACATCCTCGGCCACGGCCGCGGAGACGATCTGCTCGGGGGTCAGCCGGATTCCCTGGTAGACCACCTCGAAGCCCGCGTCGCGGGCCCGTACGGCGATCTGCTCGGCGCCGTTGCTGTGCCCGTCGAGGCCGGGCTTGCCCACCAGCAGCCGCAGCTTGCCGCTGCCGAGCTCCTCGGCGGTGCGGGCCACCTTGGCGCGGACGGCGCCGAGCGGGGTGCCCTGCTCGGCCGCGACGGCGAGCGGGGCGCTGCTGACGCCGGTGGGGGCGCGGAACTCGCCGAAGACGTCCCGCAGCGCCCAGGCCCACTCGCCGGTGGTGACGCCCGCGCGGGCGCACTCCAGGGTGGCGGGCATGAGGTTGGTGTCGCCCGCGGCGGCGGCCTTGAGGGCGGACAGGGCGTCCTGTGCGCGGGCCTCGTCGCGGTCGTCGCGCCAGCGGTGCAGGGCCTCGACGACCCGGGCCTCGTTCTCCGGGTCGACCGTCATGATGGCGGTGTCGAGGTCGGCGGTGAGCGGGTTCGGCTCCGTCGACTCGTAGCAGTTGACGCCGACGATCTTCTCCTCGCCGGACTCGATCTTCGCGCGGCGTTCGGCGTGCGAGGCGACGAGCTGGGACTTGAGGTAGCCGGACTCGACGGCGGCCATGGCGCCGCCCATCTCCTGGATCCGCTCGATCTCGGCCAGGCACTCCTCCACGAGGGAGTCGACCTTGGCCTCGATGACGTGCGATCCGGCGAAGATGTCCTCGTACTCCAGCAGGTCCGACTCGTGGGCGAGGACCTGCTGGATGCGCAGCGACCACTGCTGGTCCCAGGGCCGGGGCAGGCCCAGCGCCTCGTTCCAGGCGGGGAGCTGGACGGCGCGGGCGCGGGCGTCCTTGGAGAGGGTGACGGCCAGCATCTCCAGCACGATGCGCTGGACGTTGTTCTCCGGCTGGGCCTCGGTGAGGCCCAGGGAGTTGACCTGGACGCCGTAGCGGAAGCGGCGCTGCTTGTCGTTCTCGACGCCGTACCGCTCGCGGGTGACCCGGTCCCAGATGCGGCCGAAGGCGCGCATCTTGCACATCTCCTCGACGAAGCGGACGCCCGCGTTGACGAAGAAGGAGATGCGGGCGACGACGTCCCCGAACTTCTCCGGCGGCACCTGGCCGGAGTCGCGCACCGCGTCGAGCACGGCGATCGCCGTGGACATCGCGTACGAGATCTCCTGGACCGGGGTGGCGCCGGCCTCCTGCAGGTGGTAGCTGCAGATGTTGATCGGGTTCCACTTGGGGATGCTGGCCACCGTGTACGTGATCATGTCGGTGGTCAGCCGGAGGCTCGGCCCGGGCGGGAAGACGTGCGTCCCCCGGGAGAGGTACTCCTTGACGATGTCGTTCTGCGTGGTACCGGACAGCTGGGTGATGTCGGCGCCCTGCTCCTCGGCGACCACCTGGTACATCGCCAGCAGCCACATGGCCGTGGCGTTGATGGTCATCGAGGTGTTCATCTGCTCCAGGGGGATGTCCTGGAACAGCCGGCGCATGTCGCCGAGGTGGGAGACCGGGACCCCGACCCGGCCGACCTCGCCCTTGGCGAGGACGTGGTCGGGGTCGTAGCCGGTCTGCGTCGGCAGGTCGAACGCGACCGACAGGCCGGTCTGGCCCTTGGCGAGGTTCCGCCGGTAGAGCTCATTGGAGGCTTCCGCGGTGGAATGCCCCGCGTAGGTCCGCATCAGCCACGGACGATCCTTGCGACGCTCAGTCATCGGTGAAAGACCCGTCTCAGACGTTCCGGAAGCGGTTGATGGCGTCGAGGTGCTTGGCGCGCATCTCGTGGTCGCGGACGCCCATGCCCTCCTCGGGGGCGAGGGCGAGCACGCCGACCTTGCCCTGGTGGAGGTTGCGGTGCACGTCGTACGCGGCCTGGCCGGTCTCCTCCAGGCTGTACGTCTTCGACAGCGTGGGGTGGATCTTGCCCTTGGCGATCAGGCGGTTGGCCTCCCACGCCTCGCGGTAGTTGGCGAAGTGCGAGCCGACGATCTTCTTGAGCGACATCCACAGGTAGCGGTTGTCGTACTCGTGGTTGTAGCCGGAGGTCGAGGCGCAGGTGACGATGGTGCCGCCCTTGCGGGTGACGTAGACCGAGGCGCCGAAGGTCTCGCGGCCCGGGTGCTCGAAGACGATGTCCACGTCCTCGCCGCCGGTGAGCTCGCGGATGCGCTTGCCGAAGCGCTTCCACTCGCGCGGGTCCTGGTGGTGCTCGTCCTTCCAGAACTTGTAGCCCTCGGCGTTGCGGTCGATGATCGCCTCGGCGCCCATCGAGCGGCAGATGTCCGCCTTCTGGTCGCTGGAGACGACGCAGATCGGGTTGGCGCCGCCGGCCAGCGCGAACTGGGTGGCGTAGGAGCCGAGGCCGCCGCTGGCGCCCCAGATGAGGACGTTGTCGCCCTGCTTCATGCCGGCGCCGTTGCGGGAGACGAGCTGGCGGTAGGCGGTGGAGTTCACCAGGCCGGGGGCCGCCGCCTCCTCCCAGCTGAGGTGGCCGGGCTTCGGCATCAGCTGGTTGGACTTGACCAGGGCGATCTCGGCGAGGCCGCCGAAGTTGGTCTCGAAGCCCCAGATGCGCTGCTCCGGGTCGAGCATGGTGTCGTTGTGGCCGTCGGCGGACTCCAGCTCCACGGAGAGGCAGTGCGCGACGACCTCGTCACCGGGCTTCCAGGCGTTGACCCCGGGGCCGGTGCGGAGCACGACGCCGGAGAGGTCGGAGCCGATGATGTGGTACGGCAGGTCGTGCCGCTTGGTGAGCGGGGAGAGCCGGCCGTACCGCTCCAGGAAACCGAAGGTCGAGACGGGCTCGAAGATCGAGGTCCAGACCGAGTTGTAGTTGACGGAGCTGGCCATGACGGCGACGAGGGCCTCGCCCGGGCCGAGCTCGGGCACCGGCACGTCGTCCAGGTGCAGGGACTTGCGGGGGTCCTTGTCGCGGCTCTCGGCGCCGGCGAACATCTCCTGCTCGTCCTTGTGGACGGTCACGGCCCGGTAGGACTCGGGCAGCTGCAGGGCGGCGAAGTCGGCGGACGTCGTACCGTCCGCGACGATTGCGTCCAGGATCTCATTCACGGTTGGGGCCTCCGGCGAAGCGTTTGGGGACGCTTGAGGGAACGCTGGGGTCTTGTCACTGTGCCGCCGGGGCGGCACGGTGTGCGGCTCGCCATGCGGTCCGCACGGGTGGTGCTGTGGCGGCGCTGGTGAGCGCTCTGTTGTGGTCCCGGACGGGTCCGGGACTGCCTGTGACGCAGGCGCCGGGGCACACGGCGGGAGCCGTGGGGACAGCGCCCCGGACGAGCACCACCGTATGGCACGGCGTGCCACTCGACAAGACACTGCGTGCCAAGAATTTCTCTCACCCGTCGCGAAGGGTGCGCACATGAGCGGAGGGTGTGAGGGGGGAGGGGGAGGAGGGTGGGAGGAGAGTGGGGGGAGACGGCAGAACGGCCGCCCGGGGAGGCGGCCGTTCTGCCGGAGTGCGGGACCGGGAGGGGTCAGTCCTTCTTGAGGGCCCGCTCGATGGTGCGTATGACCTCGCTGAGCGGGGCGTCCGTACGGGCCACGGTGACCAGGACCTCGTCGGTCGCCGAGGCCGTCACCGCCGGAGCCCGGTCCCGCCCGGCGGAATCCCCGGCGGCCGGCCCGTCCGCGGCCTCCTCCGCCGCGGGCCGCACCGCGCTGCCGATGCCGCTGCCGAAGGTCTCCCGGACGATCGCGAAGGCCCGGTCCAGCTGCGCCTCCACGTCGCCCTCCCCGCCGGCCCGCAGCCAGCGCCGCAGTACGTGGTTGTGGGCCGTCACCACGGCCGAGGCGGCGACCTCGGCGAGCAGCGGGTCGTCGTCGCCGTCCCGGTGGGCCCGCTCGTCGAAGTGGCCCAGCAGATAGCGCGTGAAGAGTCGCTCGTAACGGGCCACCGAGGCGATCTCCCGCTCCCGCAGTGTGGGCACCTCGCGGGTGAGGCGGTAGCGCTCCACGGACACGGCCGGGGAGGCCGCGTACATCCGCATGACCTCCTTGATGCCCCGGCAGACCGTGTCCAGCGGATGCTCCTCCGGCGGGGCCGCCGCCAGCACCGCCTCCGCCCGGACCAGGGTGTCGTCGTGGTCCGGGAAGATCGCCTCTTCCTTCGAGCGGAAGTGCCGGAAGAAGGTGCGCCGGGCGACCCCGGCCGCGGCGGCGATCTCGTCCACCGTCGTGGCCTCGTAGCCCTTGGTCGCGAAGAGCTCCATCGCCGCGGCCGCCAGCTTCCGCCGCATGGTGAGCCGCTGGGCGGCGGCGCGGCGATTGCCGGTCGTGTCCGAACTGTCCTGGTTCGACGGGCCTTTCACGGCCGTGCGCGGGGGGCGGGCGGACTTCACGGGATGGGACATGTGGGGAACGTAACACGCCTCCTCGGGGCCGTGCCGGGACGGACCGCCACCGGGATCCAGCAGTCCGCCCCAGCCCCGGGACCGGTCAGGCCCTCGCATACTCGCGGAAGCCGCGCCCCGTCTTGCGGCCCAGGCAGCCCGCCGCGACCAGGTGCTCCAGAAGCGGCGCCGGCGCCAGGCCCGGCTCCCGGAACTCGTTGTGCAGCACCTTCTGGATGGCCAGCGAGACATCCAGGCCGACCACGTCCAGCAGCTGGAACGGGCCCATCGGGTAGCCGCCGCCGAGCTTCATCGCGGCGTCGATGTCGTCCAGCGTCGCGTAGTGCTCCTGGACCATCTTGACCGCGTTGTTGAGGTACGGGAACAGCAGCGCGTTGACGATGAACCCGGCGCGGTCGCCGCAGTCCACGGGGTGCTTGCGCACCTTGGCGCAGACCTCGCGGACCGTCGCGTGGACGTCGTCCGCGGTGAGCACCGTGCGGACCACCTCGACCAGCTTCATCGCCGGGGCGGGGTTGAAGAAGTGCATCCCGATGACGTCCTGCGGGCGGGAGGTCGCCCGGGCACAGGCCACGACCGGCAGGCTGGAGGTGGTGGTGGCGAGCACCGCGCCCGGCTTGCAGACCTTGTCGAGGGTGCCGAAGAGCTGCTGCTTGACGGCGAGGTCCTCGGCCACGGCCTCCACGGCCAGGTCGACGCCGGCGAAGGCGTCGAGCGAGCCGGCCGGGGTGATCCGGGCCAGCGTCTCGTCCCGCGCCTCGGCCGTCATCCGGCCCTTGTCCACGGACCGGCCCAGGGACTTGGCGATGCGGGCCTTGGCCTTGTCGGCCTTCTCCTGGCCGCGCGCGGCGAGCACCACGTCGTAACCGGCCTTGGCGAACACCTCGGCGATACCGCTCGCCATGGTGCCGGAGCCGGCCACGCCCACACTGCTCACGGGGCGGCCCGCGACGGCCGCCGCGTCCGCGGCCGGGGTCAGCTCGTCCGGGACGACGGTGCCGCTGCCCGGCGCCTCGTAGCTGTAGAAGCCGCGCCCCGTCTTGCGGCCGGTCAGCCCGGCGGCGCTCAGCTGCTTGAGGACCGGGGACGGGGCGTGCAGCCGGTCGCCGGACTCGGCGTACATGGCCTCCAGGACGGTGCGCGCGGTGTCGATGCCGATCAGGTCCAGCAGCGCGAGCGGGCCCATCGGCAGGCCGCAGCCCAGCCGCATGGCGGCGTCGATGTCCTCGCGGGTGGCGTACTTGGCCTCGTACATCGCCGCGGCCTGGTTGAGGTAGCCGAACAGCAGGCCGTCGGCGAGGAAGCCGGGACGGTCGCCGACCGCCACCGGCTCCTTGCCCAGCTCGCGGGCGAGTGCGGTCACCGAGGCCGTGGCGGCCGGGGCGGTCAGTACCGTGGAGACCACCTCGACGAGCTTCATCGCCGGGGCCGGGTTGAAGAAGTGCAGGCCCAGCACCCGCTCGGGGCGGGCCGAGTCGGCGGCGAGCCGGGTCACGGAGAGCGCGTTGGTGCCGGTGGCCAGGATGGCCTCGGGGCGGACGATGCCGTCGAGCGCGGTGAACACCTCGCGCTTCGTCTCGTACTCCTCCGGCACCACCTCGATGACGAGGTCGGCGTCGGCCGCGGCCTGGAGGTCGGAGAAGGTGCGGAAGCGGGCGAGCATGTCCTGGCGCTCCTGCTCGGTGATCCGCTCGCGGGCCACGGCGTGCGCGGTCGAGCGCTCCAGGGCCGCCACGGCGTCGCGGGCGGCGGCCTCGCTGATGTCGATACCGATGACCTCGCGGCCGGCGCGGGCCAGGACCTCGGCGATGCCGGTCCCCATGGTGCCGAGGCCGACGACGGCCACGACGGGAAGGGTGACGGCGGGAGCAGCGGAATCGGGAGTGGGATTGCGGTCCATCGCGGACTCCAGAAGGTAATCCCCGGACACGTCGGGCGGGGAGAGTGACGACTGAGGAGGACGGGGCCCGCGGGCGCCGAACGGGCGTGCGCGGCCTGGGAATCGGGCGTGCGCCCCGAGACGGGCACCGCTGTTCGGGCACTGCGGGTGGTCGGGCACTGCGGAACGCGCCCCGGGCGGGCGCGGGCGCCCGGCGGGACACCGGCGGGCCCTGTCCCCGGGACCGCGCCGTGCTGCCGGACCGGCGGAGAAACCGGGCCGGACCGGCGGTGCCTCCGGCGGCTGCGTCACCAGGCCACCGGAAACGGGTCCGCACCGGCCGCTGTGGCGGCGTACGGACTCCTGCGACGAGGGTAGGCGGACGGTCCGTTCCGCGCCACCCCTGCGCCCATGTGATCTGCGCCGCTCACAAGTGAGCGCTGGGGCGGTGGGGCGGACCGTCGTGGGACCGCGGCGCCGCGGCCGGTGCCGGGGCGGTGGTGCCGGGGCGGTGGTGCCGGGCGGGGCCCCTGGGGCGGATGGTCCGGCGGCCCGGCCTCCGTACGGCGATACGCGGAAGGTCACCCCGGTCCGGAAGTGACCCCGGGGCCCGGGCCGGGTAGAGAGGTTAAACCCGCCGGTGCCGGGAGCCGCGCCCGTGCGGGACGGTCCGGTGCCGGGGCGTCCGGCACCGTGGTGGGGAGGGGACAAGGACATGGCGGCCGGTGGCCATACGGCGGGACGCGAGGACCGGGCGGCGCTCGGCGCGCTGCTGGAACGGGTGAGCCGCGAAGCGGCCCGGGCCGGGGAGACCGCGGCCTGCGGCACCCTCGCCGCGCTCGCCCGCAGAACACTCTCCGGCGCGGGCGGGACCGCCGCCCTGGACGAACTGGCCGCCCTGCTCACCCGCCCCGGACAGCCCCTGTGGGCCCGCGAACTGGCCGCCTTCACCCTCGGCTGCCGCGGCGACCGGCGCGCCTTCGAGACCCTCGTCCTGCTCCTCAACCACCGCGACCCGGGCCGCTGCGCCACCGCGGCCCACGCCCTCGCCCGCCTCGGCGACCCCCGGACCGCGCGGGCCGCCGCCGCGCTGGCCACCAACCCGCTGCGCACCGCCTACGCCCTGCACCCGGTGCGGCTGCTGACGGCGCTGCGGGCCCCCGAGTCCGTACCGGCCCTGATCACCACCCTGGAACGGCTGGTGGGCTCCTCGCGGCGCGGCGGGCCGGCCGGGTACGGGCAGATCGCGATGGCCTGCGTCGAGGGGCTGGCGGTGCTCGGTGACCGGCGGGCGATCCCGGTGCTGAACGCGGCCCGGGAGCACCCCCGGCTCGCGCCCGCGGCCTCCGCGGCACTGGGGCGGCTCACCAGGACGGGGCCGGCGGGGAAGACCTGACACGCCGTGCGGCCGGCTCAGGTGCGGGACTCCAGGTCCCGGCGGGTGTCGTCGCCGTAGACCCCCTCCTCGTCGCCGCGGATGCCGTACCAGAGCTGGAACCGGGCCACGGCCTCGGTGAGCACGTCGTCGTACTGGCCGTCGGCCCCGCGCTCGGTGTAGACGTTCGGGATTCTGGAGAGCCGGTCCTGGAGTTCGGAGACCGCCGGCCCGCTGTCGCCCGGCTGGAGGACGCCGCCGCCCTCCCGCTCCGCCTCGGTCGGGGGCTGCGGTATCGCCGTGGGCTCGGCGGGGGCGGCCGAGGGGGCCGGGGGAGCCGCCGTCCCGGGCGCCGTCGTCTCCGCACCGCCCCGGGTGAGCAGCAGGACCACCAGCACGGCCGCGCCCGCGCCCGCGGCGAGGAAGCCGGCCGTACGGGTGGCGGGGCGCCGCCCGGCGAAGAGGCCGCGGAGCCCCGGCGCCGCGCCGGGTGACGGGGGGAACATGCCGGGCAGGGCCTGGGTCCGCGGGCGGCCGGGGGTGCCGGGGCCGGGGGAGTCTCCGGGCGCCCCGAAGCCGGCGGCGGACCCGGTGGCTCCGGCGGACTCGGCGCCGGTCCCGGTCCCGGTTCCGGTCCCGGTTCCGGGGAGAGGGGATCCGGGCAGCTGTTCGGTCGGCGGGTCGTCCGCCGGAGCGCGTGCGGCGGCGCCGGTGGGGGCTCCGGCGGCGGGCTCCGGGCGGAAGAGTTCGAGGTCCTCCAGCCGGCTGCTCCGCCGTGAACTGATCACTCTGGTCGGCTCGACCACCCGGCGCCGCCGCGGCTGCCCGGACTCGTCACCGCTGTCCACGTCGGCCTCCCTCGCTCCCTCGCCGGCGCGCCCGCCACGCCGCCGCCCTGTGGTACGGACGCGGGCCCCGGGAGACTCATCCTCCGGCAGCGGTCCGGCCGTCAGAGGAGGGTCAGCTGGGTGGGGCCGGGCGCCGGGGGCCCGGCGGGCTCCGGCTCCGGCGCCGGCCCGCGGGGGCGGCGGGCGGCTCCGGGGTGGGAGGGGCCGATGCCGTACTCGTCGGCCAGTTCGTGCACCCGCCGGGTGATCTGGCGCTGGTACCAGGTGGGCGCGTAGGCGCCGTCGGCGTACAGCACCTCGTAGCGCCGCACCAGACGGGGGTGGTGCCGGGCGAGCCACTCCATGAACCATTCGCGGGCGCCGGGCCGCAGATGGAGCACCAGCGGGGTCACCGATCCGGCGCCCGCCGCGGCGACGGCGCGCACGGTCTTCCGCAACTGCTCCGGTGAGTCGCTGAGATAGGGGATGACCGGGGCCATCAGTACGGAGCAGGGGATGCCGTTCGCGGCCAGGGTGCGGCAGACCTCCAGCCGGCGTTCGGGGGAGGGGGTGCCGGGCTCGACGGTCCGCCACAGCTCGCGGTCGGTGAAGCCGACGGAGACGGAGGTGCCGACGTCCGTCACCTCGGCCGCCTGCCGCAGCAGGTCGAGATCACGGAGGATCAGCGTGCCCTTGGTGAGGATCGAGAACGGGTTGGCGTGGTCGCGCAGCGCGGCGAGGATGCCGGGCATGAGCCCGTACCGGCCCTCCGCGCGCTGGTAGCAGTCGACGTTGGTGCCCATCGCGATGTGCTCGCCCTGCCAGCGGCGGGACGCCAGTTCGCGGCGGAGCAGGTCGGGGGCGTTGACCTTGACGACGATCTGCGAGTCGAAGCCGAGGCCGGTGTCGAGGTCCAGATAGCTGTGCGTCTTGCGGGCGAAGCAGTAGACGCAGGCGTGGGAGCAGCCGCGGTACGGGTTGAGCGTCCATTCGAACGGCATCCGGGAGGCCCCGGGCACCCGGTTGAGGATCGAGCGGGCGCGGATCTCGTGGAAGGTGATGCCCCGGAACTCGGGGGTGTCGAAAGTCCGTGTGACGGCGTCGGTGCCGAAGAGGGCGGGGGCTCCGGAGGAGTCGTCATGGCTCAGGCCGTCCCAGCGCATGTCTCCACGCTCCTTCCGTCCGTACCTGTTGCCTCAAGCTAGAACACACATTCGAATAGCGCCAGCGGGATCCGATTTGGGCGTGTCCCCCTCCGGTGGTTGGCTGTGCGGAAGACGACCGGCCGGCGTGGGCCGGCGACCGACTGGAGGACGGAACATGGCGCAGGTCGAGGCCACGACGGAGCGGATCATCGCGGCGGCACCCGAGGCGGTGTTCGAGGCGATCGCGGACTACTCCGGCACCCGCGCCCGGCTGCTGCCCGAGCAGTTCAGCGAGTACGAGGTGCGCGAGGGCGGCCGCGGCGCGGGCACGCTGGTGCACTGGCGGCTGCAGGCCACCAGCAAGCGCGTCCGCGACTGCCTGCTGGAGGTCACCGAGCCGACCGCCGGGCAGCTCGCGGAGAAGGACCGCAACTCCTCGATGCTGACCACCTGGACGGTGACCCCGGCCGGCGAGGGGAAGTCCACGGTACGGGTGACCACCGTCTGGGACGGGGCGGGCGGCGTCGGCGGCTTCTTCGAGCGGACCTTCGCGCCCAAGGGGCTCGGCAGGATCTACGACGCCGTGCTGGCGCGGCTCGCGGCCGAGGCCGAGAAGTAGGCGGCCGCCGGGAAGCGGAAGGGACGGCGGGGGCCGTGCGCCGGAAGGCGCCCGGCTTGCCGCCGCCCGCGCGAACTCACCCGGCCGGGTGAACGCACGGGAAGCGGCGGGCCGTTCCTCCGCGGTGGCAAGGGGGGCGGCCGGGCGGTCCGGGACGGGGTGACGGCGGGTTATCCACAGGCATGGCAGGGCTCTTCGGCACCGCGTACGGTTTCGGGCATGAAGATCCTCATCTCCGCCGATATGGAGGGCGCGACGGGCGTCACCTGGCCCGCCGACGTCCTGCCGGGCCATGAGCAGTGGCAGCGCTGCCGCCGGATGTTCACCTCGGACGTCAACGCCGCCGTGGCCGGGTTCTTCGACGGCGGGGCGGACGAGGTCGTCGTCAACGAGGCGCACTGGACCATGCGCAACCTCCTCCTGGAGCGGCTCGACGAGCGCGCGGTGATGCTCACCGGCCGGCACAAGGAGCTGAGCATGGTCGAGGGCGTACAGCGGGGCGATGTGGACGGAGTCGCCTTCGTCGGTTACCACACCGGCGCGGGCGCGGAGGGCGTCCTCGCGCACACCTACCTCGCCAACTCCCTCACCGGGGTCTGGCTCAACGGCGTCCGGGCCAGCGAAGGGCTGCTCAACTCCCGGGTGGTGGCCGAGTTCGGCACGCCCGTGGTGCTGGTCACCGGCGACGACCGCACCTGTGAGGACGCCCGGGGGTACGCCCCCGGGGCCCGCGCCGTGGCCGTCAAGGACTGCGTCTCGCGCTATGCCGCGGTCTGCCGCCCGCCCGCCCGCACGGCCGCGGACATCAGGGCCGCGGCGCAGGAGGCGGCCGTGCTCGCGATACGGCAGGAGCCGGCGCGGGACGCGGGCCCGTTCACCGTCGAGATGGAATTCGACGCGGATCATCTGGTGGGCGCGGCGACCGTCGTGCCCGGGGTGGAGCGCACCGGCGAGCGCCGGGCCGCCTATACCAGCGACACCATGTACGAGGGAATCCGCTGCTTCAAGGCGGTCACGACCGTCGTGTCGGCAGCGGTGGAGGAGCAGTATGGCTGACACAGCGGCCCCCGGTACCGCCCCACGGACCCCGGGCGCGGGCGGACCGGGGACGGAGGCGCCCGGCGCGGCGTCGAACGGAACGGTGACCGGCGGCGGGTTGGCGAACGGCCCCGCACCGTCCCGCCCCGCCCCGTCCGGTCCGGTGGTGCCGCCGGCGGGCGGGGTGGACGAGCGGGCGCTGGAGGAGGTGGTGACCTTCACCTCCGAGCTGATCCGCATCGACACCACCAACCGCGGCCGCGGCGACGGCTGCGAGCGCCCGGCCGCCGAGTACGTGGCCGAGCGGCTCGCCGAGGCGGGCCTGGAACCGGTGCTGCTGGAGAAGGCGCCGGGCCGCACGAACGTGGTCGCCCGGATCGCGGGCAGCGACCGGGACGCGGAGGCCCTGCTCGTCCACGGCCATCTGGACGTGGTGCCCGCCGAGCCCGCCGACTGGACCGTGCACCCCTTCTCGGGCGAGATCCGGGACGGCGTCGTCTGGGGCCGGGGCGCCGTCGACATGAAGAACGCGGACGCGATGGTCCTCGCGCTCGTGCGCTCCTGGGCGCGGACCGGCCACCGCCCGCGCCGTGACCTCGTCCTGGCCTTCACTGCCGACGAGGAGGACAGCGCCGAGTACGGCTCCGGCTTCCTCGCCGACTCCCACCCGGAGCTGTTCGAGGGCTGCACCGAAGGCGTCAGCGAATCCGGGGCCTTCACCTTCCACGCCGACTCCGGTATGCGGCTCTACCCCATCGCGGCGGGTGAGCGGGGCACCGCCTGGCTCGAACTCACCGCGCGGGGCAGGGCCGGGCACGGCTCCAAGGTCAACCGGGACAACGCCGTCAGCCGGCTGGCCGCCGCCGTCAGCCGTATCGGCGAGCACGCCTGGCCGCTCCGCATCACCCCGACCGTGCGGGCCGCCCTCACCGAGATCGCCGCGCTGTACGGCGTTCCGGCGGACGCCCCCGAACTCGACCTGGACGCCCCCGGGTTCGACCCCGGCCCGCTGCTGGAGCGGCTGGGCCGCGCCGCGGCGCTGGTCGAGGCGACCCTCCGCAACAGCACCAACCCGACCATGCTCAGCGCCGGTTACAAGGTCAACGTCATCCCCGGCAGCGCCACCGCCTTCGTGGACGGCCGGATGGTGCCCGGCGGCGAGGAGGAGTTCCGGCAGACCCTCGACCGGCTCACCGGTCCCGATGTCGACTGGGAGTTCCACCACCGGGAGGTCCCGCTCGGGGCACCGGTCGACTCACCGACCTTCCGTGCCATGAGAGAGGCCGTCGAGCATTTCGACCCGGGCGGCAGGGCCGTGCCGTACTGCATGTCGGGGGGCACGGACGCCAAGCAGTTCTCCCGGCTCGGGATCACCGGTTACGGCTTCTCACCGCTGAAGCTGCCCGAGGGCCTCGACTACGCGGCCCTCTTCCACGGCGTCGACGAGCGCGTCCCCGTCGAGGCCCTGCGGTTCGGCGTCCGGGTCCTCGACCGGTTCCTGCTGCGGAGCCCGGGACGGGACGGGCCGGACACGGGCGGGTGAGCGGCCCCGCCACGGGTAGTGGAGCGGTGCGGGACCCTCCCGGCGCGGCCGCCGGGGTGGAGCGGATCCCGGGCGCCGGGGGTCCGTGCGCCGAACGGCGGCGGAATACGCGGCCGGGTGGGTTGAACCACCGCGCCGTGGTGAAGAGGTGGAGGCAACGGAAGGAGCGGCCGGCCGGAGTGGGTGAGCGGACGGACCGCCGGGGCCCGCGCCGGCGCGGGCGGCCGGCGGAGGGGGTGCACCGCAAGGTGCTCACGGGGGTGAGAGGGCCAGGGCTCGGGGACGGGTACCGGCGCCGGGCGTGACCATCCCGGCGGAGTTGAGCTAGGACAGCACGCAGGAGGCGTTGGAAATGGTGTCCACGGCCCCGTACGGCACATGGCAGTCACCCATCGATGCCGGGCTCGCCGCGGTCCACGGCGGGCGGCCGGAGTATCCGGGCACCGTGGGCGACGAGGTGTGGTGGACCGCGCCCCGCCCCGCCGAGGGCGGCCGCCGCACCCTGGTCCGCCGCCGGCCCGACGGAACCGAGGAAGCCGTCCTCCCCGCCCCGTGGAACGTCCGCAGCCGCGTCATGGAATACGGCGGCACCCCGTGGGCCGGAACCGCGCGGGGGCGGCGCGGCCCGCTCGTCGTCTTCGTCCACTTCGCCGACCAGCGGCTCTACGCCTACGAACCCGATCACCCCGGTGCCCCCGGGCCCCGTCCGCTGACCCCGCTCTCCGCCATCGGCGGCGGGCTGCGCTGGGCCGACCTGCGGCTGCACCCCGAGCGCGGCGAGGTGTGGTGCGTCCTGGAGGAGTACACCGGTGAGGCCCCCGGCGACGTACGGCGCGTCATCGCCGCCGTACCGCTGGACGGCTCGGCCGCGGAGGACCGCGCGGCGGTCCGCGAACTCAGCGACGACAGACACCGGTTCGTCACGGCGGCCCGGCTGTCCCCGGACGGGGGCCGCGTGGCCTGGATCGCCTGGGACCACCCGAACATGCCCTGGGACGGCACCGAACTGCGGGTCGCCGAGGTGGCGCCGGACGGGACCTTCGAACGGGCGCGTACCGTGCTCGGCGGCCAAGCGGAGTCCGTACCGCAGGCCGAGTGGGCCCCCGACGGCGGTCTGCTCGCCGTCTCCGACCGCAGCGGCTGGTGGAACCTCTACCGGATCACCGGCCCGGGGATCGGCCCGCCCGCCCCCGGCGGCCCCGGGCCCGGCACGGGCCTCGGGGACAGCGCCGCCGGCTCGCCGGCCGGCGAGGTGACCGTCACCTCCCTCTGCCCCCGCGAGGAGGAGTTCGGCGGCCCGCTGTGGAAGATCGGCAGCCGCTGGTTCGCCCCGCTGCCCACCGGCCTGATCGCCGTGGTGCACGGCTGCGGCGCCACCTCCCTCGGCGTCCTGGACCCGGAGAGCGGCGACCTCTACGACGCCCCCGGCCCGTGGTCCGAGTGGGACCCGGCCCTGGCCGTGCAGGACACCCGGGTCATCGGGGTGGCCGCCAGCCCGCGCAGCGCGTACGAGGTCGTCGAGCTGGACACCGCCACCGGCCACGCCCGGGTGGTCGGCGCGGAGCACCGCGACCCGGTCGACCCCGCCTACTACCCCGAACCGCAGATCCGCACGTTCACCGGCCCCGAGGGCCGGGAGATCCACGCGCACATCTACCCGCCCTACAACCCCGACCACACCGTGCCGGGGGACGAACTCCCGCCCTTCGTGGTGTGGGCGCACGGCGGGCCCACCGGCCACGCCCCGCTCGTCCTCGACCTCGACATCGCCTACTTCACCTCCCGCGGCTTCGGCGTCGCCGAGGTCAACTACGGCGGTTCCACCGGCTACGGCCGGGAGTACCGCGAGCGGCTCCGCGGCCAGTGGGGCGTCGTCGACGTGGAGGACTGCGCCGCCGTCGCCGAGACCCTCGCCGCCGAGGGCACCGCCGACCGGGCCCGGCTCGCGATCCGCGGCGGCAGCGCCGGCGGCTGGACGGCCGCCGCCTCGCTCGCCGGCACCGGCCTCTACGCCTGCGGCACCTTCCGCTACCCGGTGCTCGACCTGGAGAGCTGGGCCGAGGGCGGCACCCACGACTTCGAATCCCACTACCTCGACGGGCTGATCGGCACCCTCACCGAGCACCCCGACCGCTACCGCAACCGGTCCCCGCTCCGCCGCGCCGGCCGGATCACCGCGCCCTTCCTGATCCTGCAGGGCCTGGACGACGTCATCTGCCCGCCCGCCCAGTGCGAGACCTTCCGGCGGGCGGCCGCGGAGCACGGTGTCCCGCACGCCTGCATCACCTTCGAGGGCGAGGGCCACGGCTTCCGCCGCAGGGACACCGTGGTCCGGGCGCTGGAGTCCGAACTCGCCCTGTACACCCAGGTGTTCGGTATCGCCGCGCCGGATGTGCCGAGACTGGAACTGCGCACGGATGGAGCGGAGTGAGTGGCGGCCGGCCGGGCCGGCCGGGCCGGCCGCCGGCCCTGCCGGAGCGGGGGCGGGCCCGGTCACCGTGCTGCTCGGTCACGGCCACGGCCGGGGACCACCGGCCCGACGGAACAGGGAACAAGGGGCAGGGAACAGGGGACGCGGCGGGGCACGGCAACCGGCCGCCGCACACAGGGGGAAGCGCATGACACATCGCACCGCGCCGGACGGCGCCTCAGGACGGACCCGGGGCGGCCCGGCCCCGCGGGACACCGGACCGGAGCCCGGGCGCACCCGCCCTCCGGGGCCGGCCGGGGGGTCCGGCTCGTCCGGGCCCCTCGTTCCCCGCTGGCCGGCCCTGGCGGGATGGTCTCCCGGCCGGCCGTGGTCCCCGGACAGCGGTACCGAGGTCTGGTTCGTGCGGGTGCCCGAGCACGCCGCGTACGCGGAGGCGGAGCGCGCCGTGCTGGACGCGGAGGAGAGGCGGCGCGCCGACGCCTTCGTACGGCCTCCCGACCGTGACCGCTACCAGGTGGCGCATGTGGCGCTGCGCCGGCTCCTCGGCGGCTATCTGGCCACCGAGCCGCGCTCGGTGGAGCTGACGAGGGAGCCGTGCCCCGGCTGCGGCGGCCCGCACGGGCGCCCCGCCGTGCCGGGCGCCCCGCTGCACTTCTCGCTCTCGCACGCCGGAGACCTCGTGCTGCTGGCGTTCGCCCCCGTGCCGGTGGGCGCCGATGTGGAGGAGGTCCCCGGGGAGAGGACGGTGACCGAGGTCGCGTCGGCCCTGCACCCGGGGGAGCGCGCCGAACTGGCCGCGCTGCCGGCCGCCGGGCGGCCCTTCGCCTTCGCCCGCTGCTGGACGCGGAAGGAGGCCTACCTCAAGGGCACCGGCACCGGGCTCTCGGAGGACCCGGCGGCGACCTATGTCGGCGCGGGCCCCTCCCCGGCGCGGCTCACCGGCTGGGCCCTGACCGACCTGCCCGCCCTCCCCGGCTACGCCGCCGCGTGCGCCGTCCGGGGGACACGCCCCCGGCTGCCGGCGGCGGACGGCGGCGGCTGACGGCGGCCGCCGGCCGTCCGGCCGCCGGGGCGGGCGGGCCGTCGCCGATCTACGATGGCCAGGTGTCCGACGACGCGTATCTTCTGACCGGACCCCGGGTGGGGCTGCGGCACCTCCGGGACGAGGACATGGCGGAGTTCACGGAACGGGCGCGGGAGAGCGCGGAGTTCCACCACCCCTGGGTCGCCCTTCCGGCCCGGCCCGAGGACTTCACCGCCTACCGGCAGCGCTTCGACGAACCCGACCGCGAGGGCTTCGTCCTCTGCGAGCGGGACACCGGCGGCATCGCCGGCGGAGCCGCCGTCAACAACATCGTCCGCGGCGCCTTCCAGTCCGGTGCGCTGGGCTACGGGGCGTTCGTCCACGCGGCCGGGCGCGGGCTGATGGCGGAGGGCCTGCGGCTCCTGCTGCGCCACGCCTTCGGCGAGCTGGGGCTGCACCGGATCGAGGCGAACGTCCAGCCGGGCAACGAGCCGTCCCTGCGGCTCGTGCGGCGGCTCGGCTTCCGCCGGGAAGGGCTCTCCCCGGACTTCCTCTTCATCAACGGCGCCTGGCGCGACCACGAGCGGTGGGCCATCACCACCGAGATGACGCGGAACTGACGCCGGCGCTCCGGGGCGGGGCCCCTGAGGCGGCGGGCGCGCCGGGCCCACCGGGTGGCCGGGCCCACCGGGCGCACGGCCCCGTGCCCGCCCCCGGGCCCCGACGGCGGGCGCGCCGGGAACCGGCGGCCCCGGCACGGGGCCTCCCGGCCCGTACACCGCGGCCCGGACACGCGCGTGCTCCGATCCGCCGAGCAAGACCTCCTGCCCCGGTGCATGTCGTGCCAGAGTGAGGACATGCGCCGCACTGTGCTGATCGATGCCCCGTCCAATCTCGGCCTGCGTCCGCCGGTCCCCGGTACGGTTCCCGGCTGCTACAAACTCGCCGGCGCGCTGCGCGAGCAGCGGCTCCTGGAGCGGCTCGGCGCCCAGGAGGGCGGGGTGGTGGTGCCGCCCCGCTACGACCGGGGCCCGTGGCGGGACGGGGACGGCGTGTTCAACGCCGCCGCCATCGCCGGGTACACCCCCCGGCTGGCGGACCGGATCGAGAAGCACGTACGGGCCGGGGACTTCCCCGTGGTCCTCGGCGGCGACTGCAGTATCCAGCTCGGCGCCGCGCTCGCCCTGCGCCGCATCGGCCGCTACGGCGTGGCCGCGCTCGACGGCAGTGCCGACTTCCGCCACCCCGGCAACTCACCCCGCGTCGGGGCCGCCGCCGGGGAGGAGCTGGCCCTGGCCACCGGGCGCGGGCAGCCGGACCTGACCGACCTCGAAGGGCTGCGCCCCTATGTGCGGGACGAGGACGTGCGTCTCATCGGCATCCGCGACGACGACGAGGACCGCGCCGAACTGGCCGAGCTGAAGATCCCGGTCACCACCGTCGGGGAGGTCCGGCGCCAGGGGGCCGGCGAGGTGGCGCACCGCTGTCTCGCGAGCCTCGAAGCCCATGCGCTCAACGGCTTCTGGGTGCACTTCGACGCGGATGTGCTCGACCCCACCGTGATGCCCGCCGTGGACAGCCCCGACCCGGACGGCCTCACGGTCGAGGAAGCCCACGACGTGCTGCGGCCCCTGGTGCGCTCGCCGCGGTGCGCCGGGCTCAACGTCACCGTCTACGATCCCGATCTCGATCAGGAGGGCGAGGGCGCGGTCCTCCTCGCCGGGCTTCTGGAGTCGGCTCTGGCCCAGCCCTGACCGGCCGGCCGCCCGCCGGCCTCCCGCCGCCCCGGGTGCCCGGCCCGCTCCGGGCCCGTCCCCCCCGGCCGTCACACGACCCGCCCCCGGCCGTCACCGGAAACCGCCCCCGATGGCGGCGATCATGCCCGTGACCGGGAATTCCCGCCCGCCTCAGTCTTGTTGGAGTCCGTTATGAAGGCAGTGACGATCAACTCATACGGCGAAACGCCGAAGCTCACCGACGTCCCCGAGCCGAAGGTCGGGCCGGACAGCGTGCTGGTCCGGGTGAAGGCCGCCGGCGTCAACCCCGTGGACTGGAAGATCACCGCCGGCTATCTCGACCCGGTCCTGCAGACCAACTTCCCCCTCATCCCCGGCTGGGACGTGGCCGGTGTGGTGGAAGCCGTCGGACCGGCGATCACCGAGTTCGCCGCGGGCGACGAGGTGATCGGCTACAACCGGCAGGACGTGGCGCAGTTCGGGACCTACGCCGAGCTCGTCGCCGCCCCGGTCCGGGTCCTGGCCCGCAAGCCCGCCTCCCTCAGCTGGCAGCAGGCGGCCGGGGTTCCGCTGGCGGGGCTCACCGCCTACCAGGCGCTGCGCGCCGCCGGGGCGGCCGAGGGCGACACCGTGCTGGTGCACGCGGCGGCCGGCGGTGTCGGCTCGTTCGCGGTGCAGATCGCGGCCGCGCGGGGCGCGCGGGTCATCGGTACCGCCAGCGAGCGCAATCACGACTATCTGCGGTCCCTCGGCGCCGCCGAGCCGGTGACCTACGGCGACGGACTGGCCGACCGGGTGCGGGAGCTGGCGCCCGAGGGCGTCGACGTGGCGCTCGACTTCGTGGGCGGTGACGCGATCCCGGCCTCACTGGACCTGGCGAAGTCGGCGGCGCGCGTGGTCTCCGTCGTGGATCCGGGGATCGCCGGGTCCGGCGGCCGCTACGTCTTCGTGCGGCCCGACGCGGCCGATCTCACCGCCCTCGGCGAACTGGCCGACGCCGGGAAGCTCACCGTCAACGTGGACCAGGAGCTGCCGCTGGAGCAGGTGGGGGAGGCGTTCCGGCTCAGCCAGGAGGGACGCACCCGCGGCAAGATCGTCCTGACAGTCTGACCGTCTGACGGTCTGCGTTCCCACGCTCTCCGGAACCGGATGGCCCGGAGATCCCTCCGCGGCGGCCGCCGCCTCCGGGCCGCCGCGGCACGGGCGTCACCGGGCCCCGGGCACACCGCCGTCGACGTACTCGAAGATCGAGCCGTCCGGGTGGAGGGCCAGCAGATTCCGCCCGGGGGTGGGCAGCGGTCCCGCGAGGATGCGCGCGCCCACCTCGGTGAGCGTGCGGTGCGCCTCGTCCACGTCCTTCACCGCGATGGTGGCGGTGACCTTGCGCAGCAGTTCGAGCTCGGCCTCGTCCCCGCTCATCAGCAGGAACGCGCCCACCGCCGCGACCGAGACGCCGCCGCGCCGGGAGCGCACCGCCCGTTCGCCGGTCAGCCGCTCGTAGACGCCGACGGCGGCGTCCAGGTCGTCCACGCAGACACGGAGTGAAGTACCCAGGATTTCCATGGCGGTTGAGCCTAGTTGACGACGCGGCAGAGGATCTCGCCGTGCAGGACGGCGAACCAGCCGTCCGGGCTCGCGCCCCACTCCCGCCAGGCGCCGGCGATCCGGCGCAGCTCCTCCTCCCCGGCGTGGCCGCCGTCCACCGCGAGCCGCGCGTAGGCCGAGTCCACGGTGCGGTCCGCCCACAGGCCGCTCCACCAGGCGCGTTCCTCCTCGGTGGCGTAGCACCAGGCGGAGGCCGAGGCCGTGACGTCGGTGAAGCCGGCCTGCCGCGCCCAGGACAGCAGCCGCCGTCCGGCGTCCGGTTCGCCGCCGTTGCCGCGGGCGACCCGGCGGTAGAGGTCCAGCCAGGCGTCGAGGGCCGGGGAGCCGGGATGCCAGGTCATGGCCGCGTAGTCGGAGTCGCGGGCGGCGACCACACCGCCGGGCCGGCAGACGCGGCGCATCTCGCGCAGGGCGCCGGCCGGGTCGCCGACGTGCTGGAGGACCTGGTGGGCGTGCACGACGTCGAAGGAGCCGTCGGGGAAGGGCAGCTCCGAGACGTCGGCCACGGTGAAGCCGACGGTGTCCAGGCCGCGTCCGGCGGCCACCGACCGGGCCCGGCCGAGGATGCCCGGGGCCGCGTCGATCCCGGTGACCCGGCCGGGGGCGACGAGCCGGGCCAGGTCGGCGGTGATGGTGCCGGGCCCGCAGCCGACGTCCAGGACGGTCATGCCGGGGCGGAGCTCGTCCAGCAGATAGCCGGCGGAGTTGGCGGCGGTCCGCCAGGTGTGCGAGCGGAGCACCGACTCGTGGTGGCCGTGGGTGTAAACGGCGGCTCCGGTCTCCGGGTGCCCCGTGGCACCCGGGTTCGCGGGGTCCTCGCTCGCTCCGGCCCGCGCGGCCGGTTCGTCTCGTACGTCGGTGCGGTCGGGCATGGCGGCCCCTTCCGGGCGAGGCGTGCGGGGAGCCGCAGTCTAGACCGGTGTCTCGTATCACGAGAATGGCGTCTCGTCATGTGGTACGCGATGAGAGGCGCGAAGAGGCGGCGAGCGTCGGCCGGCCGGTGCCCCGGAGGGGCCGGCCGACGCCGGTGTGCCCCTCAGTCCGGGACCGGCCGGTAAACGGTCAGCGCCTCCTCCGCCTTGTCGATGACGAAGGCCGGGGGAGCGGGCGCCACCTCGCCGTCGTACGCCATGTGGGTGCCGGTCGGCAGTCCCGAGACCCGCAGCCGGCGCGGACGCGCGGCGGCGTAGACGGGGGACCGGGCCAGCGCGCCCGTGAGCGCCGCCGCGACGAGCCGGGTGCGGGCGAAGCGGCCGCCGTGCGCGACCCGGACGTCCAGCAGGCCGTCCGCCAGGTCGTAGCGGCGGACCGGGGCCAGCCCCACGCTGCGGTAGGCGCCGTTGCCCGCGAAGAGCAGCCACATGGAGCGCGGCACGCCGTTGACCACGGCCCTCACCGGGCGGGAGGTGCGCAGGACGTGCGCCACGCCGAGCAGGGTCGCGGCGGGGCCGCCGATCCGCGGCGACCAGTGCCCGCGCAGCCGCACCAGCTCCGGGTACGAGCCGAGGCTGAAGGTGTTGAGGAAGTAGGTGGGTTCGCGCAGGGCGCCGGGGCCCTCGCTCGGGGTCAGCCGTCCCACGTCCACCCGGACGGCCTCGCCGCGCGTCACGGCGGCGCGGACGTCCTGGATGTCCTCCACGCCGAGGTCGGACGCGAAGTGGTTGAAGGTGCCGCCGGGAAGGACGGCGAGCGGCACCCCGTACTGGAGCGCGACCGTCGCGGCCGCGCTGACCGTACCGTCGCCGCCGACGACGCCGAGCGCGCCGCCCCGTTCGGCCGCGTCGCGCGCCGCGGTCTCCAGCGTGCTCGTCAGCGGGGCCCGGTCGGGGTCGTGGCGCACGATCTCCGCCTTGGGCAGCGCCGCCCGCAACTGCCGTACCGGGTCGGCCCGGTGGGGCATGGCGCCGGAGAGCGGGTTGACGACGACGAACAGGCCCTCCCCGGCGGGAAGGGCGGGGGCGTCGCCGCGCGGGCGGGCGGGCGGCGGCAGCTGGTGCCGCGAGGGCACGAGGCCCCGGACGGCGTAGGCCGCCCCGGCGCCGAGGGCGGCACCCGCGACGACGTCGCTCGGGTAGTGCACGCCGGTGTAGACGCGGGAGAAGGCGACGGCGGCGGCGACCGGGGCCAGCAGCGTGCCCCACGGCCGTGACTCCAGCGCGACGCCCACGGCGAAGGCCGCGGCGGAGGCCGAGTGCCCGGAGGGGAAGGAGGTGGTGGTCGGCTGGCGCTTGGCGCGCCGGAGGTGCGGCACGGCGTCGATGATCGGGCGGTCGCGGCGCACCGAGCGCTTGCCCAGGGTGTTCACGGTGGCCGAGGCGAGCGCCAGCGAGGCGATCCCCCGGGTGGCCGCCCGGCGGCCCCGGGCGCCGCCGAACGCCCACAGTCCGGCGGCCACGCCGAACCACAGTCGGCCGTGGTTGGCGCTGTGGGTGAGGCGCGGCAGAAACCGGTCCCCGGCGGGCCAGTGGTGTGCGGCCACCCGGGCGAACACCGCCCGGTCCCCTTCGCTGAGCCATCGGTGCCAGCGGCCCCTCGTGTCGTCCGTCATGGACAGACGCATACCCGCTGCCGGTCGGGGCATCGCTTCCGCCGGCGGGTGATCGCCGGGACCGGCGGGCGGTCACCGGGACCGGCGCGTGATCAGCGGGACCGCCGGGGTCAGACCGCCTGGACGGGCCAGGTGTCCGGGACGGCGCGGCTGATGTCGGCGAGGGCCGATCCCGGGTCCTGGGCCAGGGCGAGGTCGCCGATGCTGACCATGCCGAGCGGCCTGCCGTCCTCGACGACGGGCAGCCGCCGTACCGCGTTGGTCCGCATCAGCATCACGGCGGCGTCGACCGATTCGTCCGGCCCGACCGTGACGGGGCGCGGGGTGCAGACGGACAGCGCGCTGACCGTCAGCGGGTCGACGCCCTCGGCCACCGCGCGGAGGGTGATGTCCCGGTCGGTGAGGATGCCGATGAGCCGGCTGTCCTCGACGACCACGACGTCGCCGATGTCGTGGGTGCGCATCAGCTCGGCGGCCTCGACCAGTGACGCGTCGGGGCGCACGGCCGTCACCGCGGGGGTCATGACGTCGCGTACGTGTTCTGCCTGTCCGTGTCCGTGTGCCATGGCTTCGTCGCCTCCTCGGGGCGCGGGGCCCGGCGGGGCCCGTCACGGCCCCGTCCCCACGCCGTCCCCGCGGGTTCAGGGCGGGGAGCGGGGTTCCTTCTCCGGCCCGGAGTACCCGCGGGGGCGCGGCGTATGCGGGGATACGGGGGCGGGGCGGCCGGCGCGGCGCGGAGGGGCGAAGGCGTGTCTCCGTGTCTCCGCTCTCCGTATCTCCGCATAGTCCGGGGTCCCGGGGACTCGCCCCGTCCCGCGCCGGGGGGTCCGGCGCCCCGCCGTCCCGGGTCAGGACCGGGGCTTGCGGCCGAGTGCCACCATCACGTCCTGCACATTGCGGTAGTCCTGGTCCGCCGGGAGGGTGCCGATCACCTCCACCAGCCGTTCGGGGGCGTTGCGTTCGCGCAGCGTGCCCAGGAGCTGTTCGCGCCGGCCGGGGAAGGGGGTGCGGCCGAAGTAGCGGGCGAGTTCGGAGCGGAGGGCCTCCGCCTCGGCCTCGTCGCTGACACCGGGGGTCGGGGCCGGGCGCAGCGTGGTGTCGGGGTCGTCCTCGGCGCTGGGCTCGGGGTCGTGCCACTCCTCCGCCCGGGTGGAGTGCCCGGAGCGGAGCATCCCCTGGAGCTGGTGCTTCATCTCGTCGTCGTGGTGCACGTTGAGCCGGTCGCTGCCTCGCTGCATGTGGTCCTCCCGCTGCTGCTTCGTTCCGCGCTGCTGTTGGCCCGCCGCCGGGTCGGGCGGGCGGCCCGCGCGGTGATTCCGGCGGAAGGGGTTGCGGAGGAGGGGGTTCCTGAGGGTCACAGCGATTCCTCCAGACGTTCGCCGCGGGCGCTGGGCCAGCGGAGCAGGGCGCCCAGCCCGCCGGACGGCAGATCACCGTCGACGTCCTCCGGGCGGTGCACGACGACGGCCTCGGCGCCGCTCGCGGCCGCGGCGCGCAGCAGCGCGTCGTCGGCGCGGACGGCGACCGGTTCGGTGTCGCCGAGGTACGGGATGTCGGTGTGCCGTACGGCGATCTGGTCGGGCTCGCGGCCCACCCACACCTCGCGGTGCACGTCGGGTCCGTCGGGCCGGATGACGAGTGAGCCGATGCGGTGCTCGCGCGCCGCCTCGACCAGCGCGGGCACGCCCTCCGCCGCGTCGTGCGGCACATCGCCGGGCACCTGGGCGCGGCGGGAGCGGAACCGGTCCAGCAGCTCCGCCGTGTGCTGCCGGACGTACTTCTCGCGGGCCTCGTCCACCACCTCGTCCAGCCGCTCCCGGCGGGCGCCGGCGGCGCGGCCGCCGTACTCGGTCTCGGTGCAGGCGGACTTCAGCGGCTCGGGGAGCCGGTCGTGCACGGCGCGGCGCTCGCGCACGTCCCCGGCGAGGACCAGCATCCGGGCGCCGGTCTCCTCCCAGGTCTCCGCGAGGGCCTTGGCGATCTCCCCGGCGTTGTGGTCCCAGGTCTCCTCGACGGCGAGCTCGAAGTGCCGGACGGACCAGTCGGCGCCGTGCCGGTTGCGGTGGATCGGCCAGTCCTGCCCCTCCTGGTGCCCGGCTTCCTCACGGCCGTAGTCGTCGCGGACCTCGAAGTCGGCGCCCTTGCGGTCGATGTACGCGATCAGGCACCGCGGGTTCTCGCTGCGGTGCTCCAGCAGCGGACCGAGGTGCGGCACCGGCGACCAGCTGACCTCCGAGCGGCCCTGCGGGGCCTCGCCGAGCGGCACGTCCAGCACGACTTCCCCACCGGTGGCGAAGAGGGCCCGCCCGGGAGCGCCGGTGCGGGGCAGTTCGCTCAGCACGTCGCGCAGCGTGCGGCAGGTGCGCTCGTCGGCGCCCTGCGCGGCCAGTTCGTCACAGGCCTCGCGGGCCGCCAGCTCCTGCTCCTTGAAGGCGTACTGAGACGCGCGGGAGGTGTCGAAGTAGACCGACGCCCAGGGGCCGGGCCGCTCCACGACCGGGTTGAGGAATGCGAGTTCCATTGCTTCCTCCGAACTGTCTGTATCGGTGGTGCGAACCGGGTACCCGATGGATCCACGGCAACACGACCGGCACCGGTCTGGCGGGAGACCCCGCCGGACGCGGGAGAACGCCGGAACCGTGGGAACCCGGCCGCGGAGCGGTTGCGCGGCCCGTGACGGAGAAGACGGAGAGGACGACGGGAGAGGACGCGGCACGCACGGACGGGGCCACGAGCGGACCGGGCCGTCCCGCACGGCGGGCGGGCGGGACCGCGGGGCGAGAGACGACGAGAGAGGTGGAGCCATGGCGGACGCGGAACGGCGGAGAGCCGGGGTCGATCCCGCCGACCTGGACGAGCGGCAGCTGCTGAAGGAGCTGGAGTCGGTCCACCGGACCCGGCACGAGACGCTGCTGCACGGCGCGCCGGACGCGCTGGTCGCCCACAACTCGCGGATGGCCGAACTGGAGGGCGAGTATCTGCGGCGCCACCCGCGCCGGCAGGTGACGCCGTCCCGCACCCGGGAGGGGGCGCGGGCCCGCGAGCCCTGAGCCGCTCCGGGGCGGGGGCCGCGGCCGGCCGCCCCGGAGTTCCGGTCCCGCCGGCCCGCCGCGGTGTTTGGCGGATACGGGCCGGGGGACCCGGTGCACGGCCGGAGTGGCCGTGAGTGGGGAAAAGGAAGGCTCGGGCCCGGGAATTCAGGGATCCCGGGTCCGAGCCCTACCCGGTGACAGAACAGGCTCATCAGTCGGAAGAAAGTCCGGTTTGACCCGAAAGGGAATGGTCACTCGCCTTCAAGGCCCGTGACGTTCGTCGCAGAGCGTGACTGTTCCCCAGGGAAGGACCAGGGCCATGGCGGTATTCGCCGTACTCATACCGATGGCCATGCTCGGCCTCGTCCTGGCACTGGGCCGCTACGAGGAAGTCATGTTCATGAGGGAGGAAGACACCAGTGACCACGACCGTGAACCGACGGCCGCCCGGAGGCGGCACCGGCGAACCGTCGGCAGGCGACCTCGTCAAGCAGGCCGCCGAGCAACTGTCCGACCTGGTACGCGGTGAGATGCGGCTCGCCCAGGCCGAGCTGGCCCGCAAGGGCAAGCGGGCCGGCCTCGGGGGCGGGCTGTTCGGCGGGGCGGGCGTTGTGGCCTTCGTGGCGTTCCAGGCGCTGGTGGCGGCGGGGATCGCCGCACTCGCCCTGGTCCTGCCGGTGTGGGCCGCCGCCCTGATCGGGGCGGCGGCGCTCTTCGCCTTCGCCGGGATCCTGGCGGCGCTCGGCCGCAAGCAGACCCGGGAGGCGGCACCGCTGATGCCCGAGGAGGCGATCAGCGGCATGAAGGCCGATGCCGAACGGATCAAGGAGAGGGCACACCGATGACGAGCACTCCCGAGGAACTGCGCCAGGAAGTGATCCAGGCGCGGGAGCGGCTCGGTGACACGGTGGAGCGGCTCGCGGCCCGCGCGGACGTGAAGTCCCGCGCCAGGGCCCGGGCCGCCGAGATCAAGGAGGAGGTCCGGGAGCAGGCCGGACAGGCCACGGAACGGCTGGGCGGCCCGCCGCTCGCCGCCGTGGCGGGCGGTGTCGCCCTGCTCCTCGTTCTGATGGCGATACGCGGCAAGCGCGCGGAGAAGGGCAAGGGCTGAACGTGAGCACGGTGTACAAGATCCTGAGCGCGCTCTTCGGCATTCTCGGCGGTGTCATCGCCGGTGCCCTCTTCAAGCAGCTCTGGAAGCGGGTCTCGGACAAGGACGAGGCCCCCGAGCCCACCGACCCGGACTACACCTGGGCGCAGATCCTGCCGCCCGCCATCGTCAAGGGCGCCATCGTGGGCGGGGTCCGCGCCGTCGTCGAGCGGAGCGGCGCCAACGGCGTCCGCCGGGTGACCGGGAGCTGGCCGACGAACGACTGACCGCGTCCGGACGGACGGATGTCCGTCCCCGGCGGCCGGCCGGGCCCTCCGGCCCGTGCCGCCCCGGGCCGCCACGGCGACGCCCCGGCCCCCCGGGCCGGGGCGCGTCCGTCCCCGGGGCAAAGCACCGCCGGGTGCCCCGCCGGGAGGTTCCGTTCCGTTCCGCCCCGGCGGCCGGACGGGCGGGCCGCGGCTTGATCAACACCGTTCCCACCTGCGAGTTCACCAGAACGCAGACGAAGCTCGCCGGGCCGGGCGAGACGGTCGGCGATGCCTCCGGTCGCGCACCCGGCGGACCTGGTGGAGCATGGAAGTGAACCTGTTCCAGCGGGCTCCCGCCGCTGCCGGAAGGGCTCGAGGACCGTGTGTTTGCGGTCCGGGCCCGGGGGCAAGCGACAACCGTGCTTCGGACCGTAGGCACGCCCGTGGGACCAGCTCTGTCTGCGGCCCCGAGCGCGCCTCGGCCCCGTATGTCGTGCCTGCTCCCACGGTGAACCAGTCCGACCGTCCTGGGAGCGAGATCCTCATGACGACCGTACGCGCTCACACCACCAAGCGGCCTCGCTCGAGGCACCCGCACGACGACGCACCCGACACCGCCGAAGACTTCCGCAGGCTCTCCCGGATGCCCGACGGCCCCGAGAAGGACGCCCTGCGCCAGCGGGTCGTCAGCGCCTGGATACCCATGGCCGAACGGCTGGCCCGGCAGTTCCGCAACCGCGGCGAGTCCATCGAGGACCTCCAGCAGGTGGCCGCGCTCGGTCTGGTCAAAGCCGTGATGCGGTACGACCCGGACCGCGGCACCGCCTTCGAGAGCTTCGCCGTGCCGACGGTCGTCGGCGAGGTCAAGCGGCACTTCCGCGACCACATGTGGGGCCTGCACGTACCTCGCCGGGTGCAGGAACTGCGCAACCGGGTCCGGGTGGCGTACCGCGAACTCTCCACCACCCTCGACGGACGCGGCCCCAGCATCCGCGAGGTCGCCGAGCACACCGGGATGTCCGAGGAGGACGTGCTGCTCGGCATGGAGGCGCTCGACAGCTTCACCCCGCTGTCGCTGGACGCGGAACTCCCCGGCTCCGAGGACGGCTACGCGCTCGTCGACACCCTGGGCAAGGCCGAGCCGGGCTTCGACCGGATCGTGGACCGCGAGGCGATCAAGCCCAAGCTCAGCCGGCTACCGGAACGCGAGCGGCAGATCCTCTACATGCGGTTCTTCTGCGACATGACCCAGAGCCGGATCGCCGAGCAGCTCGGCATCTCCCAGATGCACGTCTCCCGGCTGATCAGCCGGACCTGCGCCACACTCTGCGACCAGGTGATGGCCGACGCGAACTGAACCGCCGGGCGGCCGCCCGCGGCAGCCGCCCGGCGGTTCGGTTCCCCGGCCGCTCCGCCCCGGTGCTCCCGGACGGCGGGGCGGTTGTTCTCCGCCGGTGCTCACCGCCGGTCGGGGCCGGGGCGCGGGCCGCCCCGTCCCCCGTGCCTCGTACGGGCCTCACGCCGGGGAGGCCGGACCGGCGGGCTCGGCGTCCCGCCCGGCCGCGTGGCCCAGGGCCAGCGACAGATGCCGGGTCATCCGGTGCACCGCTCCGGCCTCGGCCATCTCGAAGGCGCGCCGCCCGCCCGTGCGGAAGAGCGTCAGGGCCCCGGACGGCGCGGCCGTATCCCCCGGCGCCTGCCCCTCGCGGGGCGGCGGGCACAGCGGTACGCAGAGCAGCGAGGTCACCCGCGCCGACACCAGCACGGCCGCCCCCGAGGCGTCCCGCCCGAAGGCCTCCGGGTCCTCCGGGCGCACCAGCAGCGCCGGCACCCCGTCCCGTACGGCGTCCAGCACCAGCGGGCAGTCCGCGGGATCCTGGCCGGCCGGCCCCGTACCCGGCTCCGGCCGCGGGTCCGGGCCCAGCACCACCAGCCGCCGCAGCGGGCCGGGCGTACCGCCGTCGTCCGTGACGGGGGCGAGGTCGGCGATCACCCAGTCGGCGAACCGGCCGTGCAGCAGCCGGGCCGCCCGGCCGAGCACGTCCTCCGGGGAGCCGGGGGAGCCGGCGAGCAGGGCGGCGGCCATGTCGTCGACCAGGTCCATCAGTTCGGCGTTCCGGGACACCTCGGCGAGGTCCGGGCGGGGCAGCCGCGGCGGCGGCGCGGGAAGCCGGGGCGAGCCGGCGCGGTCCGCCGCACGCGCCGGTGCGCGGCGCGGCTCCCGTTCCGCCTCTCGCGCGGGGACGGTCTGGAAGACGGCGAGCACGGCCGGCCGCTGCTCGTCCGGTGGCCGCAGGGCGGTGAGGGTCGCGCGCAGGGCGCTCCGGCCCCCGCCGTCCGGGGCGGGCTCCGGCAGCCGCCGCACCAGCAGGCTGCGGCCGCCCTCGCCCCGCGCCACGGCGGCCACCTGGGAGCGGAACGCCGCGCGGGTGTCGTGTGCCAGGGCACCGGTCAGCGCCCGGCCGGTGGCGTACCCGGCCCGCAGGGCGAAGAGTTCGCCGGCGGCGGCGTTGAGCCGCCGGACGACGGTGGTGCGGTCCATGAGCACCACCGGAAGCGGCAGCCGCTGGAAGAGGCCGCGCAGCAGCCGCAGTTCCGGATTCTCCCGGGGGGTGCCGTCGCGTGCCGACGCCGCCGAGAGTTTCTCGAAACGCGGCCACAGGACGTCCGCCACGTGCTGGAGTTCGAACAGCGCGGTGTCCAGGGCCGCTCCCCGTTCCTCGGAGGGAAGCGAACGTATGGACTGCAACTCCGCGACCCGGCTGCGGAAATCCGCCAGCTCGGCACCGAAATCGATGGTCTCGCCCATGAGCCCACGGTAACCGCATCGGCCTGCCGGGGAGTTGGACGCCACCCGGGGTGCGGGCGGTGGCAGAGCGCCGCCGGGGCCCCGGCGGGCGGAAGGACGTCCGTATCCGTTTTGCCGGTCCCGGCCCGGGCAGGCGACCGGACGGGGGAGACCCGGGGGAACCGTACGGCTTCATGGCCGGTGAGAGTCTGCTCACCGGTGCGGATGTGCGACCTCGGAGCGTAAGGAGGGCTGTTCCCAGGTATGCCCGAGCACAGGGAACTCGAGCCGGATCCCGCGCCGGGGACGGTACCCGACGCCTCCGATCCCAGTCTGGCGCGGCTCGCCGAGCAGGCCGCCGCGTGCAACCCCTGGTGCTGCGGTGCCGGGGCGACCGCCGTCCCCCTCTCCGGGCTCTCCGGCGCGCGGGGCGCCGCCGCGGCGTTCTCCGCCGCCCCGCTCCGCACGGCCGTGACCCACCCCGACCTCGCGCCGCTGGTGACCGTGCAGTGGGAGACCGGCGAGGGCCCCGTGCCGGCCGTTCTGGAGACCGGCCGCCCGGCCGCCTCGGAGGACCTGCTGCACGACGAACGCTGGCCCCGCTACCGGGCACGGGCCCTGGAGGCGGGGGTGCGCTCCAGCACGACCCTGCTGTTCCGCCGGGAGGACCTGCTGGTCACCCTCACCGTCTACGGCTTCCGTCCGGGCCGGCTCGTGGACCCGGAGCGCGGGGTGACCGCCCTCCTCGGCGACCTGGCCACGAGCGAGATCGTCCGGGGCATCGAACAGCGCCGGCTGCACGCCGAGATCGACCAGCTCGGCACCGCGCTGCGGGCCCGCCCCGTGGTGGACCAGGCGTGCGGGATCATCATGCACGTCCTGGGCTGCGACGCCGACAGGGCCTTCGGTCTGCTCCGCACCATGTCCCAGCGCACCAACCGGAAGCTGTCCGAGCTGGCCGCCGCCCTGGTCGGCAGCCGCGGCCGGGGCGCGGAGGCGGAGATCGCCCGGCTCGCGTCCAGCCGCCCGGCCGGGCCCCGCGAGCGGCCGGGCTCCCGGCCGTAGCCCCCGCACGCGCCGTCGCGGTGCCGGGGCACGGCCGCCCGCCGTTGCCGACCGGGCGGGATCTGCGAAGGTGGAAGGAGCGGGCCGTCACACCGCCCAGGCCCCGACGGAGGTACCCGATGGAGCCGATGCCACCGGAGCCGCGTGGCCCGGCCCTCTTCGGGCCGCCGGTGGAGCCCTCCGGCCTGCCCGTCCTCCCCGGACTCGCCGAACGGCTGGCGGCGTCGGCCGGCCGCGGCGCACCCGAGCCGGTGGGCGGCGGACCGGAACTGCTCGACGCGGCCCGCGGCTACTGGGCCCGCCGCGGACTGGCCACCGGCCCCGAGCGGCTGCTGGCCGCCGCGGGCCCGCAACCCCTGCTGCTCGCGCTGCTCGCGGCGGCGGGCGGCGACGTCTTCACCACCCGGCCGTGCGCGCCGTGGCACTCGGCGCAGCCGCTGGTGCTCGGCCGCCCGGCCTACCCCGTGCCCGTCCCCGCCGAGTGCGGGGGTGTGCCCGATCCGTTCGCCCTGCTGGAGACCGTGCGCCGGGTGCGGGCGGAGGGCGGGACCCCCCGCGTGCTCGTCCTGTCGCCGGCCGACGACCCGACGGGCACCACCGCGCCCCCCGAACTGCTGCACGAGGTGTGCGAAGCGGCGGCCGGCGAGGGGCTGCTGATCATCAGCGACGAGACGGACCGCGACGCGCTCCACCCGTCCCCCGTGGCGGTCCCGGACACCCCGGACGCCCCGCCCCCGCCGGGCGATCCCGCGCCGGCCGGGCGGGGCCGGCCCGTGTTCGTCAGCCCGGCGGAGATGCTGCCCGGGCACGTCGTCGTCCTCGCCGGGCTCGGGACCACGCTGCTGCCGCCCGGCTGGCCCGCCGCGACCGCCCGCTTCCCGGCGGGCCGGGAAGGCGCCGGGCTGCGCGCGGCCGCCCTGGGGGTACTCGCCGGGACACGGACCGGGCCCGGGGCGCCGCTGGCCGCCGCCGTCGCCCACGCCCTCACCGAGCCGCCCGACGTCACCGAGCGGCTCCGGGCCGCCGCCCGGCTGCACGGCATCCTCGCCGCCGCCCTGTACCGCACCGTCGTCCGCCACGGCGCCCTCTGCCGCCCGCCGCGTGCGGGGGACCGGATCTACGCCGACCTCGGCCCGTTCGGTGACGCGCTGGCCGCCCGGGGGATCGGCGACTCCGTGGAGCTGGAGGCCCACCTCACCCGGCGGCTCGGCTTCCCCGTGGCGGGCGGGCACCGGTTCGGCGATCCCCCCGACGCGCTCCGCGTCCGGTTCACCACCGAGCCGCTGCTCGCCCCGGACGGGCCCGGCCGCCTCCGGGCGCTCACCGCCGCGGACCCGCTGGACTCGCCGCACGCGGCCCGGTCGCTGACCCTGGTGACAAGGGCTCTCGACGAGTGGAGCGGCGGATGACGGGACCGGGACGGGCACGGACCCCGCCGCCGGCCGGCTGTGGCGGCTCCGGCTCGTCCCCGTTCCGGCAGCAGGTGGCGTGACGGGTGAGGCGTGGCATCGGACGGGCCCGGGACCGTCCGCCCGGGCGGGCCGGACAGAAGGAGGAACGTTGTCAACGGAAGGGGGCATACGGCAAGGCGTGACGCCTGGTAGCGAGCGGGCCGCAGGGCACCGCGGAGAGCCAAGGGAGCAGCGATGACGGAACGGCAGGAGCGCTTCCTCACCGGAATCGGTACCGCCACCGGAGTCGGCGGCCGTATCGGCTACGGAACCGGCACAGGCACCGGGGCCGGCACCGGCACGGAGACCGGGACCGGTCCCGGCACCGCCGCCGCGCCCCCCGGCACCGCCACGGCCACCGCTCCGGGCCCGGCCCCCCGCCCCCGTACCGGACCGCTGCCCGAGCCCCGTCCGCTGGGGGAGACCCGCACCTGGCCCCGGTCCTTCGCCGACCGGCTCACCGCGCCGCTGCCCGCCGGGGTGGCCGGCCTCGCGCGGCTGGCCCGCGAAGGGGTGTCGCGGCCCCCCGCCGAGGCCCTGGCGGAGGTCTCCGAGCTGCCCGTGGCGCCGGGCCCGCTGCCGGAGGCCGGGCCCGGCACGGTCGCCGTGACCTGGGCGGGCCACGCGAGCTGGGTGGTGCGGATAGGCGGGCTCACCGTGCTGACCGACCCGGTGTGGTCCCGCCGCATCCTCGGCACCCCCTCCCGCGTCACCCCCGTCGGCGTCCCCTGGAGGGACCTGCCCCCGGTGGACGCCGTCGTCATCAGCCACAACCACTACGACCACCTCGACGGCCCCACGCTCCGCAGGCTCCCCCGCGACACCCACCTCTTCGTGCCGGCCGGGCTCGGCGCCTGGTGCCGGCGCCGCCGCTTCACCCGCGTCACCGAACTCGACTGGTGGGAGGCGGTGGAACTGCCCGCCCGGGACCGCGGCACCGTCCGCTTCGACTTCGTCCCGGCCCACCACTGGAGCAAGCGCACCCTCACCGACACCTGCCGTTCGCTGTGGGGCGGCTGGGTCCTGACCGGCCCCGCGGGCCGGCGCGTGTACTTCGCGGGCGACACCGGCTACGGCCACTGGTTCGCGGAGATCGGTGCCCGGCTGCCCGGGATCGACCTCGCTCTGCTGCCGATCGGCGCCTACGACCCCTCGGACATGCTGCGCGACGTCCACACCGACCCGGAGGAGGCCGTGCAGGCCTGCCTGGACGTGGGCGCGCGGCACATGGCGCCGATGCACTGGGCGACGTTCCTGCTCTCCGCCGAACCCCCGCTGGAACCGCTCACCCGGGTCCGCGCCGCCTGGCGGCGCACCGGCCGCCCCCGCGGGCAGCTCTGGGACCTCCCGGTGGGCGGCTCCCGGGTGCTCCCGGAGGAGTGACCGGGGGACCGGGGCCCGCCCGGCCCGACGGGGGCGGGCGCGCGCCGGTCAGCTCGCCGTATCGCGCCGGCCGGCGTCCCGGACCCGGCGCCAGCCGGCCGGGGCGGCGCTGATGGCCAGCGCCAGGGCCACCGCCGCCAGCGCCCCCTGCCAGGGCTCGGGGAAGAGCGAACCGCCGGTGATCCCGATCAGCAGATAGGCCGCGGCCCACGCCAGGCTCGCCGGCGCGTCACCGCGGACGAAGTCCCGCAGCGGCATCTTCGCCAGCAGGCACGCCAGCATCACCGGAATCCGCCCGGCCGGCATCAGCCGGGACACGACGAGCACCGTCACCCCGCGCTCGTCCAGCTTCCGCCGCGCCGCCTCCAGCCGGTCGGGCGCCGCCCGGTCACGCAGCCGCCGCAGCCAGCGGGAGCCGCTGTCCGAGCGCACGCCGCGCAGGCCGAGCCAGTAGAGGAGGACGTCACCGGCGAAGGCCGCCAGGGCCGCCACCGCGAACACCAGCGGCAGGGTGAGCCCGGGCAGCTGGTGGTGGAGGGCCACGGCCGCCGCCGAACTCACCAGCGCGCCCGTCGGCACCACCGGCACCAGTGACCCCAGCGCCACCAGCAGGAACAGCGAGGGGTAGCCCACGAAGGTCTGCGGCGACGTCGCCGGCACCCAGCTGAGGAGGTCTCCCACCGCGCCGGGCAGCGCCCGGTGCACGGCCCCGTCGGTCACCGCGCGACCTCTGGCCGCACGCTCTGCCCGTGCTCCAGCCGGTGCACGGCCACCTCCGGGGCGAGCGCCGTCGCCTGCCGGACGAACTCCTCGCCGGGGGAGTGGAACTCGTGCGGCCGCACGGCGTCCAGGCCGATCGGCCAGAACGTGCCGTAGTGCACCGGCACCGCGCACCGCGGCGCCAGCCGGGCCGCCGCCCGGGCGGCGCGCGAGGCGTCCAGATGGCCGCTGCCCAGATACGGGCCCCAGCCGCCGACCGGCAGCAGCGCCACATCGCAGGGCCCCACCACATCCGCCATCTCGTCGAACAAGCCCGTGTCCCCCGCGAAGTAGGTGGTCGACTCGCCCCGCAGCACATAGCCGAGGGCGGGAGAGCGGCGGGGCCCGTACGGCAGCCGGCGCCCGTCGTGCGCGGCGGGCACGGCCCGCACCGTGAGATCCCCGACCCGCGTCTCGTCACCGGGCGCGACCTCGGTGACGCGCAGCGTTCCGGCGGCCAGCCGGCGCAGCGCGGGCACCGCGGCGAGCGCCCCGCGCGGCACGAGCACCCGGGTGCCCGGCTCCAGCCGGGCCAGCGAGCGCGGGTGGAGATGGTCGGCGTGCAGATGGGAGACCAGCACGACATCGGCGACGGCGGCCTCGGGCGGGGGCACCGCGCCCCGGCGGCGCCGCAGATGCGCCAGCCGCTGCACGAGCAGGGGGTCGGTGAGCACCCGCACCCCGGAATCCGTCACGGTCGCGGTGGCATGGCCCCACCAAGTGATCTCGACCGGCACCCGCCACACCTCCCTGGTCTCCGCCGCCGCTGCGGCGTCCTGCTGCCGAGCGTAGCCGCACGGCCGGGTACGGCGCCGGGCGCTGCGGCGGCCGGGGCTGCACCCCGGGCCGTCTCCGCACGGCCGCGCCGCTTCCGGACCGTCTGCCCCGCGGCCGTCCTCGTACCCGCCGGTCGGTACGGTGGGGCCGCCCCGGGTGGCGGGGCGGACGGCAGAACGCGGTGAGACCGGCGGCAAGGAGAGTGACCGTGACCCCGATGACAGTGGCGGTACTGGGCCCGGGCGGCGTGGGAGGACTGGTCGGCGCGCTGCTCGCCCGCGCGGGGCACCGCGTGGTGTGCCTCGCCGGAGCGGAGACCGCCGGAACGCTGCGGCAGGACGGCCTGCACGTGACCAGCGGGCGCTTCGGCGCCTTCCGGGTCCCGGTCGAGGCGGACACCGAACTGCGCGAGCCGGCCGGCCTGCTGTTCGTCACCGTCAAGGAGACCGCGCTCGCCGACGCCCTGGAGCGGGTGCCGGCGGCGGCTCTCGGCGGCGGACTGGTGCTCCCGCTGCTCAACGGGGCCGACCACCTCGGGCCGCTGCGCGAGCGCTATCCGGCGGAGCAGGTGGCCGCCGCGACGATCCGCGTCGAGTCGACCCGCGTCGCCCCCGGCCGCATCGAGCACACCAGCCCCTTCGCCGGCATCGAACTCGCCGGCCGCACCGTGCCCCGCGAGCGCCTCGACCACACCGCAGCTCTGCTGCGCGAGGCCGGGCTCGGCGCGACCGTACGGGACGACGAGACCGCCCTGCTCTGGGACAAGCTGGTCTTCCTCGCCCCGATGGCCCTCCTCACCACCCGCTACGGGGCCACGGTCGGCGCGGTCCGCGAGCAGCGGCGGCCCGAACTGCTCGCCCTGCTCGACGAGATCGCCGCCGTCGCGCGCGCCGCGGGCGCCACCGCCGAGCCGGGCGAGGTGCTCGGCTTCCTGGAGGGCGCCCCCGGCTCCATGAAGTCCTCGATGCAGCGCGACGCCGAGGCGGGCCGCCCCCTGGAGCTCGACGCGATCGGCGGCTCGGTGCTCCGCGCGGCCGAACGCCACGGCCTCCCGGCCCCGCTCACCGCGGAGATCGTCGCGGAGCTGCGGGCCCGCACCGGGCGCTCCTGAACTCCCTCCCTCCACCGTTCACGCCCCCGCGCAGCCCCGCGCCCGTAAGGGCCGGCAAGGGAACGACCCGGCCTCCCGGCCCCGGCCGCTCCCGTCGCCCCGCCCCCGGGCCGGGCGCCGGGCGCACTCCGGCCGGACGCTTCACGACCACGCGGTCCCCCGTGGTCCGCGCCCCGTTGTGACAGTCTGGAGCCGGCCCGTACCGCGGACGGTGCGGGCGGACCGGGCGAGATGGGAACGTGCGTGGTACGAGGCAGATGGCGGGCCGTCGGCGGCGCGGTGTTCCGGGTGCTCGCGGTGTGGGCGGTCAGCACGCTGACGATGCTGATCCTCGCCGGCCTGCTGCCGGACTTCCGCATCCAGTCCCCCAGCGGCGACAGCCCGACGACCATCGCCCGCACGGCCGCCATCGGCGCCGGCGCCTTCGGGCTGCTGAGCGCGCTGGTCTGGCCGCTGCTGGTCCGCGCGCTGCTGCTGGTGCCGGCCTTCGTCCTCGGCATCCTGGTGTTCTTCCTCAACGGCTCGATGCTGCTGCTCGCCCTGCGGCTGGTCCCCGATGGCGGGAGCGAGGCCGGGCCGGAGACGGCCGTGGCGGTGGCCGCCATCATGTCGGCCGTCGCCTCCGCGACCAGCACCGCTCTCGCCGTCCGTGACGACGGCGCCTACCGGCGGCGGCTCCGCCGGCTCGCGCACCGGCACCGGCCCGGCCCCCGGCGCACCGGCGAGGACGGTCTTCCCGCCCGGCCGGGCATCCTCTTCCTCCAGCTCGATGGGGTGGGCTTCGACGTCCTCAGTGAGGCCGTCACCCCCCGCACCCTGCCCGGTACCGGCCGGGTGCTGCCGCCGGTCATGGAGACCGTCGCCTCCTGGATCGGGACCGGCGGCCACCGGCTGTCGATGTGGCGCACCGACTGGTCCAGCCAGACCGGCGCCAGCCAGCTCGGCATTCTGCACGGCACCAACCACGACGTCCCCGCCTTCCGCTGGTACGAGAAGGAGACCGGCCGCGTCATGGTGTGCTCCTCGCCGAGCAGCGTCGCCGAACTCCAGCGCCGCGCCGTCGAGCGCACCGGCGACCGGGGGCTGCTGGCGGAGGACGGCGCCAGCCGCGGCAACCTCTTCAGCGGCGGCGCGCAGCAGCTCGCCCTGGTGCTCTCCGTGGCCGCCCGGCGCGGCCGGGGCACCCGCTCCCGGGCGGGCTACTTCGCGTACTTCTCCGATCCGGCCAACGCCACCCGCACCGCCCTGTCCTTCACCGCCGAGGTGTTCCGCGAGATCGTGCAGGCCGTGCGGGCCCGGATGCGCGGGGACGAGCCGCGCGTCAAGCGGGGCGGGCTCTACCCGTTCATCCGCGCCTTCGCGACCGTCGTCTCCCGGGACGTGGTCGTCGCGGCCGTCATCGGCGACCTGTTCGCCGGGCGCACGGTGGTCTACGCCGACCTCGTCGCCTACGACGAGGTGGCCCACCACTCCGGCCCGCACAGCCGGGACGCCCAGCAGGTGCTGGCCCGCCTCGACCGCAGCGTCCGGCTGATCGCGAAGGCCGCCGCCCATGCGCCCCGCGCCTATCGCATCGTGCTGCTCTCCGATCACGGGCAGAGCCCCGGCCGGACGTTCGCCGAGGCCTACGGGATCACGCTGGAGGAACTGGTCCGCATCGGCTGCCGCGGCGGCCGGTCCGGTTCCCGGCCGCTGGCCGGACGGCGCGCCGACCGCGAGGTGACCGGCGCCGAGGCGCGGGCGGTGGCCCGGGCGGCGCTGCACCGCGTCGATGAGGAGGAGAAGGAGACCCGGCGCGGCCGGGGCGCCGGGCCGGTCGTGCTCGGCTCCGGCAACCTCGGGCTGATCAGCTTCCCCGAACTGCCCGGCAGGGTCAGCCGGGAGGAGATCGAGCGCCGCCACCCCGCACTGCTGGGCACGCTGGCCGAGCACCCCGGCATCGGGTTCCTCCTGGTGCGCAGCGAGGAGTACGGGCCGGTGGTGCTGGGCCCGCACGGCGGCGAGCACCGGCTCGACCAGCGCGTCGTCATCGGCCCGGACCCGCTGGCGCCCTTCGGCCCGGAGGCCGAGGACGCGGTCCGGCGCACCGCGGCCTTCCCGCACGCCGCGGACATCATGGTCAACTCCGCGTACGACCCGACGACCGGCCGGGTGCACGCCTTCGAGGCGCAGATCGGCTCGCACGGCGGGCTCGGCGGCTCCCAGGGCCACGCCTTCCTGCTCCGCCCCGCGGAACTGTCGCCTCCGGTGCCGGAGGGCGAGATCCTCACCGGGGCGGAGGCGGTGCACCGGGTGTTCCGCCGCTGGCTGGCCGAGACGGAGGCCCCCGGGGCCCCGCTGTCGCCCCCGGCGGGCGGCCCCGGCGAACGCGTCGGCTGACCGCCGGGACTCCCGGGACCGCCGCGACTGCCGGGGCTCCCGGGGCTGCCGGGGCTGCCGGGATTGCGGCGACGGCCGGGTCGGCTTGGGCTGCCGGGTCGTCGGGGCCGCCGTGACCGCCGGGCGGCTGTCCGTACCGCTCAGGCGGCGGGTACCGCGTCCCGTCCGCCCCGCCGGAGCGGCGCGCCGACGGCGTGCAGATGGCGCAGCGCCTCACGGTACGAGGCGATCAGCCCGGTCTCGTGGTACGGGATGTTCAGCTCCGCGCAGTACTCGCGGACGATGGCCCGGGCCCGGCGCAGGTGCGGGGTGGCCATGCTGGGGAAGAGGTGGTGCTCGATCTGGTAGTTCAGCCCGCCCAGGGCGATGTCCATGAGGTGCCCGCCGCGCACATTGCGGGAGGTGAGCACCTGGCGCCGCAGGAAGTCGGGCCGGTCCTCGCCGGTGAAGGTCGGCATCCCCTTGTGGTTGGGCGCGAACGTCGACCCCAGGTAGACGCCGAAGACGGCCTGGTGGACGAAGAGGAACAGCAGCGCCTTGCCGGGGGAGAGCACGAGGAACAGCGCGCCCAGGTAGACCACGGTGTGCGCGGAGAGCAGGACGGCCTCCAGGACCCGCCGCTTCATCCCCCCGGCGAGGAGCGCCCGCACGCTCGACACATGGAGGTTGAAGCCCTCCAGGGTGAGCAGCGGGAAGAACAGGTACGCCTGCCGGCGGCCGATGAACCGGGGCAGGCCCCGGCTCTCCCGCGCCTGCCTGCCGGACCAGACGAGGATGTCGGGGGTGACGTCCGGGTCCAGCTCCTCGTGGTTGGGGTTGGCGTGGTGCCGGGTGTGCTTGTTCATCCACCAGCCGTAGCTCATCCCGATGCCGAGATTGCCGAACAGCCGGCCGCCGGTCTCGCTGGGCCGGCGGCGCCGGAAGACCTGGCGGTGGGCGAGGTCGTGGGTCAGCAGCGCGATCTGCCCGAAGACCAGCCCGAGGAAGGCGGCCACGGCCGGCTGCCACCAGGAGTCCCCGAGCAGCGCGAAGGCCGTCCAGCCGGCCACGAAGAGTACGGAGACCACGGAGAACCGGACCGCGTAGTAGCGGGGGCGGCGCTCCAGCAGGCCGGCACGGGAGATCCGTTTCGCCAGCCGGGCGAAATCACTGCCGGATTCCGCGGTACGAGGAGGGTGGACCGTTTCCGAAGCGGCCCGGGCTGTGCCGGGGGCCTCGGTGCTTGTCGTCATACCGCCGAGTGTGCGGCATCCGGAGGCCCCACTTCCATCCGGGCAGCCCGACGGCCGCCACGGGGGCAGGCCCCCGGGGTGGTGCCAGGGGGTGCGAAGGGAGCCGTACCGGGTGTGCCGGGGCCTGCCCGGCGGCACCCGCGCGCTGCCCGGGCGACCGTCCCGGTGCCGCCCGGCCCGGGAGACTCGTCTCACATCCGCCGACCGCACGGCGGAGAGGGCAGGCGGCGCGCGTGCCCTCCCGCGCGGGACTCAGGGCGCCGTCCCGCGCAGGAACTCCCCCGTCTCGCGGTCGGCGGGCAGCAGCGTCTCGATGGCCAGCTCCGACACCGTCACGTCCATGGGGGTGTTGAAGGTGGCGATGGCCGAGACGAAGGAGAGCACCCGGCCGCCGTGCTCCAGCCGCATCGGCAGCGCGACCGGCTCCCGCTCACCGGGGGCGGGGCAGCCCGGGACGGGGGAGCCGGGGGAGGCGGACGCGTCCGCCGGGCCCGGGGCGGGCGGGGGCGCGGGCGGCGCCGGGTAGCCGCGCAGCTCCTCGTAGAGAGCACGCAGCGGCGCGGAGCGGACCAGGGGCAGCTGCCGCTCCAGCCGGCCCAGCAGATGGCCGCGCCACTCGGCGTAATTCCTGATGCGCGGGGCCAGGCCCCCCGGGTGGAGCGCGATCCGCAGCGCGTTCACCGGGGGTTCCAGCAGCGGGGCGGCGACGCCCTCCAGCAGCGCGGCCAGTCCGCGATTGGCGGCGACCACCGTGTACATGCCGTCGACCACGAACGCCGGATACGGGTCATAGCCCGCCAGGAGCCGCTCCAGCTCCGCGCGGAGGGGCTCCAGAGCCGGGTCGTCCAGCGGCCGTTCCGGGAACTGCGGGGCGTAACCGGCGGCCACCAGCAGGGCGTTGCGCTCCCGCACCGGGACGTCGAGCTGCCCCGCGAGCCGCAGCAGCAGCTCCCGGCTCGGCCGGGACCGGCCGGTCTCGACGAAGCTGATGTGCCGTGCCGAGGAGCCCGCGCGCAGCGCCAGCTCCAGCTGGCTGATCCGGCGCAGCTCCCGCCAGCCCCGCAGCAGCGCCCCCGCTCCGCCCCGGGCGGCCGTCCTCGTGTCCCCCGCATGCGCCGTCATGCCGCCCGACGGTAGCCGAGGAGAGTGACACCGCCCCGGGGCCGTGGCGCGCGGCGGACCCGGCGTGCCACGGTGGCAGGCCGAGGCACGACCGACGGAGGGAAGAACCATGGCACCCCGACCGCTGACGCCCCAGGAGATCCAGGACGCTCTCACGGAGCTGCCGGGCTGGGCGTCCACCGGCGACCGCATCGAGCGCACGTACACCTTCGCCGGGCACCTGGCCGCGGCGGCGATCGTCACCGAGATCGCCCGGGTGCAGGAGAGCCTGAACCACCACGCCGATCTGACGCTGTCCTACGACAAGCTGAAGGTGTCGGTGAACACCCACAGCGTGGGCGGCAAGGTGACCGAACTGGACACCGAACTGGCCCACCGCATCGAGCAGATCGCGGTGGAACACCGCGTCGCCTGACGCTCCGAGCCGTGCCCCCGGCCGGGCGGCCCTCCGGGCCGGGCACCCGGTCGCGGGGGTGCCCGGCCCTTCCCGGCGGCGGTCCCGGTTTTACGCCGGGAGTTCCACCAGCCCCAGCGGCTCGGTGGTCGGCTGCGGCGAACCGCCCGCCGGTTCGACCGTGATGCCGACCCCGCCCGCCGCGCCGACCCGGCCCTCCATCAGCACCGCCCCCGCCGCGGCACCCGTGTCCGGACCGGCCGCGAGGGGGAGCAGACCGGCGGAGCGCATCGTCCCGCCGTCGTCGAACCACAGCTGGTACACCTTGCCGCCCGGCAGCTCCGGCAGCCCCGAGGCGAGGAACGCCGCCCGGTCCTCGGAGCGCGAGACGACCACCGTCCCGCCGGCGCCGTCACCCAGCGGGACCGAACCGGTCCGGGCGTCCGGCGCGGTCAGCACCCGGGCCAGCTCCCCGGAGCGCCGCTCCGCCGCCTGCGCCTCGGCCCGGGCGTCCCGCGCCTCCTGCCGCTGCCACACCGCCACTCCGCCGAGCCCGCCGGCCAGGACGGCCAGACACGCCGCCAGAACGAAGTACGACCGCCCGCGCGACCCGCGCCGTCCGGCACCGCCCGCACCGGCACGGCCGCCACCGGCACCGGCGCCGTTCCGCTCCGCCCCGCCCCCACCGGGCCGCGCGGCGTGCGGCCGGGGGCCCTCCGGCCGGGGCCGGGGCACACCCGGAGGGTCCTGCCGGACGGAGGCGATCCGGGCCAGCACCCGGTCCCGCAGCTCCGGGGGCGGCTCCACCGACTCGGCCGAACCGAGCCGGCCGGCGGTCGCGGACAGCTCCAGGACCTCCTGCTCGCAGGCCCCGCAGACCGCCAGGTGCCGCTCGAACCGGGCCCGTTCGTCCGCCGGCAGCGCGTGCAGGGCGTAGGCGCCGGTGAGGGTGTGCACATCGGAGCCGTCCCCGGCCCCGGGGCCGTCGTCCCGGCCGGGACCGCCGAATCCACCGGGGCCGTCGAATCCGCCGGGACCGGATGGGCCGCCGAACCCGCCCGGCCCGGCCGGCCCGGCCGGCCCGGCCGGTCCGCCGTCCGGCCCGGCCGGCCCGCCGGGGCCGCCTCCGTCGGGGCCGTCGAACCAGCCGGTGCCGCCGCCCGGCCCGCCGTGTCCGGGCCTGCCGTGGTTCCCGCGCCCTCTGCGCCTGCTCACGCCGTCACCCCCAGGCAGTCGCGCAGCCGGATGAGCCCGTCGCGCAACCGTGTCTTCACGGTGCCCAGCGGAGCCCCCAGCAGTTCGGCGACCTCACGGTAGGTGAGGCCGCGGTAGTAGGCGAGCGTCACCGCGTGCCGCTGCAGCTCGGTCAGGCCGCGCAGGCAGCGCCGCACCTGCTCGCGCTCCAGCCGGGCCTCGACCTGCTCGGTCACCTCGTCGAACGCCGGGGTCCGGTCGAGCAGCGCCGCCCGGTGCTCCCGGTCGGTGCCGGCCTGCACCGACCGCACCCGGTCCACCGCGCGCCGGTGCGCGACGGTCATCACCCAGGCCATGGCACTGCCCCGGTCCGGCCGGAAGCGGGCCGCGCCGCGCCATATCTCCACCAGCACCTCCTGAGTGACCTCCTCGGACTGCGCGGGGTCGCGCAGCACACGGCGCACCAGACCGTGCACGGGTCCGGCCACCATGTCGTACACCGCTCCGAACGCCTCCTGGTCGCCGCGCGCGACCCTGCCCAGCAGGGCCCCCAGATCGGGGCCGGGAGCTGATACCTCGCCCATGAAGACGGCTTCTCTCACGCCGCGGCACCTCCGGCTCTCCGACGCCGGGACCCGGGTGGCGGCGGAGCGCCGTGCCCGGGCCGGCCGGTGCGGGCTGACCTCATGTCGTCCTCCAGGAAGCAGGGGGCGGCCGGGGGAAGAACCGGCCGTCGTGCCGTCGTGCACGGGGGACGGCCGGTCCCGGGGACCGGCCCACCCCCTCTTCGGAGCCGTGCGCCGTACGGATGGGTCCGGGGGCGGGACACCCGCCGGAACGGCGGGATCGCGCGCCGCCCGGGCCGTTCCCCGGCGCTGCCCGGCCCGTCCGGGGGACCGCCGGGGAGCCCCGGGCGGCCACCGGACGTCCCGGACGCGGGCAGGGGTCGGGTGACCCGGCACGAACACAGCACGCAGGACAGTACGCAGACGGACGGGGAAGCACTCGGTCCGATACGGAACAGGAAACGGACGGGGAGCGGAAGCGCACGCCCCGGCCCCCGGTCAGCCCGTGGAGCGGCCGGGCGGCGCCCGCCGTTCGGGTCGAAGAGGCGGCGGCGGGGCAGCCGCGGCGGTAGGACGTCCGGCCGGCGGGTAACCGCGTGGGCGTGATCCTTTCTGTTGAGCTCCTGCCGGAGTCATGGCTGCGCGATGCCGTCGGGCTGCTGGTCCGCCTCGTGGAGGCCGCCGGTGCCCTGATCATCTTCATCGGCGCCGTCTGGGCCTTCGCCCGTTTCCTGACGGCCCTGGTCCGGGCCCGCGGCCGGGCCCGGGGGTTCAACGGGATCCGTCTGACCCTGGGCCGGTTCCTCGCGCTGGGGCTGGAGTTCCAGCTCGCCGGTGACGTGCTGCGCACGGCGGTGGCGCCCAGCTTCACCGAGATCGGGCAGCTCGCGGCGATCGCCGCCATCCGGACCGCGCTCAACTTCTTCCTCGCCCGGGAAATCGCCCATGAGCGCGCCGAACTCGAACGCGGGGACGACCCGCCCGTGGGCACGGAGAAGACCGGTCATCCGCGTTCCGCCGGGGAACCGGGGCGGTGAACTCCCTGCTGGAGACGGCCGCGCTGCTCGTCACCGCGGCCGGTCTGCTCTCCGCTCTCGCCGCCCTCGCGGGCACCCGCCGGCCGCGTCTCGCCCTGCGGGTGCTGCTGGACTTCCTCACGGCGGCCGGTCTGCTGCGGCTGTCGCACGACCCCGCCTGGGACGGCATCCTGCTGGTGGCCGCCCTGGTCGCGGTACGGAAGATCGCCGTGTTCGGCATGGTCCCCTCCGCGCTCCCGCCGCCGGCCGGGCGGGAGCGCGGAGCGGGGGCGGGGCCCGTCCCCGGCCCTAACCGGTCAGTGCGGTGAACCCGTCGTCGTGCCGGGCGAGCCGTTCGAGTTCGTCCAGGGCCGCCTCGGCGCGGGCCGCCGCCCCGGGGTCGCGTCCGGCGAGGCCGCTCGCGGCGAACTCGTCCTCGTCGAGGCGGAGGACGAGCCGGCCGTCGGCCGACCGCCACAGGTCGAGGTCGAGATCGGCGACGACGAGGGTGCCGCCGTCCTCCTCCGTCACCCGCGCCGGCCGCGTCACATCGCAGTACCAGCCCTTGAGGGTGCCGTCCGCCGCCCGGACCTCCTTGACGGCGTACCAGCGGTCGCGCCAGAAGTGCTCGGTGAACACGTCGCCGGGCTCGAACCGGACGAAGCCGAAGTCGCGCGCCGTGCCCCCCGCCCACGGCGCCCGCACCACGATCCGCGTTCCGTCGTCGCCGACCACGGCCGCCGGATAGCTCGTGTCCGGGCGGGGGGTCTTGACGAGCCGTACGGTGACCTGGGCGCCGGGCACCAGCCGTCCGCCCTTCGCGCCGTTCGGTCCCCCGCCGTTCACGCGATCCCCGCCGTCCCGGCCGCCGTGCCGGAGGCCGCCGTTCCCGCCGGTGCGCCGGGCGCGCCCGCCGGGGTGAGGGCGTCCGGCTCCGCGCCGGGCTCGTCGAACTGGGTGCGGTACAGCTCCTCGTAGCGGCCGCCCCGGGCCAGCAGTTCCCCGTGGGTGCCGCGTTCGGCGATCCGCCCGTCCTCGATGACGAGGATCTCGTCCGCCGCCCGTACGGTCGACAGCCGGTGGGCGATCACCACGGCCGTCCGCCCGGACAGCGCCTCGCCCAGGGCCTCCTGCACCGCCGCCTCGGAGGTGGAGTCCAGATGCGCGGTGGCCTCGTCCAGGACGACCACCCGCTGCCGGGCCAGCAGCAGCCGGGCGATGGTCAGCCGCTGGCGCTCGCCGCCGGAGAGCCGGTAGCCGCGTTCGCCGACGATGGTGTCGAGGCCGTCGGGGAGTTCGGCGATCAGCCCGTCGAGCCGGGCCCGGCGCAGCACCTCCCACAGCTCCTCCTCGCCGGCCTCCGGGCGGGCCAGCAGCAGGTTGGCCCGCACCGACTCGTGGAAGAGGTGGCCGTCCTGGGTCACCAGGCCGACCGTCGCCCGCACCGACTCGGCCGTCAGGTCGCGGACGTCCGTGCCGGAGAGCCGGACGGCCCCGCTGTCCACGTCGTACAGCCGCGGGAGCAGTTGCGCGATGGTGGACTTGCCGGCGCCCGAGGAGCCGACGAGCGCGACCATGCGGCCGGGTTCGACGCGGAACGACACCTCGTGCAGCACCTCGGTGCCGCCCCGGGTGTCGAGCACGGCAACCTCCTCCAGGGAGGCCAGGGACACCTTGTCCGCCGACGGGTAGCCGAAGGACACCCGGTCGAACTCCACGGACACCGGGCCGTCCGGCACGCGCACCGCGTCCGGCTTCTCCCCGATCAGCGGCTTCAGGTCCAGCACCTCGAAGACCCGCTCGAAGCTGACCATGGCGCTCATCACCTCGACCCGGGCCCCGGCCAGGGCGGTCAGCGGTGCGTAGAGCCGGGTGAGCAGCAGGGCCAGCGCGACGACGGCGCCCGGCTCCAGGCTGCCGCGCAGCGCGTAGAAGCCGCCGAGGCCGTAGACGAGGGCCAGGGCGAGGGCGGAGACCAGGGTCAGGGCGGTGATGAAGACCGTCTGCGTCATCGCGGTGCGGACGCCGATGTCCCGCACCCGCCGGGCGCGGGCGGCGAACTCGGCCGACTCCTCCGCGGGCCGCCCGAAGAGCTTCACGAGGGTGGCGCCGGGCGCGGAGAAACGCTCCGTCATCTGGGTGCTCATCTCGGAGTTGCAGCGCGCGGCCTCCCGCCGCAGCCGGGCCAGCCGGGCGCCCATCCGGCGCGCGGGCAGCACGAACACCGGCAGCAGGAGCAGCGCCAGCAGGGTGATCCGCCAGGAGAGGCTGACCATCACGACCAGGGTGAGCGCCAGCGTGACGAGGTTGCCGACGACCCCGGAGAGGGTGTCGCTGAACGCGCGCTGCGCGCCGATGACGTCGTTGTTGAGCCGGCTGACCAGGGCGCCGGTGCGGGTCCGGGTGAAGAAGGCGACGGGCATCCGCTGCACATGGTCGAAGACCGTCGTGCGCAGATCGAGGATGAGCCCCTCGCCGATGCCGGCGGAGAGCCGGCGGGCCAGCAGCCCGAGCCCGGCCTCGGCCACCGCGATGACGGCGATGAGCACGGCCAGTGAGGTGACGGTGGCCGCGGGCGCGCTCTTCACGATGGAGTCGACGACGCGCCCGGCGAGCACGGGGGTGGCGACGGCCAGGGCCGCCGTGACGACGCTCAGCAGCAGGAACCAGCTCAGCCGGGTGCGGTGGGGGCGGGCGAAGGCGCCGATGCGGCGGAGCGTCTCCCGCGAGAAGGGCCGCCCGTCGTCCTTGCGGGTGGCGTTCGCGGCATGGTGGAGCGAGGTCCACGCGGTGACTTCCATATCCATGGCCGCCACCGTAGGAGCTCAAGCGAACGTGAGGTCAACGCCTTTTCCGGGGGCGGGCCGCCGCCCGCCGCGCGGACGCGGGGGTTCCGCCGCGCGGGGGCGGGGGGCGCCGCCGGGCCGGGGGTCAGCTGAAGTCGGCCGTGGCCGGGTCGGCGCCCAGGCGCCGGGTGGAGTCCAGGCCGGCGAGGGCCGCCATGTCGTCCTCGCCCAGCTCGAAGCCGAAGACGTCGAAGTTCTCCTTGATCCGGGCCGGGGTCGCGGACTTGGGGATCGCCACATTGCCGAGCTGCAGATGCCAGCGCAGCACGATCTGCGCGGGGGTGCGGTCGTGCCGCGCGGCGAGCCGGGCGATGACGGGTTCGTCGAGCAGGCCCTTGCCCTGGCCGAGCGGGGACCACGCCTCGGTGGCGATGCCGTGCTCGGCGTGGAAGGCGCGGGAGCCGGCCTGCTGGAACCAGGGGTGCAGCTCGATCTGGTTGACGGCGGGCACGACGGACGTCTCGTCCAGCAGCCGGGTCAGATGCCCGGGCAGGAAGTTGGAGACGCCGATCGCCCGGGCGCGGCCGTCCTCCTCGATCTTCTCCAGGGCGCGGTAGGTCTCGACGTAGCGGTCGCGCTTCGGCAGCGGCCAGTGGATGAGGTACAGGTCCACGTAGTCCAGGCCGAGCTTCTCCAGCGAGGTGTCGAAGGCGCGCAGCGTGGCGTCGTAACCGTGGTCGCTGTTCCAGACCTTCGTGGTGACGAAGACGTCCTCGCGGGGGACGCCGGAGCGGGCGATGCCCGCGCCGGTGCCGGTCTCGTTGCCGTAGACGGCGGCGGTGTCGATGCTGCGGTAGCCCGCTTCCAGCGCGGCCGTCACGGCCGCGGCGGCCTCGTCGTCCGGGATCTGCCAGACGCCGAAGCCGAGTTGCGGCATGCGGGCACCGTTGTTGAGGGTGACTGTGGGGACGTGGCTCACGGTCGGTCGGTCCTTTGCGTCTCGTGCGGTCACTCGGAAGTCGTCGTGCGCGGTCACGCGGAGCCGCGGCACTCCCGCGGCTCCTGCCCCTGATCGGACGATCAATGACGGTCCGCGTATTCCGCGTTCCGGTAAGCGTATTCCGCGTGGCGCCGTTCCCGGGGGAAGCCGGGGCCCCGGCGGCGCCTCCGTGGCCCGTCGGCTGCCCCGGTGACCCGGCGGTGCCCGCGGGCCGCCCGTTCAGCCGCGGTACAGGGCCTCGACCTCGGCGGCGTACGCGGACTCGATGGCCTTGCGCTTGAGCTTCAGCGAGGGGGTGAGCAGCCCCTGCTCCTCGGAGAACTGGGCGGAGAGGATGCGGAAGGTGCGGATCGACTCCGCCTTGGACACCATCGTGTTGGCGGCCACGACCGCGCGGCGGATCTCCGTCTCCAGCTCCTTGTCCCGCACCAGCTCCGAGGCCTTGAGCCGCGGCTTGCCGCGCATCCGCAGCCAGTGGTCCACGGCCTCCGGGTCCAGGGTGACCAGCGCGGCGACATAGGGCCGGTCGTTGCCGACGACGATGCACTGGGCGACCAGCGGATGCAGCCGCACCCGCTCCTCCAGCGGCCCCGGGGAGACGGTCTTTCCGCTGGAGGTCACCAGGATCTCCTTCTTCCGCCCGGTGATGGTGAGATAGCCGTCCTCGTCGAGCGAACCGAGGTCCCCGGTGGCCAGCCAGCCGTCGCGCAGGGTCTCGTGGGTGGCCTTGGGCTCGTTGAGGTAGCCGCCGAAGACGTTCCCGCCGTGCAGCCAGATCTCGCCGTCCTCCGCGATGTGCACGGAGGTGCCGGGGACGGGCAGGCCGACGGTGCCGTAGCGGGTGCGCTCCGGGGGGTTGGCGGTGGCGGCGGCGGTCGACTCGGTCAGCCCGTAGCCCTCGTAGACGGTGACGCCGGCGCCCGCGAAGAACAGCCCGAGCCGGCGCTCCATCGCCGAACCGCCCGACATGGCGTGCCGGATGCGGCCGCCCATGGCCGCGCGCAGCTTGCCGTAGACGAGCTTGTCGAAGAGCTGGTGCTGCATCCGCAGCCCGGGGCCGGGCCCGGAGCCCGCCCCGAAGGCCCGGTCCTCCAGCGCCTCGGCGTAGCGCACCGCCACCTCCACCGCCCGGTCGAAGGGCTTGACCCGGCCCTCGGCCTCCGCCTTCCGCCGGGCCGCGTGGAAGATCTTCTCGAAGACGTGCGGCACGGCGAGGACGAAGGTGGGCTGGAACACGGCCAGATCCGGGAGGAGTTCGCTCGCCGCGAGGTTCGGCTGGTGGCCGAGTTTCACGCCGTGGCGGACCGCCGCGACCTCCACCATCCGGCCGAAGACGTGGGAGACCGGCAGGAAGAGCAGGGTCGACGGCTCGTCACCGGGCCGGGAGTGGAAGACCGGCTCCCAGCGGGTGACCATCGTGTCGGTCTCGAAGAGGAAGTTGGCGTGGGTCAGCACGCAGCCCTTGGGACGGCCGGTGGTGCCGGAGGTGTAGATCACCGTGGCGGTCGAGTCGGGGGTGACGGCGCGCCGGTGGCGGTGCACCACATCGTCCTCGATATGGGCCCCGGCGGCGCTGAGCTGCCCGACCGCGTCGGCGTTGAGCTGCCACAGCCGGCCCATCCGCGGCAGCCGGTCGATCACCGAGCCGACGGTCATGGCGTGGTCCTCGTGCTCGACGACGCAGGCCGAGACGTCCGCGTCGTGGAGGATCCACAGGACCTGCTCGGCGGAGGAGGTCGGGTAGATCGGGATGGGCTGGGCGCCGATGCTCCACAGGGCGAAGTCGAAGAGCGTCCACTCGTAGCGGGTCCGGGCCATGATGGCGACGCGGTCGGCGAAGCGGACGCCCTGGGCTATCAGTCCCTTGGCGAGCGCCATCACCTCGTCCCGGAACCGCGCCGCGGTCACGTCCCGCCACACGCCGTCCGACTTGCGGCCCAGGACGACCTTGTCCGGCTCCCGGGCGGCGCGGTCGAAGACGGCGTCGGCCAGGCCGCCGGCCCGGGGCGCCGCCGTGACGGCGGGGGTGGAGATGTCGCGCAACGCATCGCTCCTCGGAACTTCGCACAGCGCGGTGACGGTACCCGATGGATCCCGATCGGCGTGAGGTTCGCACCGCAACCGTAGAGTGCGGTACATGTGCAGGTCAGGTGGGGAAATGGCGGAGCGGTGCGCTGACCTCGGCCGATACCTGACCGGAGAGTCAGTTCGTCTTTCGCCGTCTCCACGCGATCCCCGCCGGACGGGCACCGGGGCTTCACGGGGCGCCACCGCGCGGGGCGCGGCGCGGCCGGTGGCGCTCCCGGCCGCGCTCCCGTGCCCGGTCCGGGGCCGGTCCGCTTCCGGGCCCTCACACCTCGACGCGCTCCGCGCCCGCGTAGACGTTCATCGACGCGCCGCGGAGGAAGCCGACGAGGGTCAGCCCGGCCTCCTCGGCGAGGTCCACCGCGAGCGAGGACGGCGCGGAGACGGCCGCCAGGACCGGGATTCCGGCCATCACCGCCTTCTGCGCCAGCTCGAACGAGGCGCGCCCGGAGACCAGCAGCACGCACCGCGACAGCGGCAGCCGCCCGTCCTGCAGCGCCCGCCCCACCAGCTTGTCGACGGCGTTGTGCCGGCCGACGTCCTCCCGCAGGTCCAGCAACTCGCCCTCGGGCGAGAACAGTCCGGCCGCGTGCAGACCGCCCGTCCGGTCGAACACCCGCTGGGCGGCGCGCAGCCGCTCCGGCAGCCCGGCCAGCACCCCGGGCGTGACGCGGACCGGCGGCTCGTCGGCGATCGGCCAGCGGGCCGTGGTGCGCACGGCGTCGAGGCTGGCCTTGCCGCAGAGCCCGCAGGAGGAGGTCGTGTAGACGTTGCGCTCCAGGGTGATGGAGGGCACCGGCACCCCCGGGGCGAGCCGGACGTCCACCACGTTGTACGTGTTGCCCCCGTCGGCGGTGGCCCCGGCGCAGTAGGCGATGCCGGTCAGCTCCTCCGCCCGCCCCAGAACGCCCTCGCTCACCAGGAAACCGGCGGCGAGCGCGAAGTCGTCACCGGGGGTGCGCATGGTGATCGCGAGCGGCTTGCCGCCCAGCCGGATCTCCAGGGGCTCCTCCGCGACGAGCGTGTCCGGTCGCGCGCTCACCGCGCCGTCCCGGATCCGTACGACCCGCCGCCGCTCGGTGACCCGGCCCATGTGCTGTCTCCCGCCTGCGTGTCCGTCCCGACGGCCACCGTATGCCCCGGATCGGCGGCGCCGCGCGGGACGGGCGGGGTGGTTTCCGCCGCGGCCGGTTCCGGGTGCGGTCAGTCCCGCTCCACCAGGTCGCCCGGGTCGGTGTTGGCGCCGCACAGCACCACGACGACGTTCTCCCCGGGGGACGGCCGGTATCCGTACGGCTCGCCGGCCGTCAGGGCCGCGAGCGCGCTCGCCGCGCCGGTCTCCACCACCAGCCGCCGGTCCTCCCACAGCGCCCGGCGGGCCCGGACGATCTCCGCGTCGGGCACCAGCACCGACCGCGCGTCGGCGCCGAGCGCCGCCGACAGCGCCATCTCGGAGGTGCGGGGGGCGCCGAGGGAGTCGGCGGCGACGGAGTCCACCGTGACGTCCACGATCCGCCCCGCCTCCACGGCGGCGTTGAGCGCCCTGCAGTGCTCGGGTTCGACGGCGACGGTCCGCAGGCCGTGCCGGCCGGCGGCGGTGGCCACCCCGGCGAAGAGCCCGCCGCCGCCGACGGCGACCACGAGGGTGTCCGCCTCGGGAACCCGCTGCCGGATCTCCTCCGCCAGCGTCCCCGCCCCCGCGGCGATCAGCGGATGGTCGTAGGCGTGGGAGCGCAGCGCGCCGGTGGAGGCCGCGAACTCCTCGCAGGCGGCGAGCGCCTCCGCGTAGGTGGAGCCGGTCAGCCGCACCTCGGCACCGTAACCGCGCAGCCGTTCGACCTTGACCTCCGGAGCGGTGGCCGGGAGGAAGACCGTCGCCCGCGCCCCGCACCGCCGGGCTGCCCAGGCGCAGGCCAGTCCGGCGTTGCCACCGGAGGCGATGGTCACCCCGGCGGCCGGGAGGGTCCCGGCGTCGCGGTGGGCGGCGACGAAGTTCCAGGCGCCGCGCGCCTTGTAGGAACCGGTGTGCTGCATCTGCTCCAGCGCCAGCCACAACCGGTACGGCTCCGGATCCTCCCGCTCCGGGCCCGTTCCGCCGCGGGCGGCGAGGACGCCGCCCGGCTCGACGGGGACCACGCTCACCGGCCGGATGTGCCCGGCGGTCCGGTCGGCGGCCGCTTTCACCTCGGCGGGGTCGAGACGCTGCAACGGGCTGCTCCCTGCTGTGACTGCTGTGACGGTGGACGGGACGGCCGGGACGGGGCGGCCACCCGGAGTGGACACCGCCCATTCTGCGGAGCGCGGCCGCCTCGGCACAGCGGATTCCCGGGCCGTGACGGGTGAGCACCGTCACCCCCGTCACCCGCCGCCCGCATCCGGAGGCGGCCCGCCTCCGGATGCGCGGCGAGGACGCCTCTGCCTAGCCTGAAGGAGGCACGGCCCATCCCGCCGGCGGCCCGCCGGCCCGGGCGCCGCGCCGCCGCGGAACGCGGCTCATGTCCTGGAGGCAGTCATGAACCAGGCTTCACACACCACGGCGAGTGCTCACCAGGCCTCGACCCGCAACACCACGGGACCCGGCGGGAACGCCGTCTTCGCGGGCGCCGTCCTGCTGATCGCCGGGGTCCTCGGTGTCCTGCAGGGGATCGCCGCCATCGCCAATGACGACGTCTTCGCGGAGGTCGGCGACTACGTCTTCGAAGTCGACCTGACCGGTTGGGGCTGGCTCCACCTGGTGCTCGGCGCCCTGGTCGCGTTCACCGGTTACGGCGTCGTGCAGGGAGCGTCCTGGGCGCGCTACACCGCCATCGTCCTGGTCGCGCTCCATCTGGTCGCCAACTTCCTCTGGCTGCCGTACTACCCGGTCTGGGCGATCGTCATGATCGGCATCGACCTCGTCGTCCTGTGGGCGCTGAGCATCTGGACGCCGGAGGGCCGGCTCGCACCCTGAGGAGGGGCACCGCCACCCGCCGGAGCACACCGCCGGATCACACCGACACCGCCGGATCACACCGACACCGCCGGAACGGTGACGCCGTCCGGTGCGGCGTCGGAGGGCACGCCCTGTTCCGCCCAGATGATCTTGCCCTCCGCCGTGTAGCGGGTGCCCCACCGCCGGGCGAGCTGCGCGACGATCAGCAGGCCCCGGCCGCCCTCGTCCGTGGTCCGCGCGTGGCGCAGCCGGGGCGAAGTGCTGCTGGTGTCGGAGACCTCGCAGATCAGTGCCCGCTCCCGGATCAGGCGCAGGGTGACCGGCCCGGACCCGTGGCGGATGGCGTTGGTGACCAGCTCGCTGACGATGAGTTCCGTGGTGAAGAGCAGCTCGTCCATGTCCCACGCCGACAGCTGCCGGGTGACGAAGGCGCGGGCCCGGGAGACGCACGCCGGGTCCCCCGGCAGCTCCAGGGAGGCGACCCGGGTCGAGTCCAGGACCCGGGTCCGGGCGAGGAGCAGGGCGGCGTCGTCGGAGGGCGGGCCCGCCAGCAGGGCCTCCATCACCTGGTCGCCCGTCTCGCCCAGGCCCGGACGGGGGGCGGCGAGGACCCGGCTCAGCCGGGACAGCCCGACGTCGATGTCCAGGTCGTACGCCTGGATGAGGCCGTCGGTGTAGAGGGCGAGGAGGCTGCCCTCCTCCAGCGTGACGTCGGCGGACTCGAACGGCAGGGCCCCCAGGCCCAGCGGCGGCCCGGCGGGCAGCTCCAGCACCTCGACGGAGCCGTCGGGGCGGACGACCACGGGCGGGAGATGACCGGCCCGGGCCAGCGTGCACCGCCCGCTGACCGGGTCGTACACGGCGTAGAGGCAGGTGGCGCCGAGGAACGTGGCGGCCACGCTCTCGTTCGCCGCGGCCGACGGCCCCTCCTCGCGGTCCGGGTCCGGCCCCATGAGGTCGATGACCAGGTCGTCCAGATGGGCGAGCAGCTCGTCCGGGGGGTAGTCCAGGTTGGCGAGCGTGCGGACGGCCGTGCGGAGCCGCCCCATCGTGGTGGCGGCGTTGATGCCGTGGCCGACCACGTCTCCGACGGTCAGCGCGACCCGCGCGCCGGAGAGCGGGATCACGTCGAACCAGTCGCCGCCCACCCCGCTCGGCGCGTCGGCCGGGAGGTACCACGAGGCCACCTCCAGGGCGGAACCGCCGGTGAGGCCGTGCGGCAGCAGGGAGCGCTGCATGGTCTGGGCCGCGGTGCGCTCGCGGGCGTAGCGGCGGGCGTTGTCGATGCTCACGGCGGCACGGGAGACCAGCTCCTCGGCGAGGCGGACGTCGTCCTCCTCGAAGGCGCCCAGGCGCCGGGAGCGGAGGAAGACGGCCGCACCCAGGAAGACCCCGCGGGCCCGCATCGGCACGGCCATCACCGTGTGGAACCCGGAGGCGCCGGCGAAGGCCTCCAGGGCCGGGTCGTCCGTCACCCAGGACTGCCCGGTGAGGCCGGGGACCGTCTCCAGCAGGGTCTCGCCCCGGAGCAGGCAGCGTGCCGCGGGGGAGCCGGGCACGGCGCGGGCCGGTCCCGCCGGTTCCCCGGCGGCCGGTCCCGCCTCCCCGCCGTGGGTCGCCGGCTTCTGCCCGGCCCGCCGCAGGGCGGGGGTGGTGGTGAGCGGCCCGGTGGCGGGCTCCTCGCCCCGCACCACCGAGTCCAGCAGTTCGACGGCGGCGAAGTCGGCGAGGGAGGGGACGGTGTCGTCGGCCAGTTCCTGCGCGGTCAGCGTCACGTCCAGGGTGCTGCCGATCCGGGCGCTGGCGTCGTTCAGCAGGGCCAGGCGCTGCCGGGCCTTCCAGCGGTCCGTGACGTCGAGGACCATGTACCAGATCCCGACGCGCTGCCCGTGGCGGTCCTCCATGGCGAAGATGGAGACCGAGTACGCCCGGTCCTGGTGCGGATCCGTGAAACCGGGGCCGCCGAACTCGTAGTCCAGCACCGGCTCGCCGGTGTCCAGCACGGACCGCATGCGCTCCTCCAGCGCTTCCGCCTGCCGTCGCGGGAGGATGTCCGTCACCCGCCGTCCCAGCCGCCGCTCCAGCGGGGCCATGCGTTCCAGCACCTTGTTCACCCAGACGTACCGCAGATCGCTGTCGACCATGGCCATGCCGATCGGCGCCTGGCCGAGGGACGGCTCCAGCATCAGCTGGTTCACCCCGCCTCCCGGCAGCCGCCAGAAGGCACGCTGCGGGGGGCGGCCGGCCCACCGGCCGAAGAGCAGGGTGGCGGCGGTGGCGGCCAGCACGCCCGGGACCATCTCGTAGATCCCGGACTCCAGCGGTCCGAGGAGCGGATTGATCCGCTCCCAGAGGAGGACGACACCCGCGCCCGTCACGATGCCGGCCATGGCCCCGGCCCAGGTCATGCGCGGCCAGTGGAGCGAGAGGAGGACGACGGGGCCGAAGGAGGCGCCGAAGCCCGCCCAGGCGTGGGCCACGATGTCCAGCACGCCGCCGCCCTCCAGCGCGATGACGGTGGCGGTCAGCGTCACCACCACCACGGCGAGGCGGCCGGCCCACACCAGGACCCGGTCCGAGGCGTGGCGGCTGAGGAACGCGTGGTAGAAGTCCTCGGTGAGGGCGACCGAGGACACCAGCAGCTGGCTGTCCGCGGTCGACAGGATCGCGGCCAGGACGGCGATCAGCATGAAGCCCGCGATCCACGGGTCGAGCAGGGTCTCGGACAGGGCGATGAACACGGTCTCGGGGTTGGTGAGCGGCTCGTCGAGCAGGGCGATGCCCGCCAGACCGGTGAGCGACGCGCCGGTGAGCACGACGAGCACCCAGAGCGTGCCGATGCGCCGGGCCGCCGGGACGGCGCGGATGCTGCGGATGCCCATGAAGCGGGCGAGGATGTGCGGCTGGCCGAAGTAGCCGAGGCCCCAGGCGAGCAGGGAGACGACCGCGACGGCACCGAGCGGCCGGCCCGCGGACCACTCGCCGCCGGAGTAGTCGGCCCGGGAGCCCATCTCCAGGAGGGAGCCCGTCTCGCGGCCGAGTTCCTCGCTGAGTGTCCCGAACCCGCCGAGCATCACGAGGCCGGTCACCGGCAGGACGACCAGGGCGAGGAACATCAGCGTGCCCTGCACCACGTGCGTCAGGCTCACCGCGAGGAAGCCGCCGAGACACGAGTAGACGACGATCACCAGTGCGGTCAGGACGACCCCGAGCCTGAAGGCGGCGTCGAAGACCTGCTCGAAGAGGAGTCCCCCGGCGACCAGCCCGCCGGCCACGTAGAGGGTGAAGAACACGATGGTGACGGCGGCCGTGACGATCCGGAGCAGCCGGGTGCGGTCCTCGAACCGCTCCTCCAGGTAGGCCGACAGGCTCACGGCGTTGCCGGCGCGCTCGGTGTAGGTCCGCAGCCGCGGCGCGACGAACAGCCAGTTGAGGTAGGTGCCGACCGCCAGGCCGACGGCGATCCAGGTGGCGCCGATCCCGGCCGCGTACACGGCTCCGGGAAGAGCCAGGAAGAGCCAGCCGGACATGTCGCTGGCCCCGGCGGACAGGGCGGCGACCAGCGGCGGGAGGCGGCGGCCGCCCAGGGCGAAGTCCGCGAAGGTGCGGGTGCGGGGGTAGGCCCAGAGGCCCACGCCGATCACGGCGACCAGATAGACCGCGAACACGGTCACGACCGGTGCGCTCGGATTGAACATGTCCTCACCTGCGAGGCCGGGTGGGCTTGGGCGCGTCCCCGGGAGCGGTGCCGCGGCCCGCGGGGAGAACCAAGGGATGAGCGCAGATTAGCGCATTTATGCTGTCTTGATTATTTTTCGGGCGATATGCGGCCGTGCGGCGTGGGGCGGGCGGCGCTCCGTCCGGGGGGCGACGGCCGGGCCGGACGGCTGCTCCGTGCGGGTGGCGGTGGGTGGGGCGCGGTGGTGGCGTGGCGGTGGTGTGGTGGTCCTGCCGGGAAGGGCGGTGGATTGGCCGTTCCCTCAACCAACGCCTGTGGGCGGCGCGTTGAGGGGCGTAAGCTTATTGACCCGATGTCAATCAGCTGGGCGTAATACCACAAAATCCCGCATTCGGCCCGCTGGTCGCTCTCATCCCTTTCCAGGGACGTCACTTCCGCCGTTTACTGTGTGCCGAACCACTCCGGCGGCCATGGGCTCGACCCGCCATGGGCAACGGCCGGAGATGGACCGGCGGCATGGGGGCGCAGTTGGCTGGCAACGAGATGTCCGTGTTCGGGGTCTCTCCTCTGGAGGAGGAGATCTACCGGCATTTCCTGCGGAACCCGGGGACATCCCCGGACGACATCCACCTCCTGCTCCACACCGAGCGCGAACGCGTCCGGTGCTCCCTCGACCGGCTGCGCGGACTCGGACTGCTCCACCCCATGGGGGACGGCAAGCTGATCAATCCGGCGGACCCCGAGATCGCCCTGGCCCGGCTGACGGACGTCCGGCTGCGGGCACTCCACCAGGAGCTGCGTCAGGTCACCCAGTCACGCCACGTCATCGACGGTCTACGCGCGGAGCAGGGACCCCGGGCCCAGGCCGGTACGGGCATCGAGCAGTTGGAAGGGCTGGAGCAGATCCGGGACCGGATCGACGACCTGGCCTTCTTCGCCCGCGACGAGATTTTGTCCGTGGAACCGTACACCCGGCTGTCGCCGGAGAACATCGCCCGCTCCCGCCCGCTCGACCACCGCTGTCTGCGCCGCGGCGTCGAGATCCGCAGCGTGGTCCTGCGCCGGGCCCTGGACGACACCCCGACCGCGGACTATCTGCGGGAACTGGTCGCCCACGGGGCCAGGATCCGCGTGGCCTGCGACATCACCGAACGCATGCTCGTCTACGACCGGCGGGCCGCCCTGGTGCCGCTCGACCCGGCCAACACCGCGCGGGGCGCGCTGCTCGCCCGCAAGAGCGGCCTCGTCGCCAACATCGTCGCCCTCTTCGAGAAGATCTGGCAGCAGGCCGAGGACTTCACCGGCCCGGGGGAGGAGGGCGGCGAGGAGACCGGGGAAGCGCTCCCCGACTTCGAGCGCCGGGTGCTGGTGTCGATGTGCTCGGTCGGGAAGGACGAGGCGGGGGCCCGGGAACTGGGCGTCTCGGTCCGCACCTACCGGCGGTACGTCGCCGATCTGCTGCAGACGCTGGGCGCGGCCAGCCGGGCGCAGGCGGCGCTGCTGGCCCGCGAGCGCGGCTGGATCTGACGGGCCCCGCCGGGCCGCGGGTGCCCGGCCGCTCCGGACCGCCGCCGGCTCAGTTCTCCTCCGTCCGGCCGTCCTCCGGCCGGACGTCCAGCGCCCAGCCGTCCAGCGCCCAGCCGTCCAGCGCCCGGTCGGCCAGGACCCGCCGTACGGCGCTGTGCGCCGCGGCGCGGTCGGCCTCCGTGCCGTCCAGTTCCACCCGGAGCCGGATCGCGTCCTGCGCCGGCTCCGCCGTGCAGACCCGGTCCGCCGGGAGCAGGCCCAGGAGGCGCACCACCGTCGTCGCCGCCGCGGCCCCCCGGCCGTTCCGGCGGACGGTGACGAGCAGATGGTCCCGGCCGGGGGTGTCGTCGTCCGTCAACGCGCTTCCTCCTCGGCGGCGGGCAGGACGTGCAGGGCGGCGCCGGCCAGCGCCGTGATGCCGGCCGGCAGGGCCGTCCGGACGTCCGGGGCGAAGTCCGGCGCGTGGTTGGCCGGGGGCGGTACGGCGCCCTCGCGCGCGGCCCGCCACTGCCGGGCACCGGTCACCCCCAGCATCCAGTACACCGGGCGGATCCCGGTGCCGGCGGCGCCGTAGAACGGGAAGTCCTCGGTGGCGGTGGCGGGCGGCCAGTCGGTCACCCGGTGTGGTCCGAACAGCCCTTCGTGCACCCGGCGCACGGCGGCCGCGGTGTCCGGATCGGGCAGCAGCGCCGGGGACCGCGAGGCGAGGGTGACCTCCGGCTCGTCCGGGCAGCCGGAGGCCGCGCACTCGGCCCGCACGATCCGCTCCACGGCTGCCGTCACGCGGTCCAGTGCGGCATCGCTGAACGCCCTGACGGACAGGCTCAGTTCGGCCCGGTCCGGGATGACGTTGCCGCGTTCTCCCGCGTGCAGCGAACCGACCGTCAGCACCACCTGCTCCGAGGGGGCGGTCTCGCGCGCCACGATCGACTGGAGCCGCAGCACCGTGGCGGCGGCCGTCAGCACCGGGTCGACGGCGAGCTGGGGCGCGCCCGCGTGGCCGCCCCGCCCGTGGATCACCACGTCCAGTGCCGCGCTGCCCGCCATCAGCGGGCCGCCCCGGCCGTGGGCGACGGTGCCGGCCGGCAGCGGGGCCGCGTGCTGGGCGAGGACCGCGTCCGGAGTGCCGAAGCGCTCGTACAGACCGTCCGCCAGCATCGCCCGCGCCCCTTCCAGGGTCTCCTCGGCGGGCTGGCCGACGACCAGGACGGTGCCGCGCCAGGTCTCCCGGGACCGCGCCAGCAGCGCCAGCGCCCCGGACGCGGCGGCCAGATGGAGGTCGTGCCCGCAGGCGTGCATGACGCCCGCGGTGGTACTGGCGTACGGCAGACCGGTGCGCTCGGTGACCGGGAGGGCGTCGAGTTCGGCGCGCAGCAGGACCACCGGCCCGGGGCCGTTGGCCAGTACCCCGACCACACCGTGCCCGCCCACACCGCGGGTGACCGCGGCGCCGTGCCGCTCCAGCGCGGCGGCGAACCGGCCGGCGGTGCGCGCCTCGGCGCCGGAGAGCTCGGGGTGGGCGTGCAGATCGACGTACAGCTCGACGGCGGGACGCAGGATGCCGAGCGGCACCCCTTGCGGCCCGGCGGGCGGCCCGGCGGGCGCCCCGGCGGGCGGCGCTGCGGCCGGCGACGCGGCCTGCTGCCCGGCTCGCGGTCCGTTCTCCGGTACGGCCCGCGCTGTCCCGGTCAATGGATCACCTCTCCCCTCGCCCTCGTTGCCGCCGGCCTTCCGTCTCCTCCGGCGGCCGCCGGCCGGACGGCCGCGACGGTGCCGGTCCCGGGCACGCCCCCCGGCCCGTCCCCCGGTGCGGGCGGACCCTCCGCCTCCGGACGAGCTCCGTCTGTCCATCCAGCGGACGGCAGGCCCCGGGCGTCACCGTTGCCCCGGACCGCGCCGTTCTCCGTGCGCCCCGGTGCGCGGTGCCCTCTCTCCGTTCCGTGGGTCCCGGACAACCGGTTCTCCCGTGTCCCCGGCGCCACGGTGGCCACCGGGCCCCGGACTCCCGCGCGTTCCCCGTCATCCGCCGGCCGAACGGAACTCCGGAATCCCGGACTTCCGGATCCCGCGGCCTCCGGGTCCGGGGCGGCCCGCCGCCCGCCAGTGTGCGGTTCCGCCGCGTCAGGTGCTCCGCCCCCCGCTCTCACGGGGTGTCAGCGATCTGACAGCGGAAGCCGGGCCGATCCGACAGCGGCCCGCGCTCCAATGGGACCAGCGCACGGGAGCGCCGCCGGATCCGCCGGCGGGCCCCGGCAGGCCAAGGGAGAACCACATGGACGCCAAGACCGAGCTCGCCACCCTCGCCAACGACATCCTGGAGCTGGAGTCGGAGACCTTCGAGATCTCCGACTACTCGGACGCCGTCGAGGTCGTGCTCGCGGGTTCGACGTCCTCCTCCTCGACGTCCACCTGCTCCAGCACCACCTCCACCACCTCCTGCAGCGCCTGATCCACGGCGCCCCGGGCCCGGCAGCCCCCTCCGGAGCGGAATCTCCCGTACCGGAGGGGGCTGCCGGATGCCGCCGGGCGCCGTACCGGCGCGCGTGTTCACCGGACGGCCCTCACGGGAACGGGTGCGGCACGGCCCTGATCTCCGCCCCGCCCAGGTCGGTGTCCCGCCGTCCCGCCGCCCGGAGGCCGGTGCGCAGCCGCGGCATCAGCAGCGCCCGCTGCCGGCTCCAGCCGAAGTCCAGCGGCAGCAGCCCGGGAACGATGGTGCCGACCGTGTGCAGGCCCATGGCGCGCTGTTCCGGCGTCGTCTGGTCCACGGCGATGACGTCGTGCCCGGCGCGCACCAGCTCGTCGCGGAGCAGCCGCAGGTCGTCCAGCAGATCGCCGGTGCGCGGCCTCAGCTCCCGCCAGCCGGGGAACGCCTCACCGAGCGGCACGACGGCCTCGGGCTCCAGATACTCCCGGGCGTGCCCGGCCATCTCCGGCAGCCCGTAGAGCTGGGCGTGGTCCTTCAGGTGCAGCACCTTGCCGTAGTCCCGCGCCATGGCCTCCAGTTCGGCGCGCCGCTCGGCGACCTGGTACGGCAGGTGCGGGATGTACGTCAGCACCTCCGACAGCGCGGCGTCGACGGTGCCCTCCGGGTCGAACCCCGCGGCGGCGCTGAAGGAGAGCGTGCCGAGGCCGCCGTCGCGGCGCACCGCCAGGGCGGTCACCACGGGCACCGCGGTGTCCATCCGGGTGTCGAACGCCCGGACGTCGTAGCCGTGCAGCGCGGCCCGGTCGAGCAGGGTGCGGGTGGCGCCGCCCCGGCAGGAGCCGAGGTCGATCTCGGTCAGCCGGGCCCGCCCGTACCAGGCGAGCAGGAAGGCGTCCCGCTCGACGAGCTCCAGCAGCCCGAAGAGGATCGCCTCCTCCGGAGTGCCGCCGGTGGCACAGCCGTTGGAGCACTCGAACACAAAGTTGTCGGCGTCCACGCCCGCGCTGTAGTGCGCGAGCCGGGCCGGTACGAGGACGGGCCGGTCGTCGCGGAGCGAGTGGCCCCACACCCAGGGGATGTCCCGGTCGGGGTCGAACGGGCTAACGAGATGGTCCCGTTCGTAGGTCTCCGGCGCGTAGAAGCCGCACGCGGCCGGGTCCAGGACCGGCTCCCCGCGCGCGAGGAGCCGGTGGTACGAGGCGGTGACGGGCGAGGTGCCGCGCCGCCGGTGCGTTCCGGCGTACCGCTCCAGGCCCTCCAGGAACGCCAGCCGGCGGCTGGTGCCGTAGGTGTCGGCCTGCCCGCTCCACGTGACGTCGTTGAGCCCGGCGTAGCCGCGCACGAAGTGGGTGCCGG